>PKWL01000046.1 GCA_003133225.1 Janthinobacterium sp.
CCCCTAAAAGAAATGTTGTTCGTCATGAACGAAGTGGCCGGTTTGGGCGAAGTCAATGCCTTGCCGGGCTGCTCGGACGCGACCTCCGACACGGCCGAAGCCGTGCTGGAAGAAAACGGGAAATTTTGCGCCGCGGTGGTGGCGCCGTTAAACGCCGCCAGCGACAAGGAGCCAAGCTACTGGCACGACGGCCAGGTGACGACCTCCAAAGGCTTCAAGGAAGCCTTCAAGGCGTTTGCCGAGGCCGGCTGGCAAGGTGTGCAGCATCCGCTAGAATTCGGCGGCCAAGGCTTGCCCAAGTTGCTAGCGACGCCTTGCATCGAAATGCTCAATTCGGCCAGCATCTCGTTCGCCCTGGTGGCCATGCTGTCAGATGGCGCGATCGAAGCCTTGCTCACTGCCGGCAGCGCCGCGCAAAAGGCCACCTATCTGGAGCCGCTCATCGGCGGGCGCTGGACCGGCACCATGAACCTGACCGAGCCGCAAGCCGGTTCCGATCTGGCGGCGGTGCGCACGCGCGCCGTGCCGCAGGGCGACGCCACCTATAAAGTGTTCGGCACCAAGATTTTCATCACTTACGGCGAGCACGACTTGGCGGAGAACATCATCCACCTGGTGCTGGCGCGCACGCCCGACGCCCCCGCCGGCGTCAAGGGCATTTCCCTCTTCGTCGTGCCCAAGTTCCTAGTGGACGCCGACGGCAAGCTAGGGGCGCGCAACGACGTGCAGTGCGTCTCGATCGAGCACAAGCTGGGCATCAAGGCCAGCCCGACCGCGGTGCTGCAGTTCGGCGACCATGGCGGCGCCATCGGCACTTTGGTGGGCGAGGAGAACCGCGGCCTGGAATACATGTTCATCATGATGAACGCGGCCCGCTTCGGGGTCGGCATGCAAGGCATCGGCTTGGCCGAGCGCGCCTATCAGAAAGCGGTGGCGTTCGCCAAGGACCGCGTGCAGTCGCGCGACCTAGCCGGCTCGGCCGGGCCGGTGTCGATCATTCACCATCCGGACGTACGCCGCATGCTGATGTCGATGCGCGCGCAAACGGAGGCGGCGCGCGCTCTTGCCTATGTCGGCGCGGCCATCAGCGACGTCGCGCACCACCATCCGGATGCGGCCCAGCGCGCCGCCAACCTGGCCGTGTATGAATACCTGGTGCCGGTCATCAAGGGCTGGTCGACGGAAATGTCGCAAGACGTCACCCGCGATGGCGTGCAAGTGCACGGCGGCATGGGATTCATCGAAGAGGCGGGCGCCGCCCAGCATTACCGCGATTCCAAGATCTTGACGATTTACGAAGGCACGACGGCGATCCAAGCCAACGACCTGGTCGGGCGCAAGACGGCGCGCGACGGCGGCGCGGTGGCCCACGGCATCATCGCCCAGGTGCGCGCGACCGAAGCGCAACTGGCGCGCCTGACGGACGGCGCGCATGGCGCCCACTTCAAGGCGATCTTGAGCCGCCTCTCGGGCGCCAGCTCGGACTTGGAAGCGGTGGTTACTTACGTGGCGGCCAACATGAAGTCGGACATCTTGGCCGTCTTCGCCGGCAGCGTGCCTTACTTGAAACTGGCCGGCATCGTGTTGGGCGGCTGGCAGATGGCGCGCTCGGCCATCATCGCGCACGACAAGCTGGCGGCCGGCGCCGGCGACCAGCAGTTTTTCGAAGCCAAGATCGGCACCGCGCGCTTCTTTGCCGACCATCTGCTATCGCAGGCGCCAAGCTTACGCATCGCCATCATCGACGGCAGCGCCGGCGTCCTGGCGCTCACTGAAGACCAGTTCTAGAATGGGGTGCCGGTTGAACTAGCGATAGTCGAGCTATGGTCGGGCGGCAACGTCAGTATGTCATGCCCATGCCGCATCAGGTTAAGTGGCTTGACTCTTCCAAATGATGTTTTGGCCGCCTTCGGAAATGTCCGGCCACGTCACAACAGTGACCGGACAACCAAGAACCTGCGCGCGACATGCGAGCGCTAGGATGTGGCGGCTGGTGCTGGCGGAAGAGCGTCGGTAACGCGTCGACGGTCAGGCTCAGCTAGGACGCGGACAACGACGTTGAAGTTGACGCCGTTTTCGGTCAGATATGCCGCAGCATCGGCCCGGCCGTGTGTCTCTTGGCGTGCGATGCCAGCCTCGACGAATTTAGCCATGGCCAAATCGGTCCGGGACGTCGCCGATTGTTTTGGATGCTGCTCTTCCATGTCGGGCCCGTAAAATATCGTTAAATAAACAATGTATATTGATTTTGAGCAATTATAACAAATTCTGAACACACCAGCTTTTTCCAAAGCATCGGGGCAGTGAAATCGATTCGCCGCGGCAAAATTGTCAGTGGCATAGGTGACAGGGGCGGGAAACGTTTTTACGCGATCGATAAACCCGGTAGGCCCGCTTTAACCCTGGTCAGACCGCTTGCCGTATTGGGGTTGTAAGCCCAAGCCGGAATTTGTCCAGTTGGGGTTTCAAGCCGGAACCGCCCAGAATTCCATCAAGCCAACCAACCCGCTTAAAGTCACTTCATCCTATGGGCGTCAATGCGCCTGCCACGTCCAAGGGTTGATGACAGCCAAGCCGGCGGCCTCAAAAGGCAACGTGTCGCGCGTGGCTACCGCGAAACCATGCGTCGCCGCGATGGCAGCGATATAGCCGTCTGCGGACGCAATGGCTTGCCCAGCGGCGCGAGCGCGGGCGCGGAGCGTTGCATACGATTGCGATGCAGGGTCATCAAACGGCAGGATGCGACCCGCGAACAACGGCAAGATGCGCTGCTCAAGACTGAAATGAAGCATATCCTTGCGTTTGCCCTCTGGCAGCGCAGCGATACCGAAGCGCAGTTCCGCCAGGCTGATTGTCGAGAGATACAGCGTTTCGATGATCTGCGCGTCAATCCAAGCAAGTACGTTCGTGTTGCCTGCCGCTTTCAATGGCTCAGAAACGACGTTGGTATCGAGCAGGATCATTCAAAAATCATCGGTTCGGCTGGCGTCCTATCGCGTTCGATCTCAAGGTCGATGCAGCCCACTTCGCGGCCAATTTCGGCTAGCAGGGTGCCGAGCTTAATCCGACCCTCGGGCCGAACAGCACATTCGAGGATCGCCCGGATTTCAGCCTCGGTACTGCGGCCATGGGTAGCGGCACGCACACGCAAGGCGCGGTGCGTTTCATCAGGTAAGTTGCGGACGGTGACGGATGCCATTGATTTCACCCATTAAATTTAATATCAATGATTACATTATAGCCGACTGATATCATTTGTGTAGTGTCGTAAAATGGGTTTTTCGGCACAGTGCTAGATCATCAAATTTCAGTCCATTTGAGGCTGAAAAGTTGTACAAAAAACCACGTTGTGATTTTTTTCATGCGGGAACCTTGCCAAACCGGTTTTCCAGCACCTTATTTTTTGGCGAACTGGACAAGCTCCGCCGGTTTGGGCTTGCAACCCCTGTATTCCCTCCAAAAAAGGGAAATTATGGCTCCACGATGGGTTGCAATGGCGAAGAGGGCGGGAATGGAACCCACAGACGTTGTGATGTTTGCGGAAACATCCCGTTTTGCGGAATGGGCCACATATCGCCGCGCATGTCGCTAAGGTCTTGATTTTAGTTGGTGCCCGGGACCGGAATCGAACCGGTACGTCCTTACGAACACGAGATTTTAAGTCTCGGGTGTCTACCAGTTTCACCACCCGGGCAACGAGGCGAGATTCTAGCATAATTTATGGCCAAAATCACCAGCTGATGGGCTGGTCTGGCTGGGCGTACCGATCCACCTTATGCTGCCCAGCCATTCGAGCCGGATTTTTGAGCATCTTTTGCCATAGTGCATTTTTTGCTTGGCACAGATGGTGTAGCATCTGTGGCTGCGACATTGCAGGGTGCGCTTGCCACTTTATGGGCGAATTGCCTGCGCCGCTCCATTAGGACGATTATGAATATAAAGATCAACGAGGTGCTTCGCTCTTACATCGATCCCCTCACCGAAATCGAATTCGCGGCGCTAGAGCGTAGCTTACTGGCCGAAGGCTGCCGCGACGCGCTGGTGCTGTGGGGCGACGTTCTGATCGACGGCCACAACCGCTACGCCATCTGTCGCCAGCACGGCATCAGCTTCAAGACCTTGCAAAATACCAGCTTCGAAGCGATTGACGACGTCTTGTTGTGGATGATCGATAACCATCTCGCGCGGCGCAGCGTATCTAACTTTCAGCGAGGCGTGCTGGCCCTGCGCAAAAAAGACATCGTATCAGCTAAAATTGCCCTGCAGATGAGCAAGCTGGAAAGTGCTCCGTCACACAGCGAGTCGGCGCCGTCACCGCTCAGTACGCGAGAGGATGTTGCCAAGGAGGCCCGCCTGAGCAGCAAAACGATTGTCCAGATCGAAAAAATTCAGAGGGGCGCCACGTTGGAACTGGTCGACGCCGTCAGATCGGGCACCATTTCGATCCATGCCGCGGCGACCATTTCATCCTTGTCCGAAGCGCAGCAATTATCCGCGCTGGGAGGCGGCAAAAAAAGTTTGCAGCAAGCTGCCAAGGAAATACGTGAGCAAAGGGCATCGTCCCGAACCCCCAGAGAGCCAGCAAATGGCCCCGCCGAGGTGGATGTACTGCGCGCCGAGATCAGCGCACTCAAGGAAATAAATGTCGCGCTGAAAGCCGAAAACGGGGCACTGGCGGGGCGCATCGCCGCACTGACGGACACGATGTAGCGCAACAAACTGGGCTACGCCGGCGGCACGGCCATTACGCGGGACGCGAATGCGCAAACAAGGTGTAGATTGGCAGTGGCGCCATGCTAATTTTGCTGGCGCAAGCGGACGTCCCGTTTATAATTGCCTACTTCCCAAGTTTTCTATTTCCCTGCAAGACGACCCACCCACCAAGCGGATTTAGCATTGGCAAAACTTTATTTTCGATATTCAAGCATGAACGCAGGCAAGTCGACTGCGTTGCTGCAAGTGGCGCACAACTACGAAGAACAAGGCCAAACGGTGCGTCTGTATACGGCAGCCATTGACAGCCGCTACGGCGTGGGCAAGGTAACGTCGCGCCTGGGACCGCAGCGCCTGGTTGACGTGTTTGATGCCGATACCGATTTTTTGTATGGGATACCGCAAGTGGCCTGCGTTCTGGTCGATGAAGCGCAGTTCCTCACCACCGCTCAAGTGCAGCAGCTGCATATGCTGGCGCAAATGAAAGGCGTGCCCGTGATTTGTTATGGTCTGCGCACCGACTTTAGGGGCGTACCATTTCCTGGTTCGGCCTACTTGTTGGCCCTGTCAGATGACATCGAAGAGCTTAAAAACATTTGCGCTTGTGGCAAGAAGGCGACCATGAACATTCGCGTGGATCAAGATGGCAAGCGGGTCATGGCCGGCGAGCAGATCAGCATCGGCGGCAATGACCGTTACCGTCAGGCGTGTGGACGCTGTTTTTATGCGGGTCAGGGTGTCGGTGATATCCCGCCAACACTTCCCATGACGGGCCAAACGGCCCGCTAGCGCAATGTCGATCACTTGCTCCGTTCTGGTGCCGGCCTTTGTGTGCCGCCACGGCGCCGTTATAGGATATCTTGCGCCATCGATCTTGCTCGCCGTCGCGCTCCGTTTTCTTTCTGCGAGACATCCTTTTTTCTTCCTGTTCACCTTGGCAGGCACGATTTGCCACGAGCTTGCGCATTTCTCGGTCGGCCTACTCACTGCGGCGCGTCCGGCATCTTTTTCCATTATTCCGCGCCGGGTCGGGCGTGGCTGGGAACTCGGTTCGGTCGTGCTAACGCGGGTGCGCTGGTATAACGCGGCGCCCGCCGCGTTGGCGCCGTTCCTCCTATTAGCATTGCCCTACCTCGTCGCCGCTTGGCGTACGCGCCCGGGCTGGCGTTTCGAGCCGTTCGACTTGTTGCTGACGTTCGCCGTTGCGCCGCAATTTCTGGCCTGCTGGCCCTCGTCGATCGACTGGAAAATCGCGTGGCGCTCCTGGCCTTACCTGGTCATCGGGGGCTTGCTGTGGTCGCTATCGGCAATGTTGCAACCCGGTTTGATGGACTTTGTCATGCGCCTGCCGGCGCCTTAATGTCCTTTTAAGCTGGCCCTGCAAAACTGTCGGGAGTGGCGCTTATAGTGGGCCCTGTATGGGCCCTGTATCCTGTAGAATCATTTGAACTTGTATTGTTCCCATTTTTACCTTTTGGAGAAGCCGATGAAGAAGCAAATCATGTTGCTCGCTCTGGCGCTTGCCATGTCGGCTGAGGCCGGCGCTGCCCAGTCGGAAAACCTGGCTGCTGCGCCCCTGATGAAGCCGTTGGCCCAGCAAACGCAGGCGGCGCTATGGGCTTCGCGCGTACTGTCGCGCTACCATTACAAGCCGCTGCCGCTTGACGATGCGATGTCGGAGAAGATCTTCGACCGTTATTTCAAGTCGCTCGATGCCGAGAAACTGTTCTTCGTGCAGGCCGATCTCGACCAGTTCGCCGGCGCCCGCTCCCGGCTCGACGATGCCATCAAGGGCGAAAATCTGAGTGCGCCGTTTGCCATCTACAATCTGTACCAGCAGCGTTTCGACGAGCGCATCACCTATGCCCGCGAGCTGCTCAAGTCTAAATTTGACTTTACGCAAGAGGAAAGTTACCAGCTGGACCGCGAAAAGGTGGCTTGGCCGAAAACAGAGGCCGAAGCGCGCGACCTTTGGCGCAAGCGCGTCAAGAACGACTGGCTGCGCTTGAAACTGGCCGGCAAGGCTGACAAAGCGATCCGCGAGACTCTCGACAAGCGTTACGAGAATTATCTGAGCCGCTCGCGCAAGCTCAATAACGAAGACGTGTTCCAAATTTTCATGAACGCGTACGCCATGTCGATCGAGCCGCACACCAATTACCTGGGCCCGCGCGCGTCCGAGAATTTCGACATTTCGATGCGCCTGTCGCTAGAAGGCATCGGCGCCGTCTTGCAAACGCGTGACGAGTACACCGTCGTTCGCGAGATTGTGCCGGGTAGTCCGGCCGGCCTGTCGGGTAAATTGAAAGTGGGCGACCGCATCGTCGGCATCGGCCAAGGCGAGAGCGGCGCCGTGACCGAAGTGTTGGGCTGGCGCATCGACGACGTCGTCGCCCAGATTCGCGGCGCCAAGGATTCCGTGGTGCGCCTCGACGTGTTGCCCGCCGATGCCGGTCCGGACGGCAAGCATGCGGCGATCGCGCTGGTGCGCAAAAAGATCAGCATGGAAGAGCAGGCCGCCAAGAAGTCCATCATCGAAGTCAAGGATGGCGGCGTCAAGCGCCGCGTGGGGGTGATTGCCCTGCCAACCTTCTATCAGGATTTTGAAGCGCGGCGCCGCGGCGATAAGGATTACAAGAGCGCCACGCGCGATGTCGCGCGTTTGCTGGGCGAACTCAAAAAGGACAAGGTCGACAACGTCCTGATCGACTTGCGCAACAATGGCGGTGGTTCGCTCAACGAAGCTGTCGAGCTGACCGGCCTGTTTATCGACAAGGGACCGGTGGTGCAGCAGCGCAATGCCGAGGGCAAGATCGACGTCGAAAGCGATACCAACACGGTGCGGGCTTGGAGTGGCCCGGTGGGCGTTTTGATTAACCGCGGCTCGGCCTCAGCCTCGGAAATTTTCGCCGCCGCGTTGCAAGACTACGGCCGCGGCTTGATCATCGGCGAGCCGAGCTTCGGCAAGGGAACGGTGCAAACGTTGATTAACCTCGACCGCTTTGGGCCAGGCAACAATGTGCATTATGGCGAATTGAAGATGACGATTGCGCAGTTCTTTCGCATCAACGGCGGCACCACCCAGCTGCGCGGCGTGACGCCCGACATCAAGCTGCCGACCATGGCCGACAGCGACACCTTTGGCGAATCGAGCTATGACAACGCGTTGCCGTGGACCTCGATCAAAGCGGCCCCTTTCATCCCGGCCGGCGACTTGAAAGAGATCGTGCCGCTGCTCGAGCGTAGGCACGAAGCGCGCGTGGCCAAGGATAAGGATTACCAATATCTGCAGGAGGATATCGCCCTCGCGCGTAAGCAGCGCAAGGATAACGTGATGTCTCTAAATGAAGCGGCGCGGCGCAAGGAACGCGACGCACAGGAAGCCCGCACCAAGCTGCGCGAGCAGCGTTTGCTGGCGGCCGCAGCCAACGGGAATGATGATCTGGTGGTCATTTCTGATCCGAAAGATGTGCTCAACAAGGCGATCAACAAAGCGTCCATCAAAGCGGCCCGCATCGCCGCGTTGAAAGGGGCGATGCGTACCGACGACGGCTTGCAGGGCGACGAACGGGCGTTGGCGGCCGAACTCGACGCCGAGAAAGCGGCGAAGAACGACAAGGACGTGTTGCTCGATGAATCTGTGCATATCCTGGCCGATGAAGTCAGTTTGCTCAAGACTGACACTCGTCTCGCCTCGCGCGTCTTGCCTTACGCGGCTGAGGCTGCCAAGTAGGCAGCTTCAGGCCTAGGTAAAAAAGCCTCACCGTTCGCATTGGGGCTTTTTTTACTTCGCACAATAGGGCGCGTGGCGAAATCGCAACTCCGACCACGGGCGCCATGTCGTGCGGCTACCCAGGAGAGGTAGTCATCATGACGATGCCCTACGATTTGTGCTTCATCCGTTCCATTGCCACGCGCCTTTGCTGTTCAGGTAGTACGATCAGTCGCGAACTCAAGCGCACCGGCGGCGCCGGCGTCTACGATGCCAATCTAGCGCATCTGGAGTGCCGAGCCCCCGCCCATTGCGCGGCGGCGCGTGCATGCGGACAGCGTCTTGTTCCAGCTTGTGCGTCCAGCTTGTGTGGCGTCAGCTGGGCTTGCTCTGGTAGTCGCAGCAAATTGCGCGCAAACTCATGGCCTTGTAGCCCGATAATTCTGAAAAATCTGTGTCTCACGAAACCATCTACCACGCCCTACATGGACCAGCCTGCTCCGCTGGCGCCGATCGGTCCGACGGCAGAGAGTGTCAGAATCGACCCGAAGGCGATATTTGCCGTCTACGACACAAGGCGCTCCAAAAACGGTCAGTCAGGGTGATGTTTTCTGAGAAACAGTTCAAATTTTAGTACGTATCACGTCAAACAAAAAATATCGAATCATTGAGCCGTAAAAAAGCCAGTGTTATGATACCTTTGGTCATTATTCAGTAATTTTCTGCGAATCATAAAATAAATGAAAATAATGTTTCAGAGGCTACGGGGGTTCACCCTTGCCGAAATGGCAATCGTCGTGCTCATTGGAGGCATCTTGCTGACGATGGGCCTCAAGACGTGGGTAGCAAGACTGAATAACGGTGCGTACAGTCAGACTGTATCGGAGCAGGCACAGATCAAAACTGCACTGATTGGCTTCTTACGGACGTACGGCAGACTACCGTGTCCAAGTGCTATCGCTGGCTTAGTTCCCACTGGGTCTGAGGTACCGCAGCCACCGCTTGGTTTAGGGTGTACAGCAAATGCGCAAGCGGCATATGGAGTAGTTCCTTGGGTCACGCTCAATATTTCGAGAGACACCGTCTTGGACGGATGGGGGAATTTCATTACCTACCGTGTGGCGAATGGGGTTGCACCTGTCGCTAAGAACTGGACATCGAAAACCTTAACCAATCCATTCGACGTCAACGAACTAGCTACCCCGAGCGCAGCACTGACAATTAATCAGGGGTACGGAATAGTCGCACCCACGCTGGTTACTGCTAACGCTGTGGTAGTCATTTATTCGCATGGGAAAAATGGTTTCGGTGCGACGACGGTGCAGGGAACACCCAGTACTCCGCCACCTGCTTTGAATACCGATGAAAATATAAACGCGTTGAACACCACGACGACCTTCATCATGCGCCCATACACCGAAAACGCCGCCGCTTTTAATGGTCTTTTCGACGACGCGGTTACATATATGTTGCCGCAAGATTTGCTGCAGCCACTGGTGAGCGAAGGAACGGTGTCGGCATGCAGGTCTTATTGCCCGAGCGCTAGCTGCACCGGTTCCGGTGTTCCATATTTGTTTTGTACTGGTGCGAACACGCCATCTTCACCTCCAAGCTCTTGCACCGGCTTGCGTACACCGTATCTCTTTTGTACAGGCCTAGGCATTCCCAATATCCAATCAACAGGTTGCACCGCTTCCGCCACTCCCTCTGCTTCTTGCACAGGCCCAGGTACCCCTGCCATATCACCAGTCTCTTGCACAGGCGTCGCTACCCCCTATACTTTTTGCACAGGTGTTGGCACCCCTGCTTTCATAGCACCAGCCGCTTGTACTGGCCTCAGCATCCCATTTCCGTTTTGCACGGGTGCCACAACCCCTTTCAGCATTCCAAACCCCTGTACCGGTTCTGGCATCCCCTTTGCTTTTTGTACAGGCAGCGGTATAGGCGTCCCTTCTTTCCCTCCTGTCGCTTGTACCGGCGTTACTGCGCCTTATGCTTTTTGCACAGGTGCTGGCACCCCTACTTTCACTTCTTTGTGTACTGTCTCGGCGTCAACGCCCGTTCGGCTTGGTAATCCAACGCCTACCTGCCCACAAGGCTAGTAAATGAAAATTCGATTACTCCACGCTATTTATCTCTTGCCTGCGATCATGATACTGATGATGTGGGTCGCAACTGCGCCCGGATATATAGCCCTGTGCAATAACTGGCAACTTCTCGGGGCGATAGCGTTGTCAGCTCTGGGATCGGCTTGGTCCATCGCGATATTTGCGCACGCCGTGACGAGTCGGCCATGAAACAAAAGGGCTTCACGCTGGTCGAAATCGCGATTGTCCTGGTCATCATCGGACTTCTCTTAGGTGGTATCCTCGCGAGCCAGAGCATTATCAGCGGGGCCAAAGCCAAGGATGTTATTGCAATTGTTGGCGACCTTCGCACCGCGACGGCGTATTTTAAGCAACGATACAGCTATCTTCCGGGCGATCTACCGAACCCGCAAAATTACATCACTACGGTTCCCGTTCTAGCCGCAGGCACTGGGGGGAATATTGGAGACGGCAGCATAGATGGTGCCGTCAACGGTGCGACGGGGCAAGCGACCGCAGGCTCAGAAGTGGCGCAAGCGCCTTGGCAACTTTACAACGCAGGTCTCATCGGGACGATAAACAGCAGCGATCCTACGCGCTATCTCAAGACGACCTTCGGTGCGGTTCAGATAGTCTCGCAAGCGACCGCCAATTTGCTTGTTCAGGGAGGGTATCCGACTGTTCCCGGCCCTGGAGTCGCGACCGGATTTACCACCGCAAACCCTGCCGCTCGCAATGCAATCGTGTTTTTCAACTTACCTTGCGACGTTGCCAACGAGGTGGACCTTAAGCTTGATGATGGAAACCTTGGCACCGGCAATGGACAGGGCAGCGCGGCGTGCGCCGGCAGCAATACTTTGCCAGTCTATGCCATTCCATTGTAATATTATTGCCCGCAAAAACGGTACTACCGATCTAACGCACGTCCTGCACCAAGCGTATCTTGCCGCCAAAGGATCCTCCATTGGGTCGTATAGTCCGCATTTTTCACGCTCCACCAGCGCAGGTGCAGGCAACTCCCGAAATCGAAAAAATCAGCACGCTGACGCCCCTAATTAAGCGTCAGCTAGTACCTTTCATTATGCGTGTTTACGGTTACAAGTCCGTTGCGCTGTTTTGCCAGGCCCCGTCATGCGCGCGTTACTGCGCCGAAAGGCCCATGCGACCGAAAGTCAGCAGGAAATGGATGCACGATGAGGCTGGCACCAGTTCCGATGTTCTTTCATCAAAATTGTGATGCCGCCACCGAATATGCCGCCCTCAGTTCCTGCCCCCCATGCTGCGTTGGAGTGCGTGATGCCAGTTGCCTATTCGCGGCAATGTTGCATCAGGTTTTTTTGGGGCGACAAAGAAACCGTTTTGCATGGTCATAAATTGCAAAACATCGATTCTATTTTTGTTTCGTGCGATCATGTTCCCCGTCGTAGCAGCCGCAAGTAACACCGTGGACTTTTACGCTGTCACCCTATAGCGCCCAAGGCAACTTTTGAGGCCGGCCATCTCTTCAAGCGTGTAAGGACCACTCAGATGACGATTTTTAGTCGATAGACAGAAGCAGCCGGGGCATCAAATTGTTCCCTCCAATGGCCAAGTCACATCGAGCGCGACCACCACATGGTACCACTGCCTCGCACATCAGCACCACCGTCAAGCCCAGAACCGGACGAAATTGAGGTCGGCGACACCATAACGTATCGAGAAATTGTGTTCAAATCGTTTTAATTTGGTTCAAATCGACTACATGACGAACGGCGCTTTAATTATCTTGCAAGATGCAGCAGCGGCGATGGGCTTGCATGCGCTGACATCGGCAGGCTCGGGACCAAAAGACCCGGCCACCGCCCTGCCAAAAGCAGCATTCAACGCGGTT
The DNA here is from genome assembly GCA_003133225.1 of Janthinobacterium sp. Lineage (GTDB taxonomy): Bacteria > Pseudomonadota > Gammaproteobacteria > Burkholderiales > Burkholderiaceae_D > Janthinobacterium. The sequence goes on from PKWL01000046.1 coordinate 12,383, forward strand.
GTGGGCATCGGCGCAAAAAAGCGGGCATCCGAAGATGCCCGCCTAGAGTGACCAAAGAATTTGTTTTATGCAAACGCCATTAGAAAGTCTGGCAAACCGTAAACGTGGCCGCAGGAGTATAGACGGCCGACGCGACGGCAGCGACAATCGGGCCTGCCGCTTCGGGCGAGCCAAACATATTGCCGCTATTGCCTATCCCATCATCCATGGCAATATCGAGAATCGTGGCCAGTCTGCCAGTAATGCCGCTCGAGCAGGTAACAAATGTGCCGGAGGTATTTGCAGGGGAGGTCACGCGGTTCACGCTTGAAACCGAAGTGATGCCCAATATGCCGCCGGTCGCATTGTTTGCGTCGCCAAGTATAACCGACCCGTTGGCCAGACCGGCTAAGCGGACATGCTGCCAGTACAGCGAGGATTCATTGGCCGCGGCGGGAGCCACCGTCAAGCCAACCCAATTACCAGTGTCATAACTGCCATCGCCCGTCGTTGCTGCGCCAGCCGTCGCCCCAGTCGCCAGACCTCCCAGATGCAGAGCAACATTGGCATCGTCGCCAGGCAGGGACTTGTACTTGTCCTGGTAGGCGTACAGCATGGTGGAGACGCTGCTAAATTCTTGTGTGTACGATTTGACCTTGGCATTGTCAATCATCGACTGCCCCTTCAGCACGCCGCCCAGCAGCAAACCGATAATGACCAGCACGATGGCAATCTCGACCAGGGTAAAGCCCGATTGTTTCCGTTGTATCTGTTTCATATTGACTCCCAATGAAAAATTGCAAAAACTTGAAATTGGCCCGCTCAGCGACAAAGCTTTCCTATCCGTACAAGATAACAGAATGCAACAAACTGGCAAGATGTCTAATTTATTTACGTATCCATTATCCAACACTTTCTTTGGCAATATAAATGTCACTCAGCCCCCATCGCGCGGCAAGCGTAGCTCGAACTGCAACACGCCTCGCGCGCTGTTCCTTGCCAGGAGACTACCCTGGCAGGCTTCCAGTATGTGTTTCGCCTGATACAGGCCGATGCCCAGCCCGGCTGGATCGCTGCTCCAAAATGGTTCGAATAAACGTTCCAAATGCGAAATGGATGGGCTATTGGCCGCTTCGATCGTCACTGACACATACCCTTCTTCGTTCTCGATCGTGGCCTGTATCCGGGGCTGCACGGCCGCGCTGCGCAAGCGCAGGTCGGTGTAATTTTTGAGGATGTTATCAAGTGCACTATCGAGCACGTTTTCGGGCATGTGCACCAACGCCATTCCCGCGATCGCATGATCGAGCTTGTGCAACTCGCACAATCTGGTGATGGCCTTGCCCAAGTCAAGCGTGCGTGCGGGCTCGCTGCCGTGCTGTCCCAAGGTCAGGGTCTGCACGATGCGGTCGGCGCGCTGGCGCACCAGGGGGGCGGCCTTGCGCAAATGGGCCAGCACTTGCGCCTCTTTGCCGGCGGGCACCGCCGACAGTTGATCGGCCATCAGCTGGATGAATTGCGCGATGTTTTTGATGTCATGCTGCAGGAATAAATTTAACTTCGCCATCTGAGTGAAGGCCGCATCGCTGGCGCCGGCCTTGATCGACATATCGGTGCGAAGCAGCAACAGGAAAGTCTCAATCAGGGTTTCATTGAAATAGCGCTGCTCGCCGCGCCTGAGATCCTGGTAGACGTGGACGGCGAGCCGCATTTCACCGAGATTGATCTCCTTGTACACAGAATGGCCGCCGATGCGGCCGGCCTGGCCCACCACCGGTATTCCAAACCAGTCAATCTGCCACGCCAAGCCGCGCAAACCAGCTTGCGACAGCAAACTCCAGGCGCCGCGCAGGAAGGCGAGGGTATCGAAGCAATGGTGTTCATTTAAACGTATCAACGCCAGACTGATGCGGTTGACTTCGCGCGTCTGGCGCCACAAATAAAGCACCACCGCCCCGATGGTGCTGCCGATGAGGATCAAATACAGATAGGCTTGCTCGATCATCGCTTAAGCATCACGGGAAATAGCAAATTTCTTAAGGAAATAGTAAATATTTTCCCGCTTAACTCCGAGTCGCTTAGCGCTTTGATAGATATTGAACCCCGTTTCCTTCAGCACTTGCCGCACCAGCCGCTCTTCGGCGTCGCTCCTGACGCCTTTCAAGCCTTCGCCGATCTGGGCATTGATCGCGATGCGGGTCACGCCTTCCAGCCCAAGTTCGCGCTCCTTTTGCAAAAATAACATGGCGCGCCGCACCGCGCCCAAAATGGCTTCGGACGAAGCCGGTTTGGATAGAAAGTCGAAGGCGCCTTCGCGCACCGCCTCCAGGCTGGCAGCCTCCTCGTCCTGGCCGGTCAGAACGATCACTTTGACTGCCATCACTTCCGCTTGGATCGCCTTGAGGGTCGCAATCCCTTCGCAAAACGCATGGGCGTGCGGGGGCAAGCCCAAGTCAAGGATGACGACCGATATGCCGGCATCGGCGTGTAGCGCGTCCAGCCCGGCCTGGCGGGAATCGGCTTCGCTGACCAAATAGCCGTGCAGCTCAAGCATTCCTCCCAACATGGCGCGGATGGCGGAATCGTCTTCGACCAGCAAGATGTGCTGGTTCATTGTCTTGGCTTTTCTTCGGCCTCGAGTTGCGTCATGCGCTTGAGCACGAAGGCAATTTCCCTGGGGTCGGTGATCTCACCGCTGCTGAACATGGCGCCGAGCAGCATTCTTGCGCTCTTGACCTCGCCCATGTCTTCCATCATGAAAATATCCATTTGCCGGGCCCAGACGGGCACGCTGCGGTCTGTCGCATACAGGCGTAAGGCGCGGGTATATTTCCGTGCCAGTGTCAAATCTTTCAAACTGTGGCGGGCGCTGACGGCGGCGTCGGCCAGAGCCCGCCAGCGCCGGTTCGGATCAAGCAGGAACTGTTGATAGATGAATTCAAACATTGAACGCCGTTTTTCCAGATTGGAAACGGCGCCGTAGACTCGACCCGCCATAAACAGGGGATAGTTGGCGCGTGGGTCGAGCTGCAGAACCCGCGTCAGCCAGCTCGTCAGGTGCTCGTAGTTGAGCTGCTTGAATGACATGGCAAGCCCCGCTTGGTCATCGCTGGCCTGAATGTAGAGCATCAGCAGCTTGCCGGCGGCGATCGGCTCGCCGACGCTGGCGAGCTGCAGGCTCGATAGCGAAGGGGCTGGCCCCAGATCGCGCATGACAACCTGGCTCGGCGGCCGCGTCAGATGCCAGCCCAACTGCAGGCCAAAAGCCATGACCAGCGCGGCCAGCGCCAGTTTTGGTACGTCGGATAGAGGACGTTCGCGCATGGCTAGATATTCTTCCGATACAGATCAAACATGGCCGCCGCCGTCAACAAGGAAAGATAGATTGCACATTGCGCAAAGAGAGGTGGCAATACCTGCCAGCTGCCCGATCCGTAGACTAGCCAATCAGTGCGGGTGAATTGATCGAAATGCGGCAACAGGGCCGAGACGGCGTCGACAACGAAATTGATGACGCGTTTGGACAGGGTTTCCACGTTCAGCGTGTCGTGCGCCATCAGCTCGAGGGCCGTGATGGAGCGCGTCAAAAGGTAAAACGCCATGACGGCGCTAAGCGCGGCCATGATCTGGCTAAACGTGAACACGCACAGCAGGCTAACGGCAGCAATGATCCATAATTCAAAACAGAGGGATAAGGTCCAGAGTGCCGCCTGCATGGGTGGTGCATACAAGGCGAGCAAGCCGCCGAACAGGAGGGCGGGTACCAACGCCAAGGCGCAATATCCGCCGAGCTTGCCCAGCAAATAGCCGGCGCGCGCCAAGGGCAGGGCCAGCACCAGTTCCAGGCCTTTGTCGTTAAATTCGCGCACCATGCTAGTCACGACAAACGTCGCTAGCAGGAAAACGGCCGCAAGACGAAAAAACGCTGCTTGCAGCGCGACCTGGATCTGGCCGCTCTCAGTGACTGCCAATTCGTTTAGAAATCCGCTCAGACCGATGCCGACCACGACTACGACCGCGAGCAGCCACATCAAGCGGTTGCGCAGCGCTTCAAGCAGTGTGTAGTAGGTGATCGTACGGGCTTGTTTCAACATGATAGTCAATCCGGTAAAAAGGCGGCAAAATAAGATACTAGCGGGCGGAAGTGCCTGCGCCCTGGGACTGCAAGATGTGGTCTGGATAGGTAAGGGGCCTGTTCGCGCACGTTCCCGATCGAGCGACCCCTCACCAAGACAACGGTATTCAAACTGTACGTTGGCAAGCGACGATATTGGTCGCTCCTATGTTGTCTTTAGGTATGTCGTTGCCCCGCAGCTGTGAATTTTGCCAAAGAGACCAAACATTGAAAAGTTGCCAATGGGGCTTGCGCATGCGCGGAGTTTTTGATGAAAGACACTTTCTCATTTTAGCGCACACTTGCAATATGGCATCAGTCAATTTGGTGTGAGACATGTTTTTTCCTTTGCTACTGCGATCCGGCCCCTGCCGGCGCCGCTTCATATCCTTCGCGGATCTTGTTTTGGTCGATGTCGAAAGTCTGACCAGGTTTCATTTTTACTATCTTGCCTGATTGCAACAGTAAGCGTACGGTCGGCGCCGCGCTTGGATTTCCGGAAACGAACTTGGCATGCGGCATTTCATGACTATCCTGTGCCCGTTGATTGATCCAAGTGGTCGCCTTGCCGTTTTTGCGATGCACAAAGCCGTCGAGTGTGATTTGCCCATTGTCCATTTTTTCCGCCAAGCGTGGAGTGGTAACGTTCGCTTCCTTGACGGGCCGGAGTTCCGTTTCTTTGCGCAACCGGTCGAGCGCGGCGCGTTCGTCGGCACTGGAAAACAGGCGGCCAAGCGCCTCCTGGCCCCATGCGGGCGCTGCCAATAGGATAAGCAACCAGAATAGTTTGCGAGCGTGATCCATATTTTTCCTAGTGACCATTTTTTGCAGTGTCGGTGCGATCAACCATGGTCACCCAATACAGGGTGCAGTCGGCCGACAGGCGCGGCGCTAGCGGGGCCGTTTGCTGTCCTGCGGGCCGTGCCAATTTGCATTTTTGCACAACCTGGAGCGATGTCCCGTTCAAGTCTGCAAGAAAGCGCAATAGATCCAATTCGTGCAACAACTCCATATGCAAGGTCATTTTCGTGCCGCGCAACTCAATATCGCCCATGGAGACCGTTGGGTCGACGGTAAACACCTTTTGCCCCGAAAAATCATAGCTCAACGTAAGGAGCCTGCGCTTTTCGTGGATGCGCCCAATCGCCTCGACCCAATCAAGGCGCCTTTCCTCGCCGATCAGGCCGCGCCCACGCAAGCGTTCGAACTTGGCTTGAAAATCGGCGATGTCGCGCTGCTCCGTCTCGGCCTCGCTGACCTTTTGGCGCATCGCATTGCGCTGGCTTTGCGCTTGGTTTAAATTGGTCTGCCATTGGTCACGCACATACATGCTGAGGCCGATCGCAGCGGCGCCCAACACGACGCACAGTAAAAAGCTGATCAGCGCGCGCCGGATGACCGGGAATTCATCCTTGAAAAACGTCGTCTGAGCCTTGGCCGGATCCGGCTTAATCGAAGAAGCGCGGGTCATATCATGGGTTCCAGACTATTTTCAGGCGAAACGCCGCTTTGACGGGCTCCATGCTAGGGTCAATCTTACCGACGAGGGAGCCTGAGGGCTTGATGTCGAGCGGCGACTCCAGCAAATCAACTTTCAAGCCCGGGTTTTTTTCCAGCGTCGCCTTGAAGCGCCCGAGTGCACCGAGCGCGTCGCGATAGTCGCCATGAAATGGCTCGATTTCTCCATCAAGCAAAATCTGCTGCACCGGTTTGCGCGGAATGCCGAGCGGCGCCGCCGACGGGGGCGCCTCGATGCCGGTTTGGGTGGCTGGAGCGCCGATATCGCTAGCCTCCCACTGCATGCTATTGACTTTAAGTTCAGGAGAAGGCCCAAGCGCTGCGCTAACCAAGAACAGTAAAGGGCCTGGTGCAGGCGCATTTCGCTGCAGCATTTTTGCTAGATCAACGGCCGATTTCATATTGTGCGGGTTGACTTTGGTGGGCGACATCTGGCTGGCCAGCTGTTTGTAGTGGGCTTCGCTAACGCTCGCTTCCCGAGTGGCGGACAGCGTATTTTGATATTGTTCCCATGCGTCCAGGCTGTTTGCGCCGCTCCAGAGCAAGGACGCTGCTGCTGCGACGGCGCTCAAGCCATGCAGCGCAGAACGGGCTTTCCAGAGCTGATAATGACGGCTTTGCTGTCGCGCGTGGTAATGACTGGGCGGAGGCTTGCTACCTAGCAAGGAAAGGAACAGCTCGTCGCATTCCGCGGCAGCGCCGGCCACTTTCAGATTCAAAAGTTGCCGCGCCTTGTCCATCCCGAGCAGGCGGTACGTTAGCGCGGGCTTGTCTTGACAGGCGGTTCGCAGTTGTGGCAGTTGTTGCTCATCGCAAAGAATCAATACTTGCAAATGGCTGTCGCGCGCCAAGAGGCGGTTACTGCCTAAAAATTGCAGAGTTTTGGCTGTCTCCGTGAGGATAGCGCCGGCCAGCGTATCTAAGCCATCATTTGGTATCAAGCGACTAAATTGCAGATAGCCGCCCAGGTAAAAGCTCTGACGTAAGCCACTCGACTGCTCGGTCACCAGAAGCAGCGGCTCTTGCCCGAAGTCGAACTTTTTGGCGAACATCTGCCCCATGAGCGCCACGGAGTAAATCCCGACCAGCGGTGCCATATGCGCCGCAATGACATCCAGCCAGGGCGAGATCATTTCCGCATTGGTCAAGGCACTAAACAGCATTCTGTCGTCGCGCCTGCCGTCGGGGTCGCGGCCCTGGCGGCTCGCTTGGCGGTAAGGGGTGTCGCGGTACAGCGCCGTCAGCCGACGCGCCACGATCGCGCGGTGCGCCGGCCCCGATACATGGGGCATTGTGTCGAGCTGAAATTCCTCCTCGATCAGATCGACCAAGAGGAAATTAGGAATATTCTTGGTGCGCTTTAAATGCTGGGAAAACGCTTGCCAGCCAGCCTCGTCATGATGAAAGGACATGGGAAGGCCAAGGCCGCCCCTATCCCATGGCCACACGTTCAGGCTGTGATTGCTCAGGAAAAGGAGTTGTTTAGCCATAAGACCTTTCCATGTGAAGATCGGGCCTCATGATTTGATCTTGCTAATCGTGTCATAGATGGGGCCCAGGACCGACAGCATGATCCATCCCAACAACAGGCCCAGCATCACTGTCATCACTGGCTCGATCATCGCCTGCACTTTCTCGATCATTTCCTTGATATCGCGGTTATAGAAATAGCTGACATTGCGCAGCGCCGTGTCGAGCGAGCCGGTCGATTCGCCCACTTTGAGCATGCGGATCACCAAGGGCGGGAACATGCCCGTGTTCTGGAAGGCTTCGGTCACGCCGTGCCCCTCTGAAATTAAGAGTCCGGCGCGCCGAATACCGCTCGCGACGACGGCGTTGCCGACTATGCCCTCGGACAACTTCATGCACTCAAGAATGGTGATGCCGGACGCATACATCAAGCCAAAAAAGGTCGCGAAGCGGGCCAGAATAATCTTGTGCAGCACTTCGCCTATCATCGGAGTTTTGAGCTTGGCACCGTCCCAGGAATAACGGGCCGTCGGAACCTTCTTCAGCCAGATGGAAAACCCGATGTAACCGAGGATGGGGAAGGCCAGGAGGACTATCCAGTAATGGATGAACACGTTGGAGACGACGATCAAGACTTGGGTATGCATCGGCAATTCTTCCCCCATGTTCTTGATGAAAGACACCAGTTGCGGCACCAGGTAAATCATGAGGAAAAACGTCACACCGAGCACGATGGTGCCCACAAAGGCCGGATACATGATGATTTTTTTGGTTTGCGCCGCCAGTTCGTCCTGCCATTTCAAGCTTTCACTCAAATTTTTCAAGACTTCGTCTATTTTCCCACTGCGTTCGCCCGCCATGACAAGGCTGGTGAAGGTGATATCGAACACGGTCGGATGGCGGCTTAGGGCTTCCGAGAATTGATCGCCCCCCTCGATGTTTTCAATCAGGTCAGCCACGACTTCGCGGAAGCGCGCATGGTCGGTACTGTCACGCAAGTCGGCCAAGCCGTCCAAGATGGGCACGCCGGCGCTGGTCAACTGCTCCATGTGGAAGCAAAAATTGATCAAGTCCTTGCGCGTGATGGCCTGTTTACCAAACGAAAAGCCACCTTTCCTGGTCGGTTTACAGTCGATCAAGTCCAGTTCCATGCGCTTTAAACGCAATTCCAGATCGGGCAGATTGGCCGCATCCATGGTGCCGCGCGTGATGGCGCCCAGCGCATCCATGCTCTTGTAACTAAACATCGTCATGATTGCAGGCGGTCAGTCAAGTCGACCACGCGCGATACTTCGTCCAAGGTCGTGGAGCCGTCGCGCACGCGGCGCAGCCCATCTTCAACCAAAGGCAGAAAACCGTGCCGCAGCGCCGTCGTCTTCAATTCGCGCAAGGTGGCGCGGCGCGCGACCAGGTCGTCCAGGTCGCCGTTGAACCTGAGAATTTCCATGATCGCGAGGCGCCCTTTATATCCTTGATGGTCGCAATAGTCGCAGCCGACCGCGCGATACAGCGTGATGGGCGCACCCTGATCAGGCTCGCCCATCAAACGCCGCTCAATTTGCTCGGCTGCAAATGCCTCTTTGCACTGGGGGCACAATTTTCGGATCAGGCGCTGCGCCACCACGCCGATGATGTTGCCCGACATCAGGTCAGGCAATATGCCGATATCGAGCAGGCGCGGGATCGCGCCCAAGGCGGAATTGGTGTGCAAGGTGGAATACACTTGATGGCCTGTCATGGCCGCGCTAAACGCCATCTCCGCTGTTTCCTGGTCGCGGATTTCACCGACCAAAATGACGTCAGGATCTTGCCGCATCATCGAGCGGATGCCGCTGGCAAAGCCCATCTTGGCAGACTCGTTGACGGAAGTCTGGCGGATCATCGTCATCGGATATTCGATCGGGTCTTCCAGCGTCATGATGTTGATACGCTCGGTATTGATATGGTTGAGGATCGAATAAAGGGTGGTGGTTTTGCCGCTGCCGGTCGGTCCCGTGACGAGGATGATGCCTTCCGGGCGCGAAATCATCAGCTTCAACTGCGCGAGTGCCGCTTCTTCCAGCCCTAAGCCATCGAGTGGCACAATGCCTTGTTGCCGGTCCAGTATGCGCAAAACGAAGTTTTCTCCGTGCGCCGTGGGCTGCGCCGATGCGCGAAAATCGATCTGGCGGCCGGAAAAATTGATCGAAATTCGCCCATCCTGGGGCGAGCGGTTTTCCGCGATATTCATATTGCTCATCACCTTCAGGCGCACCGCCATGGCTGGCCAGTACGATTTGTGCAAGCTGCGGATCTGGCGCAAGATGCCGTCGATCCGATAGCGGATGCGCAGAAACGACTGTTCCGGCTCAAAGTGAATGTCGGAAGCGTTATTTTGCACGGCATCGCCCAGCAAGGCATCCATCAGGCGCACCAGGGGCTGGCTATATGCCTCCGAACTGCTTTGCGCGCCCTCAAAATTGATTTCGCCCGTTTCAATCTCATGCAAGATGCCGTCGATCGATAGCTCGAAGCCGTAATATTGATCGATCGCGCGCCCGATATCGGACTCGGCAACGAGCATCGGGATGATCGTGATTCCCTTGACCAGCATGGCGGCGATCTGGTCGAGCGCGACGATATTGCTGGTGTTGGCCATGGCCAACATCAGGTTGTCATGAGCGCGGTCGTAGGCGATAGGGAATACCCGGTAGCGCTTAGCGACCTCTTTCGGAATCAATTGAAGGGCGACAGCATCAACCACGATATGCGCGAGGTCGGCGCTTTTTTGGTTCAGGTTTTCGCTCAAGGCCTCGCGCACCGTCGCCTCGGTCACGAAACCCAAAAAGATGAGCAGCTTGCCCAAGGGCTCGCCGCTGCGCTTTTGCTCGATCAGCGCAATGCGCAACTGGTCCTCGCTGATGACCCCCTTCTGGATCAGCAGCTTACCTAAAGGAATTTTCGGTTGTGCAGGCATGGCGGGGAACCTTGAGGATAATGGGGGCGGGGTGCAAGGCTCAGCGTGGCGCCGGCTGCAATTGCGAGACCCTGGCCTTCACCGTTGCATGATTGAAATTGCCGGGGCGGCTGATGCTGGCCGCTAGGGCGCGCTCGTAATATTCTAGCGCCAGCCGGGGCTGATTCAAGCGGTCCAGGCTGACGGCCAGGTTGAAAGCGTAGTCGGCATTTCCGGGCGCCGTGCCGAAGGCGCGAAAATAGCTTTGCTGAGCATCGGCCCAGCGCGATTGTTGCGCGTACATATTGCCGAGCACGAAAAGCACCGGGCCGGAATCGGGATTTTGGGCCAGGATTTTTTTCAGGCGGCTCATGCTTTGCTCCGGGTCACTACGCTGCATGCTGGTTAGGGCGGCGATTGCATCGGCATCGTTCGGATCGAGTTCCAGCATTTTCAAGTAGTAGGACGATGCGGCGCCGAATTGCTTTTTATTCATCGTAATGGCCGCCAATCCCATCAGGGCATCGCGGCTGTTCGGGTCTTGCCTGAGCGCTTGCTGATAATGTTGCTCGGCGGCCCCCAAGTCGCCTGCCGCGAAGGCCCGATAGGCGCTATCGAGCGAAGAGAGGATGGGCTCGCTGTGTGTGCTTGGCCGAAACTGGACTGCACCGGCTTCGGCCAAGACCGTGGCCGGCATCACGGCGCTCCTGATAGGGCGTTTCGGCGCCAGCGGCGCCTTGGCCATATTGAAACCGCTGGCGCCGCGCCCGCCAAGCTTCGGTCTGGCTGGCGCCGGCATGGGCGGCAGCTCAGGCGTAGCCGCTGCGCGCGTCGCGTCCAAATCGACAGGGTCGCGAATGGAGGCAGAGGGCAAATTGGCAACCACTGACTGCAGCGCCGGTGCCGGAGTGGCAGGCATGGCCACGGCCTGAGGGTTGCCGAGTATCACACCTGTGGTGCCTTGGTTGATTGCGAGATAAAGGTAGGCCCCACCAACGACGACGCACAACAATGTGACGCCCGCGATCGTGATGATCGCCGTGCGGCGTTTGGGTTTGGGCGATTTGGCGCCAAACAGGACTTTTGCTTTTTCCTGCCCGGCACCGATGTCGGCCGTCGCGTGTTTCGCCTGCGCTGCGCTAGATTCGGGCATGATTGGCCGAGGCACCGGTCGCGGCGCGGGCGTGGCGTCTAAGGCGGGCGGCACCGGACGGGCAGGCCGGGCTTGGGGCGGCTGCACAAGGTGCTTTCGGTCCCGTATCGGCTCATCGTCGAGCGTGAATATCGAAGGGTAGTCCGCTGCAGGGTCGAGCGGGCGTACTTGCTCGGCTTGCAACAACTCGGTCACGGGTGCCATCACCGGGCTCTCTTGCGGCGCCAGGGTCAAACCCGGCTCGGGCGCGAGGGCCGCGTTTCCCGATTTTGCCGAGGCGGAAAAGCCGCTTTTCTTGGCTAGCTCGGCCTTCTTGAGCGCCTCCATCAGTAAGCTCATCGGCCTGCCGCTCCGCTTGTGAGTTGGGCCGGACGAGCAACAGCGTCGGGCACTTGATTGAGCGGCAGGTCACCGGGCATCATGTTGCGATACTCCTTGAAGTCGCCATTGATGCTGGCGTCCTTGAGCACGATGGGCCGGATGAAGACCACCAGTTCCGATTTCGTTGTCGTTTCGTTCCGATAACCGAACAGGTTGCCAATCAGAGGCAGTTGTCCCAGGACGGGAATGCTGTCTTTTATGTTATTGATTGAATCTTGCATCAGGCCGCCCATCACGGCAACTTGTCCGCTGCCCACCTTCATGATCGATTCCAGTTCGCGCGCCTGGATCACCGGGACATTGCTGACGGTTCCCGCCTTGGCGAGGTCGGGATTGGGATCTTGAACGTAGGAAACTATGCGCGTGATGGTCGGGCGCACATTCAAGGTCACTTCATCATTGTCGGCGATCTGGGGCGTCACGCTCATGACAAACCCGACCGGTACTGTATTTAGATTGGAGGTGTAGACGATCGTCTGAGCCGTCGTCGTGGTGGCCGGCGTGATGACCGCGGTGATAGTAAAATAGACATTGTTGTCGACCACCTTTAGCAAGGCGGTCTGATTGTTTAAGACGCTTATCTTGGGACTAGACAAGACCTTGACCTTGCCAAAGGAATCGAGCAATTGAATCGTGGCCGTGATATCGCCGAGCGATGTTCCCGCTTTGGCGAAATTGAACAAGACCATGCCGGGCGAGGTTCCGGGCAACACTCCCGATGCGAGGGCGCCTGAGCCGACCTGGCCCTGCGCCACGCTGACCGCCGAGCCCAATTTGTTGTTGACGGAAGACCAGTTGATACCCTGTTGAAACTGGTCGCTTAATTGGACTTCGACGATGGTGGCCTCGATTAAGACTTGACGCTTGGCGCTCGCCATGACTAGATCGAGGAACTCCTGGACCTTTTCGTGTTGACGGCCGGTGGCGCGCACGGCAATCAAACCCGTTTCCGGATTCGATATGACAAAGGCCGCTTCGCGGTATGTGACGGGCGGCTTAACCGACACTGGCGCAACTTGGCCACCAAACTGGCCCCCGTCCGTGCCGATAGGTGCCGCCGCCGCGCCAGCTCCCGCTCCCGCCAAAGCGACCAGGGGATTGACTGGCGCCGCCACCGGAACTGGCGTGGCGGCGGCCGGGACCGCGCCGCTCTTTTGCCCGAGGGCGCCGGGAATGACCTTGTCCGTTTCGCGCAAGATGTCCTCGATATTTTTCTTTAGCACTTCCCAGAAGTGGTTGTTCGAGGTATTGGCGACCGCAGTCGTCGAATTGTTGTCGCCGGTGCCGCCAGCGCCGCCGGCAGCACCAGCGGCGATCTGGGTCGCGATGTTGATCTTGCTGCTCGTGTCACGTGAAATGTTCACGTAATCAATCTTGTAATTACGCAAAAATGGCGTGTCCGGTAATACGGTCAGGTTGGCGCCATCGAGCTCATAGCGCATGTCGACCTGCTTGCTGATGCGATTGAGCAACTGGGGCAAGGATTGGTCGAGCGCGTTCAAGGTGACGCTGCCATCAATGCCCGGATGAATGTCAACGTTGAGCTTGGCATCGCGTGCCAATGCAAACAAGAGCGATTGGACTGGCACCTTATACACTGTCACGCTATAGGTTTCCGCTTTTGGCGCCGCCCTCGGCGCCTTGAGTGAGGCGCTTTGCTGGACAATCTGGGGAATGTCGCCGGCCGGACGCACTTCCTCCCTGACATGCAGGGGCGAGGGGACAAGCGGCAAGGGGCCGCAAGCGGCTAAGGCGAGCAAGGCAGGAAAAATAACGGCAAATTTTTCGGGTCGAATCATGAATTTAAGCAAGATATCATCAAATGGGCGAATGCAAGGGGCGAATGGCTTGCTGCATTTTAATCTTTCCATAATTCATCGCCACGTGAGCGCGCGATTTCGTCACGAATCGCGCCGATCGTGCGCAAGCGGGGGCGGTATCCCCATTGGTTTGACAACGTCGACAGCATTGCCTGGGCTTCGGCGCGGGTGGCAAAGTTGCCATAGATGATGCCGTAACCCGCGATGCCGCCACTTCTGCTCGGAAATACGTAAGTCTGTTGCAGGCCGAGCTCGGTTTTAATTTTTTGCAGGAAATGCTCGAGTTCATTGTGCTGGTCGGCGCGCATGAAGCCAATTTGCAAGCTGTAATGGTCCGCTGCCGTGCTTACCAGCCAAGCCCTCGATGTCGGCAGGCGCTGCTGCAGGAGCATTGCTGGCGGCGAGCTCGGCGCGGGTGCAGCGGCAGGCGTGGCGGCGGGCATTGCTGGCGGTGAGCTCGGCGCGGGTGCGGGCGCGACGGCAAGCGTGACAACGGGCGGCGCTGGCGCTGGAGTGGCGCGTCGCCCCTGGATGGTCCAAGCTGCCAAAGCGGCAATGGTCAAAACGCACGCGCCCGCAAGAACGGCGAGGGCAAACTGCGGTTTTGTGTTCCACCAGCGCGAGGCGGCACTGGAAAATTCACTATCTTGGATCGCCGCTTTCACGTGCTTGGCGCGGATGGTGTGGGTATTGTCGGCAAAGGCGGCCAGCAAGGTCTTGTCGGCCAGGATATTGATGCGCCGCACAATGCCTTCGGAAACACGCGCCAGGCGCGCGATGGCGCCCTTGGTGAAGAGGTCCGGCCCGTGGTAGCCGGCCGCGCGCATCCTGAACATTAAAAACTCAGGAATGACGGCGGCGGGCATGGGCGGCACCTTGAAGCTGTGCGTGATGCGTTCCTTAAGTTGGCGCATGCGCGCCAAACCTAGGTTCTCGTCGAGCTCGGGCTGGCCGAACATGACGATCTGGAGCAGCTTATGGTGGGACGTCTCCAGATTGGAAAACAGGCGTATTTCCTCTAGTGTTTCGAGCGGCATCGCCTGCGCCTCCTCCACTAGTAACACCACTTGCTTGCCTTCAACATGCTTCTTAATTAGATCGCCCTGCAGCATGCGGATGACTTCATCGGGCCGCTTGCCGTCCGTCGCCAGCCCCAGTTCGCCGGCAATAGCATATACAACATCTTCCCGGCTCAGGGTCGGATTGACAAGGTAAATGACCACGACATGGTCCGCCAGCATGCCCTCTAGCATGCGGCACAACATGGTTTTTCCACTCCCTACTTCGCCCGTCACCTTGATAATACCTTCGCCATGGTTGAGCGCGTAAATCATGGCTTCCAAAATCGCGCCGCGCGCGCTGCCGGCGAAAAAGAAGGCTGGGTTCGGTGTGATACCGAAGGGCGACTGGCTGAGGCCAAAATGAGATAGGTACATGCGGCTTTCGGTGCAGACAATCAGTGAGGGATGCCAGGGACGAATCGGGACGGCGGGATGCAGCGCCTAGGCAATGCAGCGCATGTAAGCTAGCTCTAACGTGTCGGCCGCATATTGGCGGCGGCATTGTTCGGGTGATCCGACGAAGCGGAGTTTCCCGTCGTGCAAAATGGCCATGCGGTCGCAAATTTCGTCGACGTCAGCCAAGGCGTGGGAGCTAAAAAATAGAGTAGCGCCGCGCGCGCGCTGACGCACCAGACATTGCTTGAGCAACGCGCGTGCTTTGGGATCGAGACCGCTCATCGGTTCATCGAGAACGTAAATGTCTTTTTGTGCCAGAAAACAGGCGGCTAGCCCGAGCTTTTGGGTCATCCCCTTGGAGTACGAGCGTACCGGGCGGGAAAGGGCCGCGGGATCGAGGTCCAGCTCTTGCAGCATGGCCAAGGCCTCGTCCGCCTGGTACGGCAGCGCTTGCAAGGTGAGCATGTATTTCAAGAAATCCCGCCCCGTCAGATAGTAGGGCGGCACGAAGCGCTCGGGCAAGAAGGCCATCGGCTTGCGCGCCCCGGACTGGCGATGGCTGCGCCCGAAAATGTCGATGGCGCCCCCATCTAACGCGGAAAAATCCATCAGGCACTTGATCAGTGTTGTTTTGCCGGCCCCATTCATGCCGACCAGACCGAAAAATTCGCCCTTGAGGATATTCAGGTCGATGCCGCGCAGAACTTCCTTCTCGTCATATTTCTTGTCGATATTTTGAAATCGAAGTGCGGAAGTCATCGTGCTCTCTGCGAACCGGATCTATGGGCTTATCCTATAAGCCCATATTATGAAGAAGTTTCCTGGGTTCAAGCAAGGCATTTCTCGAGTCGACATGTAAATTTGGCATCAGACTGTAGCGAATGAGGCGCCGCGGCCAGTGAGATTGGCTGCCGTCCGTGATCTGGTGTGATGGGCGCCGGTTCCGGCGCTAAATAATCGGATTGTTCGGATCGAAAGACCGGGACCGGCAAGCCCAGCAGATTGCGAGCACCGCAGTCATACGCGGGAAGGCCCCTTTCTTGAGGTCAGCGTGTGAAACTCGAACGGTCGCATCTCTCTTGGCCACCTTCGGCGGCGCCCTGCATGCCTAATAGTCAAATCAAGCAGAGTGGTGGCGCGATGGCTATGCCGCGTCGCTAACTTCTAAGGGAGCGTAACGGTGACGGCGATACTAACCGAGGCTCCGGTGCTGTCGCTCACCGAGATGGTTGCGCCTCCCGGTGCTGCTGCGCTAATTATGAAGTCATTGCCGCTCAGCACGGCAGTGGCCACGCTGGTATTACTGCTGGAGGCGCTGTAACTGGTGAACTTGGTTCCTGCGCCGCCGCCGCCAACCTGGTATTCGGCCTGAGCGCCGGGAATTAGGCTGATAGAAATCGGCGCTGTCGTAAATAAGGTGGTGCCGGCGACCGGCACCACCACGTCGCCGGCGCCGCCGCCGCATGCTGCCAAGGTTATGGCGACCAGCACGGTAACGACAAACTGACAGATACTTCGCGCAGCGCGGTCCATTGATGTCGATTTCCTAGAATATGAAGCGCCAACAGCGTAATGTGGAAGCGCCCGCAAGGGCGCCAGGGCCGGGCGCTAGGATGCTTCATTTTTTTCTTTTTTGCAACTCTGTGGTGCCGAAAAATTTTATGCGCCGGATATAGGACAATGAGTCTGTCGAGAAAATCAAGATTTGGCCGAATCTCTGATATCTCATTTTTGCCTGATTTTGGTGGCTTTGCCGGGCTGTGGCATCTTTTTTGCGTGAACCGCCCGAATTCGTGCTGGCTCAAACTAGTTGTTGGTCGTGATAGGACACGCCTCAGCGCCCTGCGGAGACGTAACGCCCCCTATCTCTGAGGCTACTTGAACTTGGCCGATTGAACTTGTTATGGAGGACGTTTGCGTATTGCCAGGTGAGTCAGCGTTTTAAAAAGCGGGCGTCCACGCTTCGGGCACGATAATTTTGAACATGCCTGCCGTTTTGCGCGCCAGCTTCAATAACGCCTTGTCCTTGGTGATCAAGATGTCGGCCCCGGCGTCGCGCGCTAGCTCCAAAAATTTCTGGTCGTCCTTGTCGCTGCACAGCGGCAGGCGAACGTCCGACTGGGGCGGCGCCACCACGCTGATCAAGGCGTTGAAACGGGCGGCGCTGTGCGCGCGGCTGGTCTCGTCGAGCGGCAAATGCGGATAATGCAGCACCAGCAGATACTCCATGCGGCAATCCTCACGCGTGATGGCTTTTACCGCGCCGCTTTCGATGGCGGCTAGCAATTGCGCCCAGCGCGGGTCGTGGAACACGAACAAATCGAGGCACACATTGGTATCGAGGACGATGCATGGGGGGACGGCTGGGTTCATGTCAGCAATTCTATTTTGTGAAATTTCATTGAAATTGTTTGCGCCCGGTCGCATTCAGTTTCGATCCGATGCCAGCGTTTTCCCGACTGGGCGGCGCCGTGGATCGCCCCCAGACGAGCGCGCTTGGTATGAAGACCCGCAAGACCCACACGTGCACTTTAAGACCAAGTCCGACCACGCATACGCGCATACGCATACCCGGTCCCAGGTCAAGCCGGGCCCGCTCGACGTCTGCGTCCATTTTCGCCGCACACGCCATACAAGAACTGAAAGACGCCATCGTTCGGCGCTTCATTTTTCAGGCGCCGCGATTTTGGCCAGGACCATCCCGATTCTCCGGTCCTGTTGCGGGGTTAGCCCGAGCAGACAGACCTCACCGTGAAAAACACCGGGGCAGCCCCAGGTTTGCCTTTACCAGAATTTCCACCAGTGCCGCTCCGTCTTGGCGCCGGCGGGAGTCAAAAACGTGCTGTTCGGGTAGTTTTTCATGAATACGCGCATGGCGTCGTCGCGCAGGTCAAGCATGCCCAGTTTGTCGTAGCCGCGCGTCATGATATACAGCGCTTCCTCGGTCGCCGGCGCATCGCGGTAGTCGTTGATGGCGCCTTGCGCGCGGTTGATCGCCGCCAGATAGGCGCCGCGCCGATAGTAGTAGCGCGCCACATGCACTTCGTAATTTGCCATCGTGTTGACCAGGTACTTCATGCGCAAGAGGGCATCGGGCGTGTACCGGCTGTTCGGGAATTTCTCCACCAACAGCTTGAACGAGGTGAACGCTTCGCGGGCGGCCTTGGGGTCACGCTCGGTCGGGTCTTGTTTGTAAATAAAATTGAGAAAGCCGATCTGGTCATTGAAGCTGATCATGCCGCGCATGTAATACATGTAATCGACATTGGCGTGGTTCGGGTGCGCCTTGATGAAACGCTCCACTGCCGCCTGCGCCTGGGTTTGGTCGTTTGTCTTGTAATAGCCATACGCGATTTCCATCTGCGCCTGCTGGGCGTAGGTGCCGAACGGATAATTTGTCTCGAGCTTTTCAAAGAGCTGAATCGCGTGCTCATAGTGGGCGTCCGCCATTTCATTGCTCGCCTCCGAGTATAATTTCGTAACGGACCAGTTTTTGGTTTCATCCTCTTTTTCAGGCAACAAGCTGCAAGCTGATAAGCCGAGCAGAACGAATGAAGCGACAACCAACGATAATTTTTTTTGCATGACGTTTTGCAAGAAGATGTTTAAACAAGTTTTACGAAAGGCTGATTATAGCCGATGGGAATGCTGTGATATTAACTCCGAAGCCGAATCCGGCTGACCCCCTCCTCGGCGACGAACAAGAAGCGCAGTTCGACGCCGATTTTACGGCTGACGACGCCGATGACGGCATCGACTCGATGGCGCCGATCGAACTGGAACTCACGCCGGCAGCTTGTGGCGAGCGGCTCGATAAAGTGGTCTCCAAACTGGTGCCCCAATTTTCCCGCAGCCGCATGCAACTGTGGATCGAGGCCGGTTTCGTCACCGTCGATGGGCAGGTGGCGAAAGCCAAATCGACGGTCTACGGTGATGAAAAGATCGTCATTTTGCCGCAAACGGCGCCGGAAGACGAGGCTTTCAAGCCCGAGCCCATGGAACTGGCGATCGTCTTCGAAGATGAACACATCATCGTCATCAATAAGCGGGCCGGACTGGTCGTGCATCCGGGCGCCGGCAACTGGTCGGGCACCTTGCTCAATGGCTTGTTGCACCACTGCCCCCAGTTGGCGGGCGTGCCGCGCGCCGGCATCGTGCACCGGCTCGACAAGGATACCAGCGGCCTGATGGTGATTGGCAAGACCTTGGCCGCACAAACCGATCTCGTGCGCCAGCTGCAGGCGCGCACGGTCAGGCGCGAATATTTCGCTCTGGTGTGGGGTACGCCGCACGTGGCCGGCACGATCGAGGCGGCGATGGCGCGCCATCCGCGCGACCGCATCAAGATGGCCGTATCCGAGAACCTGTCGGCCAAGCCGGCCATCACCCATTATGAGCGTCTCGCTTGCGGCATGCTTGAGCGGCGTCCAGTGAGCCTGGTTCAGTGCCGCCTGGAAACTGGGCGCACCCACCAAATCCGCGTGCACATGCTCTCGCTCGGGTTTCCTCTGGTGGGCGACGCCTTGTATGGCAAGCAACACCTGACGTCGGCCTTTCCCCGTCAAGCCTTGCAAGCGCGCCGTCTAGGCTTGCTGCACCCGGCCAGCGCTAAGGCGTGCGAGTGGCTGGTGCCGCTGGCGGACGACTTCGCCGCGCTCATCTTGCAAGCGGGAATCGCCGAGCCAGAGCCAATTTGATGCGCTTCTTGACGCCCAATTGGCCGGATGCGCCGTCCAACATTGGGGCGCTATCGACTTTGCGCGGCGGCGGCGTCAGTGCCGGCCCGTATGGGGACGGCCGGGGTGGCGGCGGCCTCAATCTGGGCTTGCATGTGGGCGACGCGCCGGGCCAGGTCGAGCACAATCGCCGTTTGTTGCTGGAAGTATTGCCGCAGCCGCCGCTCTGGCTGTCGCAAGTGCATGGCACGCGGGTGCTTGATGGCGCGGCGCTAGCGCCAGGCGAAGTACCCCCAGCCGATGCCAGTTTTAGCCGCGCCGCGGGGTTCGTGTGCGCGATTTTGAGCGCCGATTGTTTGCCCGTGTTGTTGTGCGATGCGCGCGGATCGGTCGTGGCCGCCGCGCACGCAGGGTGGCGCGGTCTGGCGGCGGGCGTGTTAGGGCGCACCGTGGCCGCCATGCGAAGCGCCGGTGCGGGCGAGATTTTGGCCTGGCTCGGACCTGCCATCGGCGCGCGCCAGTTCGAGGTCGGCTCTGACGTGCTGCAGGCGTTCCGGGACGGCGCCCCGGATGAAGCGGCTAGGCTGGAGGTGGCGGCGGCGTTCGCGCCGATCGCCGCGCGGCCGGGCAAATATTGGGCCGACCTGTATGCCTTGGCGCGCGCCTTGCTGCGCCGCGACGGCGTAGAGCGCGTCGCCGGAGGCGAATTTTGCACGGTCTCCCAACCCCTGCTTTTTTATTCCTACCGGCGTGACGGCGTGACGGGACGCCAGGCAAGTTTGATCTGGCGCAAATAAAAGGCTCGCGCCGTGGTGGCGCGGCCCCACACTTAGTATGATGGCGGGGGCGGTTCGGAATTGTCCGACCCCGTTCTTTCCGATATTCTGGTTTTGCGGCAGCCGCCCCGGGGGCGCCATGCGCCAGTCAGATACGACAGAAGGAATAAAGGCAGCACGCAGTAGCACAAAAACGTCATGATGCCAGCGACGATGGAAGGCTCGGTCAGGGCCATGAGTCCGACCACGTAGACCCATGCGACGGCGACAATTAACATAAGCGACATACACGGCCTTAATAGGGATGAAACACGTCAGATCTTTTTAAATGGACTAAAACAACATGAATATGCCCGATCCGAAAGTGATGGCCAGCGCCTGGATGGCGCAGTTTGACGATCCGAAGCAGTGGAAAACCTGGTTCTCCATGATGCCCGACGTCAGTTCCAGTCCTCTCACGGCCATTCTCAAGGAAGCGGGCGCCGCCATCAAGCCGGAGGCGCTCGAGTTGCTGAAAAATGACTACATGACTCATCTTGGCACATTGTGGCACGATGTGCTGGCCGGGAAAACGCTGCCCCTGGCGGATCGCCGTTTCGCCGCCCCAGCTTGGCACGAGAATCCAATGCCGGCTTTTAACGCCGCATCCTACCTGCTCAACGCCCAGTTCCTGACGGCGCTGGCCGATGCGGTCGAAGCGTCGCCCCATCAAAAGCAAAAAATCCGTTTTGCCGTGCAACAGTTGGTCGATGCCATGTCACCGGCGAACTTTTTGGCCACCAACCCGGAAGCGCAGCAAAAAATCATCGACAGCAAGGGCGAAAGCTTGACCAAAGGTTTGCTCAACATGCTGGCCGACATGCAAAAAGGGCGCATTTCCCTGTCCGATGAGTCGGCCTTCGAAGTGGGCAAGAATGTCGCCAGCACGCCCGGTTCAGTCGTATTCGAAAACGCCTTGTTTCAGCTGATCCAGTACCTGCCAGCGACGCCGAGCGTGCACCAGCGCCCATTGCTGATGGTGCCCCCTTGTATCAACAAGTTTTATATTTTGGACTTGCAGCCCGAAAATTCCTTGGTGCGCTACGCCATCGAGCAAGGCAATACCGTGTTTTTGGTGTCGTGGCGCAATCCCGATGTGTCGATGGTCAAGACCACTTGGGACGATTACATCGATGACGGCGTGATCCAGGCGATCCATGTGGCGCAAGAGATCTCGGGCCAGGACCAGTTGAACATGTTCGGCTTTTGTGTCGGCGGCACGATCGTGGCGACGGCGCTGGCCGTGCTGGCGGCGCGCGGCGAAAATCCGGCGGCCAGCTTGAGTTTACTAACCACCTTGCTCGATTTTTCCGATACGGGCGTGCTCGACGTGTTCGTCGACGAAGAACAGGTGAGCCAGCGCGAACGCACGCTTGGTGAAGGCGGCCTGATGCCGGGGCGCGACTTGGCCAGCACCTTCTCCAGCTTGCGTCCGAACGATCTGGTGTGGAATTACGTGCAGTCGAATTACCTGAAAGGCAACGAGCCGCCGCCGTTTGACCTTTTGTACTGGAATTCGGACAGCACCGGCTTGCCCGGCCCGATGTTTTGCTGGTATTTGCGCAATACCTACTTGGAAAACAGTCTGAAGGTACCGAACAAGCTGATCGTAGCCGGGCAAGCGGTCGACTTGACGCGCATCGCTGCGCCGACCTTCATCTACGGTTCGCGCGAAGATCACATCGTGCCCTGGACTTCGGCGTACGCATCGATGCACCTCTTGAACGCGAAGCAGCCGCAGGCCAACCGCTTTATCCTGGGCGCGTCCGGCCATATTGCCGGCGTGATCAATCCCGCGTCGAAGAAAAAGCGCAGTTACTGGAGTCTCGACGGCGCCCCCTTAAAACGGGGCAAGGGCAAGGCGCCCAACGTGCCAGCGGCAAACGCATGGTTTGACGGCGCCACCGAGCATGCCGGCAGTTGGTGGCCGGAGTGGGCCCAGTTCTTAGCCCAGCACGGCGGCAAGGAAGTCAAGGCGCCTGCCAAACCCGGCAATGCAAACTACAAGGCGATCGAGGCGGCACCCGGGCGCTACGTGAAAGTGCGCGCGGATTAAGGAGCGTTTATGGGGTAGCGAAAGAGGGGGGCGGCGCTTTCTGACGCGGTTCCCCTTAGTTGCGGTGCAATAAACGGAAAATCTGACGATCAGTTGTGTAAAACGGTGCCCTTCCATCCTATAATGGACTGTGTTAGGTTTGAAAGCGGAGCAAGGTGCGCTTTTTATTCGGAAATTAATGAAAGATGCGCTGCGGCGCAATAAGTGGGCTTGTGATGAGTAGTGCGAAAAAAAATAGCGAACGACTGATCAAGAAATACCCGAACCGTCGTCTGTACGATACCCAAACCAGTTCGTACATCACGTTGACAGACGTCAAGCAACTGGTGCTCGAGAGCGAAGAATTTGCTGTCGTCGATGCCAAGACGAACGACGATTTGACGCGCAGCATCTTGCTCCAGATCATCTTGGAAGAAGAAGCGAGCGGAGCGCCCATGTTTACCAGCGTGGTGCTGGCGCAAATCATCCGTTATTATGGCCATGCGATGCAGGGCATGATGGGCTCCTATCTGGAGAAAAACGTCCAGGCCTTCACGGATATCCAACATAAATTTACGGGCAACGCGGCCGGTACATTCGAAGGCAAACCGTTTAGCCCGGAAATGTGGACTCAGTTCATGAATGTGCAAGGTCCGATGATGCAGGGCATGATGAATAATTACATCGACCAAAGCAAGAGCCTGTTCGTGCAAATGCAAGAGCAAATGCAAAACCAAAGCAAGACCATGTTCGGCACGTTCCCGTTCAATCCGGCCGATAAGCCGAAATAATCCGGGGCGCCGAAGCGGGTGGCGCTGTGCGCGCCACATTTCCGGTGAAGGAAGGCCGGGGCAGGGTACAATAGCCGATTCGCCTTCGCCTTTGCTTGAATTATGCCTGAAATTTCCCGAATTCCCGTATCCGTTCTTCCAGCTAACTCTTCGGTCATGCCCGGCAACGCGCCGAAAGTGGGTTTCGTTTCCCTCGGCTGCCCCAAAGCCCTGGTCGATTCCGAGCAAATTTTAACGCAATTGCGGGCCGAAGGCTACGAAACTGCGACGTCGTATGACGGCGCCGATCTCGTCATCGTCAACACCTGCGGTTTCATTGACGCCGCCGTGCAAGAGTCGCTCGAAGCCATCGGGGAAGCCTTGGCCGAAAACGGCAAGGTCATCGTTACCGGTTGCCTGGGCGCAAAAAGAGACGCCAACGGCGACGACATCATCATGATGGCGCACCCGAAAGTGCTGGCCGTGACCGGCCCCCATGCGCTCTCCGAAGTGATGGACTCGGTCCACCTGCACCTGCCCAAGCCACACGCGCCGTTCCTCGACTTAGTGCCCCCGCAAGGCATCAAGTTGACGCCGAAACACTATGCGTACCTCAAAATTTCCGAAGGCTGCAATCATCGTTGCAGTTTTTGCATTATTCCGTCGCTGCGCGGCGACTTGGTGTCGCGCCCGATTGCCGAATTGATGCTGGAAGCGGAAAACCTGTTCAAGGCCGGCGTCAAAGAATTGCTGGTGATCTCGCAAGATACGAGCGCCTACGGCGTCGATGTCAAGTTCCGCTCCGGTTTTTGGAACGGCCGTCCCGTCAAGACCCACATGACGCAGTTGGTGCAGATATTGGGCCAGTTGGCGGCGCAATACGGCGCGTGGGTCCGTCTCCACTACGTCTATCCCTATCCTCACGTCGACCAGATCATTCCATTGATGAGCGGGGGCGCCATCTTGCCCTACCTTGACGTGCCGCTGCAACATGCGCACCCGAATGTCCTAAAGCGCATGAAGCGCCCGGCCAGCGGCGAGAAAAACATCGAGCGCATTTTGGCGTGGCGCGCGTTAAACCCGGACATCACGATTCGTTCCACTTTCATCGCCGGATTTCCCGGCGAGACCGAGGCCGAATTCGCCTACCTGCTGGACTTTATCAAGGAAGCGCAAATTGACCGCCTCGGCTGCTTTGCCTATTCGCCCGTCGACGGTGCCAGCGCCAATCTCTTGGCCAACCCGGTGCCGGAGGAAGTGCGCGAAGAACGGCGCGGGCGCCTGATGCTGGCGCAGGAAGCCATCTCGCGCCAGCGCTTGCAGCTGAAAATCGGCAAGACGATGCGCGTCTTGATCGATGAAGTCAACCGCAGCGGCGGGGTCGGTCGTTCCAGCGCCGATGCGCCGGAAATTGATGGCGTGGTCTATGTCAAGCCGCCGTTCGAGCCGCACAAGAAGCTCGTGGTCGGCGAATTCGTCGATGTCACCGTGACCTCGGCCGACGCGCACGACCTGTGGGCCGCCGCGTAATTCTTGCCAGCAAAGCGGGCGAATCGAGCGTGGCGCTGCCCCGGCCGATCGTCCACTTTGCGCCGCTTGCCGTCTCATCCCTGGAATAGCGTTTCTTGCGCCATGCCGCTCGCGGCGCAACTTTTTTTTGGCTGCCATGACGATCAAAAAATCTCTTCAAACGGCTCTCGTCCACACGAGCTACAAGGCGCCGGAAGGCTTTGCCGCCTTCCCGATGGCCATCCACCACGCCTCGACAGTGCTGTTTAGCAGCGTCGAGGCGATGCGCTCGGGAAATTGGAAGGAAAAGAACGCGTATACCTACGGGCTGCATGGAACCCCGACCACGTTTACGCTCGAAGCGCGCCTGGCCGAGATCGAGGACGGCAAATATTGCCTGCTTGCCCCAAGCGGCCTGGCGGCCATCGCGATCGTCGATTTCGCGTTGCTAAAGACGGGCGACGACGTGCTGTTGCCCGATAACGCCTACAACCCGAACCGCGAGCTGGGCAAATGGCTGGCGCAAGACTTCGGCATCACGGCGCGCTATTACGATCCCTTGATCGGGGCCGGCATCGGCGCCTTGATTTTGCCAAACACAAAGCTGATTTGGACCGAGGCGCCGGGCTCGGTGTCGATGGAAGTGCCGGATCTGCCCGCCATCTGCCAAGCTGCGCATGATAGGGGGGTGCTGGTAGCGCTCGACAACACCTGGTCCGCCGGCCTTGCTCTGCGCGGCTTTCGCTTGGGCGTGGACATCATCATGCAAGCTTTGACCAAATACCAGTCGGGAGGCTCGGATGTCTTGATGGGCGCGCTCATCACGCGCGATTCGGAGCTGCAGGCGCGGCTGGCGCAGGCGCACATGCGCTTGGGCTTGGGCGTGGGCGCCGACGATGCGTATCTGGTGCTGCGCGGCCTGCCGACCCTGAAGCTGCGCTTTGACGCGCACGACGCGAGCGCGCGCAAGGTGGCCGCGTGGCTGAAGTCGCGTCCCGAAATTGGCAAAGTGCTGCACCCGGCATTGGCCGACTGCCCCGGCCACGCCACCTGGAAGCGCGACTTTGACGGCGCCGGCGGCTTGTTCTCGGTATTGTTCGATGCGCGCTATAGCGAGGCGCAAACGGATCGCTTTGTCGACGCCTTGCGCCTGTTCAAGATTGGCTACAGTTGGGGGGGCGCCAACAGCTTGTGCATGCCCTATCGGATCGGCCCGATGCGCCAGAACTGGCAAGCGGCGGGGCAGTTGGTGCGCTTTAATATTGGCTTGGAAGACGCAAACGATTTGATCGCCGACATCGAGCTGGCGTTTGCGGCAATGCTGTGACACTGCCGCAGCGGCCCGAAGCTGGTCCCGCTAGGGCATCGCCTTGTCATGGTTCAAGTCAAGAAAACCTCGCAGCAGGCGATATGCCTTCCACAGCCAGGCCCCGGTCCAGGTCAGCCACGCGAGAGGGATGCCGATGAAGGTGGCAAACAGGACGGCGCCTAACAGCATCCAGGCTAGATACCACCAGAACGAGCGGATCTGCCAATTGTGATGACTATACACAAACGTGCCCAAGGTGTCGTCGCGGCGGGCGTAATTGATGATCAGCGGAATGAATGAAAACAAGCCGAGCGATAAAAGGAAACTCGCCGCATGCACCAGGTATAACCACCACGCTAGATTTTTTTCCGACTGTAAATGGTTATCCAATACGATTTCCTGCGACATGACGACTCCCTTTGGCCAAGGTTTCAATCATAGCAACGGCGCGGGCGCGAATCAAGCACGGCGAACGGCGCATGCACCGGGACAGCCATACCGCACGGGCACTTCTTGCACCATTGCCGGCGGACGCGCTGGTTTATCCTAATTGATAGAAGGGGAAACAAATGAGTGGACCTTTGCAAGGACTGCGGGTTATCGAGATCGGCACCCTGATCGCCGCGCCGTTCGCGGCGCGCATGATGGCTGAATTTGGCGCCGAAGTGATCAAGATTGAGGCCCCGGGCGCGGGCGACCCGATCCGGAAATGGCGCAAGCTGCACGAAGGGACCTCGCTTTGGTGGTATCTGCAGTCGCGCAACAAGAAATCCATTTCCATCAACTTGAAAGCGCCGCAAGGCATCGCCATCATCAAGCGTTTGGCGGGCAGCGCCGACGTGCTGATCGAAAATCTCAAGCCCGGTGCGCTGGAAAAACTGGGCTTGGGCTGGGATGTGCTGCACGCCTTGAATCCGAAACTGACCATGGTGCGCATTTCCGGTTACGGCCAGACCGGCCCGTACAAGGACCGGCCCGGGTTTGGCGCCATCGGCGAGGCCATGGGCGGCATCCGCTACACCACCGGCGAGCCCGGTAGACCGCCGGCGCGCGTGGGCATCAGCCTGGGCGACTCGTTGGCGTCCCTGCATGCGGTGATGGGCGCCTTGATGTCGGTGTTGCGCGTCAAGAGCGGCCAGGGTCAAGGGCAGATGGTCGATGTATCGCTGGTGGAAAGCGTCTTTAACGTCATGGAAAGCCTAGTGCCCGAGTACGATCTGCTGGGCCACGTGAGGGAGCGCAGCGGCGGCGCCTTGCCCGGCATCGCACCTTCGAATACCTATCCGACCCGGGACGGCGCCTTTGTCGTTATCGGCGGCAACAGCAACCCGATCTTCAAGCGCCTGATGCATGCCATCGGCCGCGCCGATCTAGCCGACGATCCCCATTTCGAACAAAACGATGGGCGTGTTGCGCAAGTGGCGTTGCTAGATGCGGCGATCGCCGGCTGGACATCCA
This sequence comes from Janthinobacterium sp., assembly GCA_003133225.1. Taxonomy (GTDB): domain Bacteria; phylum Pseudomonadota; class Gammaproteobacteria; order Burkholderiales; family Burkholderiaceae_D; genus Janthinobacterium. Next base: position 39,782 of record PKWL01000046.1, read on the forward strand.
ACAATCCCATCGCCACCGTGCTGGCGACCTTGGAGCAGGCCAGCGTTCCCGTGGGCCGCATCTACTCGGTGGCCGACATCGTCGCCGATCCCCACTACCTGGCGCGCGACATGATCCTGACGGCCGAATTGCCGGGCGGCGCGACGGTGAAGATGCCGGGCATCGTGCCCAAGCTGTCGGAGACACCGGGCCAGGTCAACTGGCAGGGGCCGGCGCTGGGCGCGCATACCTCGGCCGTGCTGTCCGAGCTGGGCTTGGACGACGCTGAAATCCAACGCTTGAAAGACGAGGGCGTGGTCCAATGACACCATCGGCAGCGCCGGGGCAGCATCGGCAGCACAACCGAACGACGCCTTCGAAAGTCGCCAAAGAAATAAATTTTGCGGGTTGCCGATCGGCGTTAGCGCCGACCCTGCGTTTTCCGCCAGCGCTTCAAAAACAATGATGCGCGTGGCCGGCAGGTCGGTGATCTAGCCTGCGCCAGGTGCGCGGCAGCGCGACGAAGTGGGCCACGTTGGTGAGCGCCATCGACAAAACGCCAGGATCGGTCCGCGCCGCTTCGCAACACGACCTGATCTGCGCGCGGCGGCATCCCCATGCGCCGAAATTTGTTAGCTAAACAGCGTTAGCACGCCATCTAGTCCGACGAAATTGAGGGCGACATCGGCCTTCGCGCGCACCACTGGTTTGGCGCGGAAGGCGACCGACAGGCCGGCGATGCGCATCATCTGCAGGTCATTGGCGCCGTCACCCATGACGATGGCTTGCTTGGGCGGGATGCCAAGCTCGGCGCAGACGCTCTCCACGGTGCGCTTTTTTTCTTGCGCATCGACGAGGCCGCCGACGATGCGCCCTGTGAGCTTGCCGCCCACGATTTCGAGGACGTTCGCATGCGCGTAATCGAGGCCGAGCCGCTCTTGCAAGCGCTCGGTAAAGAAGGTGAAGCCACCCGACACCAGCAAGGTCTTCAAGCCGGCCGCCTTGACGCCCGCCAGCATCCGTTCCAGGCCCGGCGACAGTTGCAAGCGTTCATCGTAGACGCGCTGCAAGGCCGAAGCGTCGAGCCCCTTGAGCAGGGCGACGCGGCGCGCCAGACTGGTCGAAAAGTCCAGGTCGCCTTGCATGGCCGCTTGCGTAATCGCGGCCACTTCCTGTTTCAAGCCCTGCATGTCGGCAATCTCGTCGATGCATTCGATACTGATGACGGTCGAGTCCATGTCCATCGCCAGCAATTTGAAGTCGCCCAGTTGGCGTTCGCCTTCAATAAAGGCGGCGTCGACATGCGCGCACCAGGCGGCCATTTCGATGCTCTCGCGCAGCGTTTGCGAATAAGGGATATTTTCGCAGCGCACAACGCGCTCGTTTGGTTTGGTCACGCGCGTCGGTTTAGCTAGCGCGGCAATGTGCTCGAGACGGGCGCTGTCGCCGTCCAGGCCCTGCAAAATCAAATTCATTGTCATAGTCGCTACACGGTTAATTGTTTGATCGCTGTCTTAATTTGCGTCACGCGCGCTCCCAGGTCGGGCATGTTGGCGGTGATTTTCAGTTTGTCCTGGCCATGCAGCTTGATATGCTTGTTCTTTTGGATGAGCTCGATGATGCGCATGGCGTCGATGGGCGGCTTGACCATGAACTGCAGGGTCGCCGCCTCGCCGTGGGCGTCGATTTTGACGATCCCGACGACCTTGGCGGCCACCCGCAAACGGTGCGTTTCGATGAGCGCCTTAACCGGGTCGGGAAGCTTGCCGAAGCGGTCGATCAGCTCTTCTTGCAGATCGTCAATCTTGTCTTGCGCGCTGCAATTGGCCAGCCGCTTGTAAATCGAGAGGCGCTCGTGTACGTCGCCGCAAAAGCTGGCCGGCAGCAGCGCCGGCACGTGCAAATTGATTTCGGTCGTCGACGCCAGCGGCGTCGCCAAATCCGGCTCCTTGCCATTTTTTAGCGCGCGTACCGCTTGGTTGAGCAAATCGGAATACAGCTCGAAGCCAATTTCGTGCATCTCGCCCGACTGGTTATCGCCCAGGACTTCACCGGCGCCGCGGATTTCCAGGTCGTGCATAGCGAGGTAAAAGCCGCTGCCCAGTTCTTCCATCTGCTGGATCGCTTCCAGGCGGCGCTGCGCGAGCTTGGTCAAGCCTTGCATGTCGTGGACGAGCAAATAGGCATACGCCTGGTGATGCGAGCGGCCCACGCGCCCGCGCAGCTGATGCAGTTGCGCTAGGCCGAATTTGTCGGCCCGATGCATGATGATGGTGTTCGCGGTCGGGACGTCGATTCCGGTTTCGATGATGGTGGTGCAAAGCAAGACATTAAAGCGCTGGGCCACGAAGTCGCGCATGACTTTTTCCAGGTCGCGCTCGTGCATCTGACCGTGTGCGATGGCGATGCGCGCTTGCGGCAGCAAGTCGCACAGCATGGCCCAGCGGTTCTGAATGGTCTCGACTTCATTGTGCAGAAAGTAGACCTGGCCGCCCCGCTTCAATTCGCGCAGGCATGCTTCGCGGATGATCGATTCATTTTCGCTGCGCACAAAGGTCTTGATCGCCAGCCGCTTTTGGGGCGCGGTGGCGATGATCGAGAAATCGCGCAAGCCATCTAGCGCCATGCCCAGCGTGCGCGGGATCGGCGTGGCGGTTAGCGTCAGCACATCGACCTCGGCGCGCAGATTTTTCAGGGACTCTTTCTGGCGCACGCCAAAACGGTGCTCCTCATCGATAATGACGAGGCCGAGGCGAGTGAATTTCACGTCGCCCGACAGCAGCTTGTGGGTGCCGATCACGATGTCGAGCGTGCCGTCGGCCATGCCCTTGATCGCCTGCGTGATCTCTTTGCCGCTGCGAAAGCGCGACAGTTCGGCGATGCGCACGGGCCAGTCGGCGAAGCGGTCGGCAAAGGTTTGCGCGTGCTGCTCGGCTAGCAGCGTGGTCGGCGCCAGGATCGCCACCTGCATGCCGCCCATGACCGCAATGAAGGCGGCGCGCAGCGCGACCTCGGTCTTGCCGAAGCCGACGTCGCCGCACACCAGGCGGTCCATCGGCTTGCCCGACGTCATATCCCCGATCACGGCAAGAATGGCCGCGGCCTGGTCGGGCGTTTCTTCAAAACCGAAGCTGTCGGCAAAGCGCTCGTAATCTTGCGCCGAGTAGGCGAAGGAATGGCCCTGGCGCAGGGCGCGCCGCGCGTACAGGTTCAGCAGTTCGGCCGCCGTGTCGCGCACCTGCTCGAAAGCGCGCTTTTTGGCTTTTTCCCATTGGCCGGAACCGAGGGCATGCAGCGGCGCGTCCTCCGGGGATGCGCCGGAATAGCGTGAAATCACGTGCAACTGCGACACCGGCACGTACAGTTTGGTATTTTTTGCGTATTCGAGGTGCAAGAATTCGGTCTCGCCTTCACCCAGATCCATGCTGGTTAAGCCCATGTAGCGTCCGATGCCGTGATTGATGTGCACCACGGGATCGCCGATCTTGAGCTCAGAGAGGTCGCGCACCATCGACTCGACCTGGGTCACGCCTTCCTGTTTCTTCTTGCCGGCACGGCGTCCGGAACCGGCATAGAGCTCGGTCTCGGTAATGAAAATCAAGGTGCCGTCCGGCGTCGACAGCTCAAAGCCGGCGTGCAGCGGCGCCACGCCGAGCGCCAGACTGGCGCCGGAGTAGCGGAAAGCTTCAAAATCGTCGACCGCGGCGGGCGCCAACCCGTATTCGGTGAAGTATTGCTGCAGTGTCTCGCGCCGGCCGTTCGACTCGGCGCAAAGCATGACGCGCCGGCCCGGCAGCAGCAGGTAGGCACGCAGGCTCATGAGTGGATCTTCGGCCCGACGGTTGACGGCGACGTTCGGTACCGGCGCCGACAATTCCGACGCCAGCGCGTCGGCGTCTTTTGAAATTGTCCAGCGGGAAAATCGTTTGGCCAGCGTAAAAAAAGTCTCGTCGTTCAAAAACAAGGCCTCGGGCGCCAGGATAGGTCGTTCGCGGTCCGCTTTCAGAAAATGATAGCGCGACTGTGTTTCGCTCCAGAAACGTTTGATCGCGCTGTCGATGTCGCCCACCAGTGCCAGCGTGGCGTCTGGCGCCAGGTAGTCAAACAGCGTCGACGTATCGTCAAAAAACAGCGGCAGAAAATATTCGATACCGGCCGAGGCGATGCCGCTGCTGATGTCCTTGTACACGACGGAGCGCGACGGATCCCCTTCGAACCGTTCGCGCCAGCGGTTGCGAAATGTGGTGATGGCTGTTTCATCCATCGGAAATTCGCGCCCTGGCAGCAAGCGCACTTCCGCTACCGGATACAGCGAACGCTGGGTGTCGGCGTCGAAGGTGCGGATGGTCTCGATCGTGTCGCCAAACAGGTCGAGGCGGTAGGGCAGGGCCGAACCCATCGGAAACAGGTCGAGCAGGCCGCCGCGCACCGAATACTCGCCGGGCGACATGACCTGCGACACGTGGGCGTAGCCGGCCAGGGTCAGCTGCGACTTGAGCCTGGCCTCGTCCAGTTTTTCGCCCTGTTTAAAAAAGAAGGTGTAGGCGGCCAAAAACGAGGGCGGCGCCAGCCGCACCAGAGCTGTCGTGGCCGGTACGATGAGCACATCGCACTGGCCGCTCTGGATTTCATACAGTGTCGCTAAGCGCTCGGAAACCAGGTCATGATGGGGGGAAAAAACATCATAGGGAAGCGTTTCCCAGTCCGGCAGCAAATTGCAGTGCAGTTGCTGCGCCGCAAACCATGGGATTTCGTCGAGCAGGCGCTGGGCGTCGCTGGCGCTGGCCACGATCACCGCCAGCATCTTGCCCTGCAGTTTCAGTTCGAGTGCACCCTGCGCCAGGGCGTACGCGTCGGACGAGCCGTGAAGGGCAGGCAACGCGAAACGGTTGCCCTGTTTGGGGAGGGATTTTATTAAGTCAAAGGGCATGCAAGCGATGACACTTATTGAACGGTTTAGAGGGCGCCTTGCCAGGGTCGGCCGCGCCGCTACGTCGCATTATAGTCTAAGCTTCTTGTATACGCGGGCTGCGCGCCGCGGCGCCGGGACTTTGGCTGTGCGCGCCCTGTGCCGGCGCTGCCGGGGTGGGGCACCGCCGCGCATCCACGTTCAGGTTGGGGCGGCGCCCCTCTGGTTGGCAACGCCGAACGGGACATGCACCATCGGGATCGTGCCGCCGGCCGATGTGAGGTGACTGAGCTGGTCGTCGAAGAAGATGTGTGGCTTGAATACGGCCAGCACGCGACTCTTGTCCATGCCGCCCAAAAAAAAGGTTTCGCTGGCGGAAACGCCCCAGCTTTTGAGAGTGGTGACGACCCGCTCGTGGGACGGCGCATTGCGCGCGGTGATGATGGCTATGCGTAATATTTTCTGGTAGGACGCATCGCGCCGCAGTGCGCGCTCTTCCAGGCGCTGCATCAGGGACAGCTTTCGGAACAGGTCGGCCAGTGGTCCCGGTTGATGCGGCGTCGCTGCGAATTTGGTTTCGTGGGCATGGAATTCGTCAACGTCGTTATGCCGCTTGAACACCGTTTCGGCCTCGTCGTCGGCGATGACTCCATCGAAATCGAAGGCCACGCGCAGTTCCTCGTCGTTTTCATCGTCCTCGATACGTGATGGCAGTACCAGGCCGGCCGGGTACTTATTGGCGAGCGCGATCCTGACGTCTTCTTCGTTCGCACTCAAAAATAGCGAAGCGTTAAAGGCCGGCAGGTAGCTGTAGGGCGACTTGCCCGTGACGAAGGCGGCGCGCGAAATATCGAGGCCATAGTGAGCGATCGAGTTCATCACGCGCAGCCCCGTTTCCGGCGAATTGCGCGAAAAGAGGACAACTTCGACCGGTGCCTGGCGGGCGAAGCGTTTGTTGATGTTAAGGAAGCGGCGGATGAAGGGGAACGCGACGCCGCGTCCCAAAATCACGTTGATGTTCTGTTCCTGGTATTTACGGTACTCCTCTTCGCCGCCCACCGTGTAAATCCGGTGCGATTCCGTTAAGTCAAAGAGGGCGCTGGAGGCGATGCCGATGACAAGTTTTTGTTCGATTTGGTAGGCCATTAGTGTGCGCGCGGGTTCAAACTCGGTTGCCTGCCATCTTATACGAAGGGGGCGGGCGCGTCATGTTCAAATTGGGCCGGGGGCAGCGGCTCCCGCCGGAAATTGATTGGGGCCGGCGCACGCGCCCTGGGGGAGATGGCGCGCGGTCCGGGCCGGTCGAGCCGGGGCTGTTACCAAGGCTAGACGGGAAGCGCGTTCGCCGGGGCCGGCGCATGGCATAGCCCGCCCGGCAAATTTAGTAGGCCGGCGCCGGCGCTGCCGGCGCTGCGGGCGCTGCGGGCGGCGCGTCCGCCGGCGCGCCCGGTGCGCCCGCAGCGGGGATGGCCGGTGCCGGGGGCGCCTCCGGCGCCGCGTCCGGGCCGGCTGCCGGTTCATCCATGTCGAGCGTGCGGACGGCGCCGCTGGCGGCAAATTCGTCGTACCTCCAGTCGCCGTCTTCCTGGCTCAAACCAGCCGGCACAGGCCGTTCCACCGGCGCCCGTTTGGATAAGGCCGTGTGCATGTAGTCGATCCAGATCGGCATCGCCAAGGTGGCGCCAAATTCGCGTCCGCCCAGCGATTTTGGTTCGTCGTAACCCATCCAGGCCACGCCCACGATGCCGCCGCCATAACCGGCGAACCAGCCGTCAACGGCGTCGCTCGTGGTGCCGGTCTTGCCGGCGATGTCGCTGCGGCCCAGGCGCTGGGTCGAGGCCGCGCCGGTGCCGGTGCGGGTGACTTCGCGCAGCATGCTGTCGATCACAAACGCGTTGCGGCCATCGAGCGCGCGTGCGCTTTCCTGGGGCGGCGCCGGGGGCTTGGCTTCGGACAAGATCGAGCCGCGCGCATCGGCCACGCGCGCTATCAGGTACGGCTGCACCTGATAGCCGCCGTTGGCGAACAGCGCATAGGCGCGCGCCATTTGCAGCGGGGTGACGGAGCCCGTTCCCAGAGCCATCGTCAAGTTGTTGGGCTGCTTGGCCAGATCGAACCCGAAACGCGCCAGATAGTCGCGCGCGTAGGGCACCGTAATCGCGCGCAGGATGCGCACCGAAGCCACATTTTTCGATTGGGCCAGGGCATAACGCATCGTGATCGGGCCTTCGAACTTGCCGTCATCGTTCTGTGGCGCCCAGCTTGGGCCATCCGATTCGGCGCCGCCCAGTTCGAGCGGCACGTCGTTGATCAAAGTGGCCGGGGAAAACCCCTTTTCCAGCGCCGCCGAGTAGACGAAGGGCTTGAAGGCGGAGCCGGGCTGGCGCCACGCCTGGGTCACGTGGTTGAACTGCTGAAGGTTGAAGTCGAAGCCGCCCACCAGAGCATGGTAGGCGCCGCTGGCCGCATCGATGGCGACGAAGGCCGCCGCCACTTGCGGAATCTGCGCGATGCCCCACTCTTTTTTTCCATCTTGCGCAATGCGGATCACGGCGCCGGCACGCAATTTGGCTCCGCTCCGAGCTTTGGCTGCCAGCGCTTGGGCGGCGAAGCGCAAGCCTTCGCCGCGAATTTCGATCACTTCGCCGGCCGAAGTTTCCACCTTCACGAGCGTAGGCGACGCTTCGGTCACGACGGCCGCGATCAAGCGGTCGCTGTTCGGGTGCTTCTGCAATTCCTCGTCGATGGCATCGTCGCGCGCTTGCGGATCGTCCGGCAGGTCGATGACGCTTTCGGCGCCGCGGTAGCCATGGCGCCGGTCGTAGGCGATGACATTACGCCGTACCGAATCGTAGGCGGCGTCCTGGTCGGCTTTTAAAATCGTGGTGGTGACGATAAGCCCGCGCGTGTAGGCCTCATCCTTGAATTCGGCGTACACGGCCTGGCGCGCCAGTTCGGCCACATATTCGGCATGGGTTTCGAATTCCTGGCCGCGGTTGTTGATGTGGAGCACTTCAGTTAGCGCTGCCTCGTATTGCGCTTCGCTGATGTCATTGAGTTCGCGCAAACGCTTGAGGACCACGTGCTGGCGTTGGCGCGCGCGCTTCGGATTGGCAACCGGGTTATGGTGCGCGGGATTTTGCGGCAGCCCCGCTAGCATCGCCGTCTCGGCGATCGACAGCTCGCTGACCGGCTTGTTAAAGTAGACCTTGGCGGCACTGCCAAAACCGAAGGAACGCTGGCCCAGGTAGATCTGGTTCATGTACAGTTCGAGAATTTGGTCCTTCGACAGCGCCGCCTCGATCTTATAGGCCAGCATGACTTCATTGAGCTTGCGCGCGAGCACCTTGTCGCGCGTCAGAAAGAAGTTGCGTGCCACCTGCATCGTGATGGTTGAGCCGCCTTGACGGTAGCTGCCGCCAAGGTTGGACTTGGCCGCGCCCAGCAGGCGGATATAGTCGATGCCGCCGTGCTCGTAAAAGCGCGAGTCTTCAATTGCCAGCACGGCCTTCTTCATCATTTCCGGCATGGCGGCGATGGGCACGAAGTCGCGGTGTTCCTCGCCGAATTCGCCGATCAGGAAATGATCCGCCGTGTAAATACGCAGCGGGATCTTGGGCTGGTAGTCGGTGATGACGTCAAGTGCAGGCAGGTTCGGCGCTATGACCAAGAGCAGATAGCCGGCAACGAGCGCGACGATGAGCAAGAGGGCGGCCGCGGCAGCGACCAAGGCGCGCATGACAGTACGAGAGGAGGGCCAATTGAACCAGGCGCGAGGGGACGCAGTCAAAACGATGTTCTCACTTTACTTGTGCTTGCACGGGGAGTCGATTATAGACTATCGATGGCGCCGCTTCTCGGCGCGCCGGCGGGCGTAATAAGGCTTTCAATCAATTCTCGCCTGTGCGATAGTCGTGGCTGCGTCAATTGACCTTAGCTGCGGCGCGCCGGGACTAGTTATTTACCATCATGGGGAACGAGCGATGCCAAAAGATGAATTCTCGACTTCCGTGCAGCCCTATATTCCGGCTGAGGCCCACCTGCCGGAGATGACGTTACGCGCTCTGCTGATGGGAGTGGTCTTGGGCATGGTGTTTGGCGCTTCCTCGCTCTACCTGGTGCTGAAGGTGGGGTTGACGGTGAGCGCCTCGATCCCGGTGGCGGTGATCGCGATCACCTTGTTCGGGCTAGCCAAGAAGGTCGGCGGCAAGGATTCGACCATTCTTGAAAACAGCATCACGCAGACGGCCGGTTCGGCCGGCGAGTCGATCGCCTTTGGCCTGGGCGTGACCATGCCTGCCATCTTGATTCTCGGCTTCGACCTGGAAATTTCGCGCGTCATGCTCGTGGGCGTTCTCGGCGGCTTGCTCGGCATCTTGATGATGATCCCCATGCGCCGCACCATGATCGTCGATCAGCATAGGGAACTTAAATTTCCCGAGGGTACCGCTTGCGCCGAAGTATTGAAGGCGGCGGCCAGCGACGCTTCCCGCCTTGCGGCCGGCGAGAGCATTCAGAAGGAATCGCAAGCGGCCAAGGATGCCAGGCAGCGCGCCGGCGTCATTTTCGGCGGCTTTGCCGTCGGCCTGCTGTATAAGGTGTTGAACGTGTCGTTCAAGGGGTGGAAGGATACGCCTGGCATCGAATTTGGCGCGCCCCTCAAGGCCGGTTCGCTCGGCGCCGAGGTGTCGCCTGAACTACTGGGCGTCGGTTACATCATCGGTCCGAAAATCGCCGCCACCATGGCCGCCGGTGGCGTCCTGTCGTATCTGCTGCTTATTCCGATGATCAAGTTTTTCGGCGAGAAGCTGAACGTGGTGCTGGCGCCGGGCACCAAGCTGATCAGTGCAATGGACCCGAACGATATCCGCAGCGCCTATGTGCTCTATATCGGCGCCGGCGCCGTGGCCGCTGGCGGCCTGATCAGTTTGGCGCGCTCGCTGCCGATGATCGTAGGCAGCTTACGCTCTGGCTTGGCCGGCATGGGCAACGCTCGCAAGAGCGAATCCATCTTGCGCACGGAGCGCGATATTGCGCTCAAATGGGTGATTCTCGGCTGCCTTGGGATCATCGCCGTCATCACGGTGTCCGCCCCACTGCACATGAACTTGCTTGGCGCGCTGCTGATCCTCGTGTTCGGTTTCCTGTTTGCGACCGTATCGTCGCGCCTGACCGGCCAGATCGGCTCGTCTTCGAACCCGATTTCAGGCATGACGGTGGCAACGCTGCTGTTTACCTGCTTGATTTTTTTGCTCATGGGCTGGACCGGCGGCCAGTATTACGTGACGGCGCTGTCGGTGGGCGCCATCGTCTGCATCGCCGCCAGCAATGCCGGCACCACGTCGCAGGACTTGAAAACAGGCTACCTGGTGGGCGCGACTCCGCGCCTGCAGCAGTATGCGATTTTGGCTGGCGCCCTGTCGTCGGCACTCGTCTTGGGGCCTATCTTGCTGAAACTGAACGATGCGAGCACGGTCTACGTGCCGGCGGCGCAAGTGGCGCCCGGCCTGAGCGTGGACGCCTCGAGCCTGACGGCAACGGCGCGCCTGCAAGGCCCGCAGGCCGCCTCCGATGGCAAGACCTATAAAGTCTGGCAAAAGACCGACGCCGTCGGCGGCCCGGCCGGGAAATATCTGGTCGCCGCCGACGGCAAGCTGGCCTATCTGGTCGATCCCGGCATCAACGGCACTCACCATCGGCGTCCGGATGGATCGGAAGTGAAGAAATTCGATGCGCCGAAGGCCGTTCTGATGTCCTACATCATCAAAGGCATTCTCGACCGTCAGTTGCCGTGGACGCTGGTCCTGTTCGGTGTCATGATCGCCGTCGTGCTGGAAATGGCCGGCATTCAATCCTTGGCCTTCTCGGTCGGCGTCTACCTGCCGCTGTCTTCGACGGCGCCGATCTTCGTCGGCGGCGCGATCCGCTGGCTGGCCGACCGCCGCAACAACCGTCTGCCGTCCAACGCCAATCGGACGGAAGGAGAACAACAGTTGGCGGGCGATCGCAGCCCGGGCGTGCTGCTGGCATCCGGCTACATCGCCGGCGGCGCCTTGGCCGGCATCATCATCGCCATCACGGCGGGCCTACTGACCAACTTCGACCAGGCCATGACCAACTGGGCCGAGCATGGCAATCCATTCTTCGAAGGCCACAACGCGGATGCCTTGTCGCTGCTGCCTTACGCCGCGCTCACGCTCCTGTTGTACTGGACGGCACGGGAAAAAAGGGCGCCTTGACCGGGGCAGTTCGCTAGCTGGCACAGCGCGAAGCCAATAGCCAAGCGCTGTCCCGGGTATTGCCGGGGCCGCGGCCAAGGCAATTGGCTGATCAATCGGCCCCCACAGCGCGGGCCGGATTGAAGTTAAAGCAATTTTTGTCCAGGGTTCCGGCGGCTCCCCATGTCTTGGACCATTTCGTCGCCGATGGCAAAAGCGGGTACGCCAGGGGCCCACCGTGCGCGACCTGAGGCACCGGCGCAACCGGGCGCACGTGATCTGCGCACTTGACCTAAAAACGGGCGGGCCAAATTTCGGGAGCGACTACAATGCGGCATGCCCGCCCGTCTCAAAGGGGCGGCAAGGCGGTATTTCGGCAATCCTGGCCCCAAACGGGCCGACTTGTCGTATATTGGTCCTGCAATCTTATCTACCATTGCACCCCATTTTTAAAGGACTTTCCCATCATGGAACATGACGTCGTCGATATCCTGATTTCGCCCGAGGGCCGCATGGAGGTGCTCTCCAAGGCGGAAGTCAACAAGCTGCTCGACACCAGCCAGGGCGGTCTATACAATATTTTTCGCAATTGCGCTCTGGCCGTGCTCAATTGCGGCAGTACGGTCGATGACGGCAAGGAACTGCTGGAGCGCTATCAGTCGTTCGACATCAGCATCATCCAGCGCGAGCGCGGAATCAAGCTCGACATCAAAGGCGCGCCCGCGATCGCCTTCGTCGATGGCAAGATGATTAAGGGCATCCACGAGCACCTGTTTGCCGTCTTGCGCGATATTGTCTTTGTCAGCGACGAGATCACGGACAACCCGAAGTTTGATATGGATAGCACCGAAGGCATCACCGATTCGGTGTTTCACATCCTGCGTAATGCGAACGTGCTGCACACGCAAATCAATCCTAACTTGGTGGTGTGCTGGGGCGGCCATTCGATCAATCGCGCAGAATACAATTATTCGAAAGAAGTCGGATATCAAATGGGCTTGCGTGGTCTCGACATATGCACCGGTTGTGGCCCGGGCGCAATGAAAGGGCCGATGAAGGGCGCTACCATAGGCCACGCCAAGCAACGCCTTCAAACCGGGCGCTATCTGGGCATTTCCGAGCCGGGCATTATCGCGGCCGAATCGCCGAACCCGATCGTCAACGACTTGGTGATCATGCCCGACATTGAAAAACGGCTGGAAGCATTCGTGCGTACCGGCCATGGCATCGTGGTCTTTCCCGGCGGCGCCGGCACGGCGGAAGAGATTTTGTACATTCTCGGCATTCTTTTGCACCCTGAGAACGCCGAAATGCCGTTTCCGCTGGTATTTACGGGGCCGGAAACGTCGCGCGAATATTTCATCCAGATCAACCAGTTCATCAGCGATACGCTGGGACCCGAGGCCCAGCTTCGCTACAAGATCATCATTGACGATCCGGAACTGGTGGCGCGCGAAATGCTGGCGGGGATCAGGCTGGTGCGCGATTTCCGCAAGCTACGCAGCGACGCCTATTATTTCAACTGGCTTTTGAAGATCGACCGTGAATTTCAGAAGCCATTCGCGCCGTCGCACGCAAACATGCGCAATCTGAGCTTGCACAAAGACCAGGAGACGCACTTGCTGGCGGCTAATTTGCGCCGTGCATTCTCGGGCGTGGTCGCCGGCAACGTGAAGGACGAGGGGATTCGGGAGATCGAGAAATACGGACACTTCGAAATTCATGGAGACCCCGAGATCACGGGGCCGATGGACGCGCTCTTGTCGTCGTTCGTGGCGCAGCACCGGATGAAGCTGACGGGGAAAGCCTACGTCCCGTGTTACCGCGTGATTCAATAAAGGGGGAGCGCCCGCGCGCCGATGGCGACGGACGTCGCCATCGGCGCATTTTCGGAAGCTGCCGGGCGGGCCCGGCGCCGATAGCCATGTGGAGGGCGCTTTATCGCTCCGGCTTGCTTGGAATCAAACGCTCTGCTCCAAGAACGGGGCGATTGTGAGCGCCCCGGCCCAGGTCAATCGTGGCGCCGGCGTTCTTAATCTTCGCGCCGCAGATGCGGGAACAAAATCACGTCGCGGATATTTGGTGAGTCCGTGATGATCATGATCAAGCGGTCGATGCCGATGCCACAACCGCCTGCCGGCGGCATACCATACTCGAGCGCGCGGATATAGTCGGCGTCGTAATACATTGCTTCCTCATCGCCCGAGTTTTTCGCTTCCACCTGCGCCAGAAAGCGCGCCGCTTGGTCTTCCGGATCGTTCAACTCCGAAAATCCATTGGCGATCTCGCGTCCTACCATGAATAACTCGAAGCGTTCGGTGATGCCGGGCACGGTGTCGGACGCGCGTGCCAGCGGCGAAACCTCGACCGGGTAGTCGATGATGTAGGTAGGCTCCCACAATTGCGCTTCGGCGGTTTCTTCAAACAGCGCCAGCTGCAAGGCGCCAAGCCCCATGCTGGGAAATGGCTTGACGCCGAACTGGAGCAATTCAGCCTTTAAGAACTCCGCGTCGTGTAACTGCTCGTTGGTGTAATGCGGCGCGAACTTGTTGATTGCGCCGACGATCGTCAAACGATGGAAAGGCTTGCTCAGATCGAGTTCGCGGCCGCCGTAAGTGAGCGCCGCGCAGCCGTTCGCATCGATCGCCGTTTGCCGGATCACCTGTTCGGTGAAGTCCATCAGCCACTGGTAATCGACGTAGGCGGCATAGAATTCCATCATCGTAAATTCTGGATTGTGACGCGGCGACACGCCTTCATTGCGGAAATTGCGGTTCACTTCGAATACGCGCTCGAAGCCGCCGACGACGAGGCGCTTCAAATACAGCTCGGGCGCGATGCGCAGGAACATCTGCATGTCGAGCGCGTTGTGGTGGGTGATAAAAGGCTTGGCCGCGGCACCGCCGGGGATGGCGTGCAACATCGGGGTTTCCACTTCCATGAAGTCGTTCTTCTCCATGAACTGGCGGATCGACGAAATGGCAGCGGTACGCGCCTTGAAGGTGCGGCGCGTCTCTTCACTCATGATCAAGTCGACATAACGCTGACGGTATTTGGTTTCCTGATCGGCCAGGCCGTGGAATTTATCGGGCAGCGGACGCAGCGACTTGGTGATCAGGCGCAAGGCGGTGACCTTGATGGTCAGCTCGTTTGTCTTGGTCCTAAACAGGGTGCCGGTCACGCCCAAGATGTCGCCCAGATCGTAGTGGCGCAGCGCCGTTATCGCCGCTTCGCCGGTGTGGTCTAAGGTGACGTAGATCTGGATACGGCCATCAGCCCGGACGCCGGAAGCATCCTGCAAGGTCGCAAATGCAGCTTTTTTGCCTGTTTCACGCTTGAGCATCATGCGCCCGGCCACCACCACGGTGATATTTTCCGCTTCCAGTTCTTCGCGCGTCTTAGCGCCATACTGCCGGTGCAGGTCGGCCGCCTTATGCTGCGGGCGGAAGTCGTTCGGGAAGGCGATGCCCTGGGCGCGTAGTGCGCTCAGCTTGGCGCGGCGCTCGGCGATGATCTTGTTTTCATCGGGAGCCGGGGCTTGTTCTTGGGGGGCCGTTGTCATAGGTTTTTCTGTCTAAGTTGGTAATTAATTGCAAGGTGCCACGTCGGCAAACAGCTTGCTCGACATGGCGCCAAAGTCGGGTGCGATGCAGATCACGTTGTCGAACTCGGCGAATGCCGAGGCGGGCAGGGTGGTCGTTAGCACCACCGCGCGCATGCCGGCGCGGCGCGCCGCTTCCACGCCCAGCGGTGCGTCTTCAAATACAATGCAGTTCTCGGGCAAGGCGCCAACGCGCTTGGCCGCCATCAGGAATACGTCCGGATGGGGCTTGCCGCGTTTGACGTCGGCGGCGCCGACAATGGCGTCGAAATGGCGGCGCAGATCGAGCCCGTCCAGCGTGAAAGCGATGTTTTCGCTCGGCGCCGCAGTGCCGACCACCAGCGCGATGCGGCGGCTCTTGGCGTGGGCGAGCAGCGCCTCGAATCCTTTGACGGGGGCCTGGTGCGCCTGGTACAGGGCGCGGTATACGGATTCCTTTTCCCTGATCAAGGCATCGGTTTCCACATCGCTCAGATGGTCGCCGAGATAGGTGCGGATGATTTCATGCCCTTGACGTCCGGCCGTGTCCCGGAAAAAACGCTCGACATCGACGTCCTGCCCGTGGTTCGCGAAAAACGTCACCCACGCTCTGGTGTGAAATGACATGTTATCGACGATGGTGCCGTCCATGTCGAAGATGAACGCGCGCTGCTGGTCATCGGTCATCGCTTATACGCCTTGTTTGAGCGAGGCGGAAATGAACTCGTCGATGTCGCCATCCAAAACGCCTTTGGTGTTGCCGGTCTCGACTCCGGTGCGCAGGTCCTTGACACGCGATTGATCGAGCACGTAGGAACGGATCTGGTGGCCCCAGCCGACATCGGTCTTTGAGTCTTCCAGCTTCTGCTGCTCGCTCATGCGCTTGCGCAACTCGTGCTCATACAGTCGCGACTTTAGCATTTCCATCGCTTCGGCGCGGTTGCGGTGCTGGCTGCGGTCATTCTGGCACTGCACGACGATACCCGTCGGCGCATGAGTCATGCGGACGGCAGAGTCGGTCTTGTTGATGTGCTGGCCGCCGGCGCCCGACGCGCGGTAGGTGTCGATGCGCAGATCGGCCGGGTTGATGTCGATCTGGATCGAGTCATCGACTTCCGGATACACAAACAGGCTGCAAAATGACGTGTGGCGCCCGTTGGCCGAGTCGAACGGGGACTTTCGCACCAGCCTGTGGACCCCGGTTTCCGTGCGCAAAAAGCCGTAAGCGTGATCGCCTTCGACTTTCAACGTGGCGGTCTTGATGCCGGCGATTTCGCCATCGGACTGTTCCAAGATCTCGACCTTGAAGCCCTTGCGTTCGCAATAACGCAAGTATTGACGCAAAATCATCGACGCCCAATCTTGCGCCTCGGTGCCGCCGGCGCCGGCCTGAATGTCGATAAAGCAGTTGTTCGGGTCCATCGGATCGTTGAACATCCGACGAAATTCCATGTCTTCGATGACTTTTTTGATGCCATCGACGTCTTTGATGATCGCTTCTAGCGTTTCGTCGTCCTGTTCCTCGCGCGCCATGGAGAACAGGTCGCTGGCGTCGCGCAGGTCGGCGTCGGCCTCGGTCAGCGCAAAGACGATCGCCTCCAGCGCCTTTTTCTCTTTTCCGAGATCCTGGGCACGTTTCGGATCGTTCCAGACGGTGGGATCCTCTAATTCTTCATTGACTTGTTCTAGCTTTTCTGCCTTGGTATCGAAGTCAAAGATACCTCCGAAGTTCGGCTTCGCGGGTCGTGAGATCGGCGAGCAGGGCGGAAAGGGCGTTGGTGCGTTCAGCTTCCATGATTTTCTGGTCTTTTAAGGTGAAATCAAACCTCAGATTATACGCGCGCGCGATGCAAACCCGTAGGCCTATCGGACCGGACGCGGCTCCCGGCGGGCTGATTTGGGGCCGCTTGCACTTGTGCAATTGAAAATGGGGCCGCCCTTCGCCACCGAGCCCTAGACGCACGCCGCGCCGGGCGGATGCGCCAAACGTATGTCGTAGAAACTAGTAGCTCAATAAAAAAACCGAGTGAGAACTCAAGCTCCTTGTGCGTTCTATGCTTGCGCTATCACGAATTATGATACGATAAAATGTATGCAAATCGGCAATTACGGTTGTTCGTTTTCGCTAACGCCAGGATGGATGCGAGTTCACTTAGCCCTGTTGGGCGCTGAAACGGGTGCCCTTTGCGCTGGACGCGCTGGCCCTGGGGTCAATGCATGCCGGCAGGCATGCGCAGTCCAAGATGCGCCCCGACGCGAGAAACGCTGGCAGAAACCAAGAGGGGAGGCGGCCTCACTCACGGCAAATAGCATTGCCAAATTCAATATTTTTGATATCTGGACACCTGACCGGGAGCTTCGCCATGCGAAATTTGCTTTTGGCCGTTTTCTTTGCGGCGTTAAATTGCTTAGCCGGCGGGGCCGCCCTCGGGGCCGCTCCAATTCCTGAACAGCCGTGGGTGGGAACGTGGATAATCGCACTTCGAGGGGGCAGCTGTCACGAGATCTATCGGCTACGCGCGGACGGGACGATGCTAGTTACCAGCGCCGAAGAAGTAGCCGAGAGCAAATTTCAGATATCTTCTCAGCCTAACGAAAACGGTTTTTATAAGATGGTCGATACCATCACCAAGGACAACGGCAAAAAAGATTGTTCCGGTCAAGTCACAGTAGCCGGTCGCACTGTCACCCAGTTCATCCGCTTTCACCCTTCTGGAAATATGTTTCTCATGTGTGAAGAAGATGCACTGGAGAAATGCATCGGCTGGTTTGTGCGCCAAAAAGGCTTAGATTCCTGATCACCGCGCCGCTGGCCGACCCTAAAGAAGTCATGCCGGCTCGGCATGCTCCACCATCAGTTGCACCTTGGTGACACCATTGTATTCGTTCGCATCGAGCCGAAATGCGACCCGGGCCCGCTCGCCCATGGCTTCCGTGTGGCCAAACCATATGGCGTCGAAGCGCGTGCCGTTCTTTTCCAGCAATAGCTTCAAATGCCGATCCTTCAAGATGCGCTGGCTGACCACGCGAAACTCATCGCAAAAAACGGGCATGGCAAAGCCTTGACCCCAGACTTGCTTGCCGAGCAGCTCAATAAACTGGGTCGTGTAATAAGCGTCTTCCAGCGGTCCATCGGTTTCGATGACGCGCTCCAGCTGCTTTTGGCTGAGCCAGGCGCGGCCCACGGCCTCAAACGCTTCCGCAAACGCGGCGAAGGCGTCGGCGCGGATCGTCAAGCCGGCGGCCATCGCGTGGCCGCCGAATTTGTCGATGAGGCTGGGTGCGCGCTTGGACACGAGGTCGAGCGCATCGCGCAGGTGAAAGCCGGGTATGGAACGGCCCGAGCCCTTGATCCAGCCATCGGCGCCGGGCGCAAAGGTAAAGGTCGGGCGGAAGAATTTTTCCTTCAGACGCGAGGCGACGATGCCAATTACGCCTTGGTGCCAAGTGGCATCGAAGACGCTGATGGTACTGCTGTTGGCTGGCACGAACTCGTCTACGTGGAGCAAGGCGGTGTCTTGCATTTCCGCTTCGATTTCGCGCCGTTTGAGGTTAATGTCGTTGAGCTGCTGCGCCAGCGCCCAAGCGCGCCCCTCATCGTCCGTGATGAGGCATTCGATCCCAAGCGACATGTCTTGCAGGCGCCCGGCCGCATTCAAGCGCGGTCCCAGCGCAAAGCCGAGGTCGAGCGGAGTGGCGCTGCGTGCTTCGCGCCCGGCCACGCGAAACAGGGCCGCCACGCCGGCATGCATGTGGTTGGCGCGTATGCGCTTTAAGCCTTGCGCCACCAGGATCCGGTTATTCGAATCGAGCTTGACCACGTCGGCCACAGTGCCGAGAGCCACCAAGTCGAGCAGGCTGTCCAGTTTCGGCTGGGGCAAGACGGCATACTGGCCGCGGCGGCGCAGTTCGGCGCGCAGCGCCAGCAGCACATAAAACACGACGCCGACGCCGGCTAAATGCTTGCTGGGAAAGCCGCAGGCCGGCTGGTTGGGGTTGACAATCACGCTTGCGGCCGGCAAGGTGGCGCCCGGCAGATGGTGGTCAGTGACGAGCACTTCGATCCCGCGCCGGTTGGCCTCGGCTACGCCTTCGATGCTGGCGATGCCATTGTCGACGGTGATGATGATGTCGGGCGACTTTTCGCGCGCGGTCAGTGCCACGATTTCCGGCGTCAAGCCATAGCCGTATTCAAAACGATTGGGGACGATGAAATCGACTTCTGCACCCATGGCGCGCAGACCGCGCACAGCAGTGGCGCAGGCGGTCGCGCCATCGCAATCGTAGTCGGCCACGATGACCATGCGCTTGCCGGCGGCGATGGCATCGGCCAGGAACACCGCCGCGACCTCGATATGCAGCAGGCCGGCCGGCGGCATCAGCGCCACCAGTTCGTTCGACAGTTCGCTGGCATGGGTCAGCCCGCGTGACGCATACAGGCGCGCCAAGACAGGATGGATTCCTTCCTGACGCAGCAACTCGGAGACGCGGAAGGGACAAGGGCGAGTGGCAAGGCGGGTCATGGCAAAAGTGAGTTGAGTGTGACGGGTTGCCAGAATTTACGCTGAGCCAATTTGGTGCTGCTCCATTGGGCAAAGGCGAAGCGGTGACTAAGTACCAACGTCAGCTGCCCGATGCGCCCGTCCTTCACAGCCGCCAACAGCGGCACGCACCATTCCCGCTCCAGGCGCACCATCAGCGTCAGCCAGCTTGACCAGTCGGAGGCCAAGGCCGCTTCGATGAGCGTCGGCAGCACCACCAAGGCCGATTCATGCATGATGACGGCGGCGAAGTCGGGCGGCGCCGCGTCGGCCAGCGCGCTGAGCCAAGCCGGCCCAGCGCCAACAAATAGCGCCGGGCCTTGGCGCGCCGGCGTCGCTGCGGCGCCCCCCCACGGCCAAAAGGAATTGACGGGCGCCAGATTACGCGCCTGGCGCGCTTCGTTGATGGGGTGCTCATGCCATGCCATTTGCACTTCGTTTTGCAACTTGCTGCAAGCGAGCGCGCCGGGGCCTTCCGGCATCCATGCATGCAGGTTCTGGCCCGTAGCGGCATCCAGCGTGGCCGTGTCTAGGCCGGCCCAGTCGTCGGCGCGCATGAACCAAGTTTGCGCATTGCCGTAGATCAGGGGCTTGCCGACCTCGTCAAAATACGGTTTGGCGGCATCGAACAGCGCGTGCGAGTCGGCCTCCTCTAGAGCCAGGTGGCGCTGGTCTTCCATTTGCAAATGATTGCGCGCGATTTCGACATGGACCGGGTTGATGATGAACCAGGTGCCTTCCTCCGCCTGACCGAGGCCGAGGCCGCGCATGACGGCCGGCGCCAACGGGGCCTGCGCCGCCGGACCCGCGGGCGCCGGGGCCAGGCCCAGCGCATGCGCGAGCCAGGCCTCATGCGGCAAGACGCGAAGGCTATCGTCGCAAGAATGAAACTGCTGACTCTTGGTGCGCGAGAGCAGGGCTGAGAGTGCCGGCGCCTCTAGGACGTGCAGCAGATCGGTGGCCAGTTCGGGGGGCGGCAGGGCGAAAGGTAAAACGAGCGTGAGTTGATTCATTTCAAGATTGTAGGGCATCGCGGCCGCGCGCGAGCAGCGATGTTGCATATCGTTTTTTAAAAGTCAACGATGTTGTATGGGCAATAGCAGCCCGGCGCCAACCATCCAAGATGGCGCAGAGCGGGCATGGGGGGCGTCATTGAAGCCGTGTTTTGCCCATACCACGTCATTTATATGGCACACTGCGGGCTCACCCGAATTTCAGTGCCGGAGCTCATGAGTATTACTAAGAATTTGCCGTTTGAATGGCTAGTTGGCTTGCGCTACACGCGCGCGGGCCGGCGCAGCGGCCGCAACAGTTTTATCTCCTTCATTTCGCTGATCTCCATGGCCGGCATTGGGCTCGGCGTGGCGGCCCTGATCGTCGTGCTGTCCGTCATGAACGGCTTCCAAAAAGAGGTGACCGACCGTATGTTGTCGGTACTAGCGCATATCGAAGTGTTCGACGCGCGCGGTGCGATGCCGGACTGGCAAGCGGCAGCGCGGGAAGCGTTCAAGAACCCGGAAGTCAAAGGCGCTGCGCCCTTCGTCGTCACTCAGGGCATGTTGCTGCGCGACGACGAATTGCGCCCGAGCGTCATCCGCGGCGTGTTGCCCGAGGAAGAGCCAAAAGTATCGGACGTGGCGGCCCAGACCAAGCGCGGCAATTTTAATGACTTAAAGCCCGGCGCCTTCAATATCGTACTCGGCATCGAACTAGCGCGTGCCTTGCACGCTAGCTTGGGCGACAAAGTCACGCTTGCGCTGGCGCAAGGGCAGATCACGCCGGCGGGCGTGCTGCCCCGGCTACGCTCATTTACCGTGGTCGGCATCTTCGAGGCCGGACACAACGAGTTTGATTCGGCACTGGCCTTTATCCACATGCAGGATGCGGAAAAGCTGATGCGGCTCGATGCGCCGTCCGGCCTGCGTTTGAAATTGGTCGACATGCACCGCGCGCCGCAAGTGGCGCTGGCCTTGAAGAGCAGCATGTCGGGCGACCTGATGATGCGCGACTGGTCCAAGAACAATGCCAACTGGTTCGCTGCGGTGCAGACTGAAAAACGCATGATGTTCATCATCTTGACCTTGATCATCGCGGTGGCCGCGTTCAATCTGGTATCGACCCTGGTGATGACGGTGACCGACAAGCAGGCCGACATCGCGATCTTGCGCACCCTGGGAGCGTCGCCGCGTTCGATCATGAAAATTTTCATGATCCAAGGCGCTTTAGTGGGCATTCTTGGCACTGCGTTTGGGGTGGCCGGCGGCGTTTTGGTGGCCCTCAACATCGATGTCATTGTGCCGTTTATTGAAAGGGTATTAGGAGTGCAGTTCTTGTCGAAGGATGTTTACTTGATCAGCGCGGTGCCATCCGATTTGCGCTGGTCGGATGTGTCGCGCATTGGCGGTGTTGCTGTGGTGCTGGCATTTTTGGCGACCATCTACCCGAGCTGGTGGGCCGCCCGCGTGAAGCCTGCCGAGGCGCTGCGTTATGAATAAGCCCTTTATTACCGACGCCGGTCCGGTGCTGTCGTGCCGCGGCTTGGGCAAGACCTTCACCCAGGGCAGCTATGCCGTGAACGTCTTAAACGGCATCGATATCGATGTGTGCCAGGGTGAGCGCGTGGCCATTGTGGGCGCGTCCGGCTCAGGCAAATCGACGCTCTTGCATTTGTTGGGCGGACTTGATACGCCGACATCCGGCAGTGTGACCTTACTGGGCAGAAATTTCGCCAGCCTCAATGAAAAGGCGCGCGGCGACCTGCGTAATATATCGCTCGGCTTTGTCTACCAGTTCCACCACCTGCTGCCAGAATTTAGCGCGCTCGATAATGTGGCAATGCCACTCATGATCCGGCGCATGCAACGCTCGCAGGCGAGCGAGTTGGCACAGCAGATTTTGATGCGCGTCAACCTGGCCAAACGCATCAGCCACGTCCCGGGCGAACTTTCCGGCGGCGAGCGTCAGCGCGTGGCGCTGGCGCGCGCTCTCGTGACGCAGCCGGCCTGCGTCCTGGCCGATGAACCGACCGGCAACCTTGATCGCGCCACCGCCCAGCAGATCTTCGAACTGATGTTGGAACTGTCGCGCACCTTGGGCACGGCGTTTGTCATCGTCACCCATGATATTGAACTGGCGCGGCGCTGCGACCGCATCTTGCACCTGACGGAAGCCGGTTTGCTACCGTACCGCGAATAATCACCCGATGTGGATCGACACGCATTGCCACCTAGACGCGCATGAATTCGGCATCGAAGCGGCCGCCGTGGCGCTTCGCGCGCGCGCGCAGGGCGTGTCGACGATCGTGATTCCTGCCGTAGAAATAGGCAACTTTCCGGTCGTAGCTCAGCTTGCGGCAAGCGTGGACCATGCCTGTTATGCGCTCGGCATCCATCCCCTGTTCGTGGCGCAGGCCAGCGAAGACGACTTGGCCGCCATGCGCACGGCGGTCGAAGCGGCGCTCGAAGATGGCCGTTTCATCGCGATCGGCGAGATTGGCCTCGATTTTTTCCTCCCTAGCCTTTGCGAAGCGGCGCTGCGCGAAAAGCAGGAGCATTTTTTTCGCGAGCAGCTCAAAGTCGCGCGCGACTTTGCGCTGCCCGTGCTATTGCATGGGCGCCGCGCGCACGATTCGGTGCTCAAGCACGTGCGGGCCATCCGTCCGGCTGGCGGCATTGCCCACGCCTTCAACGGCAGCTTGCAGCAAGCGCGCATCTACCTTGATCTCGGTTTTAAACTGGGCTTCGGCGGCGCGATGACGTTCGGACGTGCCTTGCAAATCCGGCGCCTGGCACAGGAGTTGCCGTTGACGGCCATCGTCTTGGAAACGGACGCCCCCGACATGTCCCCGAGCTGGCTGCATCCGGGGCGCAACAGTCCCGAGCAGTTGCCTGCCATCGGCGCGGTTCTAGCCGGATTGCGCGGCATCGGGGTGGAGCAAGTGGCGGCGGCGACGAGTGCCAACGCCTGCACTGCACTGCCAAGAATTGGCTTGTCGAGGCCGCCATCATCGGGCACTTGAGAGTAACCGCAGTGGCGCCCAGCGCGTGCGAGTCGGGCGCGGCAGCAGGACGTCAAATTAGAGCGCTTCCACGCACCCGAAGTGGGCGTTCTGCCATTACAATCTGTTGCCAACCTCACTAACGCGAGACCGCGGAATGGCGATTTTCCGCCCGCTCCCCTTGATCACATGATGACAAAACCAGCGCTGTATTTTGCCCACGCCAACAGCTATCCGGCCGGCACTTACCGTCAATTCTTCGATCGTCTGGGCCAGGACTTTGCGATCCAGGCGCTCGACATGCACGCGCATAACCCGCGCTATCCGGTGCATGACGGCTGGCAGGCGCTCACCAATGAATTGATCGACCAGCTCACGGCCCGCTACACGGAACCGGTGATCCTGGTCGGCCATTCGTTGGGCGGATTGCTGAGCATGATGACGGCCGTGGCGCGGCCCGATCTGATGCGCTGTGTAGTCCTGCTCGATTCCCCGGTCGTCGCCGGCTGGCGCGCCTTGTTCTGGCGCCTGTTGAAACATAGTTCCCATGCCGACCGTTATTCGCCGGCCAAGTTTTCCGTACGCCGGCGCAGCGTATGGCCGGATGCGGAGGCGGCGTACCGGCATTTTGTGGCCAAAGAAAAATTTGCCGTTTGGGCGCCCGGCGTCTTGCGCGATTATATCGACTGTGGCCTCACGCATCATCCAGAAGGCGTTCAACTGCGCTTTACGCGCGAGAAGGAGACGGCGCTCTACCGCAGCTTGCCGCACCATCTCGGCGATCTGGTGAAAACAAACTATCCGGCGCCAATCGGTTTCATCGGCGGCTCCGAGTCGGCCGAATGCCGTCAGGCCGGCCTGGGTGCGACGCGCAAGCTGGTGGGACGTCATTTCCGCCAAATTCCCGGTGGCCATTTGTTCCCGATGGAGTCGCCCGCGCTGGCCGCGCAGGTGACGCGCGAGATGATCGCTTCCCTACTGGCTTGAAGCGCTAGGAATTATCTTTCGCCGCGCGCTGAAAAAACTGTGCCGCAGGCCATTAGGCGGGTGCTTTTTGGCGTAAAATCAAAGAATTGGACGGGCATGTCGATTTTTTTGACGAGCCCGCCCGCCTTCCCTTGAAATTCTAAAGAAAATGCCCTTGCGATGACGATTAAAAGCGATAAATGGATACGCCGTATGGCGCAAGAGACGGGAATGATCGAGCCGTTCGAGCCGTACCAAGTGCGTTCTGTCGACGGTCGCAAAGTGATCTCCTATGGCACCTCCTCGTACGGCTATGATATCCGCTGCGCCGACGAGTTCAAGATTTTCACCAATATCAACAGTACCATCGTTGATCCGAAGAACTTTGATTCCAACTCCTTCGTCGATGTCAAGAGCGACGTGTGCATCATCCCGCCCAATTCTTTCGCGTTGGCCCGCACCATCGAATATTTCTGCATTCCCCGCAACGTGCTAACGATCTGTTTGGGAAAATCGACTTATGCGCGTTGCGGCATCATCGTCAATGTGACGCCGTTCGAGCCGGAGTGGGAAGGCTACGTGACGCTGGAATTTTCCAATACCACGCCGTTGCCGGCAAAGATCTATGCGGGCGAAGGCTGCGCCCAGGTGCTGTTTTTCGAGAGCGACGAAGTGTGCGAGACTTCCTACAAGGACCGCGACGGCAAATATCAGGGCCAGCGCGGCGTCACGCTGCCGCGGGCCTAAGGGCGCCGCACCCTAAATTCGTGTTGGTATTTTCCGGGGCGCAAGAAGCAGGGAACGAGGTCCCGGCACCTGCTTTTTGAGCACGCATTGGCTTCGGGTCCGGTTGTTGGGACGATCAAGCCTGTGGCCCGCGCCAGGCGCGCCAGATCGGTGCCGGTGATATTGATGATCGGCAAATGTCTGCCACCATTTCAGCGCCGCTACCCAGCCACCTTCCTTCGATTTTGCGGCCGGACGCCGCGGGCTGCGAGTTCCACCCCGCATGGGCAGCTTGTGTTTATTGTTGAACGCAATCGACGAAATAACCGAGCTTGCCATTGACTTCGCGCTTGACGAGGCCATGCACGTCCGTCTCAAAGCCGGGAAAACGCTCGTTGAAGTCGCGCGCGAAGCGCAGATAATCGACGATGGACTTGTTAAAGCGCTCGCCGGGAATGAGGAGCGGAATACCGGGCGGGTAGGGCGTTAGCAGGATCGATGTGATACGCCCTTCCAGTTCGTCGATGCGCACGCGGTCGATTTCCCGGTGCGCCATCTTGGCGAACGCATCCGACGGCTTCATCGCCGGAATCTTGTCTGACATATACATCTCCGTCGTCAGGCGCGCGATGTCGTAAGCCTTGTAGAAGTCATGGATCTGCTGGCACAGCTCGCGCAAGCCCATCTTTTCGTAGCGTGGATTGGCGGCGGCAAATTCCGGCAAGATGCGCCACATGGGCTGGTTTTTGTCGTAATCGTCCTTGAACTGTTGCAGTGCGGTCAGAAGCGTGTTCCAGCGGCCCTTGGTGATGCCAATGGTAAACATGATAAAGAACGAATACAATCCGCACTTTTCAATGATGACGCCATGTTCGGCCAGATATTTGGTCACGATCGACGCCGGGATGCCGGACTCGCCGAATTTACCATCCAACGACAGCCCGGGAGTAATGATGGTCGCCTTGATCGGGTCGAGCATGTTAAAGCCGGGCGCCACATCGCCGAAGCCATGCCAGCTGTCCTCCGCGCGTATCATCCAATCGTCGCGCTCGCCAATGCCGTCCTCGGCGAAAGTGTCCGGGCCCCACACCTGAAACCACCAGTCCTGGCCCCATTCCTGATCGATCTTTCTCATCGCGCGCCGGAAGTCGAGTGCCTCGATGATGGATTCCTCGACGAGCGCGGTGCCGCCCGGCGCTTCCATCATGGCGGCGGCGACGTCGCACGAGGCGATGATGGAATACTGCGGCGAGGTCGAGGTATGCATCAGATAGGCCTCGTTAAAGGCGTCTTGATCCAGTTTGACCGTTTCCGATTCGCGCACTAGAATCTGCGAGGCTTGCGACAGCCCGGCCAGCAATTTATGTGTCGACTGGGTCGAGAAGATCATCGATTCCTTGGCCCGCGGTCGGTCCTTGCCGATCGCATGCATGTCCTTGTAGAAATCATGAAAGGTCGCGTGCGGCAGCCACGCTTCGTCAAAATGCAAAGTGTCGATTTTTCCGTCCAGCATTTCGCGCAAGGTTTCCACGTTGTAGATCACGCCGTCGTAGGTCGATTGGGTGATGGTCAGAATGCGCGGCTTCTTGTTGAGCGCGTCGCGCGCGAACGGGTTTGCCTCAATCTTGCGGGCGATGCTCTCGGGGGTAAACTCGGCCAATGGGATGGGGCCGATGATGCCCAGGTGGTTACGGGTCGGCATCAGGAATACGGGGATCGCGCCGCACATGATAATCGAGTGCAAAATTGATTTGTGGCAATTGCGGTCAACCACAACGATGTCGCCCGGCGCCACCGTCGAGTGCCAGACCATCTTGTTCGACGTCGATGTGCCGTTGGTCACAAAATAGCAATGATCGGCATTGAAGATGCGGGCAGCGTTGCGCTCGGACGCCGCCACCGGCCCCGTATGGTCGAGCAGTTGGCCCAGCTCTTCGACCGCGTTGCAGACGTCGGCGCGCAACAGGTTCTCGCCGAAAAATTGGTGGAACATCTGGCCAATGGGCGACTTCAGGAAGGCGACGCCGCCCGAGTGACCCGGGCAGTGCCAGGAATACGAGCCGTCGTTGGCGTAGTGCACCAGGGCGCGGAAAAATGGGGGCGATAGGCCGTCCAGGTAAGACTTCGCTTCACGGATGATGTGGCGCGCCACGAATTCGGGCGTGTCCTCGAACATGTGGATGAAGCCATGCAGTTCGCGCAGGATGTCGTTCGGGATATGGCGCGAAGTGCGCGTCTCGCCGTACAGGTAAATCGGGATGTCGGCGTTTTTGTAGCGAATTTCCTCAACGAAGGCGCGCAGCGACTTGAGTGCGTGATCCGTTTCCTCGATGCTGCCGGCACCAAATTCCTCGTCGTCGATCGACAGCACGAAGGCCGACGCGCGCGACTGCTGCTGCGCAAATTGCGACAAGTCGCCGTAGCTGGTCACGCCCAGCACTTCCATGCCTTCTTTTTCCATTGCAGCGGCCAAGGCGCGGATGCCCAGGCCGGAGCTGTTTTCTGAGCGGAAATCTTCGTCAATGATGACGATGGGGAAACGAAATTTCATGATGTCTCCAAAAGAGCCGAAGCGGCCGTCATACGGCACAGGGGCCGGAAAGTTAGGGGCGGATTAGGGCACGCCGTTTCAAAAAAGAGCGTTCGTTTAATGGACGCCCGCACCCAGCTTGAGCAGCAGGGCGCCGATCGGATCGATTTGCAGCCAAGCAAATAGACCGAGCGCGACGCCGGCGCTCGCGACTGCGTACGCCGTATATTTGAGCCAGTTGCGATGGGTTAACAGCGTAATGGCCGCCAGCGAGATCGCGATTTGCTCGGCGGTTGTCGCGAGCGCCCACTGATGGTGCTGGTGCATCGCCTCATCGGACTTCCTGTTCCACTCGGCGGTCGAGGCTTCCCATTTCTCCGCATCTTTCTTGATTTCTTCCTTTTCTCCCTTGTAACGCGCCGCGTCTCCCTTGTATTTTTCCGGGGCGACTCCGGGCAGGGCCATGGCCAGTTCGGCCAAGTTCTGTTTGGTCGACTTGGCCTGATAATAATTCCAGCGGTTGGCCGCCTCGGTCTTGTCGATAGCGGCGTTGTTCTTGAACAGCGCCGCGTCGTTCTGGGTCGCGCCGCCCTGATAACCGAACATGGCGCCGAGCGTGGCCAAAATCGCCGTCAGCACGGCGATTTTTCCGGAAAATGCATCATTGCTGTGGGCCGCGTGCTCGACCGCATGGTCGTGCGGTCCATGCACGTGGAAGCCGTGTTCTGACATGTGCTGTTCTTTCTTTGGTTAAGCGGTCGCAGGCGTGCGACTCATGGTCACAAAAGCGTAATCAAATCCGTTCGATTCCGAATGATACGCTTGCCGTTCAGTCTCATGCCACACACCGGGCTCTAGCACCGGGAAAAACGAATCGCAAGCGAAGGTCTTCGCAATTTCCGTGATGAGCAGGCGCTCGGCCAATTCGAGCGCGGCGGCGTAAATCTGCGCGCCGCCGATGACGAATGCGGGCGCGTCAGCGACCAGCGCGATGGCCGCATCTAGTGAGGCGACGCTTTCGACGCCATCATGGCGCCATTGCGGGTTACGCGTCACAACGATATTGCGTCGGTGCGGCAGGGGCCGGCCGATGGAATCGAAGGTCTTGCGGCCCATGATGACGGGATGGCCGCTCGTTACGCGCTTGAAATGCGCCAGATCCTCCGGCAAGCGCCAAGGCAGGGCGTTGTTGCTGCCGATGCCGCGCTGGGCATCGGTTGCGACGATAATGGTGAGTTCGGTCATGGTGGATGCTTGATTTCAGGTCAAGCCGAGGGACGGACTTGACATTATCGTTGAATTTTGGCCCTTTCGTCGAGTTGCCGTGTCGGCGCAGCGCCGGCGGCAGACAGGCAGGGTCCGCCAGCGCCACAATCATTTTCGCCTGCGAGTTCAAGATGGCCGACTTGCGCGCCCGATCCTCCCGCTACCCGAGGATGGCCGTCTGGCTCTGTTGCCGCAACCATGACGCGCCCGGCGCCCGGCGCACGCCTATTGTCTGTTCCTTGGCGCGGTGTTGACTTCTCATGGCGCCGCTGGCGGCGCGCAATCTTGCGCGCCGGGGAACTAGATCTGAGCCGCGATGATCGAAATAGGGAACCTTCGCCGTTAAGGCGGCGCCGGGCGTCCAGCCCGCTATTTTGGAGCCCCGCCACTTCGTGTGGAATCCGAGGCGAACCGCAATACAGCGCCAATGAAAGACACCAATGGAAGAAGCGACGCACTGTGCCATGGATGGCAATGCATTGATGCTTTTTGCGCTGAACAGCAGCCATGCCTTCGGCGAACAAGTAGGTCAGCACCTTGGTCTCGCCTTGAGTGGGCATGAGGAGCGCGAGTTTGAAGACGGCGAGCACGAAACACGGCCATTATGCAGCGTGCGCGGCAGGGATGTCTTCATCATCCAGTCGCTGTATGCTGATCATCAGCTAAGCGGCAACGACAAACTGTGCCGGCTGCTGTTTTTCGTCGGCGCGCTCAAGGACGCCGGTGCCGCCCGGGTCAGCGTGGTGGCCCCCTACTTGGCCTATGCGCGCAAGGACAGGAAAACCAAGCCGCGCGATCCCGTCACCACCCGTTATATTGCGACGCTGTTCGAGGCGGTCGGCACCGACACGCTAGTCACGCTCGACGTGCATAATGTGGCGGCATTCCAGAATGCATTTCGCTGCGGCGCCGAGCACCTCGAGGGGGGCCGCATGTTCTCCCATTACTTCGCGCCCCTGCTACAGGGGCGCGAAGTGGTCGTCGTCGCCCCGGATGCGGGCGGCATCAAGCGTGCAGAGCGCTTCCGACGCCTCTTGAGCCAGTTGCGCGAGAAGCCGGTGGGCTTGGCTTTTGCGGAGAAACACCGCAGCGGTGGCATCGTCGGCGGCGACCTGTTGGTAGGCGAGGTCAAGGGCAAGGACGTCGTCATCATCGACGACTTGATTAGCACCGGCACGACAGTGATGCGCACTGCGACAGCATGCCATGCGCTGGGCGCGGCTAGGGCGTTCGCGGTGGCGACGCATGGCTTATTTACGGGCGATGCGAATACGATTTTGGCGGATGCCGCCCTGGAACGGATCGTGATCGCCGATACCGTAGCGCCGTTCAGGTTGGTCGAGGGCGCGCTGAAGGCAAAAGTGACGGTCCTCAGTTGCGCAGCCTTGTTTGCCGAGGCCATCCGCCGCCTGCACGTGGGAGGCTCGATCACGGACCTGCTCGAGCCTTGAGAGGCGCCGGTCTCGTCCGCATTGAAAAATTACTTCGCAATCGGCGCCGGGATGCCCGGATGCGGGTCATACCCTATGATTTCAAAGTCGTCGAACTGGTAGTCGAAGAGGGAGTCGGGCCGGCGCTTGATGACAAGCGTTGGCAGGGTGCGTGGTGCCCGAGTAAGCTGCAGCCGGGCCTGTTCCAGATGGTTGGAATACAGGTGCAAGTCGCCGAAAGAATGAACGATTTCGCCCGCTTCCAGGTGGCACTGTTGCGCCACCATGTGAGTGAGGAATGCCAAGGAGGCCGCATTGAACGGGACGCCCAAGAAGCAATCTGCGGAGCGTTGGGTCAGCATGCAACTTAGCTTGCCATCGGCGACGTAGAACTGATACATGACATGGCAAGGTGGCAACGCCATTTTGCCTTCCGCAGCATTTGCTTCGGGCGACTTAGACTCATCTGGAAGGTAGGCGACATTCCACGCATTAATGATGTGGCGGCGGCTATTGGGATTTTTGCGAATGCCATCAATTAGCCTTGCGACCTGGTCGATGGACGTGCCGTTGGGGCCTTGCCATGCGCGCCACTGCGCGCCATAGACGGGCCCCAGATCGCCCTCCGGGGTCGCCCACTCGTCCCAAATGGAGACCCCGTTGTCCTTCAGGTACTGGATGTTGGTGTCGCCGCGCAGGAACCAGAGTAGCTCATGCAAGATCGACTTCATGTGCAGCTTTTTAGTCGTCAAGAGGGGGAAGCCCTGGCCCAGGTCGTGCCGGTACATTCGTCCAAAGACGGACAGGGTGCCGGTTCCCGTGCGGTCGCCCTTTTGCACTCCATTCGAGAGAATGTCACGCAGAAGATTAAGGTATTGCAAGTCCATGGTGATTCCTTATCAAAGATTGCTGGCGGACTTCGTCACAGGGCAGCTAACGGCCGGAGTAGATGGGAGGCTTGCACAGTAAGCGCGCCGGTCTTTCACCGCTGCTGTGCATCGACGGCGAATGGCGCGCTGGTCCATCAGTTGCTCGCACAGCCGCCGACATTGACGGCAGCCGCCGCGTCAAGTTCGATCGCCGCTTCCATCCCCTTGCGGCTTGGCGCAAATGGGCCCGTTGCCACCAGCTGCGGCCAGAGCGCACTCGTTGCAAGCGGCGCCGTCAATGCAGCGCGTGCACGGGATGAAACTGCAGCGCCGCCAGATTAGCATAAACGCCGCCCAGCGCGACGAGCGTTGCGTGAGTGCCAGTCTCGACGATCTGGCCGTCCTCCATGACAACAATGCGATCGGCGCGTTGAACCGTCGCTAGTCGGTGCGCGATGATGACCGTAGTACGGCCAAGCATGGCCGCTTCCAGGGCTGTTTGCACCAGGCGTTCGGATTCGGCGTCGAGCGCGCTGGTGGCTTCGTCGAGCAAAAGCAGAGGCGGATTTTTCAGCAGCGCGCGCGCAATGGCGATGCGCTGGCGCTGGCCGCCGGACAAGCGCACGCCACGTTCGCCGAGAAAAGATTGGTAACCTTGGGGAAGTTTTTCGATGAATTCATGGGCCGCCGCCATCTTGGCGGCCTGGACCACTTCTTCGTCGCTGGCCCCGGTGCGCCCGTAACGGATGTTTTCCATGGCATCGGCAGAGAAAATGACGGTGTCTTGCGGCACGATGCCAATCGCCTCGCGCAGCGTATGCAGCTCGAGTTGCTTGATGTCGACGCCATCGAGCATGATCTTGCCCTGATGGGGATCGTAAAAGCGCAGAAATAGCTGGAACAGCGTGGTTTTGCCGGCGCCCGAAGGGCCAACCACTGCGATCGTCTCGCCCGGCTTGATGTCGAGCGACAAATGCCCGAGCGCTGCCGTGTCGGGGCGCGACGGATACGAAAACGAGACGTCCGCCAAGCTCAAGGCGGCGCCGGTGGCGGTGCGCGCCGGCAGCGGCAATGGCTGGGCCGGCGATTGGATGGCCGATTTTACCGCCATCAGTTCGAGTAAGCGTTCGGTAGCGCCGGCGGCGCGCTGCGCCTCCCCCATCACTTCCGATAAAGCGCCGAGGGCGCCTGCCACGAGCGACGCGTACAAGATGAATTGACCGAGGTCGCCGCCCGTCATCGACCCTTCCAGCACCGCATGGGCGCCCAGCCACAGCACGAACACAATGGTGCCAAATACCAGCAAAATAGCGATCACCGTCAACAAAGAGCGGGCCCGGATACGCCGCATCGCGGTCTGGAACGCTCCTTCCACAGATGCGCCAAAACGGTTCGACTCGATGGTTTCATGGGTGAAGGACTGCACGGTCGGCATCGCATTTAGGATTTCGCCGGCCATGGCGGAGGCCCCGGCGATGCGGTCCTGCGAATCGCGCGACAATTTGCGCACGCGGCGCCCGAAGAGCACGATTGGCACGACCACCAGCACCAATAAGCCGATGATGATCGATGACAGCTTGACGCTGGTGACAAACAACATCGCCAGGCCGCCCAGCAGCAGCAGCACGTTGCGCAGCGCCATCGAAATGCTGGTGCCGACCACGGCTTGGATCAGCGTGGTGTCGGTGGTCAGGCGCGAGAGCACCTCGCCCGTTTGCGTGGTCTCGAAAAACTGCGGGCTTTGCGTCACGACGTGACGGTAGACGGCGCTACGGATGTCGGCGGTGACGCGTTCGCCCAGCCACGACACCGTGTAAAAGCGCGCGGCCGTCGCCAACGCCAGAATCGAGGCGACGCCGAACAGCGCTAGAAAGACCAAGTCCACATGTCTGATGCTTTTGGCTCCCGCTGCGGCGCTGCTGCCGAAACCGAGGTCGATCATCTGCTTGAAGGCGTAGGGAATAGCGAGCGTGGAAGCGGCCGCCACCACCAAGGCGATGGCGGCCAGGATGAATTGTTTTCGGTAAGGGAGCAGGAAGGGAAGTAGCCCCTTAAATGCCGCCAGGCTCCCCTTTTTTGCTTCTTTGGACGGGCCCGGGGCCACGTTTGCCGGGGCGGCGAGTTGGGACTTTGAGCTGGTGGCGCTATTGGTCATCGGTTTGATCGTCTTGTGTGTGAACATATTCATAATTTCAATGGCTGGCCATAACCGGTCATTTCCAGATAAGCGCGACCGGCCGCCATGCCATCGCGGCGTATAAAAACAGCGCCCTCCCAATACACCGCACCGCTCGAACGGCGCGCGTCGAGTTCCTGATCATCTTGCAAGGGCTTGATTTGCCAAGTTGTGCTGCCCGTCTTTAGCTGGGTGGCAACTGGGTACTCTATGTTGGTGCGCGGCGAACGCCAGCGTTGTTGCGCCTCGAAACTGACCTGTTGCGGCAAATAGTGCGTGATCTTACCGGATACATCACGTAATGTCGCGTGTGCCCACAGTTTAGCACCTGTTTTGCTGCGGATCTGGAACGCCATCAGCGCGCCGCCGTCATCGAGATTGGCGCCTACCCAGTCCCAGCCGCTCGCGTCCGGGTCGAGCGCTTGGCTGGACCATTCGTGATCGAGCCAAGCGGTGCCTTTGACGATTTCCGCCTTGGCGCCGCGGCGGCTGAGAGTGCCCGCCGTTTGCAATTGCGGCACGCTATAGTAATAGCTAGCCTGAGCGGGCCGCGGCCCTTTGCGCGAATAACCGCGCTCGCCTTGCAGCAGGATCGGCTGGGTTGGCGCCAGACGCAGCGTCAGATTAAATTCGCGCGTTGTCACGGTCAGGCGATAGCTGCCGTCCGCTGATCGTAACATGCTCCAGTCGTCTAGTTTGAGGTCGGTGTCACCCACTTTGGCATAGGCCAGGCCAAAGCCTTCGCGGGCGCTTTTTTGATCGTATTGCAGTTTGCCGGCGGCCGGGTCCGACAGGGCCGCATGGCCGATGATCAATTGCTTGGGAGCGAAGGCGCTCGGGTTGGCGCGGTCGTGTTGCGTCGCGCTGCGAAAGAACGTGACTTGAAAGCCGAGCGGCGTGCCGCCGGACGTTTTCAGCCAGCCGGTCGCATACCACCATTCAGTGCGGTAGCCGGGGTGGGCGCCAAAGTCAGCTGGCGTTTGCAGAGCCCGCCCGGGTGGCAGTGGCCGTACCGGCGCGAATACGGGCGTGGCAGGCGCAGCGTTACGGGCCAGAAATAGCAGCAATAGCAACAGCAAGCGCATCACCAGTCCTCCCGCACCGCGCGTATCGGTCCGCCTGACAGGGCGTACCGGCCCGCCACCAGCGCCGTCAATGTCGAGGCCAGCATGAGTCCGGCCGCGACGATGCCCAGCATAGGCCACGGCATATGCCAGCCCATGCTCCAATGAAAGGATTGCGGGTTGACGACGAACACCAAAATCAGGCTGATGGCGCAGCCCAAACCAAAACCGACGGCGATGCCCAGCGCTGTCAGGGCGCCGCTCTCGATCGCTAGCATCGAGATGATTTGGGATCGCGTCATGCCGATATGGCGCAGCATGCCAAATTCCTTGGCCCGCGTCAGCGCTTGCCCTGAAAACGTGGCGGCCACGCCAAACAGGCCGACCACGATCGCGATCGCCTCGAGTAAATAGGTGACGGCAAAGCTGCGGTCGAAGATTTTCAGGCTCAGAGCGCGGATTTCCGATGGCCGCGCCAGTTCCAGGGCGCGCCCAAACGGCAGGCGCTGCAGGCGCTCCTGCGCTTCATTCACGGAGACGCCCCGGTCTAGCCATAGGCCGACGTCATTCACGTCAAGGTCGCCCGTCAGCGCGCGATAATCGCTCAGCCGCATTTGGAGCGCGCCGCCCTGGCGCGCATAATCGCGCCAGACGCCGGCTACAAAAAACGCATGCATGCGGCCGTTCAATGGCAGCTCGATCGTGGCGCCGGGGACGATGGAATACAAGTCGGCCATCGCTTCCGAGACCCACACCGGCAAGCTGGCGGCCGATACCGGCATGGGCGCGCCGAGCAAAACCATGCTGCGGCCGGGATGGTCGGCGTCGATGCTGCGCGCCATCAGGGTCACGTTGGGCCGCCCCGGCGCCAGAGCCAGGGGGCGGCTGCGTAAAAAATCGACGCGGGCGATGCCGGGCAGGGCCTCGATGCTCGCTTGCTCTTGCCTATTGAGCGCGGCCGTATTGCCACTTGACGCCGTATGCACGTATAAATCGGCCGCCAGAATCTGGCCTAGCCAGTCATCGACAGAGACGCGAAAACTTGACACCATGACCGCCATCGCGACCATCAGGCTAAAGCTTGACAGCACCCCACCCAAGGCGATGGCAGCCTGACTCGATGCGTTCGCCAGCCGCGCCAGCGTCACGCTGAGCACGGGCTGGCCGGAGCGAGCACATCGGTGGTTCACAAAACGGAACACGGTTGCCGTCATTTGCGGCATCAGGCCGACGCTGCCAACTAGAAGAAGAGCAATCGACAGATAGCCACTAAGCGGCAGTTCGAACAGCGGCGGTGCGCGCGCCAACAGTCCGGCCAAAAACAAGCAGGCAATGGCCGGCCAAGTCTTCGCCAACTTGGCCAGTGCCGCTTCCTCGCTGCCGGACTTGAGCGCGGCCGCCGGTTCGGCACGCGCCGCCTCATAGGCCGGGGCGGCGCAACCGAGCAAGGCGACGGCCAGTCCCAAACCGAAATAGATCAAAGCGGCGGCGGGCGTAAATTGCACTTCGGGCTGGACCCCTGAAAAATAGCCGGCGCCAAGGTCGCCGCCAAAAAAATGCAAAGCGGCTGCCGCCATCGCATAGCCGCCCGCAATGCCGAGCAGTGAGCCGGCGATCCCCAGACAGGCGCCTTCCATCAAAACCTGGCGTAGCAATTGGGTGCGGCTCATGCCGAGTACGCGCAACAGGGCGAACTGGCCGCGGCGCCGGACGACGGATAGCGCTTGCGTCGAAAATACGAGGAAGGCGCCGGTAAATAGCGCAACTAGCGCCAGCACCGTTAAATTGACGCGGTAGGCACGGCTTAGATTGTCAATGCGGCTATTTTGGTTTTCGTCATTGGGCTGGTTGACTGAAAACTCGCCTGGAAAATCGTGCCCAAGTTCGCGCGCCAAGGCCGCTTGCAAGGCATTGCGGTCGACGCCGTCGCGCAATTTCAGATCGATCCGGGACAGTTGGCCGAGTTTATTGAAGCGCCACTGCAACGCGCCCAAGTCCATGACGCCTAGGCGCTGGCCGACCGGCGTGCGCTGCAAGAATCCGGCGACGCGCAGCGTGATGTCGTGCGTGCCCGTCCGCAAGGACAGCTTGGCGCCGGGTGCGAGCTTGAGCCAGGTCATTGCGGCCGCTGACAGAAACAGCGTGTCGTCGGCCGTCAGGTCGGACCGCCGGTCGCTGACGGGAGCTCCGATCAGGCCAGGTGTGACCGCGCCAGCGCGAAAAACATCGAGCCCGATGATCTTCAAGGCGCTGCGTCGGCCAGGCAGAACGGCGTCCAATTCCAAGACCGGCGATGCGACTGCAACGCCATCATGCTGCGCTAGCCAAGGATAGATGGTCTCGTTGAAAAGCGCCTCGCGTGCGCTGACCTGAATATCCGCCTGGCCTGACAAGCCCTTGATGGCGGCCGAGAATTCATTGAAGGCAGCAGCGTTGATCAAATGGATCGCGAACCCGAGCGCGATGCCGAGCGCTATGGCGGTGACGGCAACAATGGCCCGCACCGGTTGCGCGCGCCACTCGCCTAACAATAGCCAGCGCGACAGTTGGGCGAGCGGGGCGTCCCGCTTCAGGCCGGACCTCCAAGCCCCCAGGGCCGTCTTAGGCGCTGGGCTATCCATTTTCTTGTTGGTCCCGGTGTCGCCCATTTTTTTCCGTCAGCGGCCTCTGGCTCGGGCGGCAGGTTACTGGTGCCTAGGGGCGTGCCACAGGCGTTTCAAGTCGCGCCGCCCCATTTGGTGCCGTTCCACGGTATGCTTCGGCCGCCACCACTGCGAAGGGGCATCGGCTCTGGCGCCAGTTGTTCACAATATTTTGCCCGGGTTCATGATCCCGAGCGGATCCAGCGCTTTTTTGATGGTCCGCATCAGATTTAGCTCGAGCTCGGACTTGTAGCGGGCGAGCTCTGCGCGCTTTAAGGCCCCGATGCCATGTTCTGCCGAGATCGAGCCGCCGAAGCGGTCGACGCTGTCGTGCACGATGCGGTTGAGGGCGTCCTGGTTGGCCAAAAACGTCTCGTCCGAGACTCCATCCGGGGGCGCCACATTGTAGTGCAGGTTGCCATCGCCCAGATGGCCGAAGCATACCAGTTTGCAGTCGGGAAATGCCTGTCTGACGAGAGGGTCGGTGGCCGCGATGAAGTCGGCGATGTTCGAAATCGGCAGCGAGATATCATGCTTCACGTTTTTCCCTGCTTTTGCCTGCGCCAGCGGGATATGTTCGCGCAGGCGCCACAAGCCTTGCGACTGGGCCAGCGAAGTGGCGATCACGGCATCGTCGATGATGGCGGCGTCGAGCGCTGCGCCGATACTTTTTTCCAGCAACCCGATGGCGTGGCCTTCCGACTCGCTGCTAGAGAGTTCCAGCAGCACATATTGCGGGTACGGTCCGGAAAACGGCTTCGGCAATTGCGGAAAATGGTCGGCCACTAGTTGCAAGCAAAATTGCGACATCAGCTCAAAGCCGGTCAGACTGGGGCCGCAATAATCTTGCATGAGCGTTAGCAGTTGCAGCGCCTGGCGTGGCGAGCCCAGTGCGGCGAGCGCCGTGACGCATGCTTTCGGCTGCGGGTACAGCTTTAACACCGCGCCCGTGATGATACCGAGCGTACCTTCGGCGCCGATGAACAAGTCACGCAGATCGTAGCCGGTATTGTCCTTGCGCAGGCCCCGCAAGTTGCTCCACACTTCGCCCTGAGGCGTGACGACTTCCAGGCCCAGGCACAATTCGCGCGTATTGCCATACCGCAAAACAGCGGTGCCGCCAGCGTTGGTCGACAGGTTGCCGCCGATGGTGCAACTGCCCTCGGCCGCCAGCGACAGCGGGAACAGGCAGCCGGCTGCTGCCGCCGCTTCCTGAATTTGCTGCAAGATGCAGCCGGCATCGACCGTCATGGTGCGGTTGAGCGGATCAATGGCGCGGATGCAATTGAGCCTGGCCAGCGACAATACAATGGCGGCGCCGCTGGCGTCGGGCACGCTGCCGAGCACCAGCCCCGTATTGCCGCCCTGCGGCACCAGCGCCACCTGCCAGAGGGCGCAGGCGCGCACCACTTTGGCCACTTGCTCCACCGAAGCGGGGCGTAGTACGGCCAGCGCGCGCCCCGTGAAACGGCCGCGCCAGTCGGTCAGGAAAGGTGCCATAGCCGTCGTTGTGGTCAGCACATACTCATCGCCGACGATCTCGCGGCACTGTGCCAGGAAGGCTGGGGCGACCTTCATTTTGCGGTATTAACCTTATCGAGCAATTCCTTGGCCAGCTTCTTGGCAGCTTGTTTATAGGGCCGTAGATACAAAACACTGCACAAGAAATAGACGCAGACGATGACCGCCTCACCCCAGCCGAGGAAGGAGGAAATCGAATTTCGGTCACTGTAACCGCGCACCACGCCTTCGGCAAAATACAGCAAGATCAGCATCGAGCTCCACTGCAGCGTATAGATGTCGCGCCGGATCACGCCGTGCAGCGGGATCAACAAAGGCAAGGCCTTGAGCGCCATCCACGAGCCGCCTGGATGCAGCGGGGCCAGCATGATTTCCCAACATGCGCACCAAACTATCAAGGTCGCGAGGCTGCCGATGGCGCCCCAGTGAAAGCATTTTTGCGCCACATTTTCCATCATGCGCTCCGCATTTTGCTGGCCGTGTCAGCCAGACGCCGCCCGAGCGCGACGGCCAGTCTTTTTTCATCGTCCGTCAAGGCCTTGTCGCCATCGATGCCGGCCCAATGGCTGGCTCCATAAGGCGTGCCTCCGCTTGCCGTCAACATCAGGGCCGCCTCGGTGTAGGGCAAGCCCAATACCATCAGGCCGTGGTGAAACAGCGGAATCATCATCGATAACAGAGTCGCTTCCTGGCCGCCATGCAGGCTGGCGGTCGAGGTAAACACGCAGGCCGGCTTGCCGACCAACGCGCCCGAGAGCCACTGGGCGGCGGTGCCGTCCCAAAAATATTTCATGGCCGCAGCCATATTGCCGAAGCGGGTTGGCGATCCAAGCGCCAAGCCGGCGCAATCTTGCAAGTCAGCGTACTCGACATAGGGCGCGCCATGGACCGGCACTTCGGGGGCGGTCGCCTCGATCGCGCTAGAGACGGCAGGCACGGTGCGCAGCCGTGCGTCGCAGCCGGGGACGCTTTCGACCCCCTGGGCGATCAGCTCGGCCATGCGGCGGGTGGCGCCATGCCGCGAATAAAACAAAATGAGAATAACAAGGTTGGATGGCATCATCATTGTATTATAGGGCGCTTTAGGGGGCGGCAGGATTGCCGGGCCCATGCGCTAATTCAATGCTTGCATGATTTTAAAATACATTACCGCCATTTTGCGCTACTTACTCCAGGTCTTCAAAGGCGGCCTCGCCCTGCTGCGCGGATTGTCATGGCAGCAAGTGATGGACTTGTGGCTGTTTGCCCGCCGTCGCCTGCGCGAGGAAAGCCTGCCCCAAGTGGCCGGTAGCTTGACTTTCACGACGGTGTTTGCGCTGGTGCCCTCGTTGACGCTGGCATTCGCCATCTTCACGACGTTTCCAATGTTCAACACCTTTCGCGCGGCGCTGGAACATTATTTTATACAAAGCGTGATTCCGAAAGGAATTGCTGACACCATTCTCGGCTATCTGACCCAGTTTTCGACCAAGGCCACGCGCTTGTCGGCAGTCGGTGCGGTGGCCCTGGCATTCACCTCGCTTGCCATGATGGGGCTAATTGAGCGCGTCTTCAATCGTATTTGGCGCGTCAAGACCGAGCGCAGCTGGACTCGACGGATCCTGGTCTACTGGGCCATTGTGACTCTAGGGCCTTTACTGATCGGCGTCTCCTTGACCGTCACGTCCCAGGTTTTCATGGCTACCGGCGGCATGGTGGGCAGCATGCCGCTGGTGGGCCGCCTGTTGTACACAACGCTGTCGGTGCTGCTGACGATGGGCGCCTTTACGTTGCTGTACGCGGCCGTCCCCAACCGCGACGTGGACTGGCGCGATGCCGCCTGGGGCGGCTTGCTGGCGGCGCTGGCGTTTGAAATAGCCAAGCGCGGCTTTGCCGTGTACATCGAGCAATTTCCCACCTATTCGCGGATCTACGGCGCGCTGGCAGCTTTGCCTCTGTTTTTGCTGTGGATCTATCTGAGCTGGATGATCACGCTGGTGGGCGCGCTGCTGGTTGCGGCGCTGCCGATCGTAAAATATGAACGCTGGTGGCACCAGTCGGTGCCGGGCGGCGCCTTCGTCGACGCGATGGCCATTCTCAATGTCTTGCACGCGGCCTGTCATGGTGGCGATACGGCATTAGTTAGCACGGCGGCAATCCGAGCCCGCACCCGTCTCGGTTTCGACGAGATGGAAACGCTGCTTGAAAAAATGCGCGCGGCCGGCTGGGTTGGCCGCGTCAACGTCGAGGCGCCGGTGCGCGTCGAATGGGGCAAACGCGTCAGCGGTGTTGCCGATCACTGGGTCTTGCTGGCCAATCCGAACAAGATGAGCCTAGCTGACGTGTACCGCCTGTTTGTCTTTGGTGGCATGGCGGTCAATACCGGCATGGCGCCCGTGGCCGGCGACAGCGACGAATACGACATCAAGGCCAGCCGCAAGGCCGCCATTTTGGCGCGCCAGGTCGAAACGGCGGTCGAACAAGGCCTGGGGCTGACCCTGGCCGAGCATTTCGGCGCGGCCGAGCGCGATTAACGAGCTGCGCGAGGCACCGTGCCGCCGGCCGTTAGCTGATGCTCGAGCGGCACGCCCCAAGCGCGACTTGAGGTGAGTTCCGCAGCGGCCGAACTCACCTTGCGCCGGCTGTCAGGCACCTTTTTGTGACAGTTTCAGGCCGCGCGCCAAATCGTCGATTAAGTCGTCCGCGTCTTCCAGACCGACCGAGAGGCGCATGGTGCCTTCGCTAATGCCCGATGCCGCCAGCTGTTCGTCCGGCACGCGAAAATGGGTGGTGGAGGCAGGATGGATCACCAACGATTTGGCGTCACCGACGTTGGCCAGGTGGGAAAAAATCTTCAGGCTGTCAACAAAGCGGCGGCCGGCGGCGCGGTCGCCTTTCAGGCTGAACGAGAAGACGGCGCCGCAGCCTTTGGGCAGCAATGTTTTGGCCAATTCATAGTCCGGGTGCGACGCCAGCTCGGGATACGAGACTGACGCGACGCCGGGATGGGCCAGCAGAAACTCGACCACCTTGCGCGTATTTGCGACGTGACGGTCCATGCGCAAGCCGAGGGTTTCGATTCCCTGCAAGATGGCGAATGCATTGTGCGGACTCATGACGGCGCCGAAATCGCGCAAGCCTTCGCGCCGCGCGCGCAGCGCGAACGGCGCGACGGTCGACTCTTCCGCAAACACCATGCCGTGGAAACCGTCGTATGGTTCGCACAGCTCACCGAAACGGCCGCTTTGTTGATAGGCGGCCTGCCAGTCGAAGGTGCCGCCATCGACCAGCAAGCCGCCGACAGCGGTGCCGTGGCCACACAGGAACTTGGTGGCTGAATGGAACACCAAATCGGCGCCGTGCTCGAAAGGTCGCAGCAGATACGGCGTCGTAAAAGTGGAATCGACCATCAGCGGCAGGGCGTGATCGTGCGCCATGGCCGACACCGCTGCAATGTCCAGTACGTCAAGGCCGGGATTGCCCAGCGTTTCGGCGAACAGCACCTTGGTGTTGGGCCGGATCGCGTCACGCCAAGCATCTAGATCACGCGGATCAACGAAGGTCGTCTCGATGCCGAAGCGCTTTAGCGTGTAGGCCAGCAGGTTTTGCGAACCACCGTACAGCGCGCGGGAAGCGACGATGTGCGAGCCAGCCCCGGCGATGGTCACTAATCCCAGATGCAGCGCGGCTTGGCCGCTGGCCGTGGCGATGCCGGCCACGCCGCCTTCGAGCGCTGCAATGCGCTCTTCCAGCACCGCATTAGTTGGGTTCGAGATGC
The DNA here is from genome assembly GCA_003133225.1 of Janthinobacterium sp. Classification (GTDB taxonomy): domain Bacteria; phylum Pseudomonadota; class Gammaproteobacteria; order Burkholderiales; family Burkholderiaceae_D; genus Janthinobacterium. The sequence goes on from PKWL01000046.1 coordinate 81,953, forward strand.
GTGAATAGACATGGCCGGCGCGCTCCATATTAAACAGCGATGCGGCATGGTCCGAATCTTTGAATGTATACGCCGCGGTGAAATAGACCGGGGTGGCGCGCGCGCCAGTGGCGGAATCTGGCGCGGCGCCGGCATGCAGCGACAAGGTGTCAAAGCCAAGGTATTTCGGACCGCTCATGATGGCACTCTCTAAATGATGGAATTGACGCAGATCGTACCCCGATTCACGCGCTAACAAAAGCCTGCCGGCTCCATTTAATGGGAGGCGCAAACATTAATCGACGCGGCGCTCCCCGCCCGCCCGCCGCCATCAGTGGGCTGCGCCGGGCAATATGTCCTTTTCTTTGGCGGCACCGGCGCCCTCTCCATTCATTTAGTGGGAATAGTCCGGGTTGGAAGGGACGGGCGCGAATGTGCCATGGATACGGGATACGGCGGTGAATGGCGGGGCGCCAAAGGTGGCAATTCGCAGCCGACAGCGATGGTGAAATACAGTGGATTTTTTGGCGCGCTTAGGCTACATTCGCTGGTAAGGTCTACAATAACGAAAAACCCATTTACAGCGGATAGGACGGCCCAAATGAAAGTTTCCGAAATTCTTGAAGTTAAGGGTAAAACACTTTACACAGTCACGCCCGATCAATCGATGGTGGATGCGGCCAATACGATGGCCGAAAAAGATATCGGTTCGCTCGTCGTCATGGAATACGGCGATTTGGTCGGCATGCTGACCTTTCGCGAAGTTATCAAGGCGCTCAACGAACACAATGGCTCGATTGGTGCCGGCACGGTGCGCAAGCACATGGACGATCATCCAATTACCGTCACGCCGGATACGGAAATAAATGAGGTGCGCCGCATCATTTTGGAAAAGCACGCGCGTTACCTGCCGGTGATGAACGCAAAAACCCTGCTCGGCGTGATCTCGTTTTATGACGTCGCGCGCGCCGTCCTGGAAGCGCAAAGTTTCGAGAACCGCATGTTGAAGGCTTACATTCGTGACTGGCCGGCCGAGACGGTCGATTAAGTGGGAGCGCGGGGCCCTGTGCGGGTATTAATGTCCAGTCATGTTGGAGCGCCACTTTACAATCGCACCGGCGCGCGAGCCCTGTGTCCCACCTTTATCCGAACGGCTGCCTTCGATTTGCGGCGCGAAACTGCCGCTGTCAAGGCGGAGTAAGGCAAAGCCCAGCGCGTAGCGCGGCTTTTCCTTGAGATGGTCCGTGACAGTAGCGCTGTCGAGCAGGGTGACTGCCGCGCTTGCAAGCGATGACGGGAAATCCAGTGCTTTGCTCAAAAGCACGGCGATGTGCGCGGCGCCTATGGTTGGCGCCGCTTCGGTTTTCCGTCGCCGCCAACAGGCGTGCGCCGTTTGCCCAAGCTGGGCGTTGGCAGAACCGCGGCCCGTCTCGGGCGCCCCCATACCAGCGAGTCATACCACCTTCGCCGCCTCCAAGTCGGCTGCGCCGGTCCCACCGCCATCAAATTGGCCAGGGCCTTCGAACTGTGCGTTTTCAGCTGCCTTTGCGGAAAAACAGCCCATGGCTTATGACAAAGAGCGCTGAGAATTTGGAGGTAAGGTCCGGTACGCTTGGCGATATTGTTTGAATTCGCCGTGCTGGCGCTGTAGGCTGGTAAAATTGAGATTTTCTGATCCTCTTTTTATTATTATGTCCGGCAATTCATTCGGCAAGCTTTTTACTGTGACCACTTTCGGCGAATCGCATGGTCCCGCGATCGGGTGTATCGTTGACGGCTGCCCGCCGGGGCTGGCCCTGTCGGAGGCCGACATCCAGCCGGAACTGGACCGCCGTAAACCTGGCACCTCGCGCCACGTCACGCAGCGCCAGGAGTCCGATACGGCCGAGATCTTGTCAGGCATCTACCAGGGAGTGACGACCGGCACGCCGATCATGTTGCTAATCCGTAATGAAGACCAGCGCAGCAAGGATTACGGCAATATCGTCGATAGCTTCCGACCCGGCCATGCCGATTACACTTATTGGCACAAATATGGCGTGCGCGATCCGCTCGGCGGCGGCCGCTCGTCGGCCCGCTTGACGGCTCCCGTCGTGGGGGCCTCGGCAATCGCCAAAAAATGGTTGTTGCAACAATATGGCACGACGTTCCAAGGCTGCATGAGCCAGCTGGGCGATATCGTTGTGCCGTTCCAGTCCTGGGAACACACGGCCTCGAATCCGTTTTTTGCCGCCAGCGCCGACGCCGACCTGATTGCGCGCATGGAAGCGGCCATGGATCAGTTGCGGCGGGATGGCGACTCCGTCGGCGCGCGCATCGATGTCGTCGCACAACACGTTCCAGTTGGTCTGGGCCAGCCGATTTATGACAAGCTCGATGCCGATATCGCCTATGCCATGATGGGCATTAATGCCGTCAAAGGAGTCGAGATCGGCGCCGGCTTTAAATCGGTCGTGCAAAAAGGCTCGCAGCATGGCGACGAACTCACGCCGCAAGGCTTCTTCGGTAATAACGCGGGCGGGATGCTGGGCGGGATTTCGACAGGCCAGGACATCACGGTGTCGATCGCAATCAAGCCCACGTCGTCAATCCGCACGCCGCGCCGTTCGATCGACAAGGATGGCAATCCGGTTTGGGTGGAGACGCTCGGCCGCCACGATCCGTGCGTAGGCATCCGCGCGACCCCGATCGCCGAGGCCATGCTTGCTCTCGTGCTGATGGACCACGCACTCATGCACCGTGCCCAATGTGGCGACGTGCGTGTCGCGACGCCCAAAATTGCGTGACTAGCCGGCGCCACCAGCTGGCGCTTCGGGCTAAAGGACTTGCAGTCAATCGTTGGTAGCTGCCGATAGTAGCGCTAGCGGGTCTCTCCCGGGCCATTTGGTTTCCTAAAAAATTTGATGGGGGCAAACGGCGCGCAAATTGTTTTCCTAGCGGCTTGGGCCGGGAAGGGGGCCCGTAGCGAGGGCGAAACCATGCGCCCTGTGTTGGGCCAAGCCGGGCGCAGGTGCTAGGCGGGCCATGCCTAGTTGGTTTCGCGCAAAAAATACTTTGGGAGGGGAATCATGAACCCGTTCGATACGCACGAAGTGTTTAATCAGGTGGCGCCGTTTGAAAACGTGAATCTGTTCTATTGCGACATCGCCTTGCGCGACGCCTTGCGCCGCGAGGGCGGCGCTGCCGCCGAACAGGCATTGGGCGCCTTGGGCGAGAAGCTGGGATGCGCCGAGTTACAAGATCTAGCCCGTCTCGCGAACGTGAATTCGCCGCGCCTGGTCAATTTTGACCGCTGTGGCAGGCGCATTGACGAGATCGAGTTCCACCCGTCCTGGCATAGCCTGATGACGCTCCTGATCGAAGCGGGCGCGCACGCTGCGCCCTGGGATGCGCCGACGGGCGGCGCCCATGTCGCGCGCGCTGCGCAGTACATCTTGTTCGGCCAACTAGAAAACGGTTCGCAATGCCCGGTGACGATGACGTATGCGTGTGTGCCAGCGTTGCGCCAGGCGCCGAAAATCGCAGCCAAATGGCTACCCAAAATCCTGTCACGCCAATATGATCCGCGCTCGCTCCCTATCGAGTTAAAGCGCGGCGCCCTGATCGGCATGGGCATGACGGAAAAACAGGGTGGCTCGGATGTGCGCAGCAATACGACGCGTGCCGAGGCGGTCGATGGCGCCGAGGCAAGGTCCCTGTTTGGCGACGAAGGAGATGATTTGTACCGCATCGTCGGTCACAAATGGTTCTTCTCGGCGCCGCAATGCGACGCCCATTTGATCCTTGCGCAGAGCGGCGCCGGTCTGTCCTGTTTTTTTTTGCCGCGCTACCTTCCTGACGGCAGCCGCAATCAAATCCGGGTGCAACGCCTGAAAGACAAGCTGGGAAACCGCTCGAATGCCTCATCGGAAGTGGAATTCACGGGCGCTTATGGCTGGCTGATAGGACGGGCGGGGCGCGGCATTTCGACCATACTGGAAATGGGCAGCCATACCCGACTCGATTGCGTGCTGGGCAGCGTTGGCATCATGCGCGCGGCGCTCACGCACGCTCTCCACCATGCGCGCGAACGCAGCGTGTTCGGCCGGGCGCTGGCCGAACAGCCATTGATGCAGAACGTGTTAGCCGATCTGGCACTCGAATCGGAAGCGGCCACCCTGTTTGCCATGCGCTTGGCGCGCTGTTTCGACCAAAGCGGCGACCCGGCCCAGGCCTCGTTGGGACGCCTCCTAACGCCTGCCGGCAAGTACTGGATTTGTAAGCGTGGTCCAAGCTTTGGCGCGGAGGCGATGGAAGTGTTGGGCGGCGCCGGTTATGTCGAGGAGAGCCCGTTGGCGCGCCTGTACCGCGAATTTCCCGTCAATTCGATCTGGGAGGGTTCGGCCAATGTCATGTGCCTCGACCTCCTGCGCGCTTTGGGCAAAACATCAGGCACGCGCGAAGCGCTGGCCGGCGAATTGGCGCTCGCCGGCAATGAAAACGTCGAATTTTCCTGCTTCGCCGCCGCTTTGCTGAGCGACTTGGCGCAGCCGCAAGACGAATTTGGAGCGCGCCGACTGGCCGAACGTATCGTGCTGGCGGTGCAAGCGGCGCTGTTACTGCGCCATGCGCCGACGTTCGTAGCGGAAGCTTTCGTGCTCTCGCGTGTGGCGCGTGAGGTCGGCGGCGCGTTTGGCCGGCTGCCCTCCGGGATCGATTGCGCGGCTATTTTGGCGCGGGCGTTGGTCGAAGCATAAAAATGCTCGCTCCGAACGCCTCCACTATTTGCCGCTGTGCTTGATTACTGGCCACGACACTGAGCCCACGGATCGCAACTGATGGCAAGATGGCAGAGGCGGGAGTTGGCCAACCTTGATCAGTGCATTTATTTTTTCAAATAAATGCCGCACCCCGCCGATGGCGGGGATAATGCGGCCATTGGCCCCGTCATCGAGCTCGCGGGATCCCGTGCGAGCTCAAGACGGACAGGGGACGTGCCGGCTTACAGCGCAGCGCAACATTCCTGATCAAAATCATCCGGCCTTGGACGAGACTGGTGGAAAGCCGCCAAGGTTCGACCGCGCTACGCAACTAAGCGGCCAGGTGGAAATACCATCCATGCTATCGGGGCGGTGGAACCTGTGGCCAAAGCGCTCCCGGGAATGACGCCGGCGGGGAAAAGCACCGCCAACGCGCTGGCGGCGCGAAAAAAACAAGGGAATAACTATGCAAACACAGGCAAAAGAAGCACAGGCGGCGATTGTGGCGCAAGCTCCCATTCTCCTCTTTCTTGCGGGCGTGGCGTCTTGGAGTCAAGTCTCATGAAACAAGATCCGCGCTTCCCCAATCTTTTTATCACCGACCATCCGCTAATCCAGCATAAATTGAGCCACATGCGCGAGCGGGGCACTTCCACGCGCACCTTTCGCGAATTGCTCAAGGAAATCACCTTGCTGATGGGCTACGAGATCACGCGTGACTTGCCGCTCACGACGCGGCAGATCGAAACCCCGCTGCAAACCATCGATGCGCCCGTCATCGCGGGAAAAAAGCTGGCGATCGTGCCTATTTTGCGCGCCGGCATCGGCATGAGCGATGGCCTGCTCAATCTGGTGCCGTCGGCCCGTGTGGGCCATATCGGCGTGTTCCGCGATCCGGAAACGCATCAACCGGTGGAGTATCTGGTGCGCTTGCCCGACCTGAGCGAGCGCACGTTCATTTTGTGCGATCCCATGGTTGCGACCGGCAACTCGGCCGTGCACGCCGTCAATGTACTCAAATCGCGGGGCGTGAAGGACGAGCAGATCATATTTCTGGCACTCGTTGCGGCCCCGGAAGGAGTCACCGTCTTTCAAAACGCGCATCCGAATGTCAAGTTGTATGCTGCGGCGCTCGATTCGCACTTGAATGAGCATGCGTACATCGTCCCTGGTCTGGGCGATGCGGGCGACCGCATTTTCGGCACCAAATAAGACGCGAACCCCAGTTTTTGATGGGGATTTCAGGTCCGCTCGTGCCCAGCATCCGTTGCGTGACGGGGGCATATCGTGCGCTATCGGGCGGGAGCCGGTTCCGGCTGGCGACAGTCAAATAGCATAGGCCCGGGTGGCGCCGGACCAAGGCCGCCCCTGGCGCCGCTTTATGATTTCCTAGTTAGAAATACATTTGATATAAGTCAAAACGGTGACTAATTTTCTTATCTATAGTGAACCTCATGCGGATGAAAACGGTGCGTTGTCGATGTGGCCAAAACCACAGAGGCAGTGCTTGGGAAGTTTATTTTCTCGGGCCCGTGTTTTTCCCGTTTTATCCAGTATAATGTGGGATCGTTAGATTCGAGGTGGTAGTGCAGTTTGTCTGTCATTCCTTTCTTGCTTCAAACGATATAACGGGCGTAAGGCCCAACTTAACTGAAATAGGAAATTGTAATGGCAACTGGCATCGTAAAATGGTTCAATGATTCGAAGGGTTTCGGCTTTATCACACCTGATGAAGGCGGCGAAGATCTGTTCGCTCATTTCTCGGCAATTCAGTCGAATGGCTTCAAGTCCCTGCAAGAGAACCAACGTGTTTCTTTTGAAGTGACCGCTGGTCCTAAGGGCAAGCAAGCTTCGAACATTCAGCCTATCTAATACGCTGAATCAAACGAAATAAAAAATCCTCGGTCTCCGAGGATTTTTTTTGACCTTTGAAGCGTAATGCTTGCTGCTCGGTAATTAAATGCGGGTCTTAATTGTTACGCTTGCACCAGTATTCCTCCTCAGAGTAACTGCGCCGCAAGAAATCGACAAAGGCGCGTATGCGCAGCGGCAAATGGCGGCGCTGGGGAAAGACGGCATAGATATCATTTCCCGGCGCAGCAAACTGATCCAATACGGTTGTTAATTTTCCCGATTCGATTTCTGTTCCGACCTCCCACATCGAGCGCCACGCCAGCCCTTTGCCGGCGCAGGCCCAGTCATGCAACACTTCGCCATCATTGCACCCCATGTTGCCGCCGACCTTTAAGGTCACGTGCCGGCCATGCTCGCGAAAGGTCCAGCCCCGCTGGCTACCTTCATTGCTAATCGTCAAGCAATTGTGTTTGGCTAGGTCGGCCAGCGTATGGGGCGTGCCGTAGCGTTTCAGGTAGCCGGGTGAACCCACTAAAACGCGGCGGTTGTCGGCCAGCTTGACGCCCACCAGATTGGAGTCGCCCAGACTGGCGATGCGGATGGCGACATCGACCCCTTCTCCGATCAGGTCGACTACCCGGTCGTTCAAGTTCAAGGCCGCGGTGACGTCGCGATGCTCGGCCAGGAAGGACGGTAGCAGGGGCGCGACATGCTGGCGCCCAAAGCCGGCCGGAGCGGAAATGAGCAAGTGACCAGTGGCCTTGGCGCTGCGCTCGGCCACTGCTGATTCGGCTTCCTCCAGTTCGCTCAAGATACGCTGGCAATCCTCGAGAAAAGCCGCGCCTTCGTTGGTGAGGACCAGTTTGCGCGTCGTACGCTGTAGTAATTTGATGCCTAGACGCTGCTCGAGGGCATCGAGACGGCGCCCGATCATGGCCGGCGCGATGCCCTCGGCTCTGGCCGCCGCCGACAGGCTGCCTTTTGCGACGACGTCAACAAAGGTGGAAATTTGTTTGAATTGGCCCATATTCTCACTTGTGACAAAAACACATAGATGAAGTTATTTTTAATGTCGTTTGCTGACTTTAAAGTGAATATACTAGAAGACATGAAACATGCCAAGGCCGCGCTGTCCGCATCGACTGGTAATTTGATGCGATGGGCGAGGTGCGGCGGCCGCATCAAAGCGGCCCCACCCGCTGGGGTTGCCTCTCCAGCGATTTTCAGTTAATTTTTTTTAAACGGAGTCACCCATGACGCAGTCCACCATCGCCACCCCAGCAGGGATGGAAATTACCGGCCAGATCAAGTCCGGTTACGCGCAAATTTTGACCCCAGCGGCGCTCGCGCTCGTTGCCAAGCTGAGCCGCACTTTCGAGTCGCGCCGTCAAGAATTGCTAGCGGTGCGGGTCGCCCAAGCCAAACGCCTAGATGCCGGCCAGCGTCCCGATTTTCTGGCCGAGACGGCGCCCATTCGCGCCGCCGATTGGCGTATCGCGCCCGTCCCGGCCGCCTTGGAATGCCGCCGGGTCGAAATTACCGGCCCGGTCGAGCGCAAAATGGTCATCAACGCTTTCAATTCAGGCGCCGACTCCTACATGGCCGACTTTGAGGATTCGAACACGCCAAATTGGGACAATCAGATCACCGGCCAGATCAATATGGTGGATGCCGTGCGCAAGTCGATCTCACTTGAGCAAAATGGCAAGCATTACAAGCTTAACGACAAAGTCGCTACCTTGCTCGTGCGCCCGCGCGGCTGGCATCTGGACGAAAAACACGTGCTAATCGACGGCAAACGGGTGTCTGGCGCCATTTTTGATTTTGCCCTATTCATGTTCCATAATGCCAAGGAGCAACTGGCGAACGGTGCCGGTCCCTATTTCTATTTGCCAAAATTGGAATCGCATCTGGAAGCGCGGCTGTGGAACGACGTCTTCGTCATGACGCAAAATGAACTGGGCCTGCCCCAAGGAACCATCAAGGCTACGGTCTTGATCGAAACGATACTCGCCGCCTTTGAGATGGAAGAAATTCTGTACGAGCTGAAGGATCATAGCGCCGGCCTCAATGCGGGGCGCTGGGATTACATTTTTTCCTGCATCAAGAAATTCAAGCTCGACAAGGACTTTTGCCTGGCCGACCGGGCCAAGGTCACGATGACGTCGCCGTTCATGCGCTCGTATGCGTTGCTGCTGCTGAAAACGTGTCACAAGCGCGGCGCCCCCGCCATTGGCGGCATGGCAGCCTTGATTCCGATCAAGAACGATCCGGAAAAAAACGAAGTGGCGATGAACGGCGTTCGCACCGACAAGGCGCGGGATGCGACTGACGGCTATGACGGCGGCTGGGTCGCGCACCCGGGTCTGGTCGAACTGGCGATGGCCGAATTCAAGAAGGTTCTGGGCGACAAGCCGAACCAGTTTGACAAGCAACGCATGGACGTGGCAGTGACTGCCGCCGATTTGCTTAACTTTCAGCCGGAAGCACCGATCACGGAAGCGGGCTTACGTTACAACATCAACGTCGGCATTCATTACCTCGGCAGCTGGCTCACCGGCAACGGTTGCGTGCCTATCCATAATTTAATGGAAGACGCGGCCACTGCGGAAATCAGCCGTTCGCAAGTGTGGCAGTGGATCCGTTCGGCAAAAGGAGTGTTGGAAGACGGGCGCAAGGTGACAGCCGACATGGTGCGGGCGTTGATTCCGGAGGAACTAGCCAAGGTCAAAGAGGTCGCGGGCGACAGTCCGAGTTACGCCCGGGCCGCGCAAATTTTTGAGGAAATGTCGACATCGGAATCATTTGCCGAATTTCTGACCTTGCCTTTATACGAGGAAATTTAAGCGCTGTTGAGGCCTTTCGATGGGCGGGACCGGTCGCGACCGGTCCCGCCCATCGGCCCATTTCCCGTCCGTGAGTTAGTGGGGATAAGAGGCGTGTTTGATTCCGCTTTGGCCGATGCGTAATGCGCGCTTGCCGCACAGCTCGCGCCGGGGGCAAGCCGAAAGTGCCAGAGCGCTCCTGACAGGTTTTTTTTCCAGGTTTTTGTCTTTCGTACTAGTGGCCTTCCGCCTTCCGCCGTCGGTCCTTTACCCGATGCGCCGTAAAGCCCCGTCCAAGTGCGCCTGCCGCGTACCGGCACAAAGGCGACGCCGACGCATTTGCGCGGGGATATAAGGCGCGGTTTTTGGTAGGTTAAAGCGGCCGTTGCTGTTGTTCGACAACCTGTTTGATGATGGAAAGAGGAGCACCACCGCAGCTTGCAGCAAAATACGCTGGACTCCAGAGCATGCCCTTCCAATAGTGCTGTGCGATATCAGGTCGCTCTTGCCGTAGCATGCGACTCGATACGCCCTTCAAGCTACGCACCAGCGAGGATACGGAAACCTTGGGCGGGGAGCAAGTTGTTGAGCAATTGCGAACGTACATGCCCGGCTGGAAAGCATATTTCCGTCTGGCTAATACGCCCGCAATATTCAAGGACTTGGACTCATGGTTGCGGCACAGACTTCGTGCAGTTCAACTCAAGCAATGGCGACATGGGACTACAATTTACTGTGGTTAGCGCAGTCTCGGCGCGTCACACGAGTTGGCTGCCAAGGTGGCAGGAGGAGGCAGGCGTTGGTGGAATCATAGCCAAAACAGTCTTAATCTTGTCTTAACTACGGCATATTTCGATAAACTTGGCGTTCCCCGACTCTCATGACCTCAACTTCTTGAACCGCCCGGTGGGACCCGCATGCCGGGTGGTGTGGCAGAGGCGCAGCTTAACCGCTGCCCCCTATGCCGATCAACTCGTTTTGCAACAGTCTTTCGGCTCGTACCCATTCAAAGCCTATGCTGTTATGCCGCATCGACCCGGTGGGCTCGAGTACGTCGCCGAAGGGGGGCGGTGTGGCCTCTCACCTCAATCATCAGAAATTGTTCTTCCATTGACGCAAGGCGGCAAAGGCGGCCACCGGCGGTTCGTTGGGAGCTAGTTTGTGGGCCGCGATAAGAGCGCCTACGATGGCGGGCTCACGGTAGCGCAGGAAAGGATTGGTGGCCTTTTCCAGACCAATGGTCGTGGGCACCGTCGGCATGCCTTTGGCCCGTTTGGCGCTCTCGAGCTCGACCCGTTCCAAGAGAGCCCGATTGCCCGGCTCGACCGCACTGGCGAAACGAAGATTAGCCAGTGTATATTCGTGGGCGCAGAAGACCCGCGTCGCGTCGGGCAGTGCTGCTAGCTTGTTGAGCGAACTGATCATTTGCTCGGGCGTGCCTTCGAACAGGCGCCCGCAGCCCCCGGCAAACAGGGTGTCGCCGCAAAACAGCCAGGCTGGCTCATCGCCTCGCTGCGGCAGCACGTACGCAATATGGCCGCCCGTGTGGCCCGGCACGTCGAGCACGGAAAGATCAAATTTCAGGCCCGGAACGGTTACCTGGTCGCCTTCTCCTACCGGCTGGGTGACGACGGGAATGGCTTCATTGCGCGGGCCGAACACCGGCACTGCATAATGCTGCAACAGTTCAGGAACGCCGCCGGTATGGTCAGCATGGTGATGGGTGAGTAAAATGGCGGTAAGCGTCAGCCGGTGGGCTTTCAATGCGGCCAAAATGACGTGGGCGTCGCCGGGATCGACGACGGCTGCATGCTGGCCGTCGTGGATCAGCCACAGATAGTTGTCGTTAAAGGCAGGAACGGTGAGTACGTTCAATGCGTGCTTGATTTTTGTCATTCGTTCGTCAAAGGGCTGGCATGGACAGTGAGGCATCCGAGAAATTCATTATAGCGCTGGATCGCTGGCTGCAAACGCCCGTTGGCAGTTATGTGCGAGCGTGGGAGCAGACATGCTTGGATGAATTGACCGCTGATATTTTTGGCTTTAACGCGGTGCAGATTGGCATGCCGCACATCAACGGATTGGCGGCGAACCGCATGCCCAACAAGTGGCTGGCCGATAGGCGCTTGGCTTGGCCGCCCCGCTTCTCCGACGCTTTAAGCTGTCCGCTGCTGACGCTGGAATTTTCCGAATTACCGTTTGCCTCGCAAAGCCTCGACTTAGTCGTGCTCGCGCATGTGCTAGAGTTTGCCGCCGAACCGCATCAGGTGTTGCGCGAAGTTGAGCGCGTGTTGATGCCGGAGGGACAATTGATCATCTGCGGCTTCAACCCGGCCAGTCTGTGGGGTGCGCGCCAAGCAATCGGGAGGGTAACGGGAACGCACTTCTTGCCTGCGGAAGGTGAATTCATCTCTATGCCGCGCTTGAAAGATTGGTTAAAACTATTAAATATGGGGGTCAGCCACAGCCATTTCGGTTGTTACGCCCCCGCCTGCAGGACCGAGCGTTGGCTGCAGCGATATGCCTTCATGGATAAAGCCGGCGCGCACTGGTGGCCGTATTTTGGCGCCGTGTATATGGTGCAGGCGATTAAGCGCGTGAAGGGCATGCACTTGATCGGCCCGGCATGGACGAAGAACCCGGCAACGGTCCCGTCGGCCACGCCGGTCACAAATAAAGGGCGGAAACCGCAGGATGGCTAAAGTTGAAATATTCACGGACGGCGCATGCAAGGGCAACCCCGGCACCGGAGGCTGGGGCGCATTGATGATTGCCGACGGTGCTGAAAAAGAAATCTTCGGCGGCGCACTTAACACCACCAACAACCGGATGGAATTGATGGCGGTGATCGAGTCGCTTAACGCGCTCAAGCGGCCGTGCGAAGTGGTGCTGCATACGGACAGCCAATACGTACAAAAGGGCATCAGTGAGTGGATCCACGGCTGGAAGGCGCGCGGCTGGAAAACAAGTGCCAAGGCGCCCGTAAAAAACGTCGACCTATGGCAGGCGCTCGATGCCGCGCAAGCCGTGCATCAGGTTGAATGGCGCTGGGTGCGCGGCCACTCTGGGCATGCGGGCAACGAGCGCGCCGACGTGCTGGCCAACCGTGGCGTTGATTCGGTGCGGCAGAGCTAAGGGGCGCTGCCGACGTCTTTGTTATACTGCAGCCCTCCCACTCCATTTTGAAAATCGTTCATGCGCCAAATCGTTCTAGATACGGAAACCACGGGCTTAAACTCCCGCAGCGGCGATCGCGTGATCGAAATCGGTTGTGTCGAGTTGAAAAATCGCATTTTAACGGGCAATAACTACCACTGCTACATCAATCCTGAACGTGACTCGGAAGAGGGCGCGCTGGCGGTGCACGGCTTGACAACGGAGTTCTTGAGCAATAAGCCCAAATTTGCCGACATTGTCGAAGCATTGCGCGAATACATTGGCTGTGCCGAGGTCATCATCCACAACGCGCCCTTCGACTTGGGGTTTTTAAACGCCGAGTTCAAACGCTTGAAGCTGCCCAATTTTAGCGAACAAGTCGGGAGCGTGATCGACACCTTGGTGCAAGCCAAGGAAATGCATCCAGGCAAGCGCAACTCGCTCGATGCCTTGTGCGACCGTTATGGGGTATCCAATTCCCATCGCAAACTGCACGGCGCCCTTCTTGATGCCGAGCTCCTGGCCGACGTCTACCTGTCGATGACGCGCGGCCAGAACAGCCTGTGCATGGAGCCCGAGGCCGACGCCTCTGCTCAAGGGGAGGGACTGAAATATGTTCCGCTCGCCGCCATCGTTTTCCTGGCGGCGGCGGCCGATGAATTGGCCGAGCACGATGCGATCTTGGCCGCCCTGGACAAGGCGGTCAAAGGCCGCTGTATTTGGCATGCCCAGATGACGACGGGATAGAGGCAATTTTGGACTAATTTCCATAAGCATGCAAATTTGTGCGATAATTCGCCTCGCTTTGGGAGGTTAGCTCAGGGGTAGAGCACTGCATTCACACTGCAGGGGTCGCAAGTTCGAAACTTGCACTTCCCACCAATAATTATTCAATATAATCAAGCGCTTACGCATAATTTTTCAGCCACATTGTCTCAGCCTTGGATTTGGCCGCAATTTGGACGTATAAGTTTTCAAGCCGTGCACGCTTGCCTTGTCTTTGTCTATGCGCCTCGCCATCGATTCTCCGTGAACCCTCTTTTTGTTGTCCCGGCTCATGGTCCGTGTGCGGTTTCGTGCCAGAAACTGGAAGCTTCCCAGGATGCCTCGTAACCCATTATTTGTGTCACGGCCTACATTGGGGTTGTACCGCGCATCAACAAGCTCGACGCGAAGGTGCGTCTGCGATTGGATTTTTGTAGCGGACCATCGATGAACAAAATGCGCCGCAGTGCTTGCGGATAGCACTCAGGTTCCTTGTGAGGCGCGCAGGTGCAAAATACACGAGCCCGCCAGACGTTTGCGATTTCCACGCGAAGTTTGCGTCCTAAAAAAATTTCTTCTCAAATGTGAATTTGCGGTTGCCAAACCTGACTCGCGGCCAGATAAACCACCTCATTCGTGGTCAGAATAGGGCCACCTGAGTGGCGGCCAGATGCAGCCAGTAGGTTGTTAAATTTTCGGTCTCGGACTTCTTGGTAACCTTCGCCTGAGAAATTTTTTCGGGAGAAACGCGCATCACGCCTTGAACGGATTTTTAATCGTCATTGTCTGCTCGATGACCTGGCCATCTTGCATGTCCTCCGAGTAAAAGGTGTCGCATCCAGCTTCGAGCGCCGCGGCCAGCATCATGGAGTCAAAAAACTGCAACTTGTATTTGTCGCGTATGCCGATCCCGCATTTGTGGACGGCGAGGGTCAGCGGCACCACCTCCATGCATAGAACCTCTAGCATTCGCAAAAGTTCTTTCGTTTTTGACCAGTCGAACTTGCGCCGTAATACCACATTGCAAAGCTCGCTCAATACCTGGACGCCGACAAATAAACCTTCATGTTCGAATAATCCAAGCGTGATGTCGCCCTTGCGGTTAGCCTCCAGCTCGGCTTGGGTCAGCGTAATTCCCGCCGCCGGCACCTTACCCTCCAGTAGGTAGACCAACGTGTTGGTATCCAGAAAAATCCTAGCGCTCATTGGCTTCCGACCGGTCAAATCTAAAATCGCTTGGTATGGTCCCGCGCAATGCCCGCAAACGATTGATCAGTTCGGCCCGCGTAGGGGTTTTCATGATCTCAAATGTGCGATTATTGGCGACATTGACAGTAATATCGTCACCTTCCTTTAGATCTAGCTGTCGCACAACACTAGTTGGCAGGCGCACTGCGAGACTATTACCCCATTTTGCAACTTGCATCACGATCTCCTTGATATACAATAAAACTCCGTATATCAATACTAGCCCAGTCGAAGGAAAAGTCAAGATTGCGAGGTTGGGGCCCGGGGGCCGCGACGGATTTATTCCCGATTCAATCGTGGATTTATTTTATTTTCCCTACAACATTAGAGATTTTGCCGAAATGCTCACTCATGCCATCTCCATCCATGACCCGATGTAGTCGCATTAGTAGTCGCATTAGTGTTTGCGTTGAGCCGGGCGCTGCGTTGTGGCGTGGCTCGGGGTTGCGTGCTGTCCGACGCGTTGCCAGCATGAACCGAGATGGCCACCGGACAGGCACGCGGATCGGCGAGCAAGCCGTAGTTCACTTGCAGCATGCCATGCTTGCCGTCGCGGTTGTAACCGCGCTTTGCCAGTGGACAGGCCTCGCCCTCGAAGTAGCTCGACGACAGGTCATGCAGCACGGGGCCGCCCGTCTCCAGATGGCGAGCGGCGAGTTTTTTCTGGATCGCATCCTGGCGCTGGAGCAGTCAATCCATCGCCGCGTACAGTTCATCCTCGTTGGCATCGGCCACGCCAAACTCTTCCGCCAAAGTCGTCGAATGCCATCGGAGCAAATCATGCCCCTCAGCCGGCTCGGAGATAAAAAGCAATTTTTGGGTCATATCGATGATCTGGCCCTGCGCATTGCTGGCCTGATGGAAAATGACGATATGGAGCCGTTAGATCCCGCGCTCATTATGCGCGTCGGGCATCGATGTGTTTGAGTCGACCATGATTTTGGATGTCGATTTGAGTTCGTCCGAAATCGACACCAAAGCGTACACGGCAGCGTGCCTAGTAGCAGGCGCATCCAGAATCAGTGATCCCGGCTGTCTCATGATCGCTGCGGCGTATCTTGCTGGAGAGCGGGTCTGGCGCCGGCCCACGATGATCTGCCTGTCCCAAGCGGCCGAAGGCCTGGTGCGCCAAGGGGGAAGGGAAAACGCTGGGCAGGCCGCCTAAGACGACCGTCGCGCAGCGTGCGGCGAGGGGTGACAACGCATTCGAGGTGTTAATGTTGTACCTGCCGCGTAGGCACCAACCCGGAATCTCGCAGCGACCAAGACTGATGCAACAGAACTAAGTGGCGCCGCCCAGACACAGGCGGCGCGGGCCGGCAAATCTTGCCTGGGCGAGCCAATCTGCACGTTCGTGCGGTATGGCTAACGCAGCGCTCAATAGCTAGCGATCGGGCCTGTCGATCTTGTCCGTGCCCGACAGGTTGCCACTCGATCCGGAACGGCTGCCACCTGGCGACTTGCCACTGCCGGCGGCGTTGCCGCTTTGCATGGTGCCGCTGCCCGAACCCATCACGCTCCCGCTGGCGGTACGCTGGCCGGGCAGGTTTTGCTGGGTGCCATAGAAACCATGGATCTGAGTGGCAAATTCCGTGCTGGCCATGTCAGGCCAATTGTCCTTGTCGAAGCCGGGCGCATTTTTCAGCAGCTCCTTCGAGCAGTCCAGCACAAAACGCTTGTTGCCCGTATCGAGTTGCAGGCTTTGCCAGGGCACGGCGAACAGCTTGCTGCCCATGCCCAGCCAGCCGCCGAAGGACAACACGGCGTAGGCGACTTGTCCACTGCGCATGTCCAGCATGATTTCTTTGATGTCGCCCAGGCTTTCGTCCTGGCGGTTGTATACGTCTTCGCCGATCAGGGTATCGGCTCCCATCAGGCGCGGGCCGGAGCCTGCGTCGGTGTCGCGGTAGATGCCATACGTGTCGCGGTCCAAATAGCTCATTTTGATCTCCAAATAGTAGATAGTAGTTAAGGCCGACGGCCTGCCAGTCTTGGCGTCGACGACCTACGTTCGACATTCGCGGTGGGTGACCGGCCTCGTCAAAAGCGGCACAGGTAAGATTGACCTCCTATTAGCCGATAAGGCCACCCGCCGCAGCTCTGCCAACAGTCTCGACGGGACCGCCCATTGCTTAGGGCTTGCTTAGGCCCGCGCAGGCCACGCCCCCACTAGGTTGCCAATCGCGGTATTTCTTTCCCTTGGTGCCATGTTGGCGCATCTGCCAACGAACACCCAACGAACGCCAAACCAACGAGGACTACACCGGTCTAATCCACCTTCCATGAGGAACTTCTTCACGGATGTTTATTAGAGTTCGAACATACTGGCAAGTTCGCAAATGATGGCAACAGCTGGCCGGGGAACTACAACGTGTGGGTGCTTGACGATGCGCAAGTGCCTCCGGCAGCGAACCCCACATTGCCATCGACGATTCTCGGCCGCGCGAGATTTCCGGGCGCAATATTCCGATATCGATACGCCCGCGTCACATATTTTTTGGCATAATCCTCGGATGAAGATTAGCGCTACTCAGTAAATTTAATGCCCGCTTTGATGATCGTGGCCAGCCATATCATCGGCTAGGCGGAGGCCGGCCTCCGGCCTAGCCGCGTGGCACAGGCTATAGGCACAGCCAAGGCTCATGGGAGACCGCCTCCAGATGTTGTTAAATGCTTTTTTGACCTTCCTCTGGCTAGTGCGGGGACCGAATCGACAGAAATGCCTTGATTTGTGTCTGATCTTTATCAAAGAAAATTTGAGGCCAATGAATTATTAACAGGCGTTGCGAGTCATACAGGGGCCGCGCCGGCTTTACGTTTCGTCGGTTAGCCGGTTTAGCTCGATATATGCGCTCCTGGCGCGCTGTTTTGGCTTGCGGCATCGATGGTCAATGGAGGCAATTAAGTCGTCTATTTTAGTGATGACAATGACGACACCATGAAGACCCTTGCAAATTAGCGGCGTTCAAACCCGCCCGGGGAACGGCGTGTGCCTGGTTGAACGCGAGATGAGGCACAGAAGATTCTTGCATAGGAATTTTAAGGTGCCACATGACGAAATTTGTGCATAGGACATTTGCCGAGCGTGCAGGCTATCCTTGCTGGCGGTAATTCAAACGAAAAAAGATCTACTGCACGTCGATCCGATCAGCCAAGATTGCAAACAATAGTGGCGTTATCGAATGTAGTATTCCCATGGGAGGTCATCATCGCATCCGCAAACGACCAAAGCGAATCGACACGGGAGCAGCGTCGGTCGCACGACTCTGCGACGAGCAATTTTTTGGAAGCGGGCCGTGAATGGCGACGCCTTTTCGCAGAAACCTGGGGCACGTTTCTCCTTGTCGTCGTGGCAGCCGGAGCCGGGGTTGTCGGTGCTCAGAGCGGCGGAGCGATAACCCTGAGTATGAAGGTCGTCGCCCCGGGCTTGATGGTGATGGCGATCATTTATTTTATGGGCGCGGTGGGCGGTGCCCATTTAAATCCGGCGGTCACGTTGGCGTTTGCCGTGCGGCGCAATTTTCCGTGGGGGCGGGTGCCGGGCTATATTGCAGCGCAAGTCGTCGGGGGCATCGTAGCGGCGTCTTTCCTGCGCGTGATGTTCGGCACGATCGGATTACTGGGCGCGACGACACCTGGGCACGGCGTGAGCGATTTCAAGGCGTTTGCCATGGAAGTCTTATTGACGACCGGTTTGGTCAGCACGATTCTTGGCACCGCTTCGGGCGCCCGCAATATCGGTTCCAATGGCGCTCTGGCGGTTGGCGGCTATATTGCTTTGGCCGGCCTGTGGGCGGCGCCGATCAGCGGCGCGTCGATGAATCCGGTGCGCTCACTCGCCCCCGACCTGATTCGCGGCGATCTGACCGGCACCTGGATCTATGTCGTCGGTCCCGTGCTGGGCGCACTCATCGGGGCGGGCTTTGAGTGGATTTTGAAAGGCAAAGCGACCGTCGCCGGAACGTTGGCGGCAGAGGGAGATAACGACGGGTAACGAGAGCGGAACAAAGGCGGCTACGCCTGTCAATCCTCCGGAGAAAGAGGCACCGGCGCATTCGAGCTCGACATCGCGACCGACTTTATTTCAACCTTTTTTTCGTCAGCAACCGAATAGGCCTTGTGATGACGAACGAAAGGATGGTGCCACGTGCCTCCCGAGCAGCGATCTTGACGGAATACGTGACGATCCGGTGTGAGCAGCTGGCTTATCGGGTCCCGTGGGGCGGGCAACGGCTCGATAACTTCTCTTGGAGGCCGGCCGACGCACTAGCAAAGTTGTCCGATCCCGTTGATGCGATTTGGGCCATTTTCGGTGCCGTAGCAACCTCCCGCAAGCGCCAATGTTCAGTTTGGTGCTGCACGCCTGGACACAGGACTCTTCCTGATCGATACGAAACCAAGTCTTACCCTAGCACCGGGGTAGTCACACGTCGCAAGCGCGTCAACGGTCGAGCATTGCATTGGAAATTGCCTGTTGGCCGCGCCGTCCAAGCTCTTCGGCCGCACTGACGCGATCGCGCTCCTCCTGATTCTGGCTGAGCTTCGACTTTCCGACAATTGTGGCAATTTCGATTTCGATACCGACGATGGCCTGCAGCATCGTATCGATGTACTCTTTCGGTGCGTCCCCCATTCGCCACTCGTTTTTCGCATCGGTCCGAGCCTCGTGCATGCGAGTGAGGCGCGCGACGACACCGCGCACGTACTTCACGTCATCCACAATCCTAATTTTTCCGTGAACATTCACGACCTGATAGTTCCACGTCGGAACCTGCCGGTGGCTCTCGTGCTTGCTCGGATACCAGTTAGGTGAGATGTAAGCGTCCATCGCGCGAAAGATGACGAGCACGTCCTCGCCATCGCCAACCTCCTTCCAGACGGAATTTGCGCGCGCAACATGTCCGCGCAGAACGCCATGTTCTCCTGTCGCTTCATCCAGTTCGAACGGCAAGTGGTTGGCATCGAGCCCGTTCGGCCCATTGTTTACCAGAGCACCAAGCGGATTATGTTCGATCAGGCGACGAAGCTCATCAGGTCGAAACTCTGTGAAATGCGAAGGTATGTACATTTTAATTTCCTTGTGATGGGTATTTACCCAACATGGCTTGCCACTAACGCCATTGACACGGCGATCCCGCTGGTTTGAAGCGAAGCGCTGATCTCAAGCGGGTGCAGCCGCCCCTTGCAAGTATGGCTTGATATTTCGCATCGCACGCGATACGCAGTCCTCCTTTTCTCCCACCGGTGCAACCTAGTGCAGCCCGTTCTGCGCCGACTGGATACCGTCCAGACGAGCAATCGTCCAGATGGCAAGATACCGCGACGCAAGGCGCCCACCCGCACTAGCAACGTTGCCATTGGCAAAGAAAGGCTGGTTCAGCACGGCGACGCCTACTTCTTCGACCAAGGTTTCGTTGTCAGGTCCGGACACGCGCGAGCCCATTTCAGCGTCGACCGCGGAACCCATTCGCGACGTCCGTCCACTTGCCGCATGCGATCCGTCTGGCGCTCGGATCCGTGGAGTTGGATGCGCTCCGGGATGCGTTGGACAAGGTTAAGCGGGTGATCGGCGATTACTCGTATTGATGCAATTTACTGTTGCTGCTACCCAATGACCGGTTTGGCCGCGGGGCGGACCTTCACCATATCATACGAATGGCCGCGATGGCCCGTGGACGACGCGCCGCGAACGTCGGCAGTGCAAAAGCCGGTCGTACTCGGTCACGCAGCGATCACGAAGGACAAACGGCCGCAAGCTGCCGCGGGCAGTATTTCTCCGATGCGGACAAGCGATCCGTCTAGCCGTTGTTTACCAGAGGTAGACGCCGTGGTATGTTGCTAATTTTGCCCAAGGCCTTCTTATGAACCATGAAGAACTATGCGCACGGTATTTGTCCGCCCTAAACGAAGGTAGCCTTGAAAGTGTTCTTTCGCTTTTTGCTTCGAAAGCCACAATCGTTTCGCCCCTTTATGGGAATATGGAGGCTGAAAATTTCTACAAAGAACTTTTGGCGGACACGAATCGTTCTGTCACAAGACTCTTAAATATCTTTCTACCGAGTGGCGGGGCGCCCTCTGTCGCATTGCACTTCCACTACACGTGGACACTCAAGAGCGGAAAAATTGTTCAGTTTGAATGCGTGGACGTTTTCGAGCTGACCGCAGACAAGCAAAAGTTTTCAAAGCTCACGATAATTTATGACACCGCGCCAATTCGAGCCGACTTTGAAGAAAGCCATTCTGCTGGCTACTGAATGTTGCGAATGACCTCAATCGTGGCCTCGCTACTTGCGATTAGGATCGCCGGACGATAGACGCTCACCTCGAAAATTGGCGCCAGTAAGCGTTCCTTAGCGCACTATTGGCGGCCATTTGTTTTTCTATGCTATGTGTATTAGCGCACTGAAGGCGCCGAATTTAGCAGGTATAGTGGCTCCGTCTCCTCCAAGTAAAATTTGGATTTTGTCCCTCTGTTTCTATGGAGGGCTTTTTTTGGGCTCTCACGCGATTGGGCCCTACCGATGTCACCTGAAAAACGCTTAGCATCGGTGATTTTTCCTTGGCCCACTCACCCCTTTACGCACAAGACCTGCTTTAGCGTATGCAAAATTTCGGTCAAATCGCGTTGATTGGCCATGACCTGATCGATGTCCTTGTACGCGCCAGGAATCTCGTCGATCACGCCCTTGTCCTTGCGGCAGATGACGCCCGCCGTCTGCTGCACCAGATCGGCCTCGGTAAACTGCTTGGCGGCGGCCGTGCGGCTCATCCTGCGTCCGGCGCCATGGGCGCTAGAGCAGAAACTCTCGAGATCGCCTTTGCCGCGCACGATGTAACTGCGCGTACCCATGCTGCCGGGTACGATGCCCAAATCGCCCTCGCGAGCGCGGATCGCTCCTTTCCGGGTGACCCAGACATTCGCGCCGTAATGGTGCTCCTTGGCCACATAGTTGTGGTGGCAGTTCACGGCCGCGCTGGTGACTTCAAAAGGCGGTAGGTGCCGCGCCAACGCAGATAACACCAGATCGAGCATCGTCTGGCGGTTCTGCATCGCATACTCCTGCGCCCAGTGCAGCGCGTCCACATAGTCTGCGAAGTGCTCGGTGCCCTCCGGGAAGTAAGCCAGATCCCGGTTCGGCAACTGGATCATCCAGCGCTCCATGTCCTTGCGGGCCAGTTGAATGAAATAGTCGGCGATTGCATTTCCGATGCCCCGACTGCCGGAGTGCAGCATCACCCACACATGATCGGTCTCGTCGAGGCAGACCTCGATGAAGTGGTTGCCGCCGCCGAGCGTACCCATCTGGTTCATCCACTTGGAGAACTTGCCAAACGCCTTGAGTAGTTGGGGGTGGCGATCGGTCAGCGCCGTCAACCCCGGCTCGAATGGGCGCGCGGCCAGCATGAGCACATGGTCGTCGGCGTGCTGTTCGCGGCCGACTGGCACATCGCAAGTGATCTGGTCGAAGACCTTTTTCAAGGTCTTTTCGTCGAGGTCGTTGGCCGCGAGCGAGAGCCGGGCGGCGACCATGCCGCAGCCGATGTCCACGCCCACGGCGGCTGGAATGATGGCCTTGTGCGTGGCAATTACGGAGCCGATGGTGGCGCTAATTCCCAGATGCACATCAGGCATCGCGGCGACGTGGTGCTGGATAAAAGGCAGACTGGCGATGTTGGCCAGTTGCTCCTTTGATCGTTCATCAATGTCGGCGGTCCAGATCTTGATGGGGACTCGTTTGCTCGTGAGAATTTGTTGAATAGGCATCTGCCATCCTTAACTCGTAGCACGGCCGGGTCGGGTGGTTCGTCAGTAAAGCGCAAAACGTAGCATCTGTCTTATGGCAAGCCGGATCGGCTGGTTTAATCTAGCGCTGCGTGCCACCTATTTTCGTGCCCGCTTCTTCTTCACGGTCGCGGCAACTGGCGGTAATAGCGCGTCAGCCCAGGCCGTCATCACTTGCTTGACGTTTTTCGCCTCTCTTCGCTTCACTGCGGCAGTCGCTTGCGCTGTCGCGGACCCGGCAATTCTGTTCGCTCCGCTGAGAAACATGCTCATAAATGGATTTTTCATCGGAGTTTTCAGGTAACGAGTGAGAACGCGTTGAACGGTGGCAACTCAATGATCACGTGCGGCGCAGACGCGGACGGGTCAGCACCCGTAACGCCACGTTCAGACCGACGCCGAGCGAACACAGGTACAGGGCCGCCGAGGCGGTGCCGCAGGCGTGCAGTAATGCGATACCCGCCCGAACTTGGGCGGACGTGACCAAGTCCAGCCGCTCTGAAATGCGCGATGGTGAATTCATCGCAGATTTATACCATGACCATGCGCGCCCGGAGCGCACGTTAGTTTCACGCTCGAGTTGCGGTCTACTTTTTGCGGCGCTTCATTCATAAACGAATAGAAGTGTTATCCATGCACTTGCTTGATTGCGAGCACTTTCAACGTGCCGTCATTGCTTTGATAGACAGCGACGCAGTCCTTGCTGGACAGGGGGCGAAGCCACAAGCGCGGCCGACGATGAGCGTCGGCGCCCCGCATAAAACCTTAAGCCCGGAATGAATATTTTCCGTGGATCTGTATACAATACAATCCTGAGGCGGATCGCCGCTCCCGGGAAACAATGGAAAATTTTTCAAAGGAATTTTTCAAGAATAACCAGAGTGAACCAGACAACATAAGGAAACCATCATGGCTCTTTCAATGTACGATTCTTCAATTCCTGCCTTAAAGCAGACGCTAGGCAGCCTCTCTGCCATTCTCAAAAAGGCGGCAGAGCATGCCAAAGGCAGGGAGATCGATCCGACCGTATTCGTGAATGCGCGCTTGTTCCCCGATATGCTCCCTTTGGCAAAGCAAATTCAGATTGCAAGCGATCAGGCAAAAGGCTGTGCGGCACGCCTTGCCGGTATCGACATTCCGAAATATGACGATAATGAAACGACCTTTGACGAATTACAGGTGCGCATAGCCAAAACAATTGCCTTCCTTGATAGCGTCGTTGCCCAACAAATCGATGGCAGTGAGGAGCGCGATATCGTACTGCAACTTCACGAAACCAAACGGGAGTTCAAGGGCAAAGACTATTTGCGCAGCTGGGTGTTGCCGAATTTTTACTTTCATGTCACCACGGCCTACTGTATCTTGCGTCACAATGGTGTCGATATCGGGAAAAAGGACTACCTCGGTGGCTGATGGAATCGCGGCAAGTAGTTGCGGGGAGCGCCTTGAAGGCCCGCTCCCACTGATAATTGAGATAACCTAAGAACACAGCGTTAAGTCGGAAACGCCGTACTGCGGCACCGCTTGCTGTGCCGACATTGGAAAAGGTGTCAGGCTGGGAATTTCGCGGCCCCGTCGCCGTGATTGCGGGACCAGGTTGCGGCGCTCGAAACGTCCTTTGGCACTTTCCTGTAGTCGGTGGCTCGATGAGCTTGGCTGCAACGCACGGGTAGTTCGCCGAGTCATTGTTCGGCCAAAGTGTCACTCGCAACACCACCAACTAGCACGGTAGTTTCCACGATAACCTTGCGGCCTTTGATGTCCTTGACGCGGCCACGGATTTCGAGGGTGCCCGATATCGGCGTTGGCTTGAGGAAGTCGACCCGCAGCGAGCCGGTGACGAATCGGTAAAGCGGCAGCGTGGCCATGTCACGGCCTTCGGCCCGGTACATGGCCACGCTGCAGTTCCGGTGTTATGGCAGTCAATTAGTGAAGCGATCAGGCCGCCATAGGTAAACTCTGGCACGGCCGTATGGTAAGGCTCGGGCTTGAAGTGGGTGATGGTTTCCTTGCCATCCCAATAAGTCTTGATTCGGTGACCGTCTGAATTTAGCCGGCCGCAGCCATAGCAATGGGCGAGTGCCTCGGCAAAGGCCGTTTATTTCCGTGTCAAGTAGTCCCCAGGAAACCCATATGCGTTCAGACGTGTCGTACAGCGCGAACCAACTTGAATGTTCCTGATCTCGATTTCGCCCTACGCCAGATCGATATTGTCGAGGACGACCGGCGCCTACGCGGCAAGGAAAAAGAGGCGCCAGCTGCAAGTGAGCAGATGGCCGCGTCGCTGATCGGAGCCTTTTGTGCGGGTAGCTAGCCGCATCGCTACACCAATTTAGTAAACTTTCAAAATACATGGAAGGCAGATCGTTGGCGTTTGACCTTGTCGCCAGAAATGGGATCTGCCCGCATTACGTTAATTTTTAAGAGGTGTGATTTTTGTCCCTTCCAGCGTCAAATTTGCCATAAGACCTGCGTTTTCCAAAACAAAGGCCGTAACCGGGCCGCTGGCAGCGCTAACGTCGACATTGCCATCTGCACCGACTTTCAGTACCGCCACCGAGGCATCTGCACCCACCCGCCATCCTTCGCTACCGCGAAATTTGTTGAGTGCATCTTGCGTCATGAATAAGAAAATAATTGCTTTTGATTGGGCGCCGATTTGAAGTCCAACGGATAGGGACGCCAAGCTGTAATACTCAGGCGGCAGATTGTGAACCCGCAAGACTCCTTCGCCGTACTGACCACCAATTCCTAAACCGGCCGCAATAACTGACGGAAATACCAATACGCCGCTGGCCTTGGCAACGAGTTCGCGAGAACCTTTTGCCATCGTATTGAGTCGTGAAAGCGCCGCGCTCGCTTCCGTATCGATTCCATGATGACGTTTGGCTGAATCTGTCATGCCTGGTGTTGAGCTAGTGGTCGCGCTGGTCGTACAGCCTGCGCTCAATAATCCAGTAACGGCGAACGATGCCGCTGTCTTGAGCATGAAATCACGTCTTTGCATGATCACCTCCATCAAGTAAATTACAGAATCCCGGACGAATAAATTGGGATAATTCTTGCATAGCGCATGAAACATGCGTGCATGTTTAAATTTTCGTAACGTTTCGCTGTGTTCAGCCTAGCAAGTGACTCATGCCATTTTTTTGGGTTTGTTGCTAACCGTCGGATGATAACGAATGCCACAGATCAGCCGGGCGCCGCCAGACTGGGAACCAGCACCGACCCCACACGCGAAATACGCGCTGCTGCGATGGTAACTAGTAGATCTGATAGTAATTAGTAGATCTATATACCAATTTTCTTGATTGACTTACGATTCATCATAGAAGAGCAGCGTAGCTGACCTGTACCTTCGTAAGACAGGAGAAATTCGCTGATAATTCATTCTTTGACGATTTTTTTGATTAAAATCAAGCCAATATTTGAATAGTATTTTCCCGATGGCAATTGGGTTACTACGAGGCGAAGTTGAACACGATGTCAGTAGCCGGACCGAACATCAAGAACATAAGTATTTGAACGGGATGGATTATGGAACCGGCATAATGAGATCAACGAATTTAATTCAAATCAGCCGTCTGCGGGTGTCGGCGCTAATTGCCGCTCTGAAAGGATGCCAGCGGTTGCGGTTGTATCAGGGGGCCTGTCAGCGCACCTGTCAGCGCTAATTTAACGGCGCGACATTGATGGCTGCGACGCCTTTGGCATAGGTGAAGGGACGCCGGGTTCGCGCGGCATTCGACATTGACAACAGGCTTGGGCTACGTTTGCGGCATTCCCACGAAGTCCCTGCGGGCCCAGTGCCGCCATGCCTATGCCCGCTTGTCGCCTCTACATCACGCCATCTCATCATCGACGTCATCACTATGCGCCGGTCCACCTTGGTTGGCCTGTCCACGCACGGCGTTACGCTTGCGTGTGGCATGGTAGGCAGTTAGCACGGCATGGGCGATCAAGTCCACCGCAGCATGTGTTTTGCCCTGTTTGTCGATCCACACCTTCGGCGTCAATGCACCGGACAGGGCTACGCTATCCCCGTCGCCCATCGCCAGCAGGGCACGTTGGACGTCGTCATCAAAGGCGATCACGTTGCAAAATATCGTGTCGCCGTCATTCGTCGTCGTGCGCACCTTGCAAGTAACAAAGGTCGATCCCGCATGCCCTGTGCGCTCCTCGGCTTGCCCGTACAGTCGCCCCCCTATCAGTGCATCAATCATTGCTTGACCCTTTTTTGCTATGGTTGGCGCGGCCGACGCTGCGCCACGTTAGCGCCGTCGCCAGCGCTCAAACTTTCTTCAGATTTGCTGCGGGAAGCTTCGGTCTTCAGAGAATGTCAAATAAGCCGTCACCAGCGCCACCAGCCCGTTCAAGTGATGGCTGGCAAGGGACACGGCGGAAACTTGTCGTGAGCGGAAACGGCATAAGCTAGCGCTGCCGAAATTAAGTTTGATCAATCGAATATTTGGCATATGATTGACGACGCCATTTTTTTCTCTTTTGCAGCAGAACCTCTTCTTTTGCTATTTAACGGCCGTTGGCCGCGCTTCCTGGCGACTCGGATTATGTCGACCAATCGCCGCGCCCGGGCCCGTCACAGGGTGCGGGGAGCGCGAGTGCGCCCAGTCTAACGGAAATTGTATGGACTCACAAAAAAACCGGCCACTTGACGTGCTGCGCCGCAATCCCCATGCGTGTCTATTTTGCCGATGGTCTCGAGCACCGAGTGTCGAGACTGCCAATTTTTGACTTCACAATGAAAAGGAATCGATCATGTTTTTTTCGTCGTCGCCCAACATGGGGACCGCGCTTGCCATTTTAGCCCTGGCGGCAGGGTGCCTGTGTAACCCCGTATCATCGCGCGCAGA
Organism: Janthinobacterium sp.; assembly: GCA_003133225.1. Classification (GTDB taxonomy): domain Bacteria; phylum Pseudomonadota; class Gammaproteobacteria; order Burkholderiales; family Burkholderiaceae_D; genus Janthinobacterium. The sequence goes on from PKWL01000046.1 coordinate 109,173, forward strand.
TGAAATCAATTACCACGTGATTGACAAGCAGCATCTGGATGGCGAGGTTAAATGGGACTATCTGATCGTGGATGCCGAGCACCGCCACTTGTTCATTACGCACGGCGACCGCGTCGACGTATTTGATATCGACCAAAAGCAAATCGTAGGAACCATCGCCGATACGCATGGCGTGCACGGTGTCGCGCTGGCCGCCGATCTGAACCGTGGATTCACCAGCAACGGCAAAGACAATTCTGTCACCATCTTTGCGCTGTCGACACTGAAGGTCATTGGCCTCGTCCCGACTGGAAAGAAACCGGATGGCATCGTGTACGATCCGGCAAGCAAGCGCGTATTTGTGGCCAACGGCGAGTCCGGCAGTTTGACACCGATTGATGCGTTGGCCGGCACGGAGCTAGGCCCAATACCGCTCGGCGGCAAGCCGGAGTTTGTTGCGGTTGATGGCCAAGGGCGCCTGTTCGTCAATTTGGAAAAAAAGAACCAATTATTGGTCGTGGATACGCAAAAGCTGGCAATCACCCACCGCTATGACTTGTCAGCCAGTTGCGATGAGCCGGCCGGTCTTTCCATCGACCCAGCCGCCCGCCGCCTATTCGTTGGCTGTCACAATCAAAAAATGGCGATCGTCGACGCTGATACTGGCAACATCCTGGACGCGCCGCATATCGGTCGCGGCAGCGATGCAACAGCGTATGACATGGCGCCCAAGTTGGCATTTAGTTCAAATGGCGATGGCACACTTAACGTAATTAGCGCCCGCGACGCCACACACTACCAGGTCAAGCAAACGGTGATCACCATGCCTGGTGCTAGGACCATGGCGATCGATCCCGTCTCACATCATGTGTTTTTGCTTGCCGCTGAAATCGAATCGACCGATGTTGCGCCAATAAAACCCGCGTTACGCGCGCGTTTCAAGCCAGACACGCTAACGCTAATTACCGTCTCGCCATAAATTTTCAAATTTGCGCTGGTGCTCGTTAAGACGGGCATTGGCGGGACTTGAAATGCTCTAGTGAAATGGGCATTTCGTCCTTCGCAATAGTCGCCAACGTTACTTGTGAAAAATCAAAAAACGATGAATTGTTCAGCGTAACCTGAAAACTTGAGAGGAACAAATCCGTCATTTAGCCGGCCTTGACGGTGAAACAGGCACAAGAAGACGGCACCAGCTGGCCCATTTGTCTTGCGCCCTAAATGACGCGGTTTCTGGGAGCAACTTTAGATGAAAAAATCAAACATCATCGGCCTGTTTGTTTTAGTTGCCAGCACTTTGCTGCAGCAGCCGCTCGCCGCCTTGGCCCAAGAGCGGCTGCCACCGTTGCCTGGATGGGCGCCGAAACATAGCCGCAATTTCGACTGGGTTGGGCACACCCAACACATCTTAAATGAGCTCAGGACCAAGCTGAACCTGGCGCCCGGTCAAATGGCGGCGTGGGATGCTTGGTCTGGCGGCGTGATAAAAGACGCCCACCAGACGCTAGGAGTCTGTCGGAGTCA
>PKWL01000076.1 GCA_003133225.1 Janthinobacterium sp.
ACACAAAATTAAATACACCCTCATCTCAAAAAAATTAAAACCTAAAAAACGCCTTCAAACAAGCAAACTAACCTGATCGACATCAATCGAACGCAGACCTTAAGCTTTACCAACGATGTCGAATCAACGTGTACTCAATTCGCCGACACAGTTGGCCTTGGCTTTGTCCAAATTTTTTGCTTCCTTCCCGAGTCGATTATTCATTGTGCTTGTGACCGGCGGCGGCCGGTCGCAAAATTAGTAGTCCCCTCTCGCATATGCGGTTCCTTGCACTCAGCGAGCGCACCTCCAGCGCTGGCAAAATAGTCGGTTTGGCTATGCCGCACATGGGTGTGGCGCCACACCCAACGCTCCTGGCTTTGCTGGTAGGCGACAAGTAGGTTGCCCGGTCGGACCAGATAGTTGGCCCGGACCACCTTGTTGCTCCGCAGACGTCGTGAATACGACGATCCGCAATTTTTTCGCATGCAGCACCCACCGTTAATGAAGCGATCTTGATTTTGCGAGGGTCAATGCCGGTGCGCCGAAGCTCTACAAGGCAAAGCGGTATCGTTGTTGAAATTGTATTTATTATAACGTTTTATGAGCGCTCTATTCGGTTTGTTTGTGCTGGCCGGTGGATATTTTCCATCTTAGGGAGGCCCGGGTTCCCATTTTAGGCACGGCCATCCTAGATGGCGATGGGCAGCACATCTGCTGAAAACGAGGGAAGCGATGCCGATTCATGCTCATTCATAAAGCGATGTGATTTTTTTACCCCAATTTGAATTTACAGCCAGGCTTAATAATTGCACGGATAACTACTAACGTGGTGAGTTGACATACATACTGATTATCAATGATGACGTCAGGCGATTTTTTGGACAACTGCTTTGACATTGCATGTTTCGAGACCAGTTTTTCCGTTCAATGCAATTGGACTGGCCGACTCTGCTGTTGGCACCCGTATGGCACTGGTTCGCAATGTATCGGCTCGATAATTTAACTTTCACGCGTGAAAGTGACATGCTAATGACCAGCGGCCACGCGCTCATGGATTGCAATTTTCTTTGGCACCCAGGTGCCGACACCTTTGGAAATATCGGTCGAACGGCCGGCTCGCGTTCAGAATATTACTTCTGGTTATTGTGTTGTTAAATTAAAATAACGTTAGTAACTTGAAACAGACTATGCAAAATCGCTGCACGATCCTTGGCTAAGGGTCAGAGAAATATAATTGCATTGGAAAACCGTGGCAATTTTTTTAATTTGTGGTGCCGACCCACTTTTCACTTTCACCGGTGAAAGTACGCGACAAGATGAAATGTTATTATGTTTTTGACAGGCACAACCGGGCGGCGCAGTTTTCTAAAATGCAGACCGGTCCTGGTGAAAAAAAATTTTAAATTCCATTTGGTGTGCTGCCTGATAACAAGCGGAGCCGGCGATCAACCGCACTTACTTTAAGCAACCACTCCATCAATTCCAAAACACGTTCGTGCGAGACCGCCATCCGGAAAAGACGTAAATAAAAATTATTTGCTCTGCTTTCACGCGTGAAAGCTACAGAATTATTATAATAAATTGGTTAAAAGTAATTATATTGTAATGCTATGGTAAATTGCATATAATCACACACCAAAGGCGGCGCGTGTCGCGCCACTTTCACGCGTGAAAGTTGAAAGGAAGTCGTCGCTATGCCCGCAAAAATCGTAACCGTGTTTAACCAAAAGGGCGGTTGTGCTAAGACCATGACCACCATGCAGTTGGCGGGAGCCTTTGGCTTACGAGGCTTGAAAGTATTTGTGGTCGATATGGATCCGCAAAACACTGCCGCCTTATGGTTTCATCAATCCACACCCGAGCAACCATTCCCGGCAGATGTGATGTCAATGGCCCCCTTAAAAGAGGCTTTCCTCGACAAACTAAGTCCCTTCGTTGCAAAATGCGACGTAATCATCATCGACTGCCCACCCGCCCTAGGCTCGCGCGTTCCCTGGGCCGCCCTTGTTGCCTCCGACTTAGCTTTGATCCCGGTGGCGCCGGTGATGGACAACGTCTGGGCCTCCAAGCAAGCCGAGGAGCTCGTGCTTGAGGCTCGCCAAGCGCGCGAAAGCAAGGGCATTACCTCCGAGCTCAAGGCCGCGTATCTGCTGAGTATGGTTCGGCGCGGCAATGTCTTTGAACATTGCTTAGAGACGCTAAAATCTGGCGCGAAAATTCCAATTTTGAAATCGGTCGTGGCAATGCGCAATGCCTTCCCTGAATCCCAATTATTCGGGTGCGTCGCAAGATCATTTGGCAAGTCGATCGCAGCAACGGAAATCGACGCAGTCGCCGATGAAGTGGCCGCACTACTTGATCTCACACTGAATAAGGGAAAGTAAATATGTTAATTAAAAAGAAAGACATGGGGGCCAGAGCTGCGAAAGCGTTCCTGGATTCGCCAAGCATCGAAGACCGTTTGCGGCATGCCCGCGACCTCGCTTTGTCGCACCCTGCGGCCGATGCCCCTGTCCTGTCAGCTCCTTCAATAGAGGCGTCGCCAACGCCGATCCAACTGATGGGCCTGACCCGAGAACCTGCCGGCGCGGCCACGGGCGCGCGATTGGAAATGGTCTCGCTCGAAATGATTGACCCTAACCCGTTTAACGCCCGGAAAATCTATCGCACTTCAAGGGTGAGTGAACTTGCTGCAAGTATTGGCGCCCACGGACAAGAGATTCCCGGCGTGGCCACGCAACGGGAAGGGCGCTTTGTTTTAGCTGCAGGCCATTATCGATTTCGCGCCTTAAAGCTCATCGGCGCCAAGTGCATGGCTTTGATGATTCGTGACGGTCTTTCTGACCGGGAATTGTACGCACACAGCTATCGAGAGAACGCCGAGCGCGAAGCGCAATCGGCACTTGACAACGCCCTGTCATGGCGCGAATTGCTCGACCAAGGCATTTATGCTTCCGAGACCGAAATCGCTGAAGTAACGGGCATGTCATTGCCTAATGTCAATAAAACGATGGCGGCTTTGCGCCTATCGTCCATGGTGCTCGACTTTGTGCGCGAGGACCCTAAAACCTTCGCCCTTAGCGTACTCTACGAACTCGCTTTATATGAGGGAGCTGCGGGGTCCGCCATGGCGCTAAGCATGGCTAAGCTCGTCGCCGAAAACGAAGCAGGCCGAAAAGAAATCCAGGAGGCGCGCGCAAAGATAGAATCGCCGCGAGAACGCAAACGTAAAGATACGTCTCGCCTATACAAAATTCAAAGTGAAGGGCGGCAAATTGGTTTCCTCAAGGAATGGGACTCAGGTAAAGTGACTTTTGAGGTGGTGCTAACCGACGCCAAGGATCGGACCGCCCTAGTCGCTGAGCTTCGTGGACGTTTTGGATTGAAGGGTTAACTTATAACTACCACGCAGAAGTGGATGCCTGTCGTTGACCATGCCGTATAAATGGTATTTTTAAAGAAATGCGCGCTAGCCTCTCCGAGCGACCGCTAGCATAACGACTCCACTTGCCATGCCGTTCGCCCTTGGCGGCCGCCTTGCCCAGCGTTAGCGTTGCCGGTGAAACCTTCGTAGCGCTGGCTTTCGTCTTTTCCCAGTCGCGGCCAAATTTGCCTATGGGGGCGCGTGCGGCGCGGCTGCACAAAGCGCTGCAAATGCTCATTGACACTGTTGCCCCGTTGGTCGGGCAAATTGTCCCCACTTCTGCTCACCTCAAATTTCCCCTAACCACCGTGACGGCGCGGTAGACGCGAAAGTCGATGGCCAACCATACCTTTGCTCGCTGGACCAAAATTTTGGTGGAATTATTTTGGCGAATCTATCGGCTATAAGCTGCGCCAAGCATCAGACCCGCCGACCCGGTAGTGTGAGACGGGCGTTTCGCGATGGACATTCGCGTTCCCGATCCAACGCCATAATAAACAGTGAGACTTCGGATAGGTGAGGTTCTGCAGGGAGGCAACGGGCAAGGTCGGCCCGCCCCAAGCTTACATGCCACCGCGACCCCGAACGTAAGACTCAAGGCCTACGCCCCATCGCTTGGCGCTAGGTGAGTCTTTGCGGGGAGTTTGAGCACGACAAGCTTCCTTGCTACCCGCCCAGGCTTGGCGACGACCCAATTTCACCCAAAAGCCGCTTCCACCTTTTTGGGTGAGCCGCAACAGGGACCAGGGGCCCGTGTCGATTGTTCCCTGCATTAGCTTGGGACGCCAGCTCATTTACCTTTGTAGCATCACAAAAGTAAGCACTCACACTCGCATACTGGCCGATATGCCGTTAATTTAGTTTGAAATCCTATCCCAATGAAGTTTATATGTGCCGCTGCCTTATGGTCCTCAGCGCACCCGTTTTACCGCATGTGGCGCGCTGTGATAGAGGCAACGTGATGCGTGCCTTGGCCGAAAGGTGAGCCGCTACGGGGAGCCCTGTTGGGTGCCACGGGCAGTTGCTAGAGACCAAAAAGGCTGACAAATATATTGTTAAGTGAGACGCTACAGGGAGCATCGGACGCAGCAACGGAGCGCTGCATTCGCCATCACCGTGCGCATCGTGGCGCTTTTTGTGGTGCTCTTGCGCGCTCGCGTCTACTTTTGATATTCAAAGGTGAGCCTCAACAGGGAACCAAAAAATGTCCCAATCCCTATTTCATCCTCGTGGGAGTATTCTGTGGGCCACGCCTGCCTCGAACAGCGCCACTGCGGCTCCGACTGAACAATCGCCCCAAAAAATCGCTCCTGGCGCCTCCAATTTATGTGAAAGGTGAGATTGCACGGGGACGTCCACCTCGCATCCGATGAATTTCTGAGTCCAAGCCTTGCAATTTTTTCCGGTTGGAAAGTAACCGCCGTTCAAAACCCGTCTATGGGAGCGTGTATGGCCTCCCTACTAAGTTTGCGCGGTTTTTCCAGGGGGATACCCACCAAATGTCTGCCAAGACCCTTGGTGGGCGGCTAAGAAGAACTCGGCTCGCACTTTTTCCCTTTGTGGGACTGCGTAAAGGCCAACTGGCGGCGCAAAAAGGGCCACCGCCATCTTTTTGGCGCCCGGCTTTGAACGGACAGTGAATTTTTTCGTCGCTTGGCATAGCAACGGGCTGGTTTCGACTGTCTTTTTTTCTTAGTTGTTCAAAAAAACAACCCTCGCGTGTTGAGAGAACTATTAATAAGAACCCTTTTAAAACCTTAAATACAATTTGAATTTACGCATAACAAGTACTGGTGCGGGTTTGCGGGCGACGAGGTGAGTTGTATCGGGGACCCAGGTGAGCACCCACGGGGACATAGGTGAACACGAACGGGGAGCGGCACCGCTTCCAGTGAGCTTTTACGGGTAGCCCCGGTGAGTGGATACAGGGAGAAGGGGAGCTGTTACAGGGATGTCGTATGTATCCTGTGGATAATTCCAAATGCGCTTCCAAGGCAAGCGAGGTTTCAGACCTGTTTTTAGTCCATTGCTGAAGTTGGCAAATCAGGCTCGCACTTTCGTCAGCTGCCCAGAGGTGAGTCGATGCAGGGAGTGCAGGCGGGTGACGGTATTTTGCGATCCGGGCGCAAAAAGCCAATTGAACTCGCATGGTCGGATTTTGATGCGCCGTTTTATCCCGAAGGTGAGGCTCTACAGGGAGTATGAGCTGGCAAATGAGGCTCCAATTGTCTTTTGGAGGGGCCGGCCATCCCTCAATTTCTCAGAAAATATGAGCCTTCGCGAAGCGTTGCTGGCTTTGCCCGCGAAGACCCGCTCCCCGGCTTCCCCATGCATTTAATTGGTGAGGGCGAACGGGGACCAAACGTCGCGGGCCGCACTCCTTTTAAGTTGCCATCGCGTCTACAGGGAAAGGCAAAAAAATGAAGCTCGGGCATAGCCAAACAGTTTGCTTTGCGTAAAAGATTTTCATCGTCGGAGCGGCCACCAGTTGTTTGAGAAAATTATTGATATAAAATCCAATTAAAACTTTAAATACAATTTAAATTTGCGCATAACAAGTACTGGTGCGGGTCTGCGGTCGGCGAGGTGAGCCTTAGCGGGGACCTCGGTGAGCTTCCACAGGGTGCTAAGTGAGTGCAAGCGGGGTGATTAAGGCCCGCGCGTGAGTTCGGGCAGGGACCCTGGTGAGTGGAAGCGGGGACCATGGGCATTGTCTTAGCCAAAGGCGACGGGCGCGCCTTGCGACCGTTCCAAACAGCGCAAAGGTGAGCCGCTACAGGGAGGACTAACTTGGTGAGCGTTCAACGTCCGCGCGGCTCACTATCAAAGGCCATATTTGATACGAGAGTACATACAAAGGTGAGATAATTTGCGCTATACTTTACACCGGTGAATTGGTGAGAGCTAGGTTTTCACCTTTGGAGGCGATGCGATAGAGGATACCTGCCATGGCGAAGACTAACACTAGCACTAAAACGTTGAAAAAAACGGCGCTTGCAACGACCGAAACGAATCCGCCGATGGAGTTTCGCAAGACCAACGAAGCCATTGGCTTGCGCGTTAGGGAAGGGAAGCTGTCGCTGCTCACCCGCAAAATCTTCAACGTGATGATGTACCACGCCCAAGAGCTAAAAACGCCTGGGATCAACGCCCCAATCGATACGCCGGCAGCCAAGAAGTATTTCTGGATTCCTCTTTCGGATCTTGCGCGTGACGCCGCCTATGACAGTAAGGACACGGAGTTCTTGAAGAAGCAGCTCGAGGAGTTGCAAAACATTAAGCTGCTGATGGAGACTGAACGGCAATGGACCAGCGAGCGGCTGGTTTCCTCAGTTACTCTCGTCAATCCGCTTGGACTGAAAAAGCACTCCGGCCAGGTTTGGTTCGGATTTGCCTTCCCGCCTGAGGTACACGAATTGGTGATGGCGCCTGGTACCTATACACGTTTTAGCATCTTCTACCAAGGTCTTTTGCGCTCGGGCTCGGCGCTGGCGCTTTATGAAATTTGCCGGCGCTACGCGACCAATCCCTCCAAGGTCACTCTCGTGGAAACCTATGAGCACTGGTATGGGGTACTAACCGGCAATCCCGTATCGCAAGACGAGCCTTCGCCGTACAAATATTTTAAGCGCGACGTTATCAAGCCAGCGATCGCGGAGATCAACGCCTTAACGGACATTCAAGTTGAGCTCATTGAGCACAAAAAGGGACGCCGCGTTGAACGGCTTCAATTCCGTGTCGAACACACAAAGCAGCCTCAACTCGGCTTCCCTGCGGCGCCGGTGGTCGACATCGAGTTGCTTGGCCGAATCATGAATTTCGGGTTTACTCAGCAGGAGGCTTCCGATTTTGTGGCCCAACACGGGGACGACAAACTGCGCACATCGGTTGCTTTTGTTCAAGCTCGTATCGAGCTCAAAAGCAGTCCTCCGCTCGATTCGCCAGCCGCTTACTTCCGCTGGACCCTCAAGCAAGGCGCTGCCGCAGCACAAGACTTACAAATTCAACAGGCTGCAGTAAAAAAATCCGTGAGTAAGCGCGCCGATGAACCGACCGTCATGGAAAAGTTTCTGGCCGCTAGGGCGCAGGACGGATTGGCGGTCTACAAGGAATTGAACGATCACGAACGGGAGCCGATATTCGAACGCTTCAAGGCCCAAAATACCAACAATATGGCCAAGCTTGATCGTGGCCTAGAAAGCGCAATGACCCGTTCGCTGTTTTCGCAGTGGTATGCTAGGGAGCTCTGGGGTGAGCCTTCTGTCGTCGATATTGTTAATTTTGTCGAACAAGTGGGCCTGCGCGCCACCTAAAATTGTCTAGCGAGATCAGGTGTTTGGCGTGATGCGTTGAACTTTCTGCCCGAGCTGGGCAATGATGCCCATCAGCGCGCAAAGATTTCAACGTCGATTTGGTTTTTGACATGCGCTGACCAATTCATGCGGACCCTTGTTCCAGTCGCCCGATCCAATTGCCGCGAACGGATGCCACCGTCCACCTTGGGTCCGAGGCGCTTGGCTAGCTTAGTCTGTGTCAATCAATGGCAAGCGCCCTCAAGCCAACTAAAATTAACCAGTTTTCCTGCTTGGCTTACCTGATAATTGTAATTATCGGTAAAGCGTTTTTGACAGTTTTCGCAAAAAACTTGGTATTATGGGGAACTTTTGCAATTTAACGGCCACTAAACGGGCCGTAGTCGCCCCATGGCCCAAAACACGGACGTCGTCCTGCCCGAGATTAGTTATACGCGTGCCGATTACACGGCCTTGCGCGCGCACTGTCTCAAGGTTCCGGTCGATTACATCGCCAGGCTGTACTACAGCGAGGAAAGCCCGCAGCTCGTGTTGGGCCTCGAGCGTTTTTTACTCGCGATGCGTGCCGACTTGATCGAACGGGCTATCGGCCACAACCCGGCTTTCGGTGATATTTTAAAAGGGGCGCGCCTAGGCGGTGACATTACGTCCAAGGCCCTGCAAATATTAATTCATGCGGCCGACGTCAAGCCGGCCACTCCACAGCGCGGCGAAGCGCTGTCGATGTGGTTCCGTCCGCGGCTGGCGACGTCGTTAAAGGGAGAGGGCATCGCATCTCTAGACGAGCTGATGCGACTGATCGATGGGCGCGGCAATGGCTGGTGGCGCGGCATCCCGCGCGTCGGACGCCTGCGCGCGCGCGTGATTCAAGCATGGTTTCTGAAAAACCGGGAAACGCTGGGAGCGCTGCAGACGGAGGCGGGCAGGGAGCAAATCGCCGCATCGCCATTGCTGCTCGATCCGGCTTACCCGGACCGCCTGGCGCCGTTGGAGCGGGTGATCATCCCCCCCGTTCTCGGCGGCGACCAGGGGTTCAACCGCTCACGACAGTTCCCCTTCATTCAAGCCGCCAACGACCACCAGGCGATCGTGTCCTACCTGTCGCGCTATCAGACCCGGCCGCACACTTTACGCGCCTACCGCAAGGAGCTCGAACGCTTTTTGCTGTGGTCGGTCATGCGCGCCAAAAAGCCCATGTCGTCGCTCTCGGTCAACGACTGCGAAGTCTACAAGGATTTTTTGGTCGCGCCGGCCGCTGAATTTACGGGCCTGCGCGCACCCCGTATCTCTACACGCTGGAAACCATTTACGGGGCCGGTGTCGCCAAGTTCGCAGCGGCAGGCGGTGCTAATTCTGCGCGCAGCTTTTCAATGGTTGGTCGCCATGCGTTATCTTGCGGGCAATCCATGGCTGGCGGTGCGCGAAACCGCAAAGGTCGTGCCGGCATCCCCCAAGCAGATCGAAAAGGCCCTGCCGCGGGAATTGTGGGACAAGCTTGTCGACATCGTCCATGCGCGCAGCCTTATGCCCGACAACAGCCAGGAGCGCATCGCACTGGCTGCCATCTTGCTGTTGGGCGACTCGGGCTTGCGCCGCGAAGAGGCGGCTGGCGCCCTCAGGTCGAGCCTTGCACCCGGCCCGCGGGGCGCAGACATGCATGAACTGCAAGTGCTCGGCAAGCGCAACACGGTGCGCGAAGTGCCCGTCAGTAACCGCACCGTCGCGGCGCTACGCGCGCACTGGTTCGATCGCGGCCTCGACTTCGATGGCGCAGCCGGTGGCAGCGCACTGATCGCACCCCTTGTCATCCCCGGCCACCCTGCGGCGCAAGCGCGCCATGGCGCTGGGCAGCATCCCGGCTACACGGCGGACGGCCTGTATCGCCTACTCAGCGCGACCTTAAAACGTCTGCGCAGCGACGGCCCGGATGGGGCACACCTATTGACAGAGAATGACGTCGAGCGCTTGTCCAAGGCCACGGCGCACTCCCTGCGGCATACCTTCGGTGCCCAGGCCATGGCGTGTGACATGCCGCTTGAAGTCGTGCAAAAGGTGATGGGACACGCCAGCGCCCATACCACCAGTATATATATGCAGGGTGGGAAAAAGCGCATGCGAGACGAGATGGAAAAATATTTTGCAAGGCAGCACGAGGAGGCGCTCACGCGGCCGGAGGCGCCACGTCAATTGGAAGTCGGAAAAGAATAATGACCTGGCTCTTGTCTTGAAACCGCGCGCTTCTACATGCCGTAATTCGGGGGCAGCGTAATGACGCGTCGACAAAAAAAGCCCGCTGATTAAAGCGGGCTAAGTCTATTTTCTTGGAGGAAGATAGAGGAGACAGGCCAATGATGGGGCATAGGCGCAGGTAAATCCAATTGATATTTGTGATGTCAGAAATTATCAATGTGAATAGTATGCCTGATGCCGTCGCGCCAGCTCCCACATAAAGCGCACCCTACAAAACCCAGCAAGAGGTGGTCAATGGCACGGTTTAATTCATAGCAGCGTTTTTTAACCCGTTGAAACGGGAATGGGCGCAGTTTTGGGAACCGCACCGGATTTTAAAACGAGGGCCCCCTTTTTCTTCCCTTGGCCTGTGAATCAGGCGCCACCGGCCTCACGGTGGTGGCGAAGCCGCATTCCCGCGAGTTTATTTTGTTGGCGGGCTTGCCGCGCCATCCATCTGCCAAAACAAGAGGATTTCCGCATCATGCGCGCTTAAATTTAATGGCATACTTGATTTAAAGGGGCATTGTCGACCAACCGCAAAGGTCATGCATGGGAAACCTATTATGAGGCATCTTTCACGCTTGCAGCTAATTGTTGCCTTCGTCCACATGATTTGCGTGGCCAGCGGCGTCTTGGCAGCAGATCGGGAAGCACCGCCAACTCCCGTGCAAGTTGTCACCGATACCTATGGTGAAGGTGAACTGACGGTCAAAGACCCCTATCGCTGGCTGGAAAAGCAAGGCGATCCCGAAGTGCGGAAATGGAGTTTGGCGCAGGACCGGCGAACCCGGCAATACTTTGACACACTGCCATTTCGACAGCAGCTATTCGAACGTCTCATGGCGCAGATTTCGGCCACATCGAGCTCTTATTACGACCTGTACGCTGTCGGCGACAACCTATTTGCTATGTATAGTCAGCCGCCCAAGCAGCAACCCATGATCGCCTTGCTAAGTCATACGGCGGATCCCACTCGGGCACGCGTGATCCTCGATCCGAATGCGATCAATAACAAAGGCACGACCGCAATCGATTGGTTCGTCCCTTCCCCCAAAGGCAATTTGCTTGCCGTGTCCATGTCCGAAAACGGCAGCGAGGACGGCTCCGTGCACATCATCGACGTTGGGAGCGGCAGACAGGTCGATAAAACCATCCCTTTAGTGCAATATCCGACGGGTGGCGGAAGCTTGGCCTGGCGTGCCGATGGCACCGGTTTTTGGTATACGCGCTACCCGGGGCCGGAACAGGGGGCGCAACGCCAACATTTCTTCCAGCAAATCTATTTCCACAATTTGGGAGATGATCCAGGCAAAGACCGCTACGTGCTGGGCAAGGATTTTCCCAAGGTGGCTGAAATTGCCCTGGAAAACAAGCAAAATTCGAATTACGTCATGGTCTCCGTGGCCAATGGTGATGGCGGTGAGTTCGCGCACTACGTGCTGGACCAGGACGGCAATGTTAAACAAGTCAGCCATTTTAAGGACAAAATTGTAGCCGCTGTCATCGGTGCCGACGGTGCGATGTATTTGGTTTCGCGCCTGGACGCACCGCGCGGAAAACTATTGAAACTCCAACTTGATAACCTTGATCTGGCCCATGCACAAGTTATTGTTTCGCAATCGGACGCCGTAATCCAATCGGGGGGGGAATTCGGCGGCTCGCCTGTCATTGCCACCCAGCGCGCAATCTACGTGCGTGAAATTGTCGGGGGCCCATCCCGCGTCGCGATCTTCGACCATGATGGAAAACGGGAAGGAACTCTGCCCTTACCAGAGGTGGCCGCGGTCGATGAGGTTGAGGCATTAAATGATGGAAGCTTGCTCTATTCAGTTAAAACGTATCTGGCTCCTCCGTATTACTCTCGCTACGACGAAGCAGCCGGCACGACCTCGGCAACCAAGCTGACCCAGACTAGCCCCGTAGCTTTCGATGACACGGAAGTCGTCAGGCAATTTGCTACTTCTAGGGACGGCACCCAAATTCCCTTGAACATCGTGCGCCGCAAAGGTGTCAAGCTCGACGGGACGCATCCATTGTTGTTGAATGGTTACGGCGGCTATGGTGTCAGTGAGGTGCCGCGTTTCCTCGGCGCATCCACTCGTTTATGGCTGGACGCCGGTGGCATATTCGTGATCGCCAATTTGCGCGGTGGTGGCGAGTTCGGCGAAACTTGGCATGCACAGGGGGCATTGACCAACAAGCAAAATGTGTTTGATGACTTTACGGCTGCCGCGAACTATTTGATCGCCCAAAAATATACGAGCAGCGAGCACATGGCAAGCATAGGCGGCAGCAACGGCGGCTTGTTGATGGGCGCCGTCTTCACTCAGCACCCGGAACTGTTCCACGCCGTTGTTTCCCAGGTCGGCATCTATGACATGTTGCGGGTTGAACTCGATCCCAACGGGGCGTTTAACACGACGGAGTTCGGCAGCGTGAAAAATCCCGACCAACTCAAGGCATTATTCTCGTATTCACCCTACCATCATGTCATGGAGGGCGCCAAGTACCCGGCAATCTTGATGGCAACGGGTGAGTCCGATGGGCGGGTTAACCCGATGCATTCACGCAAGATGGTCGCGCGCTTGCAAGCGGCGACAGCGTCTGGCAAGCCCGTCTACCTCAGCATCAATTCTCATGCCGGGCATGGCATTGGCAGTTCCCTCTCGATCAAAGTCAATCAGACTGCGGATGTGTATAGTTTTCTGTTTGATCAACTTAAAATGCCATACCCGGTTGTGCCGCATCAATTGTCAAGATAGAGGGAGCGTTGAAGTTGCCGCGCCTGTCAGTGCAGGCACTAGCACAATTGAGATACCGTTCTTGAATGTACGAGGTCGCTTTGGTTGTTTAATGTTAATTGCTAGATGAGGAGTCGCGATGTTAAAAGGTCTGCTTTTGGGTGTTGCCTTAACGCTTGCCATGGCCCTGATCGGTGCCTACGCCCTGGTCGAAAGCGGCCTCATTCCGGCCAATGCGGACGCCAAACCCGGTGCTCTGGAGACTTGGGTGGCCAGTACATCGTTAGAGGCTGCCTTGCGGCGCGCCGCCCCAAAAGGTCCCAATCCGGTGGCGCTCAATGATCAAAATCTGCTCGATGGAATTAATCTTTTCGCGCGGAACTGCGCGCTCTGTCACGGTTCCGCGAAGGGCGCGGCGTCCCCATCGCCCATAGCCAAGGGCCTAAATCCAGCGCCACCGCAATTGGCAACGGACGGCGTCGAGGACGACCCGGAAGGTGTGTCGTTTTGGAGGATCAAGCACGGTATTCGCCTGACCGGCATGCCTTCGTTCGGGTTGTCTCTGAGCGACAGACAGATCTGGACACTTGCTCTTTTCCTCAAACATATGGACCACTTGCCGCCATCTGTGCAGCAGACTTGGCAAAAGGTGCAAAATTGGCCGCTATTGCCGAAGGCGTCTGCAGACACGATAAGTCGGAATTAGCCCGTTTCACGCCTTTCATGCGGGCCCATGCTAGGCATGGTGGCAAAAATACGAGGCGTCGCGCTGGTTCCACGTCCAGACCCGAGCGCCCAATGCGTCCGCTCTGCTGTCCCGTGTGATAGCGTCTATGGTGTTTCCCATCCCTCTTTCCATTTGCCTGGAGTGGGTTCATTCGGCTCCTTCACTTAAATGAGAGATTAGAAATTTGACCACAACAACTTGTGTCGGTGGAGGATAATTGGTCACCATGTAGTAGGTAGCGAGGTCATTAAAAGTTAATGCGAGACCCGGATAGCTGTCACGAAAGCCGGACAAACCATTCCGAAATTTCTGTTTTCCCCTGACCAATTTAAACGCAATGCAGACACCTCGTTTTTTCGAATGGCGCCGCCGAGCCCTCCGCGTGGCACTCAGCTACTATGTGACTAACGGACTGTCAGCGGCCCTCGGCATGCTGCTGATATCGGGTGGTGTGCACCTATTTCTGGGCGCTTTCGCCGCTGCGGCCGCTGCGGTCGGCGTCATCGTCGTTATTCCGCCCGACCAGCCCGCTCCCCGAAGCGGGAAGTTCTGGCAGCTGTTGCCGGCGGCGCTAGTCGGCCTGCCGCTTTTTTTCGGTATTCAACTTCTTCACGCTGCACCGATTCGCCTGGGCCTGTTGCTGGTGCCGGCCACCTTCGTTGCGTTTCTGGGGGCCGCGTGGGGCAAGCGCGGACTGCCGATCTCGGTCTCGGTCATGTTCGCGATGATCTTCTCGATGGCGGTGCCGGGGCATGGCGACATCGTAAGCGCCTGGTCCAATAGCTTGTACTTCGCGCTCGGCTGCGGCTTGTACCTGGTCTACGCGACGCTCGCGAACGCCGTGCTCAACGCCCGCTATCGGGGGCAAATGTTGGCGGACACCTTGTTGTCGCTCGCCAAACTCATGCGTACGCAGGCGCGGCAGTTCATGCCAGCCGCTGCGGCTGAGAGCGAAGGCCCGGCGCCGTTAATCGGGCAACTACTGCGCCAGCAGGCAGCCCTGGCCGATCAGTTGCAAGCGGCCCGCAATATTTTGTTGGAGTCGCCGCGCACGTCGCGTCGACTCCAACTAGCTGGCATGCTCATGCAGGTGCTGGAAATGCGCGACCACCTTCTGGCATGCGAACTTGACCTTGACACACTGAAGGCCCGCCCCGGCCAAGTGTTGGTGCTAAGCGCATTGCGAGAAGTACTCGATGCGCTGGCCGATAAGATCGAGCAACTGGCCGACGCCCTGCTTGTCGGGCGCCGGCCGCCACTTTTTGCAAGCCGCCGGACTCAGCTTGCCGGCCTTCAATGGGGCGAGGACGTGGACGTGCCGGCCGTGACCGATGGTGCGGCCCCGTCGCCGCCGATGCTGGCGCGCGGGCTGGCCAACCGAGTCGGTCATATCAATGACGAAGCGCTGCGCCTGATCGCGCTCGCGCGCGGCGAGGTGGAACCGGACGTCGCCGTCGTACGCGTGGCGTGGCAAATGTTTGTCAGTCCGACCACCTGGTCGTGGCACCCCTTCGCGGGGTTATGGCGCTGGGACGCGCCGCCGTTGCGGCACGCGATCCGCGCTGCTCTCGCCATCGCCACCGGCTACGCAATTTCCCTCGGGCTGCCTTGGGGCACGCATGACTACTGGATCTTGCTGACCATCGTCGTAGTGTTGCGCGGCAGCCTCGCCCAGACCATGGAGCGGCGCAACAGTCGCGTGGCCGGCACCTTGATGGGCTGCCTGCTGGCCGGCGGCGTGCTGGCGGCGCATGCCCCGCCGCTGCTTCTTGTCGTGACGGTGACGCTGGCGCAGGGCATGGCCCACGCCTTCGCGATCAGGCGCTACCTCGTGACCGCTGTGGCTGCAACGGTGCTGGGCTTGGTGCAGGCGCACTTGCTTAACGCGGCCACGAGCCCCGCCTTCGAAGTCATCGAACGCCTGTCGGACACCTTGATCGGTGTCACCATCGCCTGGGCTTTCAGCTACGTATTGCCTTCGTGGGAGCGGACCAGGATCCCGTCCTTGGTGGCACGCACACTGGCGGCCCAAGGACGCCATGCGCGCCTCGCATTGGGGCTTGGGCAATTGCAAGCGGTCGATAATGAACCCGAGCTCCAATGGCGGCTGGCACGGCGCGAGGCTTACGACAGTCTCTCGGCCCTGGTCCAAGCTACCCAACAATCGCTCTCGGAGCCGCGCGCCGTGCGCCCGCCACTCGAGCCCCTAGGTCGCCTACTGGCGCGCAGCTACCAATTGCTGGCCCAGCTCACGGCCGTCAAGACGATGCTGCTTTTGCGTCGCGAACGACTAAAGCTGGACCAAATTCGGATCCCGCTAATGCGGGCCGCCAAGACCATCGAAGCCACGTTGACCGCCAGCCCGCTGGCGCCACCACGGGGCGGCGCCAGGGCCGCTGCCTTTGCGAGCCCGGTTTCCCTGCCGGACCCCTTTGAAAACGACCTCAGCCCTTGGGTGCTGCGACGGCTCGACTTGGCGGCCGACATTGCCGTCCAATTGCGCGAAGACGCCGACCAGGTGCTGCAGCCGCTAGGCAGCTGAAGGCATGACGGTGGCAGAGCGTAAAAGCAAATAAGGCGAGCTGTGTCCCAGTGGCCTGAGCTCGTTTGTAAATGAGGCGCGCCACGCCATCAGTCTGACGCGTTGGCTAGGCGATGAGCCTGGCAAGCTACGCTCGAGTGCGGCGAGCGTGTCACGCTGGCGCGGCCTCCCTGTCTTTTCGCTGACGCCGTGCTTGACCCGCCGCGCTCGCCAAATGTTTCCTGCACTCTGAAGCGACTACGTCGGCGACCGGCTGCGACCTGTTGGGCGCTTGCGGGCGCGGCGATTTAAGCCTGGTTAATAAGAAAAATACCCCAATATTTGATGCTGGAAACGAAAGGGCGGCACGACCGAGCGCGCTGCCTAAAGGCTTATCCGGTCTGGGCAGCAGAGCGCGCTTGCGTCGGGCTTGTCTTGATATAAAACAGGCGGGAGAGTGTGATGGGGGAAAAACTGGCATCGACCTTCGGCTTGGCCGGTGCTTGAAAATTGATATGGTCGTAATATTGGGGCTGCAAGCGCAAGGCCGGGAAAGCCGATCAGATATTGGATGCCGGTCTAAATGTTCCCCGGATCGGAGCACCGGGCAAGGATTTTTAGGCGTTCTAGTGTCTTGAGCGAGTCTTCGGTGCCCTGTCAATAATTAATCAGTGAGACTTTCGATGAATTATGACCCGTTAGGTATAAAAGCTAATTTTAGGACAATTCAGCTGGCTTGGATCAGCCATCCGCAACAGGTAATTGAAGCGCAAAAGGAGCTTGTTGCGAGTTATTGGGCGCTAAGTTTGAATGCATGGACCGCGCTGACCGCAGGTGAACCGGCGGCGGCGTTCAGCGCCAAGGTGGCCGCTGGCGATGAACGCTTTATCGACCCTGCTTGGCACGACAATTTTGCCAATTCCCTGGTCGTGCAAAACTACCTTACCTATACTCGCTGGCTCGAGCGTGTAATTTACGACACGCCCGGGGTCGAAAAGAAGGAAAGCCGCACGGCTGCATTTTGGATCCGCCAATGGTTCAATGCGCTCGCACCCAGCAATTTTTTCCTGATGAATCCGGTCGCCGGGCGTAAAGCTTGGGAAACGGGCGGCGCTAGCCTGATACGAGGGGTTGAAAATATATGCAGCGACATCAACGCAGGTGACCTGCAAATGATGGGGAAATCGTCCCTAATGGTGGGCAAAGAATTGGCCAACGCGCCCGGCTCCGTGATATTTCGCAACGACCTGATGGAAGTGATTCAGTATGCTTCGACCAGCAAAAAAGTTCACACCATTCCCATCGTATTCGTACCCCCGTGGATCAATAAGTACTACATCCTTGATTTGAATGAACAGAAAAGTATGATCCGCTTCATGGTGGCGGAAGGGTTTACCGTGTTCGTCATTAGCTGGAAAAATCCCGGTGTTCAGATGGCCGCTACCAGTTTCGAAAATTACATAATGGACGGCCTACTCAAAGCCATTCAAGTCGCATGCGACGTCTGCCAAGTCGCGCAAGTGCATGCCGCCGGCTATTGTATCGGCGGTTCCGCGTTGACCACGCTGATGGGATGGCTGAACCAAAAGTACAAGGATAAAGGGCAAATTCCCGTCGCCCATTGGACCTTGCTGTCGTCGCTAGCCGACTTTTCCAAACCGGGAGAAATCGAAGCGTTCATTAACGACGCCGCCGTTTCCCACTTGGAAGCGAGTATGGCCAGTCTGGGCTACCTAGATAAGACACAGCTGAGCGCGACGTTCCGCATGCTGCGACCCAACAGCCTGATTTGGCATTATTACGTGCACAAATATCTGTTCGGCGAGACTCCGCCGCCACTCGATATCCTGGCTTGGAATGACGACAGCACACGCTTGGCGCGCGCCATGCATGCCTTTTGTTTGCGCGAGTTCTATATGGAAAATAACCTGGCCAAGAAAAACGGCATCGTTCTCGATGGCACACCCATCGATCTGGCCCAAATTACGCAGCCGCTATATGCGGTGGGCACAACGGAGGATCACATAACACCATGGAAAGAAACCTTCAAGATCGCCCAATTGGTCAAGGGGCCGGTGCGTTACACTCTATCTACGTCCGGCCACATCTTGGGTATCATCAACCCGCCCAGCGCCATTTCCAAACGGGCCTACTGGGTTGGTGACGCGACCGGGGCGGCCGATGGCCTCGAATGGGAAGCGCAACAGACCAAACAGGCTGGATCTTGGTGGGGTGATTGGACAACATGGCTCCACGCCCACTGCGGCGCCCTAAAAAGCGCGCCCAAGGTTGGCCGGTCTAACTACCCGACCCTGTGCCATGCACCCGGCACCTATGTTCTCGAAAAATAAAGCGCGCGTCCCTGTTGTCGGCTGAGGAATCAATGTGGCGCCTGGCTTTTAAACTGGGCCTGGCGCTTCCTGCCGCTGCCTACCATCAGTTCTCTCGTAGCGAAAGCGGCGGCGTGGCGGGCGCGGCTGGCCATCGACAAGCCCGAATGGGGGGCGCATCCTTGCCGCTTGGCGTTTCGCCAATGGACCGGATTTGCAACATGCAGCTCGAAATAGGCCGCCTTGGAACCTGAATGGGGCGCTTAAGGCTCGGGCTGGCAGAAAATTGACTCACGCCTTGCGCCGCCGCTAATTCGAGTCTCGTGGAGACTTACCGACCTAAGTAACGAGCAGCTCTGGTCTTTGCATGGACCAGATAAAGGTGGAAATGCCAAAACAGGTTCGCTTTGGTTGCGGCAGAAGATCAGCAGGCGCCCATGAGAAGCATGGCAAAAAAAGCGCTTCATCGCATCAAATGTTTTTAGGATTGCACATAAGCTTGTTGTGGTCAGATGCTCCACATGCCGAAAGCCGGCGCCATTGGTGAGCATGACAACCATGTCGCTTTGACTTGACCGATTAAGAAATTCTTCGCGCAATGCCGCATAAACTTGCTCAAGAGTTATTTTTTGATGCAGATCCGAGCCATCGATTCTGAGCGAGAAATAATTCATTGCAGTAGCATTCGACGTTTTCAAAATAGGACGTTTTCACGATTTGGCTGTTGGCATCCACGTTAATGAACAATTTACCAGGATGGAAGGGGCATAGAACAATACTATGCCGTGCGTTGTTTGGTCGCTGCTGAACAGAATATCTTTGATTTGCCGCAAATGCGGCGTGGATGATGGGGGGCGCACCCACGAATTTAAGTTGCATTTGCGCCATTATTAGACATGGGCTAATCCGCCAACCCGGCACAAGCGCACGCGAAAATCGTGGGGGCATGGAAGGTGCAGCGTCGCTTGGTTCACCGCTTCCCGTTGACGCCCGCAGCCTTCAAGGCTGCCTTGCCGGCAGTTCGGCAAGGTATTCCGCAACAATATCGGCAAGAACCTTTGCCGGCACCGGTTTGACAAGAAAGCGGCGGATGCCGATTTTGCGGGCCGTGTCCTCGTTGATTGCATTGCTGTACCCGGTGCTCATAATGATCGGGAGCTCGGGGCGGCGTGCCAGCATGGCCCGGGCAAGCTCGGCGCCGGTAATTTCCGGCATGGTTTGATCAGTGATCACCAAGTCGACGCAATACGGGTCATCTTGGAACAGTCGCAAGGCGTCTGCAGCGCTGGTCAAGCCCGTGACCTTGCAGCCTAAATTTTCCAGTAGCGCCGTGATGAAGCGGACGATGCTCGCTTCATCATCGACTACCATCACGCTGCCGCGCACTTGAACGCTAACGATATCGGGGCGCACATCGCGGGCCGCATGCGTCGCCTCCTGCGATTGGGCCGGCAGATAAATACGAAATTCCGTTTCCTTGCCCAGTGCGGTAAGGACGGCGATATGGCCGTTGGCAGAGTGGACGATGCCGTGCAGTACCGATAAGCCCAAGCCACTTCCCCGTCCCACCTGTTTGGTGGTGAAAAACGGGTCGAAAATATTAAGCAGGTTTTGCGTCGGAATTCCCGATCCCGTGTCACGCACAGAAATCATCAAGTAGTCGCCGCCAAAATCGTGATGGCATGAGGCGCAATTTTTGCATTCATCCAGACATACTGGCGCCACCTTGATTTCGATGGTGCCGGCTCCGACGATGGCATCACGGGCATTGATGCCAAGGTTCATCAAAATCTGATGCAATTGGACGGGGCTGATCAGCACTTCCGGCAAACCCATTGCCATCTCGGCCTTGATCGAAATCGATGTCGGCATAGTCGAGCGCAACAATTTGGCCACTTCCTGCACGATCGGCATGACCATGATCGCTTCCGTCACTACCTCGTTTCTGTGGCTGAAGGTGAGCAGTTGCGCCACCAATTCCTTGGCGCGGATTCCCGCTTGCAAGATTTCCTGGAGATATTGATAAAGGGGCGGCTTGATGTCCGCCGACATTTGGATCAGTTCCGCATAACCTAAAATTGCTGCCAATATGTTATTAAAATCGTGGGCGATGCCACCCGTCAAGTGACCGATAAGTTCCATTTTCTGGGCCTGGCGCAAACGCATTTCGAGACCCTGTTGCTCTTGCTCGATATTGAAGCGCTCGGTAACATCGCGGCGGTAGCAGAGAATTCCATGGATTTTTTGCGACGAGTCGCGCAGCGGGCCCTTGAATGTGTCAAAAACCCGGATTTCACCGTTTTCAAAGACAATCTTGTCGCAAGGATCATGAATCGGCTGGCCATTGAAAACCCGGTCGTCGTCGTTGTGAAGGCCTTGTAGTCCCTTATCCGGAACGCCTATGCACAACTCAAGGGGCATGAAGTCTGTGTCCTTGCGCCCGACCATGTCCTCTGGAGCTTGGTTGAAGGCGCTGGCAAAGCTTTGATTGACGAGCATGAAGCAGTGTTGGCGATCCTTGACGTGAATCCAGTCCGGAGTCGAATCGATCACGCGTTGCAGTAGCACCTTCGATTCATGAATCGCATCCGCAGTGCGCTTTTTTTCCGTGATATCTTCCTTGATGGCCAGATAGTGTGTGATCCGGCCATCGGGCTGGCGCACGGGTGAAATGCGTGCGGATTCGATGTAGAGCTCCCCGCTCTTGCTCCGGTTGTAAAATTCGCCTTGCCAGATGTCACCTTGGCGCAGAGTGCTCCACATTTGAGCGTAGGTGGCGACGGGCGTCAAACCCGAGAAAAGCAAGTTGGGATTTTGTCCAATCACTTCGCCTGCCGGATAGCCGCTGATGTCGCTAAAGGCCCGGTTGACATACTCGATGCGGCCATCGAGGTCGGTGATGACGATGCTATGGGACGTTTGCTCCACCGCCAGCCACAGCTTGTTTAGTTGTTCCTCGCCCGCGCGCTGCAAAGAAATGTCGCGCGCCGTCGCATAGATGAGTTGTTGGTCCTGGTCCGCGAAACCATGCCACGCGAGCAGCTTGATTGTTCCGTCCTTGCACAGGTAGCTGTTTTCGAAAGCGAGCATTACGCCGCTTTGTAACTGCCTTTTCAGTTGCTTTTGCGTTGTCAGCCGGTCTTCGGACACGACGAACTCAATGAAGGGGCGCTCTAGCAGTTCTTCTGCCGAGTAGCCGAGCACCTTGGCCAATGCCGGGTTCACTTTCTTGAAGTAGCCATCGGCGCCGGCGATACACATCATGTCGAGAGAGCGCATAAAAATGGTCTGCATCAGTTCCCTCTCCAACGCCGCCTGCCGCCGTTCTGTGATGTCAAGGCAGGTGCCCACATAGCCCTCAAACGCGCCATTTTCGTCAAACTGCGGCTGGTTGCTGTTTAATACCCAGCGGTATTTACCGTCATGCTGGCGCAGGCGGTATTCCATCGTAAATGGTCGGCGCGCATCGAAATGGTGGGTATAGTTTGCCAGGCAAGCTTCGCGCTCGTCCGCATGGATGCTCTCCGTCCATCCTCGACCCAATTCTTGCTCCAAGCTCTTGCCCGTAAAGTCGAGCCAGGCTTGATTGAACCAAGTCCCTCTCTTGCTTGTGTCTGTGAGGCAGATCATTGCCGGCGACAAATTGATAATAAAGCGCCAGCGCACGTCGCTGTCATGCGAGGCGCGACGTCGCATGACGATCTGATGTGCTTCGTTAGCGATCAGTTGCAACTGTCGCAAGTCTGGCGCGAGATAGTCGCTGTCCTTGTCGCCCACCCCCATGATCAGGCGCGCCCGGTCGCCGTCGAACACGGGCGCGCTCATATGGTGAACCATGTTCAGCTGCGACTCGGCGCCACTGTTTTGCCCATTGTTCCCCTCGTTTTGGATGACAGGGCGGCGCGACTTGCTAGCGTCGGCCCACCGCCTCCCGGCGTCGAGGGGAAAATAGTAGATGTTATCAGGAAGACTATGATTGAAGGTGTCGGTGACGGTCGCCGCATCCGACGGCGGCAACTGGCCGCTGGCGCTATCGGAAAGCAGGTGCAGGTAACCGGTTTCGCTTTTTGTCATCCTCATAGCGATCTGCAGGGCCCGCTCGCAAATTTGTCCTTCCGTCATGTGCCCGGCACGTTGATGAAGCTCGGTTAGAAGTTCCCATCCTTCGTCAATTTGACTTTGGCGTTCGAGCGCCGCCTCCCATTTAGCGCGGTAGTGCTCCGCACGGTCCAGCCCATGCTTTTCGGCCGCCATTTTGCGCCGCCACTGGGCGATCAATCCGGCGATGGTTAGTAATTGGGCCAGCAAGGCGAGCCCAGCGCAAATCATCCATGCGTGGTATGTTCCTGGCGGCGGCGTTTGAATGACGCCGTTTGCAAGGTGGTTCATGCCCGAGCGCAAGCCGTCACCAAAAATTTCAGCGCGTTTGCCAGCAGAGGCGTCCGAATAAAGAGGCAAGATTTGCTTGGCGGCGGCGGGCAGCGCTTCCGCACGGCCGCTTCCCCCCAGAGCGAGAAACAACATCAGCGCAAGCACGCGTCGCGTGCTCTGCCGTGGCTTCACCGTTACCTTGCGGGGACAGGATTGGTGCGAGTGCGTGAGACGACATTCGGGTATGTGCATTGGAAATATGACAAAGTGGCAAAGCCTGGGCCCACAATTTACGTCACATTGGGTCCCGACACAAGATACGGCGCACGGATAAATAGTGGCTAAAACAAGCCATCTTATTGCTGCGCCGCGGATGTTGATGCCAGTCAAGTGCGGTATACCACTAAGCGCGTTGAGTATTTCTACTCTAAGCCGATGACCAAAACTGCGCCATGATGGCGCGTCATCTCTATGTTTGTGCAAGGCGGCGCCAAGCAGCTTTCGATCGCGCGCGCCAAACGACATTTCATAGGCGATGCCGGTTTTTGCGTGTCTGGTCTGATCGGAAAATCGATGCGACGTTAAACCAACCGACATTACGTTTTCTAGGAGGATGCTATGGCAAAGA
>PKWL01000141.1 GCA_003133225.1 Janthinobacterium sp.
CGAATTTGCCTTTTGCCATTTTGAACTCCTAACGATTTGATGAGATTGCCCAGGCACACGCCCGACTGTTGAACTAGCTAGTGCCTTGCCAGTTTTTCCCGCTAGTTACCATTTACTGCGAATAGCTGCTACTGCGAATTCTGGTGCCCTTGACGTGGATCGAACACGTGGCCTCTCCCTTACCAAGGGAGTGCTCTACCACTGAGCTACAAGGGCTTGTACTAGGTACGATGCATACCGGGCATCTGATGGGAGTAGTGGAGCGGGTGAAGGGAATCGAACCCTCGTCGTAAGCTTGGAAGGCTTCTGCTCTACCATTGAGCTACACCCGCAAAGTAACCACATCAGCTGCCTTACTATTCCATGTCAATTTGGTGGAGGGGGCTGGGTTCGAACCAGCGTACACATAGTGAGCAGATTTACAGTCTGCCGCCTTTAACCACTCGGCCACCCCTCCGCGAGGAACCGCAGAGTATGAAGCATAAATATAGTGCCGTCAACTCTATTTGCGCTTGTTGCCTATGGAGTGAAACAACGGACGCTTCGGGGCGTGATTTTAACCGCAGCCATGAAGATTGTGCAAGTGTAAGTTTTCCTCCCCGCAATAATTGGCAGGAAAGCTTGCTTGCCTAGGGCGTCAGCGCCACCAGCACCTGCCCCTTCAGGGCCCGGATCAGCGCCGTTTCATCGGCTGTCACGCCTTCCGGCGCCGGATGAATCCGGTCCGCATAAAACAAGCCCAACGGTACTGATTGCACCACCAACGGCAACACGATGAAACTGCGGGCGTCGGGCAGCAACGCGCGGTGCCAGGGCGGCAGCAGGTCGCAAATCTTGGGCGAGAGGGCATCGGCGATCATCAAGTCAGCGTCGTTCCTCATGGCCAGATGGAACAAGTCGCGATTCGCATAAGCTGAATGCAGGGGAAAGGCGAAGCCGGCCTGGCGTTCGGCCTGTCTCTCGCCGAATGCCAGGCGGGCCCGGAATTGGCGGCGCTGGGCGTCTTTCAGGCAGACCGTGGCAAAACGGAAGCCCATGCTGCGATACAGGGTTTCCAGCACCGCCAGGATCAAGTCGTTCACCTTGCCCTGGCCGGCCGCCCGCATCTGGGTTACCTCTTGCACCCCAGCTAGCAACAGATCGTGCGCATTGGCCGGCTTACCGCTCGCATAAGCCCCAAGCACATGGGCGTCGTCGCCATCCATGCTCGCCAATTGCAGCACGTCGGGTAAGCCGTCGGCGTCGTCGTCCTCGATGCTGCGCTGCAGCGGCAGGTTCATGCTTTGCAGCAAGCACCTCATTTCCTCTTGCACGGTGGCGCCGATTTTCTCCATCTGGTTGAGGTCGATATTCAAGGCGGCGCCAAAACGCTGGTGCAGCTCGCCCGTGCCGGCGTTGTCGGCCAAGTCGCCCTGGCGCGCCAACAGTTTGGCCGCCTCGATACTGAAGGTGGCCACTTGGCGGATCCATTCCTGGCGGTTGATCGCGACTTTTTGAGGCCCCGGTCCTAGAGGACTGAGGGAGCGCACGATCAAGTCCGGAATCTTCCATGCCTGCAGTACGGCGCAAGACAAGGCGTCGTAGCTACTGCCCAAGATCATTTGCGAAGCCTGGCTCTGACTGTGTTTGCCGCCCGCCACGAGGGCGCCGATCTCGCGAAAACGCGCGTGCTCCTGGGAGGCGATCAGTAAGGCGCCGATGTTCTTGAACAAGGCGGAAATCGAGGCATCCTCGGCGCCTTGATAAGAACCCAAGCGCCCCATTTCGCGTCCGATCAGGCTGGCGCAAAGCGCGGCTTCCAGCTCCAAACGGACGCTGTGCGCGTGCTCGCTGTTAGACAAGGTGTCCACCAGCAGCATCGCCAGCGCCGCCATCTTGACATTGTCAAAACCGAGCAGATAAATGGCCCGCGACACCGTAGTCACGGGTGTGCCCCCGGCCGTGCGGTACATCGTGGTATTGGCCAGGCGCAAGATTTTTTGCGTCAGGGCCGCGTCCGACAGCACATAGTAGGCTAGGCTTTGCGCCCCTGCATCGTCAGACGACGCCAGTTGCACCACGCGCGCGATCGACACACCGAGCGCGAACAAGCCCTCCTCGCCGCACAATTTGTGCAAAAGGGCGCCGCGCACGGGGCGCGATTCGCTCGCAGGCGGCGGTATTGAAGTGAGCGGCATCAAGGAATCCCGTTTGTGTGGCGCCATCCGGTTCTGGCGCCGTCGGCGGCGCGCCGCACCATCAGCGACCCGCCTTGATATTGTATTTTTTTAATATCTGCTGGTGCAAGCCGGACAGCGCCGGCAGTTTAGCATTGGTAGGGTCGAGGCGGCGCACGCTGGCGATCAAGCTCAAGGCATAATGGCCGAGGCGCTCGTCCCAGCCCATGTTTTCCAGGCATTTCAGGGCCGCGACGGCGCCGTTGAACACCACGTGCGGGTTGTCGGGCAGCTTGGCCGCCGCTTCCGTCATCAAGTCTACGGCGCCGCGGAAGTCGCCGGCCTTGGCCCGGGCCGCACCGGCGGCGACCATGTCGGCCACTTCCTTGCTGCTCTCTTGCACCAGTGGCAGCGCCAAGTCGTTGCGCCCTGCCTTTTCGAATACGTCCATGGCCTTGGCCATCGTGGCCGTATTGGGCGCGTTGCGCATGACGTCGCGCATGACGGCCAAGGCCCCCTCTTCCTTGCCATTGCCCAGGCAATTGCGCGCCAGTTCCATCTTCATGTCGTTCGACAGGCCGACGCTGTCGCGGCAGGCCGTCAGCGCCGCGTCGAGCGACTCCTTCAGGCGCACGCCATTGCCCGTGTATTCGTGCACCATGGCCGACGATATGGCGCTGCATAGGCCGGTGTTGGTCTGGCCCGCCATGGAACGGTCAAGGTCGCGGATCACGGCCGCTGCCTGCACCGGGTCGCCCTTGCGCACCAGAGTGCGGACCAGCTTGGCATGATCTTCCGGGTCTCTGAACTCCGAGTATTTGGCCTTGCTAACGACCAGTTTCAGCGCCTTTTCGGCGGCCCCGATGTCACCGGCGTCCATCGCCATGTCGCCCAGTTTTCGCAGGCGCCGCACCGCGTGCGGCGACACCGTGACGGCATCGCTTAGCACGCCTTGCGCGCGCGCCGTCTGGCCCATCGCGGCCAAGGTCTTGGCCAGCCAGTCATAGGCATCAAGGAAACGCGGGCTGCTCTCGACCAACTTTTCCAGCATCTCCACGGCCTCTTCAAAGCGCTCGCGCATGAACAGGGTCTTGGCCTGTCCCAGCCGGGCCCAGGCGATACCCTTGCTCTCGAAGAGTGCGGCGTAGATCGGCTCGGCTTCGGCAGGCTCGCCCAGCATGACGTGCAGCTCGGCCCGCAAGCGCATGAAATCGGGGGCATAACGGGGATAGTTGGTCGCCCCTTCTACGCAAGCTGCGATCGCGTCGCGCTCACTGCCCATTTCCATCAGTTGGTAGACCGGCACAAACACGTTGCGGCGGGCCAGCGCGCGCCCGATGCGCTCGAGCAAGCGGTCGGCCGCGAACGGCTTTAGTATGTAGTCGGTGGGTGCCAATTCGGCCGCGCTGACCACCCGCTCCAAGTTGCCTTCGCCCGTCACCATGAAGAACATGGTGGCCGCGTTGATCAGCTGGTGATGGCGTAGGTCTTCCAGCAACTGCTGGCCGTCCTGGCCGCCGTCGAGATCGTATTCGCACAAAATCAAGTCATACTGCTTCAGGCTGACAAAGCGGATGGCTTGGGCGGAGCCGGGCGCGTCATCGATGTTGGCGACGCCGCACAAATTGAGCATATTGTGCAAACTGGCCCGCATCCCCGTCTGCGGCTCGATGATCAAGGCACTCAGACCCTCTAGTTCCTTCATCATGGCGTGCCCCGAAACATACCGTCCCGTAGAGAAGGGGGAAAGGGATGGGCAGCAACCGCCGCCTTTGCCTCTTTTGCCTGTGCTTGCATGGGTATTGCCTTTCGTTGCGTCAACAGCACCATCAAAGTCCTACGTTCCACGGCGGGTCCGAATCCGGGAATAATTTTTCCACTTTCTAGCTGGCATGAATGGTCCCCCATGCGCGAGCGCAAAATATCTTATGTTGCCCTGGCCTTTGGTCAATCCCGTGGCCGAGGCTGCCCGCTGGCCCGGCCGCGGCTAGAGAACTGGCTGCGCCTACACGTTATCGAAGCGATGGATCATCACAGCGAACCTGTTTCAAGCCACCCCACGGGCCCGGCTTCTTGGTTCCTGAAAAATCCCCTCCCATTAGCCGAGCGCGGCCATTGCCCCATGCCGGCCTCATGACTCATGACGCATGAGTATATTACGGCGCGCCGATAAAATAGTTAAATTCCTTTCACGTCAAGGCGGGCCCATGGCATCGAGGGGTGCGCTAGCGCCACTGGCCGACTGTGAAGCAGCCGCAAAAAATTGCCGGCGCTCCATCGGGAGCGCCCTTGCGGCAGCGGGCGGGCGCGGCGCCAATCGGCCGACCTTCACGCCCCGACCTTCACGCCATTCGCTCATCGGCTCATGGCCAGCGGCGAATTGAGCTAGTGCAAACTGGGCGGCAGCGCTTAACGTGGCGCTCAGTGGTCCTTTTGGCTGCCACAGCCGGCAGGGCCGACAGCTTGATAGCGCACTTCATACGCGCCCAGCGCTAACTGACCAATCGTCAGCTTGTCGTGCGCCCGCACGAACAGGTGGCGCACGTTGACACGGCGTTTCAAGTCGTACACCTTGACGAATACGTCCGAGCCATCGTTGCCGTTGTCGAACTCCACCTGCATGTCCGGGCCCTTGTTGTCGACGCGGAACCCTTCAACATAGCCCGACGCTGGCGGCCACGCTCGGCCGTTGGGTGCGAACAGGGAGGGCGCCCCGCCCTGGCAGTCGGCGGCGGCCGTCACCGGCAGCTGGGAATAGGCGCGCACCGCCAGCGCCGGCGCCGGCGCTGGCGGCGCCGCGGGCCGGCTCGGCACGCCACTGTCGATCACATTGCCTCTCGGCTCGGCTGCTGGCGCGTCGGCGCTGTCGCCGGAAGAGGCCAAGAGTTCGTGCCTGCCGTCCCAGCTTGGCCAGCCGCTAAAGCTCGCTGGCGTCAAGACGCCGCCGAGCCAGCCGACGGCGAGGCAGACAGCCAGAGCGGCCCCGCGCGTCCAGCCGCGGCGCTTTGCGTGCGCGGCCGACTCCGGCTCCGGGCGTCTGAGGGCCGGGTCGTGGCGCTGGCGCTCCTCCTCTTGCCGGGTGCTTTCAAGCCAGTCGATTTCCCACTCTTCGGCCGCGATCCATTCGTCGTGTTCGCGGCGGCGCTGGGGATCAGCCAAGTTGCCGTAGGCGCTGTTAAGGATCGCCATGATGCGGGCCGCCTTTTCATCGCCTGGATTCTTGTCGGGGTGATATTTCTGGCTAAGCGCCTTATACGCTGCACGTATAACTTCCTGCGGCGCCATGCGCGCCACCTTCAAGTTGTCGTAGTGTGTATGCAGCTTTCCCATCGTTTGGTTTTCCACTCGCCGCCATCGACGCTCACAGAATCGGTCATCCTAGCCGATCAGATCTCGGCGCAACGGGCGTTAGCCGATCACAGGCGGTGGCGGCGGTCGCCGGCCAGTAGTGGCCGCGCCAATTCCACCCCGTGCCCCACCACCAGGACTTTAAACAACTCGCCCATCTCGGCCGGAGACAGCAGCTTATGCAACGCGCCCGCCTGCGGCAAATAGGCGGCGGGGTCCGACGGATCCGTGCGCAGCAGCAGCTGGTCGATCCCGGCGCCGATCAGGAAGGCGGCCTGGCTCGCATAATTTAGCACATCGAGGCCGCCGTCTTGCGCCGCCAGGGCCATTGCCGTGAAATCGACGTGGGCCGTGATGTCTTGCAGGCCCGGCAGAAAAAACGGGTCCGCATGCGCACGGTGGCGATAGTGGCACATCAAGGTGCCGTTGGCGCGCTGGTCCAGATAATATTCGTGGGCGGGAAAGCCATAGTCGATCAAGACGGCGGCGCCCGCCTTGCCCGCACCGAGCATGCGCGCGAGCGACGCCATGAAACCGCAGGCCATGGCGTGGACCTCGGTCACGTATCCGGGGGGCAGGCTGGCGGCGTCGGGAATCTGGCGCGTAATTTGCGCTAGCAATGGCGCGCTGGCGGGCGCGGCCTGAAACGCGAAGGCGCCGTCCAAGATGCAAACTTGCAGCTCGGACCAGCCCTCGGGCTTTTTGGCGACCAGATTGACCGGCATTGCGTCTAGCACTTCGTTAGCGATCACGGCGCCTTCGAAGGACGGCGGGAAATCGTCAAGCCAGACCACTTGCGGGAAACCGGCCAGCGCCTGTTCCTGGCGGGCACGCAACTCGCCAGACAGTTCGACGATGGCGTAGCGCTCCACCTCGACCCCGGCGCCGGCCAGCTCGGTCAGGATATCGCGCGCCAGTTTGCCGGTGCCGGCGCCAAATTCGAGAATTTGCGGCGCGCTTTGGGCCATAATAGCGCTAGCTACCCGAGCCAGTGCGGCGCCAAACAAAGACGTGATCTCGGGCGCGGTTGTAAAATCGCCGTCCCGGCCCAATTTTTCGGCCCCCCCGCTGTAATAGCCGAAGTCGGGGGCATACAGGGCCAGTTCCATGAAACGGGCGAATGGCAGCGGGCCCGAGCGCTCGATTTCAAGGACGATCAGGCGTTGCAGGGCTTGGGAGGCGCGTAGCGCGTCGTCAGTGGGTGCGGGAAGGGACATTCACGCATTGTAGCGAATCGGCGCGCCGCGAGCGAATTTGCGTCAACCTCAACATAAAAAACTTGATGAACCAGCCGACCGTAACGCAGGACAAGAACATGGCCAAGGTGGCCTTGGTGACCGGCGCGGCGCGCCGCATCGGGCGCGCCATCGCGCTCGCACTGGCGCGCGACGGCTGGGACATCGCGGTCCATTTCCGCGACTCGGAAAGCGAGGCGCTGGCGGTGGTGGCCGAAATCGAAGCCCTGGGCCGCCGCGCCGCTGCGCTGCAATGCGACTTGGCCGACGAAGGGGCGGTCAAGCAACTGCTGGCGCGCGCCAGCGCCGCCGTGGGGGCGGTCTCTTGTGTGGTCAACAACGCGTCGCTCTTCGATTACGATAGCGCGCCCGACTTTACCGTGGCCCAGCTCGACGCCCATATGCACGCCAACTTGGCCGCGCCGATTTTGCTCGCGCAAGCCCTGCACGCGGCCACCGCGGCCGGTCAGCTGGCGGTCGTGATCAACCTGCTGGACCAGAAACTGTACAATCTGAATCCTGATTTTTTATCCTACACATTATCCAAGGCGGCACTGCACACGGCAACGACGCTGCTGGCGCAGGCACTGGCGCCGACCGTGCGCGTGGTTGGCGTCGCGCCCGGCATCACCTTGGTATCGGGGCCGCAAAGCGAGACCGGCTTCGGCGCGGCCCATCAAGCCACGCCGCTAGGGCGCTCGAGCACGCCTGAAGACGTGGCCGACAGCGTCTGTTTCGTCGCTAGGGCGCGCGCGATGACCGGCACCACGCTGCTCGTTGACGGCGGCCAGCACCTGATCCCGCTGCAACGCGATGTGATGTTCATCGCCCTATAAACCGTTTTCCCACAAAGGTTAGAAACTATGTTGTCCGCCCTGTCTCATCCTCGACTATGCGATTGCCGCCGCCTGTTCCTGCGCAACTATGAAGTACTGATCAATATTGGCGTGCACGACTTTGAAAAACGGGGTGAACAGCGCGTCTTGATCAATGTCGACTTGTATATCCCGCTGGCGCTATCGACGCCGAAGGAGGACAACTTGGCCGAAGTGGTCGATTACGACTTCATGCGCGAGAGCATAGCGAAGCGCATGGCGCGCGGTCACGTCCAACTGCAAGAGAGTCTGTGCGACGATGTCGCCGCCGCCATGCTCGCCCATCCGCGCGTGCGCGCGGTACGGGTATCGACCATGAAACCGGACGTGTATCCGGATTGCGAGGGCGTCGGCGTGGAAGTGTTTCACATCAAGGGCACGGTGTGAGCGGCGCCACGCTGGCCCAAAACGGCGCCAGATCGTCCGAGAAAACCATGCTGGAAAACAACAAGCTGCACAAGCGACTTTGCCGCTTGGTCGGGCAAGCCATTGGCGACTTCAAGATGATTGAGGAAGGCGACAAAGTCATGGTCTGCCTGTCGGGCGGAAAGGATAGTTATGCGCTGCTAGATATATTGATGACGCTGCGCGCGCGCGCGCCCATCCACTTTGACATCGTCGCCGTCAACTTGGATCAGAAGCAGCCCCACTTCCCAGCCCATATCTTGCCGACCTACCTGTCGCAGCTGGGGGTGGCGTTCCACATCGAAAACCAGGACACCTACAGCATCGTCAAGCGCCTGATTCCAGAAGGCAAGACCACGTGTTCCTTGTGCTCGCGCCTGCGGCGCGGCATCTTGTACCGCGTGGCCGATGAGCTGGGCGCAACCAAGATCGCGCTGGGCCACCATCGGGATGACATCATGGAAACCTTCTTTCTGAATATGTTCTTCGGCGGCAAGCTCAAAGCCATGCCACCCAAGCTGCAGTCAGACGACGGCAAACATATCGTGATCCGGCCCATGGCGTACGTGAAGGAAGCCGACTGCAAGCGCTACGGCGAGCTCAAATGTTTCCCCATCATCCCGTGCGACTTGTGCGGCTCGCAAGAAAATTTACAGCGCCAGCAGATCAAGGCTTTGATGCGGGAATGGGAAAAGAAATTTCCCGGGCGCGTAGAGAGCATCTTCTCGGCGCTAGCGAACGTGGTTCCCTCGCATCTGCTGGACCGCAACGGCTTCGGCTTTGCCGACCTGAAGGCGGACGGGCTGGCGCGCCCCCTGGGCGACATCGCGTTCGACGACGAGCCGTGTGCGGCGCCAAGCGGTGGGCCCGGCACCATTCGCCTGCAGGTGCAATGAAAGCAGCACGCACCCGGCGTTGGGCCAAGATCCTAAGGCTTGGCGGGCGCCAGACGCGCCTCCTCTTCGCTTAAACCCGGGCCGCGCGGGGAGCGCTGCCTTCGGGTGCCGGCGCGCAATTGAAGGCGGCGATCAAGCCCGCTTCCCTTTCCTTGGCCGCCTGCAATTGCAGAGCCTTGACATGGCCGTAGCCGCGGATGTGTTCAGGGATGCTGGCAATGGCCACGGCGTGCGCCAAGTTGTCGTTGGACAGACGGGGCAACAAAGCGCCCACCGTGTCTCGATATTGACCGATCAGGGCCCGTTCCGTCTTGCGCTCGGCGCTATAGCCGAAGACGTCGAACACGCTGCCGCGCACGCCTTTCAGTTTCGCCAGCGCGGCGAACGCCTTCATCATCCATGGGCCGAATTCCTGTTTGATCAGATGGCCCTTGGCATCGCGCTTGGCGAGCATGGGCGGGGCCAGGTGGAACTTGACCTTGAAGTCCCCTTCGAACATGCCGGCTAGCTTCTCGGCGAAGGTGCCGTCGCTGTACAGGCGCGCCACTTCATACTCGTCCTTGTAGGCCATCAGTTTGTAGAAATAACGGGCGACCGCTTCCGTCAGGCGGAGATTTTTATTGCCCAACTTCATTTCTGCGGCGCGAACCTGCTCGACAAATGCCGCGTATTGCCGGGCATAAGCAGCGTTCTGGTAGGCCGTCAGCAATGGTATGCGCTTGCCGAGAATATCGTCCAAGGTCGGCATGCGCGTAAATTCGATCACCTTGGCCGGCGTCGTCATCTTGATGAGCGCTGCCAGATCGTGCGCGCCGGCGCGCCCCCAAGTGAAGGCGCTCTGGTTGAAGGCGACCGAAATATTATTCAATTCGATGGCCTGCATGATGGACGCTTCGCGAAGGGGCACGCGGCCTTTTTGCCAGGCATAGCCGAGCATGAACATATTGGTGGCGATCGCGTCGCCCATCAGAGCGCTGGCGACTTGGCCGGCGTCGACAAAATCGACCTGGTCGGCGCCGCAAGCCTTAACGATTTCCGCGCGCGACTGCCGGTCCGGGAACTGCCAGTCGGGATTCTTGACGAAGGCGGCGGTCGCCGCAGCGGTCGAATTGATGGCGGCAAAGGTGCGCCCTTCGCCCATGCGCGAGAGGGCGTCGCGGCTGGCGGTGACGATCAGGTCGCAGCCGATCACGAGGTCGGCCGCGCCGGTGCC
Organism: Janthinobacterium sp.; assembly: GCA_003133225.1. Taxonomy (GTDB): domain Bacteria; phylum Pseudomonadota; class Gammaproteobacteria; order Burkholderiales; family Burkholderiaceae_D; genus Janthinobacterium. Next base: position 10,129 of record PKWL01000141.1, read on the forward strand.
CACGCGCGTCGAATGGATATCTTGTTGCCGGTCGGCGAGGCGCACGTGCGACATCACGGGGCCGCCTTTTTGCGCCAGGCCGCTCATGTCGAGCACGGACGCGCCCTTGCCCTCGATATGCGCGGCCATCGCCAAAATTTGCCCCACCGTGACGACGCCGGTGCCGCCGATGCCCGTCACGAGGATGCAAAATGGGGTGGCGGTACTCGGCATCGGCGGCGTCGGCAGCGTCTCCAGCGTCTCCATTGCAGCCTTCTTGGTGGCGGCCTGGGGCGGCTTTTTCAGCGCGCCCCCTTCCACCGTCACGAAACTCGGGCAAAAGCCGGTGACGCAGGAGAAGTCCTTGTTGCACGAGGACTGGTTGATCTGGCGCTTGCGGCCCAAATCCGTTTCAAGCGGTTCGACCGACAGGCAGTTCGACTGCACGCTGCAGTCGCCACAGCCTTCGCACACGGCGTCGTTGATGACGGCGCGTTTGGCGGGGTCGGGATATTCGTTGCGTTTGCGGCGGCGCCGCTTCTCGGAGGCGCAGGTCTGGTCGTAGATCATGGCGGACACGCCCGGCTGCTCGCGCAGTTCCCGCTGCACGGCGTCGAGCTCGCTGCGGTGGCGCACCGTCACGCCCGGCGCCCAGTCGGTATTGGCCGGGTATTTTTCTGGCTCGTCGGTGACGACGATGATCGGAGCCACCCCTTCGGCCGCGATCTGGCGCGAAATGATGGCCGGCGAGAGCGGGCCGTCGAAGGGTTGGCCGCCCGTCATCGCGACGGCATCGTTGAACAAGATCTTGTAGGTGATGTTGACCTTGGCCGACACGGCCGCGCGGATGGCCAGGATACCGGAGTGGAAGTAGGTGCCGTCGCCTAAGTTCGCGAACACGTGCTTCTCGTCGGTAAACGGGGCCTGGCCGACCCAGGTCACGCCTTCGGCGCCCATGTGGGTGAAGGTCGAAGTGGCCCGGTCCATCCACAGCGCCATGTAGTGGCAGCCGATACCGGCCAGCGCGCGGCTGCCTTCGGGCAACTTGGTGGAGGTGTTGTGCGGGCAACCCGAGCAAAAGTAGGGCGTGCGATCCGTGTCCCAATTAGGCGCGGCGCTCACCCCTTGCAGCACGCGCTCTTTCGCCTCCAGGAAAGCGATGCGCTGCTGGACGCGCTGCTCGGCCGGGTGGCCGGCGCAGTAGCGCGCGATGCGACTGGCAATCGCGCGCGCGATTAAAGCAGGATTTAGCTCGTACGTCGCCGGCAACAGCCAGTCGCCGTGGCCAGTGCGGTGCGCGTTGTTCCATTCGCCGGTGTCGTCGAATTTGCCGACCACGCGCGGACGTTCGCCGTCCTTCATGCTGTACAGCTCTTCCTTGAGCGCGTACTCGAGAATCTGGCGCTTCTCCTCGACCACGAGGATCTCGTCTAAGCCTTGGGCGAAGTGATGCACGCCGTCCGCTTCGAGCGGCCAGGTCATGCCGATCTTATACAGGCGGATGCCAAGCTCGGCCGCCGTTTGCTCGTCGATGCCGAGGTCGGCCAAGGCTTGGCGCGTGTCGAGGTACGCCTTGCCGGCGGTAATGATGCCAATCCGTGCGTGCGGGCTGTCCCAGATGATCTGGTTGAGCTTATTGGCGCGCGCGTAAGCGAGCGCGGCGTACCATTTGTGGCTGGTCATGCGCGCTTCCATGTCGAGCACGCTATCGGGCCAGCGGATGTTCAAGCCCCCTTCCGGCAGCTCGAAGTCGTCCGGCAGCACGATCTGCACGCGCTCCGGATCGACGTCGATGACGGCGCCCGATTCGATGATGTCGGTGACGCACTTCATGGCCACCCACAGGCCGGTGTAGCGGCTCATGGCCCAGGCATGCAGACCGTAGTCGATATATTCCTGGACCGAGGCCGGATACAACACGGGGATCCCGCTCGCGCTCAGGATATGGTCGCTCTGATGGGCCGTCGACGACGATTTCGCGGCGTGGTCGTCGCCGGCCAGCACCAGCACGCCGCCGTGCTTTGCGCTGCCGGCATGGTTGGCGTGCTTGAAGACGTCGCCGCAGCGGTCGACGCCGGGTCCCTTGCCGTACCACATTGCAAACACGCCGTCGTACTTGGCGCCCTTGAACAGCTTGGTTTGCTGGGTGCCCCAGACGGCGGTGGCGGCCAGATCCTCGTTTAAGCCGGGTTGAAATTTGATATGGTGCGAATCGAGGTGGCGTTTGGCCTTAAGCGCGGTCATGTCGACGCTGGTCACGGGCGAGCCGCGGTAGCCGGTGATGTAGCCGGCCGTGTTCAAGCCCGCTTTCAAGTCGCGCTCGCGCTGCATCATCGGCAAGCGGATCAGGGCCTGGGTGCCCGTGATAAAGACGCGTCCGCTCTGGAGCGTGTACTTGTCGTCGAGGGAAATGGCGCGCGCCGGCCCGCTGTCAAGCGCCCCATCTTTTACAGGTGCATCCATGGTGTCTCCATTTATATTTTAGTTTGCAAGCAAGGCCGGGTCAGCCTTGCCTACGTCCTCTGGCCAACCTTTTGGGCGCCAGCGCGTAAAACCTTTGTCCTGCCAGGGTAGCACAGGGCATCGCCGCTCTTGGCGCCGAGCCGTCAACTCGAATACGCCATGCACGCGCGCAAATCAAGCCCGTCGCCTGCTTACGGAGCTAGCTTCGGTTCTTTTAGCACGCCGCGCCTGATCTGGTCGAGTTCGATCGACTCGAACAGCGCCCGAAAATTGCCTTCGCCAAAGCCCTGGTCGCCCTTGCGCTCGATGATCTCGAAGAAGATCGGCCCAATCACGCTCTGCGTGAAAATCTGCAGCAGCAGCTCGCGTTCGCCAGGTGCGCTGTGGCCGTCGATCAAGATGCGCAGGCGGCGCAATTCGTCCAGATTCTCGCCATGGCCCGGCAGACGCCGGCTGACCAGGTCGTAATACGTTTCGATGGTGTCCTGGAAGACGACGCCGGCGCCGCGCATGAGCTGAACCGAGCGGTAAATATCGGCGCTGCCGAGCGCGATGTGCTGGATGCCTTCGCCATGGTACTGGTCCAAGTATTCGGCGATTTGCGATTGGTCATCGGACGATTCGTTGATCGGGATACGAATTTTTCCGCAAGGCGAAGTCATCGCTTTCGACTTCAGGCCGGTCAGCTTGCCTTCGATGTCGAAGTAACGCATTTCACGGAAATTGAACAAGGTCTGATAAAACTCGGCCCATTCCTTCATGCGGCCACGATAGACATTGTGGGTCAGGTGGTCGATATAGGTCAAACCGTGGCCGACCGGATTTTGCGCCGCGCCCGGGATGGCGCCGAAATCGACGTCGTAAATGCTGATATCGCCGATCGCGCCCGGCACTGGGCCGCCCGCCTTGCCCACGCCCTTGCCGCGCCAGCGGTCGACAAAATAAATCAGCGAGTCACCCACCCCTTTGATGGCGGGGATGTTCAATTCCATGGGGCCGTTCTTGTTGTCGAAACCCCAGGCCCCCAGCTCCAGCGCGCGCCGGTAAGCGACGGCGGCGTCGTCGACGCGGATCGCGATCGCGCACACGCACTGACCGTGCTGGCGCGCGAAGCGCTGCGCGAACGAATCTTGCTCGGCGTTGATGATGAAATTGATCTCTCCCTGGCGGTAAAGAGTCACGTCCTTATGCCGGTGGCGCGCGATCGCCGTAAAGCCCATGCGCTCGAAGAGGGCGCCCAGTGCTTTCGGATCGGCCGCCGCGTACTCGACGAACTCGAAGCCGTCGGTCCCCATCGGGTTGTCCCAAGGCTGAAATTTCATCGCGAATCCTCCTGTGATTAGGCCACAGTATAGCTCCGCCAGCGAGGCATTAAATTGCAAACTATTGCCATGCGATGACGATTTGCGCAATAATATTGCCCTTAGTTGAAGATTTTAAGGTGATGTGAACAAGATTGCGCTAGATAAAACCGACCTCAGGATTCTCGCCGTGCTGCAAACGAATGGGCGCCTGTCCAATCAAGACGTGGCCGAGCAGGTCAGCCTGTCGCCGTCGCCTTGCCTGCGCCGCATCAAGCGCTTGGAAGACGCGGGCGTGATCCGTCAATACGTGGCGCTGCTGGCGCCAGAAAAGATCGGCCTCGGGCTGCTCGCCTACGTCAACGTACGCCTGGAAAAGCATGGCATCGGAGCCGCTTTGGGGGCTTCGCCGCGGGCCGACTTTGCGAGCGCGGTCGAGCACTGGCCGGAAGTGGTGGCCTGCTATGCGATGACGGGCGAGATGGATTATTTATTGCGCGTGCACGTGGCGGACATGGAGCATTTTTCGCGTTTCATGATGGCAACACTGCTGCGCCACCCGGCGGTGCTCGACGTGAAGTCGAGTTTCGCCCTTCAGCGCATCAAGGACACCACGGCCCTGCCGCTGGTTTGAAGGAGCGCGCTGCCCAGTTTGGCGCTGCTCTTTACTTGCGCCCGGGCAGGCGGCCCAGCCACTTCACGGCGGCGCGGGTATTGGCTTTAATCGTGTAATCGATGGCGGCGACCTGCTCTTCATACGCCTCTTGCAGCATGCTAGTCGGGTTCGGCGGCAGCAGCTTCAGGTAGGCGTCGGCTTCGCCATAATCGCGCTGGATTTCCATGCCCGCCTTTTTGGCGATATGCATCATGGTCTGGTTAGACGAGAGGCAATGCATATACAAGGTATCGACGTCGTTATTGCGGCAATGGATGGCGGCGCGCTCAAACAACTTGGAGCCGATGCCCGTGCCGCGCACGGGGCGCGCCACGGAAACGCCAAATTCGGCGACCTGGTCCTTGGTGGTGACGCCGTTTTTTTCCGGCGTTGCCTCCTTAGGCGCAAACGCCAGATGACCGACGGCGACTAGCTTAAACAATTGGTTGTACACGCCATACACCGTGTCGCGGGCGAAATCGATCCTGTCGACATAAGCTGCAACCTGGCTGTCGGGCAATACGGTGCCAAAGCGGAGCAAGCGGTCGCTATCTTCGAGAGCAATGAAGTGCTTTTGCATGCGGCGGCGGTCGCGTTCATGCAACTCCTTGACCAGCACGCTTGGCCGGTTGCCGGGCGCGCCCGCAGGGCTCATCCAGCGCATCCAAGGATGTTGAAACAAGTTCGATAAATTCACATTGGCTCCTGATTCCGGCGGCAGATTGTGCAGTGCAGCATCGAACCCATTGTACGATACAAACGCGGGCGCCGCTTCGGCTTTCTCACAAGCCGTGGCCGGCGCCGGCAGCGCCAGAAACGGCGCCGACCGCAGCGGCCCGGGCGCGGTGGATCGCCTGCGGGATTTTTTGCCGATCCGCGCCTTGAGCTTGCGCAATGGCGCCCGCGTCAACGGCGCACGCGGCGGCCAGCTCGGCTTGCAACAAGGCACGTTGAGGGAAGGGCTGGTCGCCCCTGCCATCGGTGGCGGGGGCGCGGAAATCGCATTCGCAAGCTTGCAACAAATGCTGGAACCGTTGGCGCTTGCGGAAGGCATCGCAGCGCTCAAAGAGCGCGACGACGGCATCCGGGCACAGGCTCGGCGCGCGCCTGATGTGGTCCTGTTCGCGCGCCGTCATGACGGCCAAGTCGCGGCAGTCGTTGGGCACCTTGAGGCGCGTGCACAGGCGCAAGATCAATTCTGGCGCGGGCCCGCAGGGAGCGTTGCCAAGGGCGGCCATCAAACAGGCGAAGCGAACCGGCAGTTCGACAGCGCGGGCGGCCGCGTAATCGATCGCCGCCAACAGGTGGCGGCCGCCGTCCGCTTGGCGGGCGGGCGGCGCGGCGCCCCACACGGCGTCTAATTCGGGCACGAGGCGCGAGAGAGCGCCGCATTCGCGCAGCACGCCCAACATGCGCGACGGGCGCGCCTCCATCAGGCCGCGCGCCAATTCCTGCCAGACCCGTTCCGGCACCAGGGCATCGATCTCGCCCTCGGCCACCATCTGCCGCATCAATGCCATGGTTTCCGGCGCCACGCTAAAATCCGTGAAGCGCGCCGCGAAGCGCGCCAAGCGCAGCACGCGCACCGGGTCTTCACGGAAGGCGCCCGACACGTGGCGGAAAATCCGCTGTTCGATGTCGCGCCGCCCGCCATACGGGTCATACAAGGTGCCGTCTTGCGCTTTGGCAATAGCGTTGATGGTGAGGTCACGCCGCACCAAGTCTTGTTCCAGCGTGACATCGGGCGCCGTATGGAAGACGAAGCCGCGATAGCCGGGCGCGGTCTTGCGCTCGGTGCGGGCCAGCGCATATTCTTCCTGCGTCACCGGGTGCAAAAAGACGGGAAAGTCTTTGCCGACAGGGCGATACCCGAGGCGCGCCATCTCCTCGGGCGTGGCGCCGGTGACGACGTAATCGTGGTCCTTGACGGCCAGACCCAATAATTCGTCGCGCACGGCGCCGCCGACCACATAGGTTTCCATCGCCTAGCCCGGCAAAACGTCACGCTTGGGCGCCGTTTCGGTTTCCGCCAGCGCCGCCTTGACCCAGCTTGCCACGGCGGGATGGGCCAGCACGCGCTCGCAATACGCGTTTAAGGCCGGCGCCAGCGACACGCCGTAGGTGCGAAAGCGCGTCACTACGGGCGCGAAATAAGCATCGGCAATGGAGAAATCGCCGAACAGGAACTGATGGTGGCCGAAACGGGACAAGCATTCTTCCCAGATTTCGCTGATGCGCCCGACGTCGGCCTGGGATGCCGCGTTGCGACCGCGTCCCGGGAAATGCATGCGGATATTCATCGACATCGCCTGGCGCAAGCCGCCAAAGCCGGCGTGCATTTCGGCGCACATCGAACGCGCCATGGCGCGCGCCGCCACGTCTTGCGGCCACAACTGCTTTTCCGGGAATTGCTCGGCCAGATATTCGCAAATGGCCAAGCTGTCCCAGATCGTCATCTCGCCGGCCAGCAGCACGGGCACGCGCCCGCTGCTGGTATAGGCCGCGATGCGATGGGCCGTGTTGGCGCAGTCGAGCAGCAGGCGCACTTCCTTAAATCCGATGCCGAACGCCGTTAGCACCACCCATGGCCGCATCGACCAGGAGGAATAGTTCTTGTTGCCTATGACGAGGGTGAGGCCCGACGCCCTAGCCGCGGCCAGGGTTTGCAACAGGGTGGGATCGTCGAGTTCGGAGGTTCGCATGGTGAGGCCCGTTAAGTTTGGAAACTGTTAATTATGATGGGAGCGCTTCGACATCTCGGTCCCGTATTTTCACTGGCGTGCCCCCCGCGAGGCCGATCCAGATGCGCCCACTCGCATGCGCCTTGCAAGCGGCGCGCGCATCCGAGCAACGCCGTTCCTTAGCGCCCCGCGCGGCGCCTAAATTCGTCCAGACGCGGCAGGACCCGGCCCAGATAATGGGGCGCGACCGCTTCCAGAGCGTGGGGCCGGATGCCAAGATCTGCCGCCGTCAATGCCTGCGACGAGGGCAAGATGACATTGTCAACCGACAAGCTAGCGAGATTGTCGCGGCTCATCAAGGGCGCGCCCGGCAGCCATTCCAGCAGCTGCGCCAGCAAAGTCGCCAAGGCCGGCGCCAGCTTGACGATAGGCCGCGGGTGGCCGCTATAGAGGCCGGCCAGCTTGACGAGCTGCCACAGCGTGTAGACCTTGGGCCCGGCCAATTCGTACACGCGGTTGCGGCTTTGCGGCTCGGACAAATCGTTGACGAACGCTTGCGCCACGTCTTCCACAAACACGGGTTGAAGGCGGGTGGCGGCGCCGGCCAGGGGCAGCACCGGCAGGACCTTTTGCATGGTCGCGAACAGGTTGAGAAACCGGTCTTCCGGGCCGAACACCACCGATGGCCGGAACACCGCCGCCGCCACGGCCGGGTTGGACATCGCGGCCAGTTCGCCGTCGGCCTTCGAACGCAGGTACATGGAGGGGGCGTTGCTGGCCGCGCCCAGCGCGCTCATGTGCAAAAAACGCGGCACATCGTTGGCCGCGCAGGCGTTGGCGACGCGCAGCGGCAGCTCGACGTGGGCGCGGGCGAAGTCTAGGCCGTACGGCATCCCGCGCCGCGAGTGCAAAGCGCCGACCAAGTTGACGACCGCGTCCAAGCCTTGCGTCAGGCGCACCAAGACGCCATCTTGATACACGTCCTCTTCCACCACCTCGACCCGCGGCAGGAAAATCAAGTGGCGGGCCCGCTCGTAACGGCGGGTTGGCACGACGACGCGCGCGCCAGCTGCCGCCAGCTTGGCTACCACGTGGCTGCCGATGAAGCCGGAACCGCCCAAGACGAGCACGTTGGGGGCGTCCATTTATTGATCTTCGCTCAAGGGGGCGCCCCCCATGTCCTGCGCCGGCGCCAGATTGCCTTTCGGCACCACGAAACCCAGGCGCGCTTTCAGCGATTGCGGTTTTTTTTCAAAAATTGCCGCATAGTAGGTGGCATTCGACATCACGTTCTTCACGTACTGGCGGGTTTCCGCGAACGGGATGGACTCGGCGAAGACGGCGCCCTCCATCGGCCCCGTCAAGCTCGCGCGCCAGCTGCGCGAGCGTCCCGGTCCGGCATTGTAGGCGGCCGTGGCCAGCACCTGCGAGCCGTCGAAGCCACCTAACACCATGTTCATGTAATTGGCGCCCAGTAAAATGTTGATGCGCACGTCACTTAGCATGTCTTCCACAAAATCGCTGAGCCCGATCTTCTTGGCAACATAGCGCCCCGTCGACGGCATGACCTGCATCAGGCCGGAGGCGCCCACGTGCGACTGCGCGTCCATGACGAAACGCGATTCCTGGCGAATCAAGCCATACACCCACGCCTGATCCAAGCCCAGCGTCTGCGTCGTCAGATGCATGATATCGTGGTGCGGGGCCGGGTAGCGCTGGCTGAAATCGACCTCGGTCCGAGTCCGTTCGGAAGTACTGACCATGCGGTCGAGAATATTGTTTTGGCGGGCAAATTCAGCCGCCGCCAGATGCTCGCGCTCGCTTAACCCGCGCAATTGCCAGTTCCATTCGCGCGTTCCTTCAAGGCGCAAGCGCATGCCGAAAAACCGCAGCGCGCGCTGAAAGCCGGGGTTGGCGGCGATCGGCTCAATCTCGGCTGGCGCGATGGGCGGCCCGGGCGGCGGGATCGTGACTTGACGCCCCAGTTCCTCGGCCGCCAACTGGCCATAAAAATTAGTTTGGTCGGCGATGCGTTCAAACAGTTGCGCCGCCTCCTCAGGGGCGGCGGCGGGCGCGCCTGGCCCGGCCGCCCTAGGCAAGGCCCGCCCCAGCCAGTAAAGCCAAGTGGGCTCGGCGCGCAATGGGGGCGGCATCGCTTCGATATCGTCTTTGACTTCCTGCCAGTTGCCAGAGCGCAGCGCGATCCGCGTTTTCCATTGGTGGGCATCGAGCGAGAGCGGTGCGCCCTTCGCTTTCAACCAGTATGCAGCCGTCTCCGGCGCCAAGGTGTAGGACGCGGCCAAGGCGATATTGGACCAGCCGAGGGCCTGCTCTTGCACGCTCAGGTTTGGCAGCGCCCGGTTGAGCGCGAGAACGCCCAGCTTGACGTTGATTCTGGCCATGCGGCCGGCCGCCATCAGATACATTTCGTGGTCGGCGCGGCCGCTGCCAACGCCCCGGGCCAGCGCCAGCGCCGGCAGATCGATGGCCTGGGCCACCCTCGATTCGGACAAATTGAGCAAGGGCGCGATCCGGCGCGCCGGGCCGGCGGCCTTAAATTCGCCTGCCAGCCGCAGTTGCGTCCACAGCTCTTCCGCATCAAACTGGCCCCTTTGCGCGAGTGCGGCCACCAAGCTGCTGCCCGCCTCGCCATAGACGGACGGGTTGATCAGCAGAACGCGCGCTTCGGCGGCCACATTTTGCCCTTTCACAAGGCGCGACTGCAAGGCGTAACATTTGAGCTGGAAGTCGTCCTTGAGGACAAATTGCGCATATTGTTCGTCAAAATTGAGCCAGTCGCCGCTGTGCCCCAAGTCGAGCAACCAGTCGTTGCGCAAACGGTCAGCGATCGCGCTGCCCGCGTAGCGCGTCAAAAAGTCGCGAATTTCTTCGTTGGAGGCATCCTTCAGGCGCACTTTCAGCCGATAATAATCGACATAGGGTGTGAATGGGCCGCTGCCGATCTGGGCAGCGTAAAATTGCACCTTGGCTAAGTCATCTTGACGCACGGCATCACGCAGCATCAAAAACGCATTCTCGTCGCTATGTGTTTCGACCCCGGCAACGGCGGCCTCTGTTTCGCCGTTGCCGGCAAAGGCCAAGTGACAGACGGTGGCGACAACAAGGCCGGCTATCCATTTCGATCGGAGCATCGGTTTGCGGCTTTCAATTTAATCCAGATTCATTATATGACCAACGAGCCCACAATGACACGCGATTTGGCACAATCTGGGCCCGTCGACGGCAACTCTAAGGCACGCCTGCGCAAGAACTTATTGGAAGCGCGCGCGCACCTCGATGCCGGCACCCGCGCCCACTGGGACAGGGCGATCGGCGCGCACATTGTGGCGTGGTGGCAAGGGATCCGGGCGCCGCTGCTGGCCGTGTACTGGCCCTTGCAAGGCGAGCCGGAACTGAGCGCCGCCTACTGCGCGTTGCGCAAACTGGGCGTCAAGCTGGCCTTGCCGGTCGTGCTGAAAAAAGACGCGCCTCTCGTGTTTGCCTCCTGGGAGCCGGGCGAGGCCATGGCGACGGACGGCATGGGCGTTGCCGTTCCGGCCCGCTTGTGCCAAGTACAACCGCCCGCCATCCTAATTCCCTGCCTGGGCTTTAATGCGCAACGCTTCCGCCTCGGTTACGGCGGCGGATTTTATGACCGCACCCTGGCGACTACGCCCCGCCCCGCCACGGTCGGCGTCGCTTATGCGTGCATGGCCGCGCAGTTCGACAGCGACAGCCACGATATTGCCCTCGATAAAATCGCCACCGAGGTGGGATTTATGTAACCAGGCGCCGCCACAAGGCGGTGGTCGGCGCCGCCTGATTCATGCTGTAGAAATGCAGTCCCGGCGCACCGCCCGCCAGCAGGCGTTCGCACAATTGGGTCACGACGTCGAGGCCGAAGGCCTTGATCGAAGCGCTGTCGTCGCCGAAACTGGCCAATTTCAGGCGCACCCAGCGCGGAATTTCGGCGCCGCACATGTCGGAAAAACGCATCAATTGCGTGTAATTGGTAATCGGCATGATGCCAGCTACGATGGGCACGTCGAGGCCCAGCTTGCAGGTCTGCTCGACAAACTGGAAATACGCATCGGCATTGTAAAAATACTGGGTGATGGCGGCATTCGCGCCGGCCCGGATTTTGCGGGCGAAATTGTCCAAATCATCTTGCGGCGAGCGCGCTTGCGGATGCACTTCCGGGTAGGCCGCCACTTCGATGTGGAACCAGTCGCCCGTTTCGGCGCGGATGAATTCCACCAGTTCATTGGCGTAGCGGAACTCGCCGGCGCCGCCGTAGCCACTTGGCAGGTCGCCGCGCAGGGCGACCAGACGGCGGATGCCATGCGCCTTGAATTCATCCAAGACGGCCCGGATCGATTCGCGCGAGCCGCCCACACAGGACAGGTGGGGCGCGGCGTCGGCGCCGGCGGCCAGGATCTCGAGCACCGTGTCAAGCGTGCCCCGTTGGGTACTGCCGCCGGCGCCGTAGGTGACGGAGAAGTACTTGGGATTGAGCTCGGACAACATTTGGCGCGTATGGCGCAGTTTGGTAGCGCCTTCCTCCGTCTTCGGGGGAAAAAATTCGATACTGAAATTAGGAGTGTCCATCGTTTTTCAACAGTAAAGTCGAGAGCGCCCACGAGATCACGCTGTAGAGCAGCGCGCCGCCGATGGCAGCCCAAAAATTGGCGACATGAAAGCCGTCGACCAGTTGCGCGACCAGCCAAAACATGAAACCGTTGAGGATGAAGATAAACAAGCCGAGCGAGAGTACCGTCACGGGCAAGGTCAGCACCACGAGGATGGGGCGGATCAAGGTATTGACCAGGCCCAGCACCAGGGCGGCGACGAGGGCCGCCCCGAGGTCGGTGACGCTCACGGAATGGATCAGGTAAGGCACGGCCAGCAAGGCGGCCGCATTGATAAACCAAGTCAAAATCAGTCGCATAGTCGGTCAAGTTAGCTGTATGAATGGCAAGGCCGGCGGGGCCGGCCTTGGCTCGCCTAGTAGCGGTAGTGTTCCGGCTTGTACGGACCTTGCTGTTGCACGCCGATGTAGTCGGCTTGCTCGGCGCTCAGTTCAGTCAAGTGCGCGTTCAGTTTTTTCAATTGCAGGCGCGCCACTTTTTCATCCAGATGCTTGGGCAAGGTATACACGCCGACGGGATAATTGGCCGTGTTCACATACAGTTCGATTTGCGCCAGGGTCTGGTTCGCGAATGAGGAACTCATGACGTAAGACGGGTGTCCCGTGCCACAGCCCAGGTTGACTAGGCGTCCTTCGGCGAGCAAGATGATGCGCCGGCCCGACGGAAAGATCACGTGATCGACTTGCGGCTTGATATTTTCCCACTCGTATTGCTTGAGCGAGGCGACGTCGATTTCATTGTCGAAGTGGCCGATATTGCACACGATGGCCTGATCCTTCATGCGCGTTAAATGGTCGTGCGTTAGGATGTGGTAGTTGCCGGTGCAGGTGACAAAAATGTCGCCGTGCTCGGCCGCGTAATCCATGGTCACGACGCGGTAACCTTCCATGGCCGCCTGCAGCGCGCAGATGGGATCGACTTCCGTGACCCAGACTTGGGCCGAGAGCGCGCGCATGGCCTGGGCCGAGCCTTTGCCGACGTCGCCATAACCGGCAATGACGGCGACCTTGCCCGCGATCATGACATCAGTCGCCCGTTTGATGCCATCGACGAGCGATTCGCGGCAACCGTACAGGTTGTCAAACTTCGACTTGGTCACGGAATCGTTGACATTGATGGCCGGAAAGGCCAGTTTGCCTTCCTTATGCATCTGGTACAGGCGATGGACGCCCGTGGTGGTCTCTTCGGTCACGCCAAGGATGTTCGGCAAGCGCTGGGAATACCAGTGCGGATGGGCCGCCAGGCGCTTCTTGATCGCGTTGTAGAGGCAGGTTTCCTCTTCGGACGCGGGGGCGTCGAGCACGGATGCGTCGTTTTCCGCGCGCACGCCCAGATGCAGCAACAAGGTGGCGTCGCCGCCATCGTCGAGAATCATGTTGGAATACACGGGCGCGCCGGCCACGTCGGGCCATTCGAAAATGCGGTGCGTGAATTCCCAATACTCGTCTAACGATTCGCCCTTGAACGCGAAGACGCTGGTGCCGCCGGCGGCGATGGCGGCGGCGGCGTGATCCTGGGTCGAATAGATATTGCACGAGGCCCAGCGCACTTGCGCCCCCAACGCTTCCAGCGTCTCGATCAGGACGGCCGTCTGGATCGTCATGTGGATCGAACCCGTGATGCGGGCACCCAACAACGGCTGGGCGGCGGAAAATTCTTCGCGGATGGCCATCAGGCCGGGCATTTCCGTTTCGGCGATTCTAATTTCTTTGTTGCCCCACGCCGCCAAGCTGATGTCGGCAACGCAGTAGTCCTGCAGATTTTTGAGTACGGCGTTCATCACGCCCTCCTTTCAGTTAGAAAAAAGTAACGTGAGCGCAGTTGCGGGTGTCGTCTCCGAGCCTGGCGAAAATATCTTTCGTCGCAACGCTCCTCGGAAGTGGGCCATTGTAGCATTCGGGCTACTCCTGCGCCAACGCAATTTTGTCGGGGCACAGGCTAGGGACGGTTGCAGGCCGACCTGTTTGATTGGCCTACACCCGTCCCTACTTGTCACGGCTGGTCGCCGCTTGTCACTTGAGGCCGGCGGCCTCGCGCAGCAACGCCACCTTGTCCGTGCGCTCCCAAGTGAATTCCGGTTCTTCGCGGCCGAAATGGCCATACGCGGCCGTTTTTTGATAGATCGGGCGTAGCAGATCGAGCATGAGTACAATGCCTTTCGGGCGCAGATCGAAATACTCCTGTACCAGTGCGGCAATTTTTTCGTCCGGGATGACACCCGTGCCTTCCGTGTAGACCGTGATGTTGATCGGCTTGGCCACGCCAATGGCGTAACTGATCTGAATCTGGCACTGGCGCGCGAGGCCGGCCGCGACGATGTTTTTCGCCACATAGCGGGCCGCGTACGCGGCCGAACGGTCCACTTTCGACGGGTCTTTGCCGGAGAATGCGCCGCCGCCGTGCGGACTGGCGCCGCCGTAGGTATCGACGATGATCTTACGCCCCGTCAGGCCGCAATCTCCTTGCGGGCCGCCGATGACAAAACGGCCGGTTGGATTGACCAGATAACGCGTGTTGTCTAGCCACTCGCGCGGCAAGACTTTTTTGATGATCTCTTCGATGACCGCTTCTTCGATTTGCTTATGCGACATCTCCGGCGCGTGCTGGGTCGATAACACGACCGTGTCCACGCCCACCGGGCTGCCATCGATATAACGCAGCGTGACTTGCGATTTGGCGTCCGGGCGCAGCCATGGCAGGCGGCCGTCCTTGCGCAGCTGCGACTGACGCTCGACTAAGCGGTGCGCGTAATGAATCGCGGCCGGCATCAATTCCGGCGTCTCGTCACAGGCGTAGCCGAACATTAAGCCCTGGTCGCCCGCGCCCTGGTCCAAGTCGAGGCCGGCGCCCTCATCGACGCCCTGGGCGATGTCGGGCGATTGCTTGTCGTAGCACACCATCACGGCGCAACCACGATAATCGATGCCGAACTCCGTGTTGTCGTAACCGATGCGCTTGATCGTTTCGCGTGCCACTTGAATATAATCGACGTTGGCGTGGGTAGTGATTTCGCCCGCCAGCACCACCAAGCCCGTATTGCACAAGGTTTCGGCGGCGACGCGCGCGCTTGGGTCCTGGCTCAGGATCGCGTCCAAGATCGCATCGGAGATTTGGTCGGCGACTTTGTCGGGATGGCCTTCCGAAACCGATTCGGAAGTAAACAGATAATCATTTGACATTACAGGCTCCTACTACTGGTTGAGTGTGTTGTCGCAGCAACCAATACCGCCTGCGACGCTTTAGCGATATTTATATTCCGCTTCGCAAGTTGTCTATTAACTCAGCGGATACTCCATCCGTGGTATTTTACGCCTATTGAAAAATTTTGGCTGGCAACGGCTGTTGAACTTGATCAAAACTATGCTCGTCTTTCTCTTTCGCGTCTTGTCCACTTTCCCCTTGCCCCTGTTGCATCGCTTGGGCACCGCCCTCGGCTGGCTGGTGTACCTGAGCTCAAAATCATACCGCCAGAACATGCGCGAGAACATGGCGGGCGCCGGTTTTTCCGCCCACCTCCCTGCCGCCATCGCCGAATCGGGCAAAAGCATCGTCGAACTGCCATTTATCTGGTGCGCGGCGCCCGCTCGCGTCGCGCGCCACGCGGGCGTGGACAACTGGGCTTTAGTGCAAAGCGCGCTCGATGGCGGGCGCGGCATCGTGTTTCTGACACCCCATCTGGGTTGCTTTGAAATTGTGGCGCAGCAAATCGCACTGCGCACGCCGCTCACGGTCATGTACCGCCCGCCGCGCAAAGCGGCCCTGAAACCGTTGATCGAAGGGGCGCGCGCACGCCACAACCTGATGCTGGCGCCGGCCACGATGGCCGGTGTGCGGATCTTGGCCAAATGCTTGAAAAAGGGCCAGCCCATCGGCCTGCTGCCAGATCAGGTGCCGCAGGAAGGCGAAGGCGTATGGGCCGATTTTTTTGGCCGTCCCGCCTATACCATGACCTTGCCGGCCAAACTGGCGCACATGGGGCGGGCCCAGATCATCGTCACTTACGCCGAGCGCTTAGCGCACGGCAAGGGCTTTTTGATCCACTTCGTCCCGTTCGACGGTTCGATTGATGGCTCTGCGGCCGAGCAGGCACTGGCCATCAATGGCGCCATGGAGCAGTTGATCGCACGCAGTCCTGCGCAATATTTTTGGAGTTACAAGCGCTACAAGGTGCCGCCCGGCACCTGCGCGCCGGCCAATCTGCGGGAGGCCGCATGAAGCTACTCCTTTGCATGATGTGGCTGCTGCACTGGCTGCCCCTACCCGTGCTGGGCCGGATCGGCGCAGCGGTCGGCTCCTTGCTGTTTCTTCTGCTCAAAAAACGGCGCCATATCGCCCTCACCAACTTGCGCCTGTGCTTGCCAAAATTGTCCGAGGCCGAGCGCACTGCGCTGGCGCGCCGGCATTTCCAGGCCTATTCGCGCAGCGTGTGGGAGCGCGCCATTTTATGGTGGGCCCCGGAAGCGCGTCTGCGGCGCTTGATCCGAGTCGAGCCGGCTGTGCCAAAGGCGGCGATGGCGGGCCGCCCGACCATCCTGTTGTGCCCGCATTTCGTGTGCCTGGACGTCGCTGGCGTGGCGACGGCGATGGAAATTAGCGCGAGCTCGATGTATGTGCAGCAAAAAAACGACACCTTCGACCAAGTCTTGCGCACCGGGCGCGAAAGGTTCCGCCCGGTCCGCCTGTTTACGCGCCAGGACGGCATCAAGCCGATTCTGCGCGCCCTGCGCGACGGCCTGCCGTATTTCATGTTGCCTGACATGGATTTCGGTCCCAAGGATGCCGAGTTTGTGCCGTTTTTCGGCATTCCGGCGGCTACGCTCACGGCGATGGCGCGCATCGCGGCCGCGACCGGGGCCCAAATCATTCCCGTAATCGCCACTTTCTTGCCCAATTACCAAGGCTGGCGTGTGAAATATTATCCGGCATGGGAAGATTATCCGGGACCGGACATACTGGCGGCGACGCGCAAGATGAACGCCTTCATCGAAGAGCGGGTGCTGGAAGCGCCGGCCGAATATTTCTGGACCCATAAGCGCTTCAAGACGCGGCCCCCGGGCGCGCCTTGCGTCTATGCGCACGAGGCCGCCGAAGAAATCGAAATCCAGGCGAACGCGGCCGAGCCCTTGGCGCCCGTACCATCGGCGTAGCACGCCAACACCCGCTTGCAGCGTAGCGCCTCGCACCGCGCAGCCCGCCAACCGTGGCCTAGGCCGGCGCGATCCAGGTGCGAGGCTGATGCCGCGCCTCGGGCTGCGGCGCGCGGCTGGACCGTTCAGCGAATTTTTCCAAATCCACGCCCGCGTCGCGCCGGATGTCCGTCTCGACGGCGAGCCCGATCCATCCTGGCGCCAAGTTACTGCGCCACAGGCGCCACTTTGGCGTTGGCCTTACGAAGACCGAGCAGACCGACTTGGTCGCTGAGAATGTGTGCGCTTTCGTTCAGCCAGACGTCCTTGGCGTTCTTTTGCGCCTTTTCCTCTGCTAACTCATCTATAAGGCCACTGTCTTGCTTTGCGGTCATGTTTGACGCGGCAGCCTCCGCTTTTGTCGTCTTCTTCTGCTTGCCACTTCCTTGGGCGTGGACTTGAGCTTCGCGCTGGCCGCGTTCTTTGCGACGGTCGGCTTCGTTAAGTGAGATGGCATGCGCGCCGCGCTGCAATTTGCTCACCGAATTAGCGGCCAGCAAGGATTGAAAATCCTTATCTTGCGCCACCCGTAACACGTCACGGCCCTTGAGCTGGGGCAATAAACCCGCCAAATTGGCGGCCGGCGCATAGGCCGCGCCTTTGATGTGCGCCCATGGCAACGCGTTGTCGAAACTCGACTCGCGAACAGTGTCGGCATCGGCTGCGACGACGGCGGGAAAGGGGATGTCGGGCGTCACCCCGCGCAATTGGGTGGAGTCGCCGTTGACGCGAAAAAATTGCGCGATCGTCATCTTCAGTTCGCCAAATTTCGGCTTGTCGTTGTGTGCGATCTGGTCGAGATCGACGATGCTCTGGACCGTTCCCTTGCCAAAGCTCGGTTCGCCAATGATAATGCCGCGACCGTAGTCTTGTATTGCGGCCGCGAAAATTTCCGCCGCGGACGCCGAGCCCCGATTGATCAGCACACAAAGGGGACCGTTCCAAGCGGGCGTCTTGTCGTCCACGCTGTCGACTCTCACATTACCTTGGGAGTTACGTTCTTGCACCACGGGTCCCTTGCCAATAAATAAGCCCGTCAACTGAACGGCCTCATCGAGCAAGCCGCCGCCATCGTTGCGCAGATCGACCAGTACGGCATCGACCTTGTCCTCTTTTAGCTCATCGAGCAAGCGCGCCACATCCCGGGTGGCGCTCTTGAAATCTTTTTCACCTTTGCCGCGTGCATCAACATCTTGATAGAACGTCGGCAAAGAAATGACTCCCACCAAGCGCGTCTTGGCACCGTCTTTGACGCGGATGAGCGATTTTTTGGCAGCCTGTTCCTCAAAATTGACCTTGTTGCGGACCAGGGTAATCCGCTTGGGCTTGCCGTCCGGGCCGGCCGCAGCCGGCAGTACATCGAGTCTCACCAGCGAGCCTTTGGCACCGCGAACCAAAGCCACCACATCGTCGATACGCCAACCGATGACATCGGTCATCGGGCCCGCGCCGCCTTGCCCAACCGCAACAAGACGATCCCCTATATTGAGCTTGGCTGAGAGCGCGGCCGGGCCGCCCGGCACCAGCTCGCGGATCGTCAAGTATTCATCTCGCTGCTGGATCACGGCGCCGACACCGACGAGCGACAATCTCATCTCAATATCGAATTCCTGGGCGGCTCGCAAGCCAAGATAGTCGGTGTGCGGGTCGACGGACGTGGCGTAGGAATCCATGAAAACCTGGAACACGTCCTCGCTTTTGAACTTGTACGCGCGCGCCAAAGAATTGCTGTAGCGCGCATCCAACATGGCTCGAATGGCTGTGTTTTCTTTGCCAGCGAGCTTTAATGTAAGCCAGTCGTTTTTAACGCGCCGGCGCCACAGGTCGCGCAACTCGTCTTCGGATTTCGCCCATGGCTCCTTGGCACGTTCATATTGATAGCTTTCATGCTGCTCGAAAGTGAAGTCGCGCTTAAGTAGTTCGCGCGCGTAAGACAAGCGTTCGGCAACGCGTCGTTGGTAGACATTGAAAATGGCGTATGGGGCCTGCAAGTTTCCATGGGCAACCGCCGCGCCGAGTGTGCCGCGGGCGCTGGCAAACGCGTCAATATCTGTTTGCAGAAAATATAACCTACCGGGATCAAGCGCCAATAAATAACGGTCGAAAATTCTTTCCGATAGGGCATTGTCCCACGCTGTCGTCTTGTACTCATAGCGCTGGAGTATTTCTATAATGAGGCGGCCCACCTGGGCCTGTTGTGGCAGGGGTGCCAGTGGCTGCGGCGCGGGCGCCACCAAAGTGAGCGCTTGCGCTGCGGCGGCAAACAGCAGGAGTATCCATAGCGGTATAAATTTCATGCATGTTTCCAAAAATATTCAACGAAGAAGTATAAACGCAATCAAGAAAAGGTAGCACGCGTCGCGTGTTATCCCAATAAAGACAAGCACGCGCAAAAACAATCGGGGGGCGGCTTTATCTCAAGGCGCTCAAAACTTGCCTTACGCCCCCATTTGACCATTTCCTATAAGGAAAAATAGTGCTGCAGGTGAGCGCATGAGCGCCCGACGCGGGCCTGTACACGTCACCGTTATCACATGCTAATGACATTAAGCGAACGGTTCGGCCGATCAAGGTGCACACACATGGTGGCCAAGCGTTCATGAGATTTCTCGCTTAAGGAAAAGAATCGATGGCGCCCGTTAAACCGATGAACAGGCGCACTTGGGTAAACCCGCATAACGAGATAGACTCAATCAAGCACCACTGAAACATTAATTTTTTTTAATTTTTTCAACTCGCAAATTTGCTACCATACAGTAAACAATACTATCCGGCCTGATTTTCTGGCGGGGCTCAGGTTCATCTAGTTGAATTCGTTGGGGAGCTTGGGGTGATGCCGGTACGATGGCAAAATTGGATGACGGTGCTGCTCGGTTTCTGGCTTGCTGTTTCGCCGGCACAAATGGGGTACTCACTAAACCATTCCGCCAGCGGAAATGCCTGTGGGTTGGGGGCAGTGCTGATTATATTTAACCTCATCGCCGTTGCCCGGATATTGGATGAAGGACAGGAAATTGTCAATATTCTGATCGGGCTCTGGTTAATTCTTTCCCCTTTCGCGCTTGATTTCACGATACAGAAAAAGCCAGCCTTCAATGCGATCATGGTCGGCACCGTAATCATTGCGCTGGCCGCTTGGCAAACATATGATGCCATTAAGACTAGAAAAAAAGATTGACATAGTTTCGCCTTTCCAGATTCAGGAACGGCTCGCTTGCCAGTTTCATGGCCGCTTGAACTACGCGCTTGCGTCACGCGGCGCCATAGGAACAGACCCGAGTGCCAGATACTCGAAGCAAGAGCGATTAAGCACAGAAATGAGGTATGGCTTGGGCCAGAAATTAATCTTACCGATCGTTTTTATCACGTTGCTATTGAGCGCATGCGCGTCTGCGCTGAACCCAATGCCTAGGCCCGATCTTTTGGGCGAACCGGCACCGGTAACCGCATCTATGCGAACGATGATCATTACTCCAGATACTAAGTATGTGAACGTTACCGGCGGCGAAACTGTTAAATTCGTCGCGCGTGGCAAATCGTTCGCCTGGACTTTTGATGGCCAAACACAAGCCTACGCATTCGATTTAAGGAAGGCGGCGCCATCCGGAGTGCTCGACCATAAAGTGGAGGCCTATGTGGAATCCAATCCTTTGTATCGTGGAAATTGACCCCCACTATGACTGCAATTGCTGCCGATCGTGGGTGAGATAGGAGCGGGGGCGCCCGAATCTCGGGTTACGCAAGGGCTAGGCAAGCGCTATTGAACTTTCTTTCGAATGCACATGATGAACATCAGATCGTTAAAACAGTACGCTCTTCTTGCTATGGTCCTAATCGGCATTAGCTTCTCATTGCCGCCACAGGCACAGTCGCACGGCGGTGGCGGTGGCGGTGGTCGTGGCGGTAGCCATGGTGGTGGTTGGGGTGGCCATGGCGGAGGTGGCCGCAGTGGGGGTGGTTGGCGCGGTGGAGGCGGGCCGGGATGGTGGGGCTTGGGCCTCGGAGTAGGCTTGGGGTGGGATGCCGTCTCCTTTGCCAACCCTTATCTCGACTACTCTTATCCAGGGTATTACTACTTTGACAGTTCACCCATGTACCCTGACGGTTCGCCTACGGTAATCGTCGGACCGTCCATGCCACCCCAGGCGACTGGGATGGTGGCTCCGCCAAGTTCCGCAACCCCGTCGAGCTGGTATTTCTGCGATTCGGCCAAGGGCTATTATCCCTACGTTACACAGTGCCCACAGCCCTGGCGCACGGTTCCGGCCATGCCGCCGGGACCGGTGCGCTAAGACACGGGCAATCACGCGGGCCGCCCACAAGGTGCCCCGCGTGGTGCGCGGGCGTACTCCGCCCCGGCTGGGCGTCGGGTTTGGGTTTCCGCCTCGCCGCTTTGAACTTGGGCTTTCAGTCTAAGTCGAGGCGCAAGATGAAAAAGCGAGACGCACAACGATGCTCGCCTGCCAGGCATTATGTTGACAAGACGGTGCGGGAAAGCGGCGCACTTAAGCTACGATAAATAAAATTAGCGAAAGGCAATTGATAAGATGAATGCCGAGATGGAAATCTCGATCATGGTTCGGCAAAACAAAAATTCCCTGCTGGTATCGAACTCAGGTTCAATTTTAAAGGACCAGCCCATGCTGCCGGGCGCCCTGACGATTGACCGGCATTAGAATTTTTCCGGCTTAACCACTACCCACCTATTTTTCCGAATTCCACCGGAAGTTTGACGTAAAATAAATGCAGTTTTTCCTTCAATAACAATGCAAACAAACGATCGCACTCGTCTTCATTCACCACCATCGTAATTTGAACAGGGTGATCGACCATATCAAACATATGCGCCGAATGAAAATTACGATCCTGTCCAAAGCCAGTTTCCCCAATAAATACGGTGGCGCCGCGAATGCCGTATGATCGCGTGCTGTCAATCAACCAATCCGACAGATGCTTTCCATCGTGAAATAAATCCTGCTTGGTAAAGAACTGTACCTGGTATCCTTTCATCATTCCTCCACAACCGATAAAATTTTTTTGAGTTTAGGTTAAATTCTGCCTTACGGATAGACCATTAAATATATTTAATATACGCCCAGGCCCGCGCCCATTTTGGTGACGAAAAGCCCATCGGCGCACAAGCCTATTGGGCGCTTATCGGTCAAGGCCTACGCTTTGCGAGCAAATGTGGCAACAGCAAATTTTAGCGAAAATTAAGGCACCGAAAACGCCTGAATTCCTCATAACGGACCGATGGGTATGTGTTTAAGAGAATCATCTAAATTTGCCCCGACTGGCGCGCCCTTGTCGTTGCCAAAATAAGGTGGCATTTCTGTTTCCGGTCGTGCCGGCGCCGGACATACGCTGCTGCAGGAGCACCCGCGCCGCCTCGCGTAGATTGACTTTGCCGGGGCCTCATTGATGGTCCAGCCTCCTACGAACAAAAGACCGTTACGTGGGTTCCAATCTTGCTTTCTTGAAATTTCAAGGAAAATCCATGCAAATGGACGACGGCCGCCACCACGCTAAGGCCCAGTCCGTAACCCTCGGTTCCTTGCTGGCGATTGCTTCGGTAAAATCGCTGCAGCACCGCGTCGCGCTCCCCGGCCTCGATGCCACAACCGGTGTCGATGACATCGATGCGGGCCACGGCGTCCTGTTCGCTGAGCTTGACCGTCACCGTGCCGCCGGAAGGCGTAAATTTGATGGCGTTGTCCACCAGGTTGCTTAGCGCTTCAAACAGCAACTCTGGATCGGCATGGATGGCGCCGGTGGCTTCGTACACCACCTTGAGTTGCACCGATTTGTCTTCCGCTAACGCATCAAACAGTTCTGCAATCTGGCCTAGCACGTCGCTTGGATTGATCTCCGTAAATCCGGCTTTTCGTTGTCTGTTTTCAATTTCAGAAATACGCAATAGGGCTCGGAAACGCCCAAGCAAAGCATCCGTCTCGCTCAAAGCGCGGTCGAGCAATTGTTGTTCGGGATGATGCGGCGGTGCGCATTGCTGCTGAGCCCGATAAAGAAGGAGGCGGATGCGGGTTAAGGGCGTACGCAGATCGTGCGCCAGCGTGTCGGTGACGCTCTTAACTTCGGTGAGCAAGCGCTCGATTTCCTCCAGCATCAAATTAACAATGACCGCCAGCATATCGAGCTCGTCGTTCCGTCTGGAAACAGGCATACGCAGACTGAGTTCGCCCTGCATGATGCGCCGACTAGTATCGCGGATAGCGTTAATCCGGCGTAACGGCCGAATGCTAAGTGCAAAGCCGCTGATCAAGCCGATGGCGATAATCACGGCGCCGCTGACGATCAACGCATTGAAGATGATCGTTTTGATTTCAGCCAACTGGGTAAAATCACGACCGACGACGAGGATTTCTCCATTTTGCAAACGTCGGACAATGGCCCGCGCCAAGCCCGTGGGCGCGGCGGGAACATTTCCGCCAGGGCGGTATTGAGGAAGTTCGCGGTGCGCAAACTGGTGAATTTTCCCATCGACGGCCAGTTCTGTCGGAAAGGAATTCATATTCCCCGTGATGACTTTCAAATCCGGCGTGAAGAGCCCATAAATGTTCGATTTTCGCAAATCGTAGGCGAGCGCATCGTTGACCTCAGCTAATACCTGCGCCGGTGGCACATTTTTGAAATTGGCGGACATCGTATAGATGCTGTCGTCGACCCGATGCACGAGGTAGGTCGAGGTCTGCCAATAGATCAGGGCGAGAAGCACGACGTTGCCTATCGTCAGAAGGAAGCCGAACATCGTCGCCAGTTGGAATGTTGAAATTCTCCAATGTTCAAGCAGTGTCGATTTCAAGAGCGTGCACCCAGCATATAACCTGAACCCCATACCGTATGGATCAGCGCAGGGAGCCCCGGCAGGTCGATTTTCTTGCGCAGGCGCGTCATGTGTACCTCGATCAAATTGGTATACGGGTCAAAATGGTAATTCCAGACCGCTTCGAAAATCATGCTGCGGGTGAGAGTTTGACCTGGGTTACGCATCATATATTCCAGCAGCCGGAATTCGGTCGCTTTCAAATCGAGAACGATACCATTGCGGCGCACGCTGCGCTCGATCAAGTCGATTTCGACATCCTGGACCCGTAGTTTCACGATCGAGGCGGGGGCGCGCCGACGCCGCAGCAATACTTCCAGCCGGGCCGACATCTCATCCGAGGCAAAGGGCTTGGTCAAGTAATCGTCGCCGCCCGCGCGCAAGCCGCGCACCCGCTCGTCAACGTCGCTGAGCGCGCTGATCATCAGAACCGGCGTGTCGACCCCGGCGGCGCGCAGGCGCGTCACGATGGACAGGCCGTCGAGGCCGGGCAGCATGCGATCGAGCGTAATCGCGTCATAGCCTCCGTTGCAAGCTCTGTCGAGGCCGGCATTGCCGTCGCCGACGATATCGACCGAGAAACCATGGGCGTTCAGTTCGGCGGCGATTTCCTCGGCGGTGGTTTGGTCATCCTCGATGGTGAGGACTCTGAGAGCAGGCGGTTTTTGCATAGTGGGAAGGCGGTCTAGTCTTTCGATGCAATGAGTTTGCTGTCGACGGATTCTTTCCTAGTCCAGCCGCCACCCAGGGTACGAACCAGATCGACGCTGGTTCGCAGTTGCCGGGTATGCAAATCGAGCGCGCTGCTTTCGGCCGCCAGGGCCGCCGCCTGCGCCGTGACGACCTCCAGGTAGTTGACCGCCCCTTCGCGGTAACGGTTGAAAGCGAGGTCGAGCGTTTTAGTTGCCGATTGCACCGCGGCATCCTGATCCAGCTCCCCTTCCCGGTCGTATTTCAAATGCGACAGATCGTCTTCGACTTGCTGAAAAGCGGCCAGCACCGTGGCGCGATATTCCGCCCCCGTCTGCTCCAGTGCAAACTTGGCCTGGGCCAGTTGGGCGTCGCGCAGTCCGCCGTCGAAGATATTGAAAATGAGCGCGGGTCCCAGGGTCCAGAAACTATTCGGCGCCGTCAACAACCCGGCCCCTCCCGTGTTTTGAAATCCCAAGGCAGAACCGATCGTAAAGTCCGGATAATAGGCGGCCCTTGCCACGCCAATCGTCGCGTTCGCCGCAGCAGTACGGCGTTCGGCCGCTGCAATGTCCGGGCGGCGTTGCAGCAGGGCCGAGGGCAGCCCCACGGGAATGTCGGGAACGGCGAGACGCCTTTTGGCTGTGGCCAGGGAAAAAGCCATCGCCGGCTGCCCCACCAGGCTAGCAATAGCATGTTCATAGATCGCTCGCTGAGCGGCGATATCGGCCGCTTGGGCGCGCACGGTTCTCAGTTGCGTTTCCGCGCGCGCCACGTCGAGGCCCGATGCGATTCCGCCCAAGTGCCGATTTTGCGTTAGCGTCAAGGCGCTGGCGTAGGCGTCCACCGTATCGCTCAGCAATTTGGCTTGGGCTTCGACGCCGCGCAGCGCCATGTAATTGTCCGCCAATTGGGCATGCAAGCTGAGCTTGACTCCTTCGAAGTCGGCCGCGCTGGCCTGCGCCGTCGCTTGGCCGGCGGCCACCAGATTGCGCACGCGTCCCCATATGTCGAGCTCGTAATTGGCGCTGATTCCAACGCTATTGGCCCCGTACACGTCCGGTTGATTCGCCCCCCGCAAAGGGCGATTATCCGACTGCCGGTTGCGGCTCGAGGCCGCGCCCCCGTCGACACTGGGGAAAAACCCGGCACGCAGCTGGTTGGTGTACGCCGTCGCCTGCTCGTAGCGGGCCAGCGCGGCGGCCAGGC
This sequence comes from Janthinobacterium sp., assembly GCA_003133225.1. GTDB lineage: Bacteria > Pseudomonadota > Gammaproteobacteria > Burkholderiales > Burkholderiaceae_D > Janthinobacterium. The sequence continues at coordinate 35,783 of PKWL01000141.1, forward strand.
TCGGGTTGTCCTGTTCGATCTTTGCTTCAAGCGCATCGAGCGATTTATCCCCGTAAATCTGCCACCAGGCACCACGTGGCAGCTCATCAGCCGGCTTGGCCACCTGCCATGGGTTGTCTTTCCAGGCATCAGTGGGAATGCTGACGGTAGGCACATGATAGACGGGTGCCAAGGAACATCCGCCCAGAAGCAGGACGGCGACCGCGACAGCATGCCGGCTTGGCTTGAATATCATGATTTTTTCTCTCCGCCCGGGCCCGCAGTAGCTTGCGCTACGCGCACCCGGTCGCCATCCTCCAGGGAGTCGGGCGGATTGTCAATGATGCGGTCGGCAGTCGATAAACCGGAGGCCACTTCCACCATGCTGCCCAGGTCGCGGCTGATCTGAATGGAACGGTAGGCGACGCGATTGTCTTGCGTCACGGTGGCCACGCTCAAGCCCTCCTTGCGAAACGCCAGAGCGCTGGCCGGCACTTGAACCGCGTGCACATCGCGGGCCAGATCAAAGCGCACGTTGCCGTAGCCACCGGGCAGCAACTGGCCGTTGGCATTATCGACTTCCAGTTCGATCAACACGGTCCCGGAATTTTCGCTCACCGAACGTGAATTATCGGCCAGTAGCGCGCTAAAGGTTTGTCCGGGACGTTCGGGAACTTGCAGTTGCACCTTCATTCCCACTTGCACTTGATTGGCATAACTTTGCGGAACATTCACATACAGTCGAAGCCGGCGCACGTCGGCCACGGTAAACAGCTCATGGCCCGCATCATGCCCGGCGTTGATCAAGGCGCCGATATCGGTTTTGCGCGCCGTCACCACGCCGTCAAAGGGAGCGCTAATGCGTTTGAACGATTCGAGCGCGCGCAAGCGCTCCACATCGGCGCGCGCGGCGTCCACCAGCGCCTTTTTCGCCTCGTAGTCGCCGCCCTTTTCATCGGCCTCCTGCTGCGACACGGAGTCGCTCACCAGCAGGTGTTGCCAGCGCCGGCTGGTGATTTCCGTCAGTCGCTCGTTGGCCAGCGCCGTGGCGAGATTGGCTTCCGACTGCTTTAGCTGCTGGTCGAGCTCAGGCGTTTCAATTTCAGCCAAGAGCTGGCCGGATTTGACGGGCGCTCCAATATCGACCGACCAATGCTTCAGATAGCCGCTGACCCGGGCGTAGACGGATGCGGAATAGTAAGCTTGCAATGTGCCGGGAAGAGTCAAGATCTGCGCATCGGGCCGGTTTGCCGGTTGTATCGTCTGCACGGTGGGAACCAGTTTTTCTTGCGTCAGGCTCACCAAAGCGGTTTTGTCGCGCGCACGGCTGGCTATGCCCCAGCCGACGACGCCGAGGGCGATCAAGACAGCGATGAGCGCCTTTAATTTTAGGTGGGCCGGCGCGCGCCGGTGCGGCGACGTCTGGATGTCATGAGAGCTCATGGGTAGATTCTCCATCGGATGAAACGGGTTGGTGGCGTCTATGCACGATACTAAATACGATAGGCACAAAAAATAAGGTGGCAACGGTGGCGGCCAGCAAGCCGCCGATCACGGCCCGCCCCAGCGGCGCATTCTGCTCGCCCCCTTCGCCCAAGCCGAGCGCCATCGGCGCCATGCCGATGATCATGGCAAGAGCCGTCATCAAGACCGGCCGGAAACGGGTAAAACCCGCTTCCAGGGCGGCTCTCACCGAGTTGCCGGTGTGCAGCAGGCGCTCGCGGGCGAAGCTGACGACGAGGATACTGTTGGCGGTAGCAACGCCCATGCACATGATGGCCCCCGTCAACGCCGGCACCGACAACGTCGTATGGGTGGCAAACAACATCCAGACGATGCCGGCTAAGGCGGCGGGCAGCGCCGTGATAATGACAAACGGATCGCTCCAGGATTGAAAGTTCACCACAATGAGCAGATAGATCAGCACCACGGCGGCAAGTAGGCCAAACAGCAGTCCGCTAAAAGCCGTATTCATGGTTTGCACTTGTCCGCGCAAATTGATGGTGGCCCCTTGGGGACGGTCTTTCTCGTTTGCTTTTAGGATGCTCTCAATATCGGTGGCCAAGGCGCCGAGATCGCGATGTTGCGGCGTGGCGAAGATGTCGATCACGGGTTGCACGGCATAGTGGGAGACGACGGCGGCGGTGCTGTTGCGCGTGATGGTGGCGAGCCCGCCCAATATCTGCGGGCTGCGCGCGCCATCCCCCGCCACGGGAATATTTTCAAGGTCGGACAGTGACTGGATCCGGTACTCCGGGGTTTGGGCGACGATCGGATAGGATACGCCGTTGCGTTTATTCAACCAGAACGCGGGAGCCACCTGGCCACTGCCGGCCATCGTCACCATCAAGCTGTTGGTGACGTCGCGTTCGGTAATGCCCAGTTGTTTGGCGCGCGTGCGATCGACATCGACTAGCAGTTGAGGATAGTTGTTCGCTTGCTGAATGCGGGCATCGGCGATCCCCGGCACGGCATTGATTTCGCGCAGCAGTTTTTGCGCATAGGCCATGTTCGGCCCCGCATTCGGTCCCATGACTTGGACGTCGATGGGCGCCGGCGCCCCAAAGTTCAGGATTTGACTGATGATATCAGCCGGCAAAAACGAAAATGTGGTGCCAGGAAACTGACGGACCAGGTGGGCGCGCAGGCGCGTGACATACAAGTCAGTGGGACGGTGGCCTTCATTGAGAGCGATCAAAATGTCGCCATCTTGGGGGCCGATGGTGCCGGTATTGTTATAAACCTGATTAATGCCGCTGACGGTCAAGCCCAGATTGTCGACGATGCTGCCGAGCTCAGCGGCAGGAATCGTGCGGCGGATCTCTTGCTCGACTTGATCGAACAACTTTGCCGTTTCCTCGATGCGGGTGCCGACCTGGGCCCGCACATGCATTTTAATTTGCCCGGCGTCGACGGCCGGAAAGAAGTCCCGGCCCAGCCACGGCACCAGAGCGAACGAGAGCAAGACGATGGCCAGAAAGCCACCGATGAAACGGCGCCGCCGGCCAATTGCGAGCACCAATAGCGCATAGTAGACATCGCGAACACGGGCGAAGCGGCGCTCGAACGCCTGCTGAAACCGCAACAGCGGATTACGCGATTTGGGCGGCGAACGATGTTCCACTTGCATCATCTGAAGCAATTCTCCGGACGCATGGCCGCCCGTGCTGTGGGGCCGCAACAAATAAGCGGCCATGGTTGGAACCAGGGTGCGCGACAAAAAGAACGACGCGATCATCGCGAAAATCACCGCTTCGGCCATCGGCACAAACAGGAAGTGGGCCACGCCGTTGAGGAAGAACATGGGGATGAAAACGATGCAGATGCACAGCAGCGAAATGAATGCGGGCCCGACGATCTGGTGCGCGCCATCCATGATGGCGGTGCGCACCTCTTTTCCCTGTTCCAGATGCCAGTTAACGTTCTCGATGGTCACCGTAGCGTCGTCAACAAGAATACCCACTGCCAGCGCCAAGCCGCCCAAGGTCATGATGTTGAGCGTTTCGCCCATCACGTACAGTCCCGCGATGGATGACAATATGGCCAGAGGAATGGAGACGGTGATGATGACGGTCGAGCGCCAGCTTCCCAAAAACAGCAGGATCATCAAACTGGTCAGGAGTGCGGCAATGACCGCTTCGCGCGCGACGCCGGAAACTGCCGCTTTGACGAAAATGGATTGGTCGCCGATGGCGTCGAGATGAACCGACGCGGGCAGCGTCTCGGCGATCTTCGGCAGCAGCTTTTTGACATTGCTAACGATATCCAAGGTGGACGCGGCGCCACTTTTCAAGATGGTCATCAAGACCGCGCGGCTGCCGTTGACGCGCACGATATTGGTCTGGGGCGGATTGCCGTCGCGTATGCTGGCGACATCGCGCATATAGATGATCGCGCCGTCGACCGCCTTGATGGGCAAGTCGTTGAGCTTTTCAAAAGCGTCGGGACTATTGTTCAACTTCACGCTGTATTCGAAACGGCCGATTTTTTGCGTACCCACCGGAATGATCTGATTTTGCGCCGCCAAGGCGTTCTCGACATCTTCGGCCGACAGATGGCGCGATTGCAGCGCCTGCTGGTTGACATCGATCTGAATTTGCCGGACCTTGCCGCCATACGGCGACGGGATGGCGGTGCCGGGCACGGTCGCCAGTTGGGGGCGGATGAAGTTTTGCCCGAAATCGAACAGCTTTTGCTCCGACTCGACTACGCTCGACAGGGCCAATTGCAGGATCGGCACGGTGGAGGCGTTGTAGTTCAGGATCAACGGCGGAGTAATGCCGGGTGGCATCTGCTTGAGGACCGTCTGCGAAATCGAGGTGACCTGCGCCGTCGCCGTGCGGATATCGACGTTAGGCTGAAAGAAAATCTTGACGATGCCATACCCGGCCAAAGATTGCGATTCGATATGATCGATATCGTTGACGGTGGAACTTAACTGCCGTTCATAATAATAGACGACGCGCCCGGACATGTCTTCTGGGGACAGCCCGGTATAGGTCCAGACGGCGCTGATGACGGGTATCTTGATATCGGGAAAGATGTCGGTCGGCGAACGCATGGCCGCCAAGGGCCCGAAGATCAGGATAAGCAAACCCAACACGACAAACGTGTACGGGCGTTTTAGTGCGATTCGAACCAGCCAAAGCATGCGTGGACTCCGTGTAAGGGACTGGATGGGCAAGGCCCACCCCAACTTGATTGCCGCCAAGTGTTTACTGGGTCCGCCTGCTGTCGCACCAAAACAAGAGTTTAGCGCTGGGGATGTCGGCTTAAATGGCAACGAGCCGACTGCAGAGCGCTCATTGCGCTTCGCCCATAGATTGCCGGCTCGAATAGAAAAACGGGAAACACTGCGCTTCCCCTGGACGGCAAATTGATTGTATCTGGCCCAGCGCTTTTCATTTATTAAACATTTTTCATAATTTTTATGCCGCACGGCCCTCGCGTGCAGGAACGCAAGGGCCCGTGGCGGTCATGCTCACGCCGCAGCACTGCTGCGCGTGCCAAAAAGGATGCGGAAGTCCCTGTATTGGCCGGAATGCCTTGGCACGCAACGTGTCAAGGGCGGCGCGAAAGAGTCGATCCCGAGCACCGAGAAGCAGCGTTGCAGTCTTTTTGCTGGGGCGGCAGGAGCGGGCCGGGGGTTAGAGCTGCGCGCGGCGGGCCGCAGTCGCACCAGCACCCTAGCGCCCCATGCCAGCCCTACACGTCGATTTCACCCTCGAACACGGTCACGGCCGGCCCCGTCAAAAATACGGCTTGACCGTCGCCGGCCCATGCGACGGATAATTCGCCGCCGCGCGCCGTCACTTTGACGGGCGAATCAAGCACGCCACGGCGGATCCCGGCCACGACGGCAGCGCAGGCGCCGGTGCCGCAAGACAGCGTTTCGCCCGTGCCCCGTTCGTACACCCGCAATTTGACATGGTGCCGGGTCAGCACTTGCATGAAGCCGGCATTGACCCGTTTGGGAAAGCGTGGATGGTGCTCGATGAGCGCGCCGGTGGCCGCCACGGGGGCCAGGTCGATGTCGGTGACGATCTGCACCGCGTGCGGATTACCCATCGAAACAACAGAAATGAGCGGCTTCGGCTTGGCTCCGGCCATCTCCATCTCCAACTCAAGCGGCCAGAGCGTATCAACACCCTCCGTCTGGCCTTCCAGGTCGCGGCTATCGAACGGCACTGCGGACGCTTGCAACACTGGCGCGCCCATATTGACCGTGATCGCGCCGTCAGGCTCGAGCTGCGGCGCGATGATGCCGGCCATCGTTTCAACCTTGATCCTGCTTTGCCGCGTCAAGCCTTTTTCCGTCACGAACTTAACAAAGGCGCGGGCCCCATTGCCGCACTGCTCGACTTCGCCGCCATCGGCGTTATAGATCCGGTAGCGGAAATCGCAGCCCGGCATCGTTGACTTTTCCACGACTAGCATTTGATCGGCACCGATGCCGACATGGCGCTCTGCCAACTGGCGCCATTGGGCGGGTCCGAAATCGATCACTTGATTGATGGCGTCGATGACGATAAAGTCATTGCCCGCGCCATGCATTTTGGTAAATTTCAGTTTCATCAGGTCGGGCCTTCGGGATTTTTCCATTCGCTATTTCGGGCAAGGAGCATCGTCCTGACCTACTCGGATACGGTCCCGACTTTTAGGAGGTTCGAGCACTTTTTCAACGCCGCCTCGTCATGGTAACCGTTTACCGGACATTTGGCTCGACTGGCTGGCCCGACAGGCTGGGCAGGATAGGCCCTATTTTCACCACCTTCGCCGGAGGAGTTGCCCGCAGCCTAGGCGCCGCCGATGCCCGTTGAAGACCTATTTAGAAGGTATGGTCAAGGCCCAAAGTAAATCCAGTGGCCAGGGTTTTATTGGCAGCCCCGTTTTGAAATTGAGTCACGTCACCGCCCCATTTATTGAAATCGATCTCCGCAAAGGCTAGCGTGCGCTTCGAGAATTTGTATTCCGCAAAACTGATCATGCGGGCCAAATTGGCGTCCGGCTTGAAGGCGTCGGTCCATGCGCGATTGACGTGGTAGTAACCGAGCGTCAAGGCCAGCGCCGGCGTCGCGGCATAGGTTGCGCCGAAAGAGTAGATGCCCGTCTTTATGCGTATCGATGGCGTTCGCTGCGCCGTATTGCTGCCGTAATTGGCGGCAAATTGCCAGCTGGTCAAAGCGTAGCGGCCACCCAAGGTATACGCTTCCAGCTTGAGCGTCACGTTGTCGTTGTTCATGTTTTGATAGGCAGCTGCCAGTAACATGGGCCCTTGGCTATATTTTAATGCAGCTTCTGCGCTCGATCCGGAGGCGAATGAGCCGACGACCCCTGCGGACGAATAGAGCAAGGTGCTGGTGACAGGACCGGATTGGGCGATGTACTTGATGGCATTGTCTTGGCGCATCATCGAGTCGTTGCCGGGATTGCCAGTGCCATAAAAGGTGGCGGCCGAGGCGACCAGCCCGCTCGAATTGAGCGCCGTGTACTGCAGATTCGGGTTGAACGAGGAAAAGCGCCCGCCCACGGCATCGATGTCGTCGATAATATCGCGTAACACGCTTTGTTGCCGTCCCACCAATAACTGACCGAATGGGCCGGCTAGTCCGACGAAAGACTGCCGTTCAAATACCTTGTTGGCGAGCGCCGCCGCCGTGTCCTTGGCGGCTCCCAAATTCGGATCGATGCTGCCCGTATTTGCATACAGCTCGGTTTCCAAAGCGAAAACGGCTTTGTAGCCATCGCCCAATACTTCATTTCCGGCCACGCCAAAACGCCCTGACCTATCGACGCCGCTGGCAAGACTCGCCGTCTGGCCCGGAGTTGGCGAAGGCGAGGATGTCGCTGACAAGCCAAGCCCGGATGCATAGCGGGCCCCCGCGTCAATGGTGCCGTAGACGGTGACGATGGGTTCGGCGTGCGCGGTGGCGCCAGTCAATATAGCGAGCAGGGCAGTTAAATGTTTTGTTCTCATTCCCCTCCCAAATATCGAAAACGCGATGCCTGCGGCCCAACCTAAAATTACTTGATGCCGAGAAAATGGAGATTAACATTGCCCTTAGACTACTTAGAACAATTTATTTCGCATATACATATGCGAAACCTAAAAAGCGGATGCGGGGACAAAGCATGTGCCTATCGATGAGGTCGCTAGCTTGGACGAATCGACAGATCGATGAACGGCAGCATCTCCAGAAGCGCTACGGTCCAACAAGTCAATGCGAAGATGGCCGCGAGGCCCATGAAACGGGGGGATGGCGAAACCAGTAGGGTGGAGAGGGAGAAACCGATCCGGTGGCGAGCTTGTGCGCACGGGCCGACCATGATCGCTGCAGTGGCAAGAAAATATCTGTGCGGGGAGACGCAAAACCATCATCCCGCCCGCACAGTGACGCAAAAGCCGCTACTTCACGGCAATTACCGCCCGCATTAAAAAAAACCGATCAGCACAGGGCTGATGGCAAATTAAAACGAGTGCTTGATGCCTGTACCGAAAAACCCATTATTGTCATGCAGGAATCCGGCAGCCATACCACCATCCACCTTGTTGTACATGTAGCCGGCATACACATCTGTCCGCTTGGACAGTTTGTATTTACCCATCACGGAATAGAACTTGCTCGAGCCGCTGCAAGTGCTTGCCGTGGCGTTCGGGCAGGTGTCGACGCCGGTCGTATAGTCGTTCTGTTTCACATCGTAAAAGGCGAATGTGCCGCTAAACGCAGGCGTCACATCGAAAGTTAGACCCGCGAAATAGACATTCAAGGTCTTTTGTGTGGCGAACGCATTTACGTTGACGGCCGAGACGTTGTAACCCAACACGTTGCCGATTCCCAAATCGTTGCTAGGATTGGACGGGTTGTTAACTTCAATCCGTTCGTAACCACCACGCAACCTCAACTGATTCATCTTAAAGCTGGCCGCCAGCATATAGGCTTTGGTGTCGGCCACACTGATGGCTACCTCGCCAGGAATGGCGGAATTGGTAGCAGAAATACCGTCCTTAACAGACGAATAGGTTCCCTGAATACCAAACGGGCCATTTTCGTAGCCGAGGTTCAACTGAACTTCGGACTGCGCATCGGTTGCACCAGCTTGGCCGCCCAACTTGTACAAGGCGCCGAAATTGATGCCATTGGATGCGAATTTGTACTTGAGGCTGTTGTCGATGCGGAAGTCTTCCGTGAATCCGCCACCAGCGTAGGAACCGGAATAGCCGAATGGGGAAAATGTTTGTGATCCTTCCATCGGATCATAAGCGAGCAATGTATCGTAACCCAGGCTGTAGTTACGGCCCGCGGTAAACGTGCCCAACTCGGACGAGGACAGGCCGACAAAAGCCTGGCGATTGAACAATTGTCCGGCCAGCGAGCTATCCGCATTGACGGTCGTCTGCGGCACGGCGACGCCGGCTGCATTCTTGGTCGGATTGTTGGCGAGCGACGCTGGACCATTGGCGATCACGCCGTTGGGCGAGTTGAAACCGGTTTCCAGGGTGAATATCGCCTTCAGGCCGGAGCCGAGATCTTCCGATCCTTTAAAGCCGATGCGGGAAGGGGATTCGCCGCCATTGAACATGCCGGTGTCGGCCTTGTCGCCGAATTTGGTGGCAACGGGGTTCATGTTAATCGGGAAGTTGGAGTCTTCACTCAGCGAATGTTGCGAGTGGCCAACACCAATATCCATGGTGCCGTAAATCTCGACCGAAGAACCAGCCGATTGTGCAAATGCGCCTCTGACGATGAGCAACATGCCGAGAGCGATGAGTTTCTTATTATTCAATTGGTACTCCTAAACGTTATGAAAATTCTTAAATGCGAATTGCAAATCAATACTGTTTGCATTCGGTGCATTGCTTCCATGGGTGCGTCAGGTTCATTTTCCCATTCGCAGGATTCTGGCCTTATACATTACCAGCTTACATGACACCCTATGGCAGAACGGTGAAGTCTAACGTGAAATTATGTCAATAATGTGACATTGGCGTTGTAGACTTACAACAAACGAAAGCATTTACACAAGTCCCCATGCATTCTCGCCACGGCCCAAATATTCTAAATGCGGGTGCGGCTTCAAGCCCGTCAAATAGTATTCGACTACCATCGGCGCCGGCGCCCCCCCCGCCATCGCACTGGAAAGGGCTGTTCAGCTCGCCGCTGCCAAGAGCGCTATTTACCAGCGCTACCAGAGCCAAAAACGCCAGCGTAATTGCTGTCGTTTCGTTCGGGCAGATTCGCGTCATTACATGAAACCGTCGGATGAGACTCATTACACAGTTTCGCCCTTCATAACGACGCCAATGGCCCCTGAATCCGCCCAGGCGCCCCGGCGCGAGAGGACAGCGGGCGACCAAAGGCGGGCTGCGCCACCGGGCCAGAATTGGCCGAAGGCCACAGAGAGGCCGTAAAACACAGGCGGCCGGGATCATTTATTGGCCAGCCGCAATATTTTTTGCTGCACCGGCACACAATACTCTTTGAGAAGTGAGCGGCGGCGGCTGCGACCAAATCAGAAAAATTTTGCTGCGCTGCGTTACAAGCTACAACAGCTGGCCCGTTATCGATTTTGATTAAACCTCAGCAGCATGGGGGAGCAAACTGCGGCTGGTGGCGCTTCCTCCGTATCTCACCGGTCCCGAATATTTTCACGCCTTGAGAAGGCAAGTCTTTGGCCCCATCCGGATCCGGGCATACGTGCACGCCGCTCGTCGCTTTGCCAACTCCTGGCGCGCGCCAAGGATTGGATTGGGGCTCGAAAAAAATCATCGGCACGGCCGACGATAATAAGCCGTGGTCACGGCCGGCAAGAAGTATTCAGTCGTTTGAAAGGTAATTTGCAATTGGAGAGTCATTAACTCTAGCGCCGGCTGGAAAATAAATGGCGCCCGGCTACCGGCACCGCAAATTGCCACGCAACCGGATATAGCGCGCCGCGGAAAAAATAGCCAAGCTAAACTGGATCTTCGCCTCGGCTAGGCAAGGGCTGGCCGCCAGGATTAACCCTAAACTTGTTCTTGCGGCCATACCCGCGAATTAGCTTCGATTGCGCTGCTTTATCATTAACTGAAACACTCAAGCCGCCAAGAGGATGGGATGGCCCGTCTTTGCCTTAGTTGAAACCGCCCGCCTCGCGCCAAAGAGACACGCGCTTGCCCGATAAAGAGCTGGAGCATTGACGCCAGGTTTATATTGAAAATATAAGCCTGGCCGGACAGCCAAACGAATCGCGCAATCAGAATTTGGCGCGATGACTCTTTTTACGATAACGTTTCAAGCACATCGAAGCAAGTCGAAGCGGCGCCGGCGCGATCACAGGGTTACCTGGCAGCAGATGGGACAGGCGCGGCGAAGCACCAAGCTGAACCTTATTGACGGGTGCACAACGTGGATCTGTTGGGAAAACGTTGTTGCGGGCGGCGTGGCCCTGATCCCGTGCTTGTTTTTTATTTCGGCCCCACAAATTGGCCCCGTTTGCGACGAAGCGGGCCCCCGTGTCGGTTAGAATTAGGGCTGCCGCGCGTGGCGCGACTTTCCTGTTCATTTTACCGACCTAAATCAATGATCGACCCACTAGACTCCACCACCGTCGCCCAATATCTGACAGAACACCCGCGTTTTTTCGAAGAACATGCGGGATGGCTGGGCGAGATCAAGCTAGCTAGCCCCCTGACCGGGCGCGCCGTCTCTTTGCAGGAGCGGCAAATGGAAGTGATGCGCGAGAAATACAAGGCTCTGGAATTGCGCATGGACGATTTGATCCACCTGGCGCAAGACAACGCTGCGATTGCCGCTAAGTTCCACGGCTGGACGCAGTCGCTGTTGCATGTGCGCAACGATGCCGACCGGCCCGACGTCCTGCTCAAGGGCTTGAAATCGGCCTTCAACGTGCCGCAGGCGACTCTGCGTTTGTGGAATCTTGCACCGGAATATGGGGACGCCTGGTTCATGCGCGAAGTATCCGATGATGCCAGGATATTTGCCAACAGCTTGATCGCCCCTTATTGTGGCTGCAACCATGACTTTGAGGCGGTGCGCTGGCTCGACGCCGCCGATGCCATTCGCTCGACCGTCATCCTGCCTTTGCGCGTGGTCGGCACGGATGGCGCCGCCTTTGGTTTGCTCATTCTCGGCTCGCCTGATCCCGAACGCTTTTCGGCCGCCATGGGCACGGACTTCCTGATCCATATTGGCGAGACGGCCAGCGCCGCCTTGAGCGCTTTGCAAGGGTAAGCGGCGAGCATGAGCGGCGCCTCCGGCAATGCGGCATGGCTCGCCAAGTATTTGGCCCATTTGACGAGCGAACGCAATCTGTCGGGCCATACCGTTGCCGCCTACGGGCGCGACTTGCGCCAACTGGCCGTTGTGAGCGGTGGCCTGGAATGGCGCGCCGTCACCGATGTCGAGATCCGGCGCTATGCCGCCAGACTGCACGGCAACGGGCAAAATCCGCGCTCCATTGCGCGCAAGTTGTCGGCCTGGCGCGGCTTTTTCGACTGGCTCAGCCGTCAAACGACGCTGCCGTGCAACCCGGCGCTTGGCGTGCACGCGCCCAAACGGAGCAAACCACTGCCCAAGGCGCTGTCGGTGGACGATGCGGTCAATCTCGTCGCCACCCCGTCGCACGGCGCAAGGCAGCCGTCGCCGTTCGACCTGTGCAACCGCGCCATGTTCGAATTGCTGTATTCAAGCGGGTTGCGGGTAGCCGAACTGGCCGGGCTCGACTTGCACTACCAAAAGGCGCAAGGGGCCGCCACGGCGTCACTGGGCTGGATCGACTTTGACGGTCACGAAGTGACCGTCACCGGCAAGGGCGAGAAAATGCGCAAGGTGCCTGTGGGCAAGGCGGCCATGGCGGCGCTCGCGGCCTGGGTCGCCGTGCGTGGCGGGCCCAAAGATGGCGGCCCGGCCCTGTTTCTGAGCAGCCGCGGCACGCGCATTTCGCCCCGCGTCGTGCAACTGCGGTTGAAGGCGCACGCACAGGCCGTCGGCATCCCCGCCAACGTCCACCCGCACATGCTGCGCCACTCCTTTGCCTCGCACCTCTTGCAATCGTCCGGCGACTTGCGCGCCGTCCAGGAAATGCTCGGCCACTCCAGTATTACCTCAACCCAAGTCTACACGGCGCTCGACTTCCAGCATCTGGCGCTGGTCTATGATCGGTCCCATCCGCGCGCCAAAATCAAGTAAAGATCAATTAAATGCTGAGTTAAAGCATGACATACATCAAGCGCAACAGCCGTATTTGCAAGCGAACAGAAAATTGCGGCATAATCGTGCGGGTCCGCACCGCCAGCGGGCAACACTTCACCCAATTTACTTAAGGCACGGCAAAGTACTCATGGCACTCATACCAACGACCATTCTGACGGGCTTTCTTGGTGCCGGCAAAACCACCTTGCTAAAACGCATTTTGCAGGAAAATCACGGCCTGAAGATCGCCGTGATCGAAAATGAATTCGGCCAGGAAAACATCGACAACGAAATCCTCGTGCAAGATGGCGTCGAACAAATCGTTGAAATGAACAACGGCTGCATCTGCTGCACCGTGCGGGGCGACCTGATCGTGGCGCTGTGCGATCTGGCGCAAAAGCGCGAGGCCGGCCACCTTAATTTCGATCGCGTCGTAATCGAGACGACCGGACTGGCCAATCCGGGCCCCGTGGCGCAAACTTTTTTTATCGATGAAGAAGTGGGCATGCATTACATGCTGGACGCCATCATCACCGTCGTCGACGCCCGCCACGCCATGGCGCAACTCGATGCCCACGAAGAAGCGCAGCGCCAGGTGGGCTTCGCCGACAAAATTCTGTTGTCGAAAACGGATTTGGTGATGGCGCCCGAGCTCGCCGCCTTGCAAAGGCGCTTGGTGCGCATCAACCCGCGCGCCGCCATCGGCATTGCGCAATTTGGCCAGACTCCGATAGGCGACGTGCTTGACATCCGCGGCTTCAACTTGAACGAAAAACTCAACTTGGATCCGGATTTCTTAGCCACCGAGACGGCACAGGTGCACGACCATGAGCAGCCGGAACATGTGCACGATGCCAACTGCGGCCACGCGCACAACCATCACGAAAGCGGCCACAGCGACGACATCGCCGCTTTTGTTTTTGCCAGCGCGCAGCCTTTCGATAGCGCCAAACTGGACGATTTTTTGGGCGGTCTGGTCCAAGTGTATGGCCCGCGCATGCTGCGCTATAAGGGGGTATTGTCGATGCAGGGCGCGCAGCGCAAGGTCGTCTTTCAAGGCGTGCACCAGATAATGGGCAGCGACTTGGGCGCAATTTGGGGCGAAAATGAAATTCGTGGCAGCAAAATGGTATTTATTGGCAAAAATCTACCAAAAGACATCTTTATTCGCGGACTCGAACAGTGTTTGGTATAAACTATCCGGGTTTATAGCGTGCCGCTTGCGCGGCCCCCATTGGCGGCAACGGCGCCCGGGGCAACTAGAGCTCTAAACTGGGGCAATGCCCAAGGGCGGCGCAGCATGGTATCGGCATGAAAAGCAGAGCATGCGGCCAACGGCGGCGAGGCGGTGACTGCCGTCAGAAAAGTGGCTTTCAGAGCAGCAAGATCCGGAAAAAGCGGAAATAGTGCAAAAGCGTACACCGGTGCAGTGGTCGGCGCAGTTGTCGATTCAACTGATCAATTTGAAAACTCTGTCGTATCGAAGGTAAGCAGTGATGACCAAAACTAACAAATCAACCCCCGCCGTTAGCACGGACCGCATCATCACCGAAGACGAGATTCTTCAGATGAGTGAGAAGGATTACATGAACGCGGCGCAGCTGGCATTTTTCAAGGCGCGCCTGCAGCAGCTTGAAAAGGACTTACTAAAAAATGCGGGGGAAACCACCGAACACTTGCGCGAAACCGTGCTGGTGCCGGACCCGGCCGACCGCGCGACGATCGAAGAGGAACATGCGCTAGAACTGCGCACGCGCGACCGCGAACGCAAATTGCTGAAAAAAGTGCAACAATCGATCGCCTCGATTGACACGGGCGAGTATGGCTGGTGCGAAGAAACAGGCGAGCCGATCGGCATTCCGCGCCTGATCGCCCGGCCCACGGCCACGCTCTCCTTGGAAGCGCAGCAACGGCGTGAACTGAAACAAAAGCTGTACGGCGACTAGTCGAAGCATAGCCCGCTGCACGGTTGCCGCAAAGGCATAGACGAAAGCATGCGCCGCGCATGCTTTTTTTTCGCCCTGCCCCTGCGCTTTGCGGGCGCCGCTAAAAGCTGGCCCATGCATTACACTACGGAGCGGGCGGCCACCGCTTCAAGGCGCATGCGCCGCATCGGCCAAAATGACAAGGAAAGACGTGGGACTGTTCAAGCTGTTCAAGCGCAATAATACGCCGCCCTCGAGCGCGGCGCGGGCGGAGCCGTCGCGCCTGGCCGCCGAAGGCGAGGCGCAGCGCCGCCAGCGCGACATCGCCCGTGCCACGACGATGAAGATCGATGCGATCGAGTCGGCCATGACGTTCGACATATTCAACACGCCGGAACCGGCCTGGGGCAGCGGGCCGCCGCGCGCCCGATCGTCCCTGCCCGCGCATCAGGCCGAGCAGAACTTGGCGCCGCTCGAATTGATCACGACCGAACTGCTAAGCGGCGAGATCTTGCCCAACCCTGCCGTAGCGGCCCAGAGCGCGCCCGTGGTGGAAGAAATCGCCATCCTGTTCGCCAATTCTCAAGCGGGCGTGGCGCAGCAGATGTTGGTCGACAGCTTGGCCGCCGCGGGACAGAGCGAGCGCACGCTGTGGTGGATGTTGTTCGACCTGTATCAGGTGACGGGGCAGCACGAACAATTCGATAGCTTGTCCATCGACTATGCCAGCCAGTTTGAAACCTCGCCGCCGGCATGGATCGCCCATGCGCCGGCGGCCGTCGCCGCTTTTTCGGGAGTCACGCCGACCCAAGCCTTTGTCGGCGTCCTCGACGGGGCCATCGCGCCGCAACTGGAACGGGTGCAACTGCTGGCGGCCGGCAATCCCGTGTTGCGCCTCGAATTTAACCGCGTTAGCGCCGTGGCGCCGGCCGGCTGCGCCCTGCTGCTGCAATCTTTGAAGCTATTGCAGGCCCAAAAGAGCGAACTGATCTTCGTCGGCGCCGCCGAGCTGGCCGGCCAGATCCGCACCATCATCCACGTTGGACGGCGCGATGAAACGCAAGCGCCCTGGCTGCTGTTGCTCGAACTGCTGCAATTATTAAACCGCGAAAAGGAGTTCGAAGAGACCAGCATGGATTTTTGCGTCACATTTGAAGTGTCGCCCCCTTCCTTCGTGGCGGCGCCGAGCCATGTTGCCACCGCCGCCAAACAAAACGCGCCCACCTCGCCGGACCGTTTCATGCTGCCGCTCGTGATCGAGGGCAACACGGATGCCCTGATCGCGGCGATCGATGTCTTTGCGGCCTTGTATCAACCTGTCGTGTTCGATTGTTCACGCCTGGCCCGCATCGACTTGGGCGCCGCCGGTCGCCTGTTGAGCTGCCTGCAGCCATGGGCCCAAAAAGGCAAAAAAATCGAGCTGCGCGACCTGAACCATCTGGTCGCAGCCCTGCTGCGGCTACTGGCCTTTCCCGACGTTGCCAAGATCTTCCCGCGCAAATATTAGGGGCGCCTGCTTGGCGCCCCAATTCACTTGCAATCGCCAGTTCCATCCCCATGTCTCGTAAAGAGCAAGACTGGCATCATTACCAAAAGGTCCATATGGAACAATTTCACGGCACCACCATTTTGTGCGTGCGGCGCGGCAAGCTCGTCGCTTTAGGGGGCGATGGCCAAGTCACGTTGGGAAATATCGTGATGAAGGGCACCGCGCGCAAGGTGCGCAAGCTATACCAGGGCAAGGTCTTAGTCGGTTTCGCCGGCGGCACCGCCGACGCGTTCACCCTGCTCGACCGCTTCGAAGGCAAGCTGGAAAAACACCAGGGCAATTTGCTGCGCGCCTCGGTCGAACTAGCCAAGGACTGGCGCACCGACCGCGTCTTGCGGCGTCTGGAAGCGATGTTGCTGGTGGCCGACAGCGAATCGACCCTGGTGATCACAGGCAACGGCGACGTGCTCGAGCCGGAAGACGGCATCGGCGCCATCGGTTCGGGCGGCGTGTATGCGCAGTCGGCCGCCAAGGCCTTGCAGGAAAATACGGAATTGATGCCAAGCGAGATCGTCAAGAAGTCGCTCACCATCGCTGCCGATCTGTGCATTTACACGAATATGTCGCATACGATAGAAACCCTGGATTAAAGCAGGAAGACACCATGAACATGACTCCGCTGGAAATAGTCGCCGAACTCGATAAACACGTCGTCGGCCAGAGCCGTGCCAAGCGGGCCGTTGCCATCGCTCTTCGCAACCGCTGGCGCCGGCAGCAAGTGGGCGAACCCTTGCGCCACGAAATCACGCCAAAAAACATCTTGATGATCGGCCCCACCGGCGTTGGCAAGACTGAAATCGCGCGCCGCCTGGCCAAGCTGGCCGATGCCCCCTTCATCAAGATCGAGGCCACCAAATTTACCGAGGTCGGTTATGTCGGGCGCGACGTCGACACCATCATCCGCGACTTGATCGACATCGGCATCAAACAAACCCGTTCGGCGGAAATGAGAAAGGTGCGCCAGCGCGCTGAGGACGCCGCCGAAGAGCGCGTGATCGACATCTTGGTGCCGCCGGCCCGCGATTTCGGTTTTAATGTCGCGGCGGCCGCCGCGACCGATCAGGCGGCGAGCGGCGAGAGCACGCGCCAGACGTTCCGCAAGCGCCTGCGCCAAGGCGAACTGGACGACAAGGACATCGAGATCGAACTGGCGGAAACGGGGCCGCAAATGGAAATCATGGCGCCGCCCGGCATGGAAGAAATGACCGAGCAGATCAAATCGATGTTCTCAGGCATCGGCGGCGGGCGCAAGAAGTCGCGCAAGGTCAAGATCAAAGAAGCGATGAAGCTGCTGATCGACGAGGAGGCGGCCAAGTTGATCAACGACGACGAGCTGAAACAAAAAGCAATCCAGAACGTGGAACAAAATGGCATCGTTTTCCTCGACGAGATCGACAAGATCGCTTCGCGCTCGGAAGTGGGCGGTGCCGATGTCTCGCGCGCCGGCGTGCAACGCGACTTGCTGCCGCTGGTGGAAGGGACCACGGTCAACACCAAATACGGCATGATCCGCACCGACCATATCCTGTTCATTGCCTCGGGCGCCTTTCATATGGCCAAACCGTCCGACCTGATCCCCGAACTGCAGGGCCGCTTTCCGATCCGGGTCGAGCTCGAATCGCTGTCGATTGCCGACTTCGAACGTATTCTCACGAGCACGGACGCCTGCTTGACCAAGCAGTACGAAGCCTTGCTCGCGACCGAGGACGTGAAAATTGAATTTTGCCAAGACGGCATCACGCGCCTGGCCGAGATCGCGTTTTCCGTCAATGAGCGCACGGAGAACATCGGTGCCCGCCGCCTGTACACGGTGATGGAAAAACTCTTGGAAGAAGTGTCGTTTTCCGCCAGCGAGACGGGCGGCAAGGTGGTCGCGATCGATGCGCCCTACGTCAACGAGCGGCTGGACGCGCTGGCCGTCAATGAAGATCTGTCGCGCTACGTATTGTAGACGAGGCACAAAGGCAAGGGCGATGGCAAACAAGGCATTGCTAACCCGTCAAAAGCGGCAATTCCGGCTGGAACCGTCCCAAAAACAGCTTGGCCGTCGCGCCGCGGGCAACGGCTACCCCGCTCCAGGGCCGACGGCTAGGGCGGCGCTGTCATGGCGGGCGCCGAGGAAGCGCCGCCGGCTCCACTCATCTTCGGCGCCGGCTGCAGTGGCGCCGGCAACGGCGGCGCCACCGGGGCGGGCATGACGAACGCCGGGGCGGGCGCCACTGGAATGGGCGCGTCGCTTTTCACCGCTGTGGACGCCAGTTCGACGCGCTTGAGCGCACCATCTTTGGCTAGCAAGACATAGGACGGGCGCACCTCCCTGACGGTGATGCCGGGGGCGACTTCGGCGCCCACCGGAGTCGCCTGCGCCGGCTTGCCATCGACGCCTAGAATGGCCACGCTGCCACGGCCGTTGCGGGCCGCCAGCACCCCTTTAAGCTCGTAATGACTCACCCCGTTGGCCACGGCTTGGCCGCCGAACAGAGTTGTCGCGTCCTCTAGCCGCGCCGCGGGAGCGGCCTGCAGCGGGGTGGCTGCAAGCGTGCGCTGCGGCAGCGGGAACAGCTGCAAAGCCCAATACGCGAGCGAGGCGGAGAGCGCCATGACGGCGATAAAATTGAGGAAAAAAGGCATATGCTTCATCGGATTTCTCGGTTAACGCACCAGTTGGTTAATTTCGATGATGGGCATCAAGACGGCCAGCACGATCAGCAGCACGACGACGCCCATAGCCAGGATCAGGGCCGGCTCGAGCAGCCCGGCGATGGTCAAGGTGCGCCGCTCCAAGTCCTGCTCTTGCGCATTGGCGGCACGCTCTAGCATGGCGGGCAACTCGCCGGTGAGTTCGCCGGCGCGGATCATGTGGATCAGCATCGGCGGAAAATGCTGTTGCGCCGATAACGCGCGCGCCAGACTGACCCCTTCGCGCACATGATCGCTAGCTTCGGCCACCAAGTCGCGCATGGCCACGTTCGAGAGCGTGTCGCGGCTCGTTTGCAAGGCGCGCAGGATGGGTACGCCAGAACCGGTGGTAATGGCCAGCGTGCTGGCAAAACGGGCCGTGTTCAAGCTGCGCTCGAACTTGCCGTACAGGGGCGCGGTCAGCAACCAGGCATGCCAGCGCCGCTTGAGTGCCGGGTTTTGAAGGGCACGGCGCCAGGCGAATCCGGCGCCGATTAGCAGCAACAGGACGAACAACCCGTCGTGGCGCACGAAATCGGACACCGCCAGCATGATGACGGTTAGCACCGGCAGCTTCTGTTTGGTATTGGCAAAGACGGAAACGATCTGCGGCACGACGTAGGTCAAAAGAAAGATGACGATGGAAAACGCGACCACGGTGACGATCGCCGGATAGGTGAAGGCCAGGCGCACCTTTTGCACGAGGGCGTTGCGGCGCTCGATGTAGTCGGCCAGGCGCGACAGCACGCGCGCCAGGTGGCCGATCTGCTCGCCGGAGGCGACCAGGGCGCGGTAGATCTCGGCAAAGTCGCGCGGGTGGCGCGCGAGCACGTCGGAAAATGCGGCGCCGCCCATCACTTCGGAGCGGATCGACGCAATCAAGTCGCGCATGTAGGGCCGCTCGGCCTGTTCCAGCAGCGCCGAAAAGGCTTGCTCCAGCGGCAGTCCCGCCTCCAGCAAACTGGCCAGCTGGCGCGTAAACAGCGCCAGCTCGGTGGTCGATAGGCGCTCGCCGAAACGGCGGCTTTTGCTTACGCCGCTGGCATCGACTTGGGCCGATATCGTGTCCACGCTCAAAGGCAACAACCCTAACGTGCGCAACTCGGCGCGCGCGGCACGGGCATTGTCGGCGTTGAGCACGCCCTTTTTGGTGGCCCCGCTCGGGTCCACGGCTTCATAGCGAAATGCGGGCATGCTGGGTCCGGCTCCTAGTCTTTGGTCACACGCAGCAGTTCGGCTTGAGTCGAAGTGCCGTCTTGCAGCCAGCGTTCGCCGTCGTCGCGCATGCTGGTCATGCCGCTGCCATGCGCCGCTTCCCGCACTTGCGCCTCGGACGCGCGGTTGTGGATCTGGGCCCGAATCTGATTCGTCGTTTGCAGCAGTTCATAGATGCCGACCCGGCCCTGGTAGCCGCTTTGGCCGCACTGCGGGCAGCCGACCGCCTGCCAGTAGCGGCCTTCCTGCCGCTTGCAGGCGGGGCACAGTTTGCGCACCAAGCGCTGCGCCAGGACGCCTAGCAGGGTCGAGGACAGCAAGAACGGTTCAATGCCCATGTCGAGCAGGCGCGTCACCGCGGCGGCGGCGTCGTTGGTGTGCAAGGTCGCTAACACCAGGTGGCCCGTCAAGGACGCCTGCACAGCGATCTGGGCCGTTTCCAGGTCGCGGATTTCGCCGATCATGATCACGTCCGGGTCTTGCCGCAAGATGGCGCGCAAGGCTTTGGCAAACGTCATGTCGATCTTCGCATTGACCTGGGTCTGGCCGACCCCGATCAGGTCGTATTCGATCGGGTCTTCGACGGTCAATATATTGGTTGTGCTCGCATTGAGCAGCGACAGCGCCGCGTACAAGGTGGTGGTCTTGCCAGAGCCGGTCGGCCCCGTCACCAAGACGATGCCGTGCGGTTGTTTGATCAAACCGTCGAACTGCGCCAGCATGTGAGAGCTCATGCCCAGGTGCTGCAAATCGAGGCGCCCCGCTTCCTTGTCGAGCAGGCGCAGCACCGCCCGTTCGCCGTGACCCGTGGGCAGGGTCGACACGCGGACGTCGACCGGCTTGCCGCCCACGCGCAAGGTGATGCGTCCGTCCTGCGGCAGGCGCTTTTCGGCGATGTCGAGCTGGGCCATGATCTTGATGCGCGAAATGAGCGAGCCGTGGATCGCCTTGCGCGGGCGCACCACGTCGCGCAAGCTGCCGTCGATGCGAAAGCGCACCACCGAGGTTTGCTCGAAGGGCTCGATATGGATGTCGGAAGCGCCTTCGCGCAGCGCCTGCGTGAGCAAAGCGTTGATCATGCGGATCACCGGCGCGTCATCGGACGATTCGAGCAAGTCTTCGATGGCCGGCACATCTTGCAGCAGTTTGGTCAAATCGAGGTCGGCGTCAAATTCGTCGGCCACCTGCGAGGCGTCGCCGCCGGCGCCGGCGTAGGCCGCCGCAATCGCCTGCAAAAGCTCGGCACGCGCGATGGGCTTGAGCTCGATGCAGCCGAAGCGGCGCGACACCTCCGCGATGGCGGCCGGCGCCGTGCTGGCGCAGACCCAGAGCGTGACCGCGTTCGCGTCGGCGCCGGGCTTAGCTAGCAGCACATAATCGCGCGCGAAGGCATAGGGCAAGAGGTTACTCATGAGGGTGGCCCATGTTACTGGCGCGGCGGCAAATTGGCCGCGCCTGGCGCCGCATTCGATCTTGGCATGGGCGCCGGCGGCACCGGCTGCACCACCATATCGCCGCCCACGGGGTGGCCGTTTTCAAGCTTGGGCAGGAGCGGACGGCCCAGATCCTTGAGTAAGACGGTGTCCGCTTGCGGCACACTTCCTTCGGCCGTACGCATATAGTCGTAACGGTCGGCCGCCAGGCTCGTGCTCTGCTCCTTGCTGCGCACCACGACCGGGCGCAAAAAGATCATCAGATTGGTTTTGGTGCGCGCGCGCGTGCGGTATTTGAACAGATTGCCGATGATGGGAATGTCGCCCAGGCCATGCACCTGCTCATTGGTGTCGCTGGTCGAATCCTCGATCAGGCCGCCCAGCACGATGATCTGGCCATCGTCGCAGATGACGTTGTTTTCAATCACGCGCTTGTTCAAGGTGATGCCGGCCGGCGCGCTGAGGGTGGTTTGATCGATGGTCGATGTCTCATGATAGATCGCCATCTTGATGGTGCCGCCTTCGGAAATTTGCGGCCTCACCTTGAGCGTCAGGCCGACGTCCTTGCGATCGATGGTCTGGAACGGATTGGTGGTGGTGCCGGCCGTGGTGGTGAATTGGCCGGTGATGATCGGCACGTTTTGCCCGACCTCGATGGTCGCTAGTTCGTTGTCGAGCGTGATCATGTTGGGCGCCGACAAGATGTTGGTGCTGCTGTCCGATTCCATCGCGTGCGCCAGCGCGCCCAGGCCCAGCTGGCCGTTGATCTGCTTGAACAGCCCGATCGTCAGGCCGGCCCCCGGCAAGGCCGGGGTGGCGGTGCTAGCGCCAGCCGCGAGCGAGACGATATTGTTGCTGCTGCCGGCGGTAAACGACTGCACGCCGCCGACGCGGTAAGCGCTGGCGCTGTTGCCGGTCAAACCGAGCCACTGGACGCCAAATTCGGAGCCCTTGGTGACGTCAACTTCGACGATCAGGGACTCGATGTAGACTTGGGCGCGGCGCACGTCGAGCTGGTCGATCACCGCGCGCAGGTTGCGGTACACCTCTTCGTTGCAGGTGATGATGAGGGTGTTGGTGGAGGCGTCGGCCTGGATGAAACCGGCGGCGCCGCCGACCGACAATTGCGCGGGCGCTGCCGTCAGGGCCGCGCTGGGAGCCGTGCCGGTCGCGCCGGCCGCGCCGCTCGTGGCGGCAGCGCCGCTGGCGCCGCTCATGCCGCTCATGCCGCCGGCGGCGGCGCCAAGGGCGCTGGCGCCGGCCGCCGCCGTGCCTTCATTCGTCACCACCGCGCGCAAGGTCTGCGCCAATTTGGTCGCGTCCGCGTTTTTCAGGTAGACCACGTGGATGTTGCCCAACTGCGCCGTGGGCTGATCCAGTTTTGCGATCAGCGACTTGGCCAGGTTGGCGCGCGCGGCCGACGGCGCGCGCAGCACCAGGGCATTGATGCGCGGATCGGCCAGCACACTGATGCGCCCGCCGTCGGCGCCGGCGGCGTTAGCGCCGCCCGGCTCGAGCAGCTTATTGACCATCACGGCCAGGTCGGAGGCGATGCCGTAGCGCACGGGGATGACATCGAGGTCGGTGGCCGCCGGCGCGTCGAGCGCGGCGATGATTTTGCCCAGGCGCTTGAGGTTGTCGGCGTAATCGGTGATGACCAGGCTGTTGTTGCCCGGATTCGAATTGATCGTGTTGTTAGGCGAGATCAAGGGCCGCAACACGGTTAGCAGATTGGCCGACGATTCATAATTGAGATGGAAGACCTGGGTCGCGATCTGGTCGCCCTTGATCGGATTGACAGTGCCGATCACGGTCGGCGTCGCTTGCAGCTTGGCTTCCGCTTCCGGCACCACTTTAGCATAGCCGTCGCCAGTGACGACGGCAAACCCTTGCAGCCGCAACGCCGAAGTGAGCAAGGCGAAGGCTTGCGCCTTGCTCACCGACTTTTCCGAAACCACGGTCAAGGTGCCCTTGACGCGCGGGTCGATGACGAAGGTGATGTTCGTGTAATGCCCGACCGCCTTGATGACCGAGTCGATATCAGCACCGACAAAATTAAGCGCGGCTTCATCGCCGCTCGCCGCCCGCAACGGCGCGCTAAAGGCAGCGCAAAACAAGCAGGCGGCCAGGTGGATTTTAAGTTTGCGAACAGACAGTTTTTTCATTATTTGAACTCTAACGCGATGATGTTGTTGCCACGGTTCATACGGCGCTGTCCCAGCAAATTGAGCAAATTGGCCAGCGTTTCTTCATATCCTGTTGCCGCTTGCGCCTGACCGGAAAAGCGCAGCCGGCCATGCTCGAGGGCGCCGCTCCCGTCCAACAGAAGCGGTCCCTTGAGCGTGGTCAACGTCACTTGCGCCTCTAAGCCACGCCAGTCGAGCGCCAGGGCATAACTACCCAAGGGGCGGATCGCCGACAGGCGCGATCCGATATCCGTCATCTCCAGCATCGTTCGGCCGTTGATGGCGACGTTCCGGTCCGCCAGCACCAGCTCGAGCGTTGTCCACGACAGTCGCATGGTTCCGCTGGGCGCGATCGTGTTCAAGGGCGCGCCCAGTCCGGCCAGTGCGGGCGCCGGCAACAACACACTGTCCGGACTCAAAAGCCATTGCTTCCAGTTGCCCCGTAGGTTCAAAGGCTGAGCCAACGCGGCCTCATTTTCAAGGCGCATGTTGACCGAACCGGCCAGCACCAGCGGCGATAAAGTCCAGGCAAAGCGGCCCGGCAAGAGCGGCGTTACAGCGCCGTTGCTGCTGGCCGCCCCGCCAATGAAAGCGGAGCCGCGCCACAGCGTACCCTGCGCGTCGCCCAGCGTCAAACGCCCGCCCGTCTGGCGCTCGACTGCGGCGGCCAGCCACGTGGCCGGGAAAAACACCAGCAAGGTCACGCCGATGCTGATCACCATGGCAAGCAACCATAGCACGGCGCGCTTCATCGCCCGTCCTTTATCCAGGCCGCTCTCATCGCAAGCCGCCCGCGCTTTGCCGCAAGGTCAGCGTGGCAGCGACCTGGCCGGGGATCGGCTGGGCGACGATATTGGCCTCCTGCACGACGATGCGGCCCTCCATGCGCTGCGCCTCGAGCCAGTTGATCAAGCCCGCAAACGGTGCGTCCTTGAGCTGCAGCTTGGCGTACTCGCCCGTCACGCTCACGGACTGCGGCGCGAGGCCGTGCGCCGCCAAGGAACTGGTCAAGGCCTCGCGGCTCAACGGCGCCACCGGGGCCGGCGGCGTGCCCGACAAGGCGGCGGCTTCCTTGGCCAAGGCCTGCAATTCGGCCGCCTGCTGGCGCAATAGGGGCAATTCGGCTGCCAGTTGCGCGCGCCCGTGGAAGGCCGGCGCCAACAAGAGACCATACACCAGAGCGAGCGCGACAACGGCGCCCGCGAGCGCGACAAGCCGCCGTTCGTGCGCGCTCAGCGCGCCCCAAAAATCGGTGCTGGCGGCCTTGAATCGGTTCCATGTCTGGCGCTTCATGATTTGCCTCCTGGCGCTGCGCCAGCGGCGAGGCGAATTTGCCAGGTGCCGGGCGTCGGCTCGGACAGGGCCAGATTGCGCGCCGCCAGATCGGCCCGCAGCTGCGCCAGCGCGCTGGCATCGACCCCGTCCGGTTTCCATTTGAAGAACAAGGCGCGCTCGCGGTATTCCAAGGAAGCGATCCCCGTCTGGTGCGGCAGGCGGGCCAACGCCTCCCCGAGCGCGGCGCACAGTGCCGTGAATTCATCGGGGGCGAGCTGGCCATTTTCCAGCTTGACGATGCCGATATTTTTGCGCATCTGCGCGATTGGATCGAGAATGACCGTCTCCTTCGGATAGGCCGCCTTGAAGGTTTGCAACATCGACAGGCGCACGCTAGCGGCATCGCGCCTTAGCCGCAGCCACTCGATATTCACGCCTGCAATATTAACTAGCAGCGTCAAGAGCGCCAGGCGCAGCGGCCAGCGCCAGCGCCGCCAGTCGCGGGCGCGCTCACCGGCGGCGCCCAAGGATCGCATCAGATCCGGCGCCGCCGTCCTCGCCGCGGCCACCCAATGGGCCCAATGTTCGGCTTCCAAAGTGATGCCGGATAAACCGGCAGCCAACGCCTGATAGTTGGCCAGCTCGCTGGCCGCGACATAAACCGTGAGCGGAGTATCGGAAGCCAAGGCGCGCAGGGTTTGCAGCGCTGGGCCCGGCTGCGGCGCCACGGTCAGGCCGAATCCCTCATATTGCGCCAGCCGCAGCGTCAACTCGAGGCCGCTCTCGCCGGCACTGATCGCGCCCGCCACGCAGCCCGGCTGCAGCGGCAGGCACAACTGCGCCGGCAGCGCGCAGATGCTGCGCGCGCCCTGCGCCAGCAAGGCCTTGGCCAGCACCTCGAGCCAGGCGCGCTGCACCACCGCCACCGTGCGCACGCCCTCGCCCGTCGCCGGCGTCGCGGCCAGCACGCAGTCGGCCGGCTCGCCCAAGATCTGGTCTTCCACGATGCCGGGCAAGGCGGCCTTCAAGCGCGCCGGTGACAGGGGGGGGACGGTGACGCGCAGCAGCGTCACGTCGGACGCGGCGAGCAAGAGGACGACGCGGCGCGCCGATCCGATCAAGTCGGTCAGGCTGCCGAGCGCGGCGGCGCCTTGCTGCAACAGAGCGCCGCCGCTGCCCACCACAGCGAACTGGCACAGCGCCGCGTTGCCGGCCGCGCTGTCGACGCTGGCCTTGGCCGGGTGCCGAATATAAAGTGTCGTCACAGGGTTTCGCTTTCATGCATAACAGGCATATCCTAATTTTCCCGGATCCAAACCGGGGTCGTCGTCTTCATCGGCAGGTTACTGGTGGTCATCTGGGACAGCTGGTCAGGACGATAGATCAGCGCCTGCGCGTCGAGCGCCGCGCGATCGAGCCGGACCCGGCTCGAGACCAAAAAATAACTACTCTTGACGGCGAGAAGGAAAGTAGTACTCCTTTTCAGGCGGCTTTCCATATTACTCATAGTGAAATACGTGTGCTGCCGGCTGAGCGTCAGAGCGGCCGCTTCCGAAACGGAAATTCCGGCCACGGCGGCCAGCACTTCGGCCGGCGCGGTGTTCACATTGACCGAGGCCGCCGGCGTGACGAAGGTCGCCGCCGGCAGCACCACCACAAAGTCGCGCAGCACTGCCACCGCCTGCGGCGTAAAACCGGGCACCGACAACAGGTCCTCCACATACACAAAGCCCATCGGCTCGCTGCCGCCCGAGCTGGCGACGGGGGCCGCCATGGGCGCCGTGGCAACGGGCGCGGCGGCGCTGCCAGCCGGGGGCGCCGCCGTCGTCGCGGCAGCCGTCGTCGTCGGGGGCGCTGACGTTGCGCTCTGCGTCTGGGCGATGGCATTGGCCACCGCTTGCGCCAAACTCGGGTCGAGGCGCAAATTCTGCAGCAAACGGCCGAATGCCAACACCTGGGCCTGATCGACGATCCGGTTCAACGCTAAATTGGTCAGATTGAAACGCGCTTGCGCGTCGCTGATCTGGCCAGACAAGGTGGCATCGAATTTCTCGCCTTCGACTTGCTCCCGTTCGACGTAGTCGTCGAGCCGCGTTTCGGCCAGCGGCGTGTTCAAGATCCCGTCTAGGATGGTGACCGTTCTGCCGATCGGGCTGAGCGCATCCTCATGCAAGAAAAAACGCGAAAAGTCTATGCCGCCCAACAAGATCCACTTGGTCTGCAAATGCAGGCGCTGGTTTTCCATCGAGCGCACCAGCACCTGCTGCTGCCAGAACAAGCTGGCCACAATGGTGATGGCAAGAGCCGTCAGCAACAAGGCGGTGATGACGGCCACGCCGCGCTGGCGCTCGAATTTTGGCGCGCGCGTCATACGGCCCCGAGCAGAAAAACTTTGATCAGGCTCGCTTCCTGGCCTTCCAGCTGGAGCGTCACTTCGAGGCCGGTGGCCGCCGTCGGCGAGGGCGCGGCCGGGACGGCAGTGGCGAGGGCGGCGGCAGTGCTGGGGCTGGGGGGGGCGGCCACGGCGCCCGTGGCCGCCAGCCAGCCGGAGCCGTTCCATATACGCACCGTCATCGCCGTCACGCCTCCTTGCAAGGTCACCGCGGCGCCCGCATCGGTGTCGCTTAGGGCCGCCTGCCACATGGCGTCCAGCGCTATCAGGTCGCGCGTGGCGGCCGACTCGCGCCGCGTCAGCACGCCGTCGTTGACGCGGTACGACACCACTTGCAGGCGGGTCGGCTCGTTTTCAGCGAACACCGTGCGCACCAGGGTCAAGCGGTCGGTGTCGGCTAGCACATTCTGGCGCTGGTTGAGCAAGGCGGCCCCAGCCACATGGTCGCCGTCACTTTGCATCTGGGCGAACGCCAGCTGCAAGCCGCGGGTCTGCTCCATCTGCGCCGTCAGCGCCACGCGCGCACGCACAATGCCGTCCAAGCCGCGCCAGCCGAGCACGGCGATGAGAGCGAGAATGCTGATAGCGACCAGCAATTCGACGAGCGTGAAGCCGGCGCGGCGCGGCCCGCTCATTGGTTGAGCACCAGCTGGACTAGCTTGATGATGCGGCGCTCCGGATTTTGCGCATCGAACACGCTCACTTCGACGCGCCGCATGCGCGGGTTGGATGTGACGATGACCGCTTCCTGGCAGACCAAGTGCAAGTTTCCCTGCGGACAATCGAAGGAATGGGACCCGACGGCAAGAAATTGCCCCGCCAAGCGAATTTGCACGAGGCGGTTTTCAGCCGACCAGGTAGCCATCATGGCGCTGCGCATGCCATTGCTGTTTTGGGTCAGGCTGCCGACGGCGCGCAGCGAAGCGCCCAGGGCGGTGCCGATGATGATCAAAGCCACCAGCACTTCAAGCAAGGTGAAACCACGGCTACGGCGGCGCGCTTGAGGCATCCTGGTCGCGCCTTCAGTCGAGCGCAAAATGGCCGATACCGTCGGCGCGAATGGCGACTCGGCTGTCGCCGGCAGCCATGGTCAGCACGAATGGCTTGTCGACCGGCTCGCGCCCGAATGTGATGCGCAAATTGGGGCCGGCGGCGCTCGCAGGCGGGTCCAGAACGAGCACGATGGGGGCGTTCTTGAACGCACGCTCACGCAGCAAATCGTCCTGGGCCACTTGTTCCCATTGCTTTTCATTGCGGACCCAAAAGCGGTAACCGTCCGGGTCCGCCTCGAAGGCGACTTGGCGGTTGCGCACAATGGCCTCGTCACGCGCCACTTGCAGCAGCAAGGCGATGCGCTGTGCTTCGTTTTGCAGCGACTGCTGCTGGTTGGGAATCGCATTTAACGACACCAGTCCGAGCGTAATGCCAACGATGACGAGGACCACTAGCAATTCGATCAACGTGAAGCCGCGTCGCGGACCGGGTGCCGGCACGAGACGCGTGGCGCAAGAGCGACAACTCAGATATCCCACGAGCCGATATCGGCATCGTCACCGGTGCCGCCGGGCTGACCATCGGCGCCCAGCGAAAAAACATCCACTTCGCCCTTGATGCCGGGCGACAAGTATTGGTAAGGGTTGCCCCAAGGATCTTTCGGCAGCTTATCGAGGTACCCCCCGTTTTTCCAGCCATTGGCGGCCGGGCCGGCGCTGGGCTTGGTCACGAGCGCCTGCAGACCTTGCTCGGTAGTGGGATAGCGTTGATTGTCGAGCTTGTATAGCTTCAAAGCTTGCATCACGGTCGAAATGTCGACGCGCGCGGCCGCCACTTTCGATTCGCCCGTGCGACTGATCAGATTTGGCACCACCAGCGCGGCCAAAATGCCCATGATGACCACCACCACCATGATCTCGATAAGCGTAAAGCCGCGCGCGAGGCGCTGACGGAGCGGACGGTACATGACGTTTTGCATAGAAAAATAGGACGCTGGTAGCTGGTGAGACGATAGTATAAGGCAATTGGCGCTAAGGCCCGAAATCGCGCGTTTCAAGGGGAATCGTGCACCGCTGCGCAGACCGGGCAACTGGGGTTACGCGCGATGCGGATGCTGGTCCACTCCATACGAAGGCCGTCGAGCAGCAGCAGGCGCCCGGCCAGTGAAGTGCCGATCGCCATCGCCAGCTTCAACGCTTCAGCCGCCTGCATGGCGCCGATCACGCCGACCACGGGCGCGAACACGCCCATGGTCGAGCAGGCCATTTCCTCGAACTGCTGATCCTGCGGAAAAAGGCAGGAATAGCATGGAGCGTCCTCAACACGGGCATCAAACACGCTAATTTGCCCATCGAAGCGGCCTACCGCGCCTGAGACGAGCGGCACCTTGTGCCCAACGCAGGCGCGGTTCACCGCATGGCGCGTGGCAAAATTGTCGGTACAGTCGAGCACCACAGTGGCCCCCTGCACCAGCTCGGACAAGCGGGTCTGGTCGGCGCGCTCGGCCAAGGCGACGATCTCGAGCTCGGGGTTAATTTGCTGCAAGGCGTTGCGCGCCGACTCGACCTTGAGCTGGCCGATGCGCGCCGTCGTGTGCGCGATCTGGCGTTGCAGATTGGTCAGATCAACCGTGTCGGCATCGACCAAAGTGATGCGCCCAAAGCCAGCCGAGGCCAGATACATGGCTGCGGGCGAGCCAAGGCCGCCCGCGCCAATCACCAAGGCATGGGCGGCGAGCAGCTTTTCCTGCCCTTCGATACCGATTTCATCGAGCAAAATATGGCGCGAGTAGCGCAGCAGTTGCGCGTCGTTCATGGCATGAGCGGAGCGCGCCGGCTCATTTCTGAGCGGGCTTTTTTTTGTCGAGCGGCAGAGTTGACTTGCCCTCGATCTTGTCCGCGTTTGTTTCGGGCGTCGCTTCCACCTTGGACAATTTCACGGGCAAACCTTTAAAGTGATTCAAGGCCTGGGTTAATTGGAAATCGTCATGGCTGCCGTACTCGAGCGGCTTGCGTTTCTTTTCCAGAGCGATGATGCGCTGCTCCTCTTCCAACTCATCGCGCTTCGCCACCGGCTCGGCCGCCTTGCCGTCGCCGCCGGTCAAATGTTTTTGCAGATCCGTTTCACGGATGCGCAAGCTGTTCAAGCCGTCGCCGTGGGCCGTTTCATCGACCATCAGGTCCGGTACGATGCCGCGCGCCTGGATCGAACGTCCATGCGGCGTGTAGTAACGGGCCGTGGTCAGCTTGATGGCCGTATCGGCTGTCAGCTGGCGCAAGGTTTGCACCGAGCCTTTGCCGAAAGTCTGGGTGCCGAGGATGACGGCGCGTTTGTAGTCTTGCAAGGCGCCCGCCACAATTTCCGAGGCCGACGCCGAGCCGGTGTTGACGAGCACCACCAGCGGCACTTTTTTCACGGCGTCGGGCAACTTGGCTAACGGATCGCCGGGAAGTCGGGTCGCGTAAAACTCGCGCCGGCCGTAGAAAGTCTGTTTTGAATCTTGCAGCTGACCATTGGTCGAGACGATCACGGCATCTTTCGGCAAGAACGCGGCCGCCACTCCGATCGCGCCTGGCACCACGCCGCCCGGATCGTTGCGCAAGTCGAGCACCAAGCCCTTGATATCGGGGTTCTGAGCATACAGGGCGGCGATTTTTTTGACCATATCATCGACAGTCGGCTCCTGGAACTGCGCGATGCGCACCCAGGCATAGCCGGGTTCGATCATTTTTGCCTTGACGCTCTGGATGCGGATCTCTTGGCGCACGATAGGGACGATCAACGGCTTGTCCTCGTCCTTGCGCGCGATCGTCAGCGTGATCTTGGTGTACGGCTCGCCGCGCATTTTCTTGATCGACTCCTCTAGCGACAGCCCCTTGATCGGCATGCCGTCGATGCGCGTGATCAGATCCCCGGCCTTGATGCCGGCCTTGTCGGCCGGCGAATCTTCGATGGGCGCCACCACTTTCAAGTAACCGTCTTCCATGTCGACTTCGACTCCCAAGCCGACAAACTTGCCCAGCATCGATTCGCGCATTTCCTTGAATGCTTTTTTATCCAGGTATACCGAATGCGGGTCGAGCGAGGCGACCATGCCAGATATGGCTTCTGTCAGCAATTTTTTGTCTTCGACCGGTTCCACGTAGTCAGACTTAATTAGCCCGAACACATCTGACAACTGGCGCAGTTCATCGAGCGGCAGAGAAGTAGCCATGGTCTTTTGCGCGGCGGCGGTAAACTGCAGCGACGCGGTGATCCCGGCCACCATGCCCAAGCCGATCAAGCCAATACTCTTTACTTTGTTCACCATGTTTTACCCGAATCTACCCCAAAAATAATCGCGCACCTTAGAACTTGACCCAGCCGCTCGGATCGAACGCGCGGCCCTGATGCCGCAGTTCGAAGTATAAACCCGATTCCTCGTTGCCGCCGCTGTTTCCGGCGCTGGCAATCGGGTCGCCGCCCTTGACGGCGTCGCCGGCGCGTTTCAGCAAGGCTTGGTTATTGCCATAAATGCTCATGTACTGACCGCCATGGTCGACGATGATCAGATTGCCGAAGCCACGCAGCCATTCGGCAAATACGACCCGTCCGGGCGCGATCGCCTTTACTTCACTGCCTTCGGCGGCGCGGATGAAGACGCCTTTCCAGCTCGGGCCATCGCCCCGCTTGCTGCCAAAGCGGGCCCCCATCTTGCCCGCCACCGGCGCCCGCAACTGACCGCGCAGGCGGGCGAAGGCGCCTTCCGCCAGCACGGGTGCCAGCCCCACCACGTCAACCGCTTTGGACGGCTCGTCCGCGACTAGCGGCTTCGGTTCCGCCAGCTTTTGCTGCGCCATTTTCGGCGCCTCGGCATCCATTTGCTCCGGCCGAGCCGGCAATGGCTTCTTAAACGGGGTTGGCGGCTTGATCTGGCCGGACTTGCTGCTTTGCTTGACCAGCCGCTCCCGTTCGGCCTCGGCCCGCACCAGCTTGGCTTCGGCTTCGGCCTTGGCGCGCGCCAACTTGGCGCCGATTTCGGCCTTGGCGCGGGCCAAGGCCAGTTGTTCCTGAAGGCGCTTTTGGGCCGCTGCGGCGGCGGCAGCCTGTTGCTGGATCAGCTGGCCCAGCTTGTCGACCAGTCCCGCCATGCGCTGCTCGTCGCGCGCCACCTTGCCAACTTCCGTGCGCTGGGCCGCGAGGCGGCTCGATAGGGTTCCCAGAACGGCGGCGCGGCGCACCTTTTCCTGCTCCAGTACGGCTTTTTGCTGGCGTTGTTCCAGCGTGATTTCTTCCAGCTCGTCCTTGGCGTTTTGCGCTTGCTGCTGATTGGCCTCGACGGCGAGCAAGTTGCCACGCAGAGCGCTCAATAATTTCGCCTGCGCTTGCGACACGTAAGCCATCATCTGCAAGTCGCGGTTGATGCGGTTCGGATTGTCGCCCGACAACAACAACTTGATCCGGTCCTCGTTTCCCGCCATGTACTGCTGGCGCAGCATCGTGGCGAGCTGCTTTTTTTGCAGCTCGGCCGTAGCCCTTAGCCGGTCCCTCTCCTGCGCCAGTTGCTGCATCTTGGTGCTGGTTTGGGTTTGCTCGCCGGCCAGTTCGTGGAGGGAACGGTCGGCGTTCGAGATCGCCTCTTCCGACTCGGCCAAGGTATCGGCGGCGTCGTCTTTGGCGCTCTCGGTGCGGCCGATATCGCGCTTGAGGGCGCTCAACTTTTCCTGCAAACCGGCACGCTGAGCCTCCGCCACCGCTTTTTGCTGGCTGCGCTCCGTGATTTTGGCGCCATCGGCGCTCGCGCAAGCGAGCGCAAGAGCAAGGCACAGCCCCCTGCGAAGGCGTAGGCCCGGGATGTCCCGAAAATATGACAAAGCCTAGGTCACCTTTCCTTGAGGCGCCGCGGGGGCAGGCGCGGCCGGATCGCCCAGGTAATAGTGGCGGATCGGCTTTAGGTCGGCGTCCAGCTCATACACGAGCGGCTGGCCGTTGGGAATGTTAAGGCCGACGATATCGGCGTCGCTGATGCCGTCGAGCATCTTAATTAAAGCGCGCAAGCTGTTGCCATGAGCCGCAATGAGAATTTTCTTGCCGGCCCGGATGGCGGGCGCGATTTCCTCGTCCCAGGCCGGCATCACGCGCGCCACGGTGTCTTTCAGACATTCCGTTAGCGGAATGGCAGCGCGCGGCAAGCCGGCGTAGCGCGGATCGCCACATGAAGTGCGCGCATCGTCTTCGGCCAATGGTGGCGGCGGCGTGTCATAGCTGCGGCGCCATGCCAGCACTTGCGCGTCGCCGTATTTGGCGGCCGTTTCCGTTTTGTTGAGCCCTTGCAAGGCGCCGTAGTGGCGCTCGTTCAAGCGCCAGTCATGCTTGATTGGCAACCACATCAAATCCATGGCGTCAAGCGCCAGCCACAGGGTGCGGATAGCGCGCTTGAGGACCGAAGTGTAGGCCAGATCGAAGCTGAAACCGGCTTCTTTCAAGACTTGGCCGGCGGCCATGGCTTCGGCAACGCCTTGTTCGGTCAGATCGACGTCGGTCCAGCCGGTGAAGCGGTTTTTCAGATTCCAAGTGGATTCGCCGTGGCGCATGAGAACGATTTTATACATATTGTATTCTTCTTCAAATAGGGATTGAGGCGGCAAAAAGGGCAGAAAAACGACGCTGCGAAGACCTGTTCCAGCTTCTATTTTATAATGCGCGGATTGACTTAAACCATTGGACCCCTGTGAAATTCATTATTGACCATATTTTCCTGATCGGCATTGTCCTCCTTTCCGGCGGCGCCCTGCTGTGGCCGGCCCTAACCATGCGCGGCAAGACCGCCTCGGCGCTGCAAGCTACGCAGATGATGAATCGTGGAAAAGCCATTATCCTCGACGTTCGCGAGGTCGCGCAATTTGCCGCAGGTCATGTGCGCGAGGCGAGAAATATCCCGCTGGGCGAATTAAAGAGCCGCCTCGGTGAGCTTGAAAAATCCAAATCCAGGACCATCATTGTTGTCTGCCAGAAAGGCACGCGTGCGGCGGCGGCCGCCAAAACCCTGGAAAAAGCCGGGTTCGAGGACGTCGTATGTCTGGATGGCGGCTTGGGGGCATGGCAGACCCTAGGCTTGCCTGTTGCCAAAAGTTAAACAACGAGAAAATCCCCATGACAGCCCATGTTCTCCTATACAGCAGCGCCGTGTGCCCGTATTGCGTGCGCGCCGAGCGTCTGCTCGAAAGCAAAGGCGTGACCGTCATCGAAAAAATCCGCGTCGACCTCGATCCGGAGCAACGCACGCTGATGATGCAAAAGACCGGTCGGCGCTCGGTGCCGCAGATTTTTATCGGTGGCACGCACGTTGGCGGTTTTGACGATTTATACGCGCTTGACCAGGCGGGCGGCCTTTTGCCCTTGTTAAACGGCGCTTGAGCACCAAGTAGCGGCGTGATAGCAAAAACTGTTTGAACTAGCTTTGATACAATTGCCCTCGCGTTTGATCTAGGGCGATCTGAAGCGGGATTGAACCTGTTATCTGCAGCAATTATTTGAACGGCGTATGCCGTTTTTCCCCATTCCAACGAAAGCGTTCCATGTCTGACGAAACCTTGCAACCCGTATTCCAAATCCAACGCGTCTACTTGAAGGACATGTCGCTGGAACAGCCCAATTCCCCGGCAATTTTCCTGGAACAAGAAGCGCCTGCGATCGAAGTGGCGCTCGATGTCGGCGCCGAGCCATTGTCTGAAGGCATTTACGAAGCGACCGTGACGATCACGGTGACCGCCAAGATCAAAGACAAGGTGGCATTTCTGGTCGAAGGCAAACAAGCCGGTATTTTTGAGGCGCGCAACATTCCAGCTGATCAACTCGATCCCCTTTTGGGCATCGGCTGCCCGAACATCGTGTACCCGTATCTGCGCGCCAACATCGCCGACATGATCACGCGTGCCGGCTTTCCACCCGTACACTTGGCAGAAATTAACTTTGAGGTGTTCTACCAGCAGCGTCTGCAAGCGATCGCCGACGCCGCGGCGACCGTCCCGGCAAACGGTGAAGCAACGCACTAACACTTGCCACGCATGCCAGGGCAGCCCCGCCCTGGCTCATTTAGGCCCCCTTGCCATGGCCATTCCCCGTTTGATCGTCGGCGCGGCAATGCTGCTGGCAGCCGCGGCAAGCCAGGTGCGCGACGTCAGTGGCGACTTGGCGTTGACCGAAGCGAAGGCGCTCAGCAACAAGCGTCAGGTCGTCGCCGCCACCTGGGGCATCTAAACCTAGCCCTGCAACTACATCGACCTTAGCATGCAAGACTTTCCCATCGAACACATAACTCCCGCAACGAGCCGCATCACGGTGCTGGGCGCCGGCGCGTGGGGCACGGCGCTGGCAATGGCGCTAGCGACGCGGCACGAGGTGCTATTGTGGGGTCGCAACAGTGGCGCGATGGCCGACCTGGCGCTCGCCCGCGAGAATATGGCCTACTTGCCCGGCTTCGTCTTGCCACCCAAGCTGGCCGTGAGCGGCGACCTCGAGTATGCCCTAGCGCACGTCAATCGGCCCCATGCGCTGCTGATTGCCGCCTGCCCGGTGGCGGGATTGCGCCCCTTGCTGCTTCAGCTCAAAAACCACGTTATCCCCAACATCGTCTGGCTGTGCAAGGGCTTTGAAGACGGCTCCGGCCTGCTGCCGCACCAAATCTTGCGTGAAGTGGCAGGCGACACGGTGGCCGGCGGCGCGCTATCGGGCCCGTCATTCGCGCAGGAAGTGGCGCGCGGCTTACCATGCGCGCTGACCATCGCGTCCAGCTCGGCCCGATTGTGCGAACTCGTGGTGGCCGCTGTGCATGGCGGCAATATCCGGGTCTATTCCAGCGCCGACCTGGTTGGGGTGGAAGTGGGAGGCGCGGTTAAAAATGTGTTGGCCATCGCCACTGGTGTGGCCGACGGCCTGGGCCTGGGCCTCAACGCGCGCGCCGCCCTGATCACGCGCGGCCTGGCGGAAATCACCCGACTCGGCTGCGCTCTAGGTGGCCGTCCCGAAACCTTCATGGGCTTGACCGGCATGGGTGACCTGATCCTGACCTGCACGGGCGACCTGTCGCGCAATCGGCGGGTCGGCCTCGACCTGGCCCGCGGCAAGAAACTCGCGACCATCGTGGCCGAGCTCGGCCATGTGGCCGAAGGCGTACCCTGTGCTAAGGCGGTGCGTGCATTGGCTCTCAAGCTGGGCGTCGAGATGCCGATCGCCGATGCCGTAGCCGGCGTGCTATTTGATGGCGACGCGCCACAAGACATGGTGTTGCGCCTGCTCGCACGCGACCCGCGCGGCGAGGCAGCCTAAACGCTGTCGGCGCCCGCAGTGGCCTGGCAAATCGAGGGGGGCGCCTATTTGATGGCCCGAACCGAGTTTAGCGTCTCAGCTATCCCTGCAAGATCGTCAGCAACACGAGAGAATCTTGCACTGCGCTCAAGGCGTGGGCTTGGCCACCAATGAGATAAAGCATTTCGCCGCTGCGCAGCACCTTGCTATTGCCGTGGATATCGACGGCGATCTCGCCTTGTAGGCACAACAGGGTGACTTCGCCGGGCAGATGGTGCTCGGGCATCGACTTGCCTTTCGGCATAATCAGCCGTATCAGTTCCAGCTCATCCGTCTTGGCCAAGGCGATGGATGAGAATCGATGAAAATCGTCCCCGCCGCGCTGAACCGTGATGACGTCCCCCGATGCTGCATGCGGCATACTCATGCTGCCCCCCTTTGATAGTTATTTTATTCGTTCTATGGCAGCGCCAGCGAGCCACCGGCGCCGACGCATTTACTTGTCCACCGCACCGGGCGCGGGTGCATGCAAGGCGCCGAAGCGGCGTTCTCGCTTCCCTCGTTTAGCGCTCAAGTCGCGCCCATACATGACGCCAGCGCCAGTCTGAACATCAGCGCGGTCATTTGGCGGCCGGCCGCTTGCCGACCGTGATGTCGAGTATGGTTTCGCGGCCCTTGCGCAGGACCGTCATTTTCGCTTTGGCGCCGGGGGGCAGCTGGGCAATCAAATTGAGCATCTCGGTCGTGTCGATGACGGGCTGGCCTTTCACCGATAGCAAAATATCGCCCGGCTTCATGCCGCCGCGGTCGGCCGGGCCGTCGCGCACCACGCCCGCGATGATGGCGCCGCTTTGCCTACTCAGATCGAAGCTGTCGGCCAACTCGGGCGTAATTTCTTGCGTCTCAACTCCGATCCAGCCGCGCACTACATGCCCAGACGTAATGATCGCTTCCATCACCGTCTTCGCCGTCGAAACGGGAATCGCAAAACCGATGCCGACCGAGCCTCCCGTCTGCGAGTAGATCGCCGAGTTGATGCCAAGCAGGTTGCCGTGGGTATCGATCAGGGCGCCACCGGAATTGCCGAAGTTGATGGCGGCATCCGTCTGGATGAAATTTTCGAAGCGGTTAATGTGCAGGTGGTTACGCCCCAAGGCGGAAATGATGCCCATGGTGACAGTCTGGCCGACCCCGAACGGGTTGCCGATAGCTAGCACCACGTCGCCCACCCGGGCCTGTTCGACATGGCCGAGCACGATCGCCGGTAGCTTGTCCAGGTTGATCTTAATGACGGCCAGATCGGTCTCGGGATCGAGTCCGACCACTTTCGCTGGGCCCTTGCGACCGTCGGCCAGCACCACCTCGATCTCGGTGGCCGCGTCGACCACATGATCATTGGTGAGAATGTAACCTTCGGGGCTGACAATCACGCCCGAGCCCAGGCTCATCTGGCCTTCTTCCTCATCGCCGTCGGGATGGCGCTCGCCAAAAAATTTCTTGAAAAACGGATCACGCAACAGGGAGTTGTCGGTCCGCCTGGGCGCCTTGCTAGTTAGGATATTGACCACGGCCGGCATGGCGCGCGCAGCCGCTTCCCGATAAGAGCCGGGCGCCGGCGCCGGCGCCGCCTCCAGCAGGACTGGAGTGCGGCCGCTTATGCCGAGCTGGTGTGCCTTCTCCGCCACCACGGGAGCGCCCCAGTCGGGCCGAGTGGCCGAGTACACAAAATACAGTGCCAGGACGACAGTCACCGTCTGCGCAAACAATAACCAAAGTCGTCGCATAAAATTTAGATGAAAGAAAAACTGCAAAAATGATCGATATGGACCACCCGGTCCGGCTATTTCTTCAGCGCGTCGCGTATCTCGCGCAACAATACTGTGTCCTCCGCCACTGGCGGCGACGCCGGTTCCTCCTTTGCGCGCGCCTTGTTGAACAGACGCACCATCTGAAAAATGACGAAAGAGAGAATAATGAAATTGATCAAGACGGTAATGAAGTTGCCATAGGCCAGCACCGCACCGGCCTTTTTCGCCTCGGCCAAGCTCAACATCGCGTTTTGATGGTTAAGCGGAAAATAATAATTGGAGAAGTCCAGCCCGCCAAACAGCTTCCCGATCGGTGGCATGACGATGTCTTGCACCAACGAATCGACGATCTTGCCGAACGCGGCGCCGATGATGACACCAACGGCCAAGTCCACCACGTTGCCTTTCATCGCGAACTGCTTGAACTCTTGCATCATCAGGTGTTTCTCCAAGAATTTTCGTCCAAAAGGAAAACAGAAACCGCCTGCGCGGCCACCACCGCCCTTTGCCAATTTTGCCTTATTTGGCTGGCATGAACGCTTTATCGCCACGCCACCCTATGACATATTGCTGCTCGCCTTCAACCGGGCCGGACACGCGCTGTTTTCTGGAAACGGCGAAATTTCTAGCTGGCAGCCCTACGCATCAGCATCCCATGACCAGACACCGTTGTTTGGAGTGTCCACCCGCGTGGAGAAGTGTAGCGCGCCGACAACAACTTGCAACAAGCTGCGCCTTCGATTTTTCCTTTCGCCCGGTTATACTTGGAGTTGCTAGAGTTTTGATGCTTACCCTACTACATGTTTGCTGCTTTCAATTGACAAACCGTAAAGCGGCCAGAAAAAAACGACATCCCTCGGCATTTCTGACGATTGCCGGCAGATTTTTTTCACTTCTGCGATTCCCACCTTCGGCTAAGTGTTACCGCCAACATTTTCATTTAGACGCCAAAATAACATCGTCAGTTGCAGCCCGAGCTAGGCATTTGTCGTTTCTTTTGATATGCGTCACGAGGTGCGGCGACCGGTGGCGCGCAGGCCTGGGAACGGAAAACACTGTCATTTTCACCTCAAGCAACGGTTTTTCTTTAATTCGTTCCGCGCTTCACTTATAATTTCAGGTCGCCAGGATACCTGTTATCGCTATGTAAAGATTTCGCATTTTGACTGAATGGGGTTTGTATGAGTAACGAAAAGCAGGTCGATCCCAGCCGCCGCGGTTTGCTCGTCGCTACGTGCGCGGCGGGAAGCGTGATCGGATTGGCTACCACCGGGGCCTTGATAAGCACGTTTCAGCCGTCCGAAAAGGCGAAGGCCGCCGGGGCGCCGGTTGAAGTGGACATCGCTGGCATGGCGCCGGGCGAAATGAGAACCGTGGAATGGCGCGGCAAGCCGGTCTGGATCGTGAAACGCACGCCCGAGATGGTCGCTTCGCTAAAGCAAACTGATGGCAAAGTGGCCGATCCCGACTCAAAGCGTCATCCCGATGAGTTCACGCCCGAGTACGCCCGCAACGAAGACCGTTCGCGTAAGCCCGAATACCTGATCGTCGTCGGCATCTGCACCCATCTGGGTTGCTCGCCTTCGGCCAAGTTCACGCCCGGCGCGCAGCCCTCGTTGCCCGACGACTGGGCCGGCGGTTTCTTGTGTCCGTGCCATGGCTCGACCTTCGACCTGGCCGGACGCGTTTTCAAGAACAAACCCGCGCCCGACAATCTGCAGGTGCCACGTCACATGTATTTAAGCGATACCAAACTGGTCATCGGCAAAGATGAGAAAGGTGAGGCATAAGCATGGCTTTCATTGAAAAGAAATTTCCGGCCGATGCGCCGTTGGCCGCAAAGGCCGTGGGCTGGATCGACGACCGTTTTCCGCTGACCAAGCTGTGGAATGATCAATGGGGCCAATATTACGCGCCCAAGAACTTCAATTTTTGGTACATTTTCGGCTCGCTCGCCATGCTGGTGCTGGTGCTGCAGATTGTGACCGGCATTTTCCTGACCATGCACTACAAGCCGGACGCGGCCCTAGCCTTCGGCTCGGTCGAATACATCATGCGCGAAGTGCCGTGGGGTTGGCTGGTGCGTTACATGCACTCGACCGGCGCTTCCGCCTTTTTCATTATCATCTACCTGCACATGACGCGCGCGCTGATGTACGGCTCCTACCGCAAGCCGCGCGAACTGATCTGGCTGTTCGGTTTTGCCATTTTCCTGTGCCTGATGGCCGAAGCGTTCTTCGGTTATTTGCTGCCATGGGGCCAGATGTCGTATTGGGGCGCGCAAGTGATCGTCAACCTGTTCGGCGCCATTCCATTCATTGGCCCCGACCTGTCGCTGTGGATCCGGGGCGACTATGTGGTGTCCGACGCCACCTTGAATCGCTTCTTCGCCTTCCATGTGATCGCGATTCCGCTGGTTCTTCTGGGCTTGGTGGTCGCGCATTTGATCGCCCTCCACGAGGTCGGTTCGGGCAACCCGGACGGCGTCGAAGTGAAAGAGAACCTGGGCCCGGATGGCCATCCGCTCGATTCGATTCCTTCCCATCCCTATTACACGGTGCATGATTTGTTCGGGGTATCGATATTTCTCGTGATCTTCAGCGCGGTGGTGTTCTTTGCGCCGGAAATGGGTGGTTATTTCCTCGAGTATAACAATTTCGTGCCAGCCGACTCCCTAAAGACGCCGCTGCATATAGCGCCAACTTGGTATTTCACTCCGTTCTACTCGGTGCTGCGCGCCACGACGGCCGACTTCATGAATGTGTTGATGGCCGCTGTGGCCGCTTACGTCGTGTTCATCTGGTTCAAGTCGCGCCTGTCGACGAAGGTGAAGGCGGCCATCGCCGTGCTGGCCTTGGTCGCCATTGTTGGCATGCTGCCAAGCATCCTTGACGCGAAATTTTGGGGTGTCGTGCTGTTCGGTTTGTCGGTCGTGATCCTCGCCTTCCTGCCATGGCTGGACCACGCGAAGGCGAAGTCAATCCGCTACCGTCCAAACTGGCACAAATACGTGTTTCTCGTGTTTGGCATCTCGTTTTTGACCCTCGGTTACCTCGGTACCGAGCCGCCGACCGAGGCCCGCACTCTGGTGGCGCAAATATGTACGCTATTTTACTTTGGCTTCTTCCTGTTGATGCCATGGTGGAGCGCCATGGGGTCATTCAAGATCGTCCCGTTGCGCGTGACGTTTCATCCGCACTAATTGACGCCATCGCGCTAAGCTCAAAGGACATGACATGAATTTTTCCCGAAAACTGCTCGCTCTACTGGCGCTGGTGCCGGCGCTGACCATGGCGAGCGAAGGTGGCTTCGCGCTGGACAAGGCGCCCGACCGCTCCAACAATATGGCCGCCTTGCAGCATGGCGCGAAATTGTTCGTCAACTATTGTTTAAATTGCCATTCGGCATCGCTGATGCGCTATAACCGATTGAAAGATCTTGGCCTGAGCGAAGATCAAATCAAGAACAATCTGTTGTTTACCAGCGATAAAGTGGGCGACATGATGACGACGGCCTTGGCTGCGAAAGATGCGAAAGCATGGTTCGGGGTCGTGCCGCCAGATCTG
This sequence comes from Janthinobacterium sp., assembly GCA_003133225.1. GTDB lineage: Bacteria > Pseudomonadota > Gammaproteobacteria > Burkholderiales > Burkholderiaceae_D > Janthinobacterium. The sequence continues at coordinate 77,761 of PKWL01000141.1, forward strand.
TCGGTGATCGCACGGGCCAGGGCCTCTTCGGCCGGCAGCGGCAGCGACTACCTGTATACTTACTTGCGCACCTTCTACCAAGACGACACCCGCCCCAGCGGCTGGAATAATATGGTGGTGCCAAACGTGGCGATGCCCAACGTATTATGGGAATTGCAAGGTATACGCAGCGTCAAGATGGTCGAGGAAAAAGATCCGCACGATGAAGGCAAAATGGCGCACAAGTTCGCCGGCTTCGAGCAGGTCAAACCTGGCACGATGAACCTGCTGGAATACGATACGGCCGTGGCCGACCTGGTCGGTTACATGGATTGGATGGCAGAGCCTGCCCAAGCGACGCGCAAGCGCCTGGGCGTGTGGGTTGTCCTGTTCCTGGCCGCTTTTGCCCTGCTGGCATGGCGTCTGAACGCGTCATTTTGGAAGGAAGTCGAGTAAATGGTGCCGATGCTTGGCATTCGGTTTAGGTTGCCCGCATCGGCGGGTAACCGTTTGGGGGTGATCCGTACGCCGCTTCCTCCCCCCTTTGTTTCTAAGGAACTATAAAAATGATGGTTCTCTATTCGGGTACAACCTGCCCCTTCTCGCAACGCTGCCGCTTAGTTCTATTCGAAAAAGGAATGGACTTCGAAGTGCGCGATGTCGACTTGTTCAACAAGCCAGAAGATATTTCCACCATGAACCCGTACGGCCAGGTGCCGATCCTAGTCGAACGCGAGCTGATTCTTTACGAATCGAACATCATCAATGAATACATTGATGAGCGTTTCCCGCATCCGCAGCTAATGCCGGCCGATCCCTTGATGCGTGCACGGGCCCGCCTGATGCTATTCAATTTCGAAAAGGAATTGTTTGTGCACGTCCATGTGCTGGAAAGCGAACGCGCGAAAAGCAGCGACAAGAGCCACGACAAGGCGCGCGCGGAAATCCGCGACCGCCTGACGACGCTGGCGCCGCTGTTTCTAAAAAACAAATACATGCTGGGCGACGAGTTCTCGATGCTCGACGTGGCTGTGGCGCCGCTACTGTGGCGACTAGATCACTACGGCATCGAGTTGTCAAAAACGGCGGCACCGCTGATGAAATACGCGGAACGCATTTTCTCGCGTCCTGCGTATATCGAAGCGCTGACTCCGTCGGAAAAAGTGATGCGCCGTTAAGTCGACCTTATCCACCCCACCGACGGCGTCAGATTGACTTGAAGTATCGGCGCACACGCATCATTTGCCCGTAAAGCGATTGCTGAAGCGCCGGATTCCATAGCCTCCCATAAACATGCCCGAAATTTCAACCAAACCCTACATGTTGCGCGCCATTTACGAATGGTGTACCGACAGTGGCTACACGCCTTACCTCGCGGTCAAAGTCGATGCTGGAACGACGGTGCCGATGGAATTTGTCAAGAAGGGCGAAATCGTGCTCAACATCAGCTTCGGCGCCACTAGCGGCTTAAAAATAGACAATGACAGCATCCGCTTTCATGCCCGCTTTGGCGGCATTTCGCGCGAGATTTTTGTACCTGTCAACAACGTGCTGGCCATTTACGCGAACGAAAACGGCCAAGGCATGGCGTTTGAGCCGCCGCTGCCTGGCACCGATTCGGCCGGGGCGGCAGCCGGCGCAGAGCCAGCCGCGGCCCCGGCCTTGGCCTCGGTGCCCTCAAACTCCGAGTCGCGCGCCCCGTCCGGTTCCAGTTCGCCCGACGATGACAAGGGGCCACCGAAAAAGGGTGGCCGACCGACCCTAACCCGGATTAAATAACGTATAATTCGGGCCGTACTAGTTTCGCCGACTTAGCTCATTTGGTAGAGCAGTTGATTTGTAATCATCAGGTGGCCAGTTCGATCCCGGCAGTCGGCACCAAAATTTTGCAGGAAAATCAAAGGATTACACGCTTCGGCTGGTAATCCTTTTTTCTTTCCCGCCGCCTCAATGGCTGCCTGGTTGGGCGCCGATTAAGAAGGCTTGGCCCCATCACGGATATTGGCCGGTGTTGCCGCATAAGAGCGGGCAAGCGTACTCATCCTTTCGCTCCGTTCACGCTCCGTTCACGCTCCGTTCACGCTTCGATCTCCGCGCGCTGCTCCGGCGTTGTTTTCGATGGGCGGCCAAGCGTCTGGCCTTCGCTCATGGTTTGTGCCAGCTCGCCAGCCCCGACTGTTTCAAGCTCAATAGACCGATGCCCGCCGTGTCCGCAAAGCGACTATTGGGCCCATTTTAGGCTGGCTTGGCACAACAATCATGGGCGACCATGATGCCGGCGGGAGCAAGGCGCAGCGCCGGGCCAATTGGCGTTTTTAATCCCCCTTTGACCGTTTGCCAAAACAATAAATCGCATTGTTCCGGGGAGTGCGTCAACCGGTGTAACATGCCCATTAGACAAACAAGAGGAGATTCAGGGATGAAAAAAATCGTTGCGGCGGGACTGCTGGCGATGGCGTGCGCAAGCGCGAGTGCAGCATGGAAGTCAATCAATACGAACACAGAATTTACGCAGTACATCAACTTGGACAGGTTGCAAGGCACCAAGGCCACCACTGTCAAGGTACGGATTTTAACGGACTATCGCATACCTAAACACACGCCTTCCTTCATATTTTTGTCTACGGTCGGCCAAGCCGAATATAACTGCAAGGAGATGGAGTCGAGGAGCGTCTCCACAACAGGCTATGTCGGAAACATGGGCAAGGGAGATGTTGTTTATTCAGACAAGAGAGGTATGGAGTGGAAACCCATTACCCCTGGAAGCATTGACGAGTCCGCACTAATTGCCGCCTGCGCCGCAGCCCCAAAGAAATAAGTCCGGCGAGCGCCACCGTAACCGCAAGAACTAAGGGGTACGGTGGTTTAGGTGACCTTGCCGATTTCCGGGGGTTAGTCGAAGAGCAGGGTTACGCGAGCCCAGTTGCACCGCTAGGATAGGCTAAATAGCAAGGTCAAGCGGCGTCCGTGTTCATCTCACGCAATAATACGCGTTCAATCATTTCCGCATCAATATCGTAAGATTTCAAATATTCGACGGCGCAAACTGTATTAAATTCAGCTTGTACGGCAAGGCCATGGTGGACAATGTCCCTTTGGGCACGGTCCAATCCCTCTAAGTTCGGCCTGAATTTTTGTGACAAGACATCAGTTTGTGGCGTTAGCGTTGTCATTGCTTATCCTTTAATTGCTGCGAGCCCCATCGAAAAATTAACACGCATTTGAATGAACGGCTTGCAGTCCAATCGTAGGCCATGCATCGTCCAATCTCCGTGCGGTTACACACATAGAAGCAATTATTTTTCTAAGTTAGCACGGTCGCCGCAAAACTAGACTGTTGTCAAAAAGTCGCATTAGCCAGGAACGATGCAGTACTGAATTGGTGCTGTTTAAGCCTTTGGTTGGATTAGCCGTGACCTTTAAACAAACTGGCCGCTTGCCAGTGACTTCGCCGTTCCCCGCAAGCGCAACGCGACGCTTTAAGCAAGGCCAAGCTCCCCTTGCTGCCGCCGCAAAGACTGTCTTCAAAAGTAAGTGCTCACTTCGATGGCCGATGTAGATACAACGGTGGATAGGGCAATCGTGGACAAGTCCGGCACACTTACGGAAAGGCAAGCTGCATGCGACGGGGTCACCTCTCGATCATGGCCGTCGAACTGGCACCTTTTCTCATGACGCGCCGGGACGGCATCGCCGAGCTGAACATGCGTCAATTGGGCGCCCTTTTTCGCTACCGGATATGCCGCGCCGTTTTGGGGGCCCAACTCCAATAGGGACTTGCTCGCCGCGGCAATGTCCACCAGAAGCGGCGTCGCCAATCAATTTCCCCATTTTTGCCCTCGTCGACAGATGGCATTAGCGGTTCCAAAAGCATACTGCATATCGGGCAATGCCAAGGGGGTCGCCGCACCGCCGGATGCATCGGACAGGTGAATACGGCTTCCTCGGCAACTTGGCTTGGTTCGCCTTGGCAGTACGCCGATGCAATTGCGAACCGGCGCGATGCTTGCAGGCGGCGCCGGACTTTTACGGAAAAGCCGCCTTGTCAGTCGGAAACGGTCGTGGCAAAGAAGGTTTTTTTCCCGGCACACCATTTATGCAAGCTGTGTGAAATACAGCTTGCGCGCGACACAGGGTCGCCTGGCGTCATTCATTGAGCCGCGGGATTGCTCGTGAACAGCCAAAAAATCGCGATGTCGTCGTCGCCAGATTTCGGCTGCCGCTGCCACAGCGGCATCGTGGTCGTCTCGGGCGCATGCTCGGCACTCCCGTCGCCGACTGTCACCTTAGGGTCAGACACGCCTGGAAATTTGCTGCCCCCAATAAATCATTTTTGGGCAAGCTCCAGACCAGCGCTCAAAAGACGGCCTCTGTGCCGAACCCTGGCGCTCGGCACAGGTCTAAATGATGATTGTTCATTCACTGACGCGGGCTTTCGCCGGCGCGAATGGTTCGGTGTGAATGCGGATGCCTGGGCATCCAGATAAAGGGAAAATTGGGATCAAATTAGAGGATAAATGGTGAGCGAGACACTTTCGTTATTCCAAGGTTTATTTGAAGCATCTCCCGATGCGCTCGTTGTCGTCAATTCGGATGGCCAGATTACGCTTGTTAATCGGCAAACGGAAAAGGCTTTTGGCTATATGCGCTCGGAATTAATCGGGCGATCGATCGATCGCCTCATCCCGGAATGTCCGCAAAGCCTTCAGCTCAAGCAGTGTCTGCGTTTCAAGGAAGCGCCGCATCAGGAACCGCTCGGCGGCAGGCTTGCATTGATCGGCCGGCGCAAGGACGGCAGCGAGTTCCCACTCGATATCCTGTTGAGTCCGATGGATTCCGGCAACGGTACGCAAGTCCTCGCCGCCATTCGCGATATCTCCGAGCGCAACGCGGTGCTGGCAGCGCTGTACGAAGCGCGCGAGCGCACTCGCGTCACGCTCGAATCCATTGGCGATGCCGTCCTTAGCACCGATACGGACGGCAATCTCCTGTATCTGAACCGAGTTGCCGAAAAAATGATCGGCTGGTCGTGCGACGAAGCGTTGGGCAAACCGCTGGCGCAAGTGTTCCCGATCATAAAAGATGGCACGCAGCTAGGCCTCGCCATCGGCGAACTTAAGGGCAACGCCGTGGCACGGCAGTCAATCCTGACCCGTCGTGATGGCACTAAGCTGCCGGTCGAATATAGCCTAGCCCCGATTCATGACGGGGCCGGCAAGATGGTGGGTGCGGTAATCGTTTTTCGTGACACTAGCACCGTAAGGGAATTGACGCGCCAAATGGCGTATTTGGCACAACACGATTTCCTGACAAATCTGCCGAACCGAGTATTGTTGAACGATCGACTGACCCAGGCGATCGGTTATGCTAGCCGCTGCGGCGCGCAACTGGCAGTCCTGTTCCTCGATCTGGATCACTTCAAGCACATCAACGATTCCCTGGGACACGGGGTTGGCGACCGCCTACTGCAGTCGGTTGCGCAGCGTTTGACTGCGTGTGTACGCAGTTCTGACACGGTTAGCCGGACAGGGGGCGACGAATTTGTGATCTTGCTGGCAGAAATTGAACATGCCGACGATGCCGCGATCAGTGCCGAAAAGCTCATTGCTGCCCTCGCGCAACCACATCGGGTCGCGGGACGCGATCTGCAAGTGTCGACCAGTATCGGCATCAGCGTCTACCCTTACGATGGCCAGGATGCGGAAACGCTGATCAAGAATGCCGACCTAGCGATGTACCATGCGAAGGATAGTGGGCGCGACAATGCTCAGTTCTTTACTCCGGATATGAACTTGCGCTCGGTCGAGCGGCAAACGGTCGAAAGTGGGTTGCGCCAGGCACTAGATCGCGATGAGTTCGAGTTGCATTACCAGCCAAAGGTGGATCTGGTAACAGCCACCACGGTCGGCGCTGAAGCACTAATTCGCTGGCGTCACCCACAGCGAGGTTTGATGTCTCCAGCGCAATTTATTCCCATTGCCGAAGACTCAGGCTTGATCGTCCCCATTGGCCGCTGGGTCATGCATGAGGCTTGCCGACAAATGCAAACGTGGCGCAAGAATGGGGTGCCGCTGGTGCCGGTGTCGATTAATATTTCCGTGCTTGAGTTCCGCAGCCGCCATTTCCTGGACGACTTAAGCGCGATTCTCGCGGAAACGCAAGTGGAGCCGCGTTATCTTGAACTTGAATTGACGGAAAGTGTGCTGATGCAACATGCGGAGGCGGCGATTTATGTGCTGGACGAATTAAAACGCATCGGCGTGCGCCTAGCGATTGATGACTTTGGCACTGGCTATTCCAGTCTCAGCTACCTGAGCCATTTTCCGATCGACGTTTTAAAAATTGACCAATCGTTCGTGCACGAAATCACGACGCATGCGTATAACGCAACCATTGTCAGTGCCGTGATCGGTATGTGCGAAGGCCTGCAGTGCGACGTCATTGCGGAAGGGGTGGAGACGGCCGAACAAGCGGCTTTTTTACTGGCGCGGCGCTGCACCCAAGCGCAAGGATATTATTGCGGCAAACCAATGCCTGCTGACAACTTTGTACGCCAACTCGGTGTCAGACGCGAAGGCCTAGCGTTGCCACCTCGCGTGCGCGAGCGGGTTTCTGGGCGCCGAACGCTCCAGCGCCGGGGTCCATAAGGAACGGTCGGCAACAGCCTGCCACTTCGCGACTCCCGACTGTGGCCGCCCAGGCAAAGGGTTCGAATTTGACGCTGCCGTGACATCGAGCAAACTCACCGCCGCAACCGTACCGGCTGTGGGCGACACTCCAAAAAGACCAGTGCGAAAACCTGACGTGGCGTCGTCATAGGCGGCAACGGGAACTTGTACCGGACACCACTCGCTTCCCCTCGCTTGCCGGAAAAAATGTGCCCGATGGACGCGAGCTCGGGCTCCAGCATGCGGCATGACGCCGATGGAAGTTGAACCCGGCCCGAGGCTTGAAACAAAACCTACTCCTTCTGCTTGACGTTGACGTTAACGTCATATAACTTATAATGTTTCTCCGATCGCGCCAGATAAAAGGACATCATGAACGACCTTTCGAACGCTCCGAAAACTCCTCTCTCCCCAGATCAGCCAAAGCTGGCCAATAAAGTCCGCTTTGTCACCGCCGCGTCGCTGTTCGACGGCCATGACGCGTCAATTAACATCATGCGCCGCATTCTTCAATCAAACGGTGTCGAAGTAGTCCATCTGGGCCACAACCGCTCAGTTGACGAAGTCGTCACGGCGGCCTTGGCCGAAGATGTGCAGGGTATTGCCATTTCCAGCTACCAGGGCGGCCACGTCGAGTATTTCAAATACATGATCGACCTTCTGAAACAACGAGGCGGCGCCCATATCAAGGTGTTCGGCGGCGGCGGCGGCGTGATTGTGCCCGATGAAATCTTGGATCTGCACGCGTACGGCGTCACCAGAATTTTTAGCCCGGAGGATGGCCAACGCATGGGCCTGGTCGGCATGATCCAATCGATGATCACGATGTGCGATGTCGATTTGTCCGTGTACGCGCCAACCACATTGGATCCACTGCGCTGTGGCGATATCAGCGCACGTCATCGTCCGCTCGCGCAACTGATCACGGCGCTGGAAAACGACCGAGTCACGCCAGCGCTGCGCGCTGAGCTGCTGGAAGCTGCGTCCGGCCTGGCCGTGCCGACGCTGGGCATCACCGGCACCGGCGGCGCGGGCAAATCGTCGCTCACCGATGAACTGATCCGCCGTATCCGCCTCGATCAAGGCGACACCATCAACATTGCGATCATCTCGATCGACCCGTCCCGCCGCAAGTCCGGCGGCGCTCTGTTAGGCGACCGTATCCGCATGAACGCGATCAATCCCTGGGGTGCGGAAGGTAAAGGTCAAGCACGCGTGTTCATGCGTTCGCTCGCCACGCGCGAAGCCGGTTCCGAGATTTCGCAAGCGCTGCCGGACGTGATAAGCGCCTGCAAAGTGGCCGGCTTTGATCTCATCATCATTGAGACCTCTGGCATCGGTCAAGGCGATGCCGCGATCGTGCCGCTAGTCGATGTTAGTCTGTACGTGATGACGCCGGAATTTGGCGCTGCCTCGCAACTGGAAAAAATCGACATGCTCGATTTTGCCGACTTCATCGCGATCAATAAGTTCGACCGCAAAGGTTCGCAGGACGCGCTGCGCGACGTTTCCAAACAATACCAGCGCAACCGTGAGCTGTGGACCATGCAGCCGGAAGACATGCCAGTGTACGGCACCCAGGCATCACGTTTTAATGACGACGGAGTGACCGCGCTGTACCAGGGCTTACTGCCCAAGCTGGCGCAATTCGGCTTGCACATCAAACCCGGCATTTTGCCGGCCGTTGCCGTCAAATACTCCAGCAGCAAGAACGTGATCGTGCCCCCGGCGCGCAGCCGTTATCTGGCCGAAATCACCGATTCGGTGCGCGCTTACCACAAGTTCACGAAAAAACAAGTGACTTTGGCACGCGAGCGCCAGCAGTTGCAGGAATCGAAACGCATGCTGCAAGCGGCGAACAAGGTCGTCTCCGATTTCGATGAACTGATCGTGCAGCGCGAGGACGGCCTGGACGCCAATTCCAAAAAACTGCTGAACATGTGGCCTGACATGCAAGCCGCCTATGCCGGCGACGATTACGTAGTCAAGATGCGAGACAAGGAAATCCGCACGCGACTGATCCAGCACACCCTGTCCGGCACCAAGATCCGCAAGGTCGCGCTGCCGAAATATGAAGATCACGGTGAAATTTTGCGCTGGTTGATGTTGGAAAATGTACCCGGCTCATTCCCTTTCAGCGCAGGCGTATTCGCATTCAAGCGCGAGAATGAAGATCCGACCCGCATGTTCGCCGGTGAAGGTGATTCCTTCCGCACCAACCGGCGTTTCAAGCTCGTGTCCGAAGGGATGGACGCGAAACGCCTGTCGACCGCGTTCGACTCGGTTACCCTGTATGGCGCCGATCCCGCGCTGCGGCCCGACATCTACGGTAAGGTAGGCAACTCCGGCGTGTCGATCGCCACGCTAGACGATATGAAAGTATTGTACGACGGCTTTAACCTGTGTAGTCCGAGCACGTCCGTATCGATGACCATCAATGGCCCGGCGCCGACCATCCTGGCGATGTTTATGAACACGGCAATTGATCAGCAAATCGATAAATTTGTAACTGAAAACAAGCGTCAAGCGACCGTCGATGAAGCGGCCAAGATCCGTGTCTGGGTCCTGCAGAACGTGCGCGGCACAGTACAGGCCGACATCTTAAAGGAAGATCAGGGTCAAAACACGTGCATCTTCTCGACTGAATTTTCGCTCAAGGTCATGGGTGATATCCAGGAATACTTCGTACACCACGAAGTGCGCAATTTCTACTCGGTATCGATTTCCGGATACCATATCGCCGAAGCCGGCGCGAACCCCATTTCGCAACTCGCATTTACCTTGTCAAACGGCTTCACGTTCGTCGAAGCCTATCTGGCGCGCGGTATGCACATCGATGATTTCGCTGCCAACCTGTCATTTTTCTTCAGTAATGGGATGGACCCGGAATACACCGTACTGGGGCGTGTGGCGCGCCGTTTGTGGGCCATTGCGATGCGCGACAAATACGGCGCCAATGACCGCAGCCAGAAACTCAAATACCACATCCAAACCTCGGGCCGCTCGCTGCACGCGCAGGAGATCGACTTCAATGACATCCGCACCACGCTGCAGGCGCTGATCGCAATCTACGATAACTGCAACAGCCTGCACACCAACGCTTACGACGAGGCGATCACCACGCCGACCGACGAATCGGTGCGCCGCGCGCTAGCAATCCAATTGATCATCAACCGCGAGTGGGGCTTGTCGAAGAACGAAAATCCAAACCAGGGCTCCTTCATCATTGAAGAGCTAACCGATTTAGTGGAAGAAGCCGTGTTGCAGGAATTCGAGCGCATCGCTGAACGCGGCGGCGTTCTGGGCGCGATGGAGACGGGCTACCAGCGCAGCAAGATCCAAGAAGAGTCGATGCTTTATGAGCAACAAAAACATGACGGCACTTTGCCTATCGTCGGCGTCAACACTTTCCGCAATCCAAAGGCAAATGACGTCCCGCAAAAAATCGAGCTGGCCCGTTCCACCGAGGACGAAAAGCAGTCTCAATTGAAGCGATTGGCCAACTTTCAGCAGCGCCACGGCGGTGCGTCACGGCAAGCGCTGGCGGCCTTGCAACAGGCAGCGATCGACAATGAAAATGTGTTCGAGCAACTGATGGATGCGGTTCGGGTATGCTCACTGGGGCAAATCACGACGGCGCTGTTTGAGGTTGGCGGACAGTATCGGCGCAATATGTAATAGCCCGTGCCGATGCGTTTTTCTTGGTGGCGAGAGGCCGGACTAAAAAAGGAGGCCGCCCAACGCATTAATGGGTTCAGCTTCTTTGACCGGTCGAACGTTGCCTGCCGCGACTTACGCCAGTTCATTATCGTCGTAGTTCGTCGGGACAGGAAAGACCATTTCTTGCACGCCTCCATCATGTAAGGGGACAAGGGCGCCGACAAGCCATTCATATCCAAATATTAACGGGAATTGACGGCTTGATAGCCTAAAATACAACCCAGCGCAACGCACCACTGGAGAGGCCCATGACAATCACCCCACAACAACTGGCAGTATTGATGCAGGAAGTGGAACTGACAGACCCGATCGATTTTGCCGACCTACCCTTCGACGAGCCGGAGTTGCGTGACCTAATCGCAAACCATTTGTGTGAGATGGCGGCGGCGATGGAAAGTTTCAGCGAGGAAGATCGCAACCTTGCGCTGCTGGCTGTGGCGGCCAAACTGGTGCTGGAAAATTTGGTGTTGCACGTGCGTTTGCTACGCCAACACGGATTGCCGATGAGTGACGGCGTCGAAGCCCTGCTTGGGCGCTTACGCGGCGCGAAATAAAGGACGCAGCTAGCCCTGCCATTTTGCTCGGTGAAAATGCTAAACACGTTTTTGCGCCTCTTATCCTTCCGGATAAAAACCAAGTCGAATCAAGGCACGCCGGCAGACCAAATTGAAATGACTGTCGTTGGCTCATATTAGAAGAATTTGCGCATTCTGATCGGGTGCCTCATCAATATCCCTCTTTTTTCTTCCTCTTCTTCCTTTAATGATCTCTGTGGGTTTGGAACGAATCGGCTCAGTTGGCTGATTATTATGTATTGTCATTTGTGCATTCGGCGAAGCCAAACGACGGGCAATGGTTTCGCAATACGCCGGATTTAGCTCGAATCCGACAAAGTTCCTTCCGCAACGTTGCGCGGCGACGGCGGTAGTACCGCTGCCCATAAACGGATCAAGAATAATGCCCCCGGGCGGGCAGGATGCGTTCACCATGCGTTCAACAATTTCCAACGGTTTTTGCGTCGGATGGTCTGCTCGTTCCGGGTGCTCCTTGTGAAGTCGCGCGACGCTCCACAAATCCTTCGGGTTGTACCCTATTTCCAGCCATTTGGCACCTACGAATATGGAGCGCGAGCGCGCCTTTTTGGTTTCAGCGTCATATGGGATCCGCACTGAATCGAGATCGAAGTGATAATCCTTGGTGCTTACAAAAAAACCGATGGTGTCATGCACCGACGTAAAACTGCGAACGCTACCGCCCATCGACGGCACCCGACGATCCCAAATGATCTCGTTCATCATTATCATGCGCTGTTTCAGCATAACAAAAATTTCGGGCGAATACCGCCACGTTAAAAAAATATAAAGACTGCCATTCGCTTTCAGTTTAGGCAGCGCCGCGTCAATCCACCGCTCCATCCACTTCAAATAAACGCTTGATTCCTGTTTATCTGAATTATTTCCATAATCCTTACCCAAGCTATATGGGGGGTCGGCAAGAATCAAGTCAATCGAACCATCCGGTACACGGACTAGGCCACTTACAGCATCTTCGTTGAAAACCCGATTTACATAATTGTTCATGGCTGTTTTAATGTATTATTTTCGGAATTAAAATAGGTAAATTATCAAACTCGCCGAGCGCCTCTGGTGCGTATTTCAGCGATCTTAAAAAATCATGTCGGCGCATCGTGAGCGGCCATTTCGGTCCATCGTGGCCGTGGTGCAGCGTTGTGTCACGTGGTCAAATCTTAAACCATCTGCTCACGCTGGTATCGGTTTATTCTCTTTTTCGCTCTTTTTTGTTTTTTAAGGCGGCGGTTCTTTACCGCGGTCGCTTCTCTGATGGCGCGGGTTTTTTAACGGGGGGCTCGGAGGGCGCCAAAGGGCGGCAGTCGATGGCTCTTCAAAAAAAGAGCCATCCCGCGGATCGCTCCGGGGCTATCCGCCCTTGCCCGGCCTGTCGGCGCCCCCGAACATTGGCGAACGCTTGCCGCATGCAATCGAGCAGTTCAGGCGATCACGTCTTATTTGGCCATAAAAGCGGTACGTGGCGTAAGAATCTAAACAGCCGAGAGCCGCATCCGTTGGCGTTTACGATACTTGCATATTAACCAACATCTTAACCAACTACGTAATACAACAAATTGAAAACCCTTTCCTTTGTTGTCCTGCTACGGCCAATCGATTGGCCAACTGCGCCAGCACATGCGCCGACCACGCGGCTGCTGCCTTGAAATGGGACTGACGGAAAATATGCCGATGCCATGGCGGCATGGTGAACATGAAATGTGGTCATTATGGGCGTGTAAATCGCTGCGCAATCTAGGCATAGACAAGGCCAAAATGCGCTACGTACTGCTCAGGTAAGCAACACGTCGTACTGCGTAATTTACTGAATTTACTAGGGAAGCAGTGGTGCGGCTGGTGGGAATCGGACCCACGACCCTTGGCTTCGGAGGCCAATACTCTATCCACTGAGCTACAGCCGCGCGGGGAATGTCTGAAGTGAGACGAAGGATACCGTTTTTCTCATCTGCCGTCTATGGAAAGTGTGACATTACCCCCGATTTGGATTCCAAAGAGAATTTTTTGAGTCTATAATCGCAAATTTGGCGAATGTTTAATAAGCAAAGGCTTTTTGCCGCGCCGTCACGAATATTGCAATAAGGAAATCATGAGCGACGCCCACAACGAACACGAATCCGCCATCAGAACACCTAAGCAGCTCGTTGCTGCCGTGGCCGGCTTTTTTTTGGCCACGGTCATCTGCATTATCTTATTGGTGTCGTTTGTCACGACCAAAAAACTGACCGGCGAAGGTTCTGATAGCCAGGATCCAGCTGTCGTAGCTGAACGTTTGCGCCCAGTGGCCGATGCCGGCTTTACGCTGAAAGATGTGAGCGGGCCAAAACAGTTACAAACTGGTGAGGCTGTGTATACATCCACTTGTTCTGCTTGCCATTCCATAGGCGCAGCAGGGTCGCCGAAATTTGGCGACCCTAGTGCCTGGTCGGCGCGTATCGCCCAAGGTTACGATACTTTACTCAAGCACGCGCTCGAAGGAATCCGCGCCATGCCAGCCAAGGGCGGCAACCCGAATTTAGATGATGTGGAAGTTGCGCGCGCTATGGTATACATGGCGAACAAAGGCGGTGCCAGCTTCAAAGAGCCCGCCTTGCCGGCGGCTGCGGCTAGCGCGGCGGCCGGCACTGACGCCGCCGCAGCTGCTCCGGCAGTATCAGGTGCGGCGGCGCCTCTAGCGGCTCCTGCCGCGCCCGCTGCCCGATCGAAACTGGCAGCTGACGCAAGCTCCCATTAGACTAAGCCTTGGATCAGCATAACGGGCATAGGCGTGTAGCCTGCTAAAGGCGGCTTTATCGCCTCAGGCGAAAGTAGTGTGAATGCAACCATTGCATACATGGTTGCTGCTACGAAATAAGCACACGTCTCCAAAAATACTGGCGCGCTAAATGGCAAGCCTCGCTTACCGAGGACGCGACGCACTGTGCTGCTGCTCCGCCGGCTCCGCGCGCTTTTAAGACTACCAAAAGGCGCGATGGTCGTGTGTGGCCGCCTATTGCTGGGGCGACTCACCACATGATTACCCGCTCCTTTGGCGGCAAATACATTTTGTCGCCTTTCTTGACACCGAATGCGCGGTACCAGCCCGGTTGGTTACGCAAGGCTCCGTTGGCGCGGAACTGGCCCGGCGAGTGCGGGTCGACCTTGAGTGAAACTAGCTGTTGCGCTTCGCGCATTTTCATGCGCCACACTTGCGCGAAGCCAATAAAAAAGCGCTGTTCGCCCGTATAGCCGTCGATCTCGGGCGCTTTTTTCCCGTGCAAGGACAGTTTATACGCCTTGAAGGCGATCGCCAGGCCCGAGTTGTCGGCAATGTTTTCGCCCAAGGTCAATTCACCATTGACGTTGTAGCCCTTGACCGGGCTGTAGCCATTGTATTGCGCAACCAATTGCCGGGTCTTGGCCGCGAAATTTTTGTGATCGGCCGCAGTCCACCAATCGCGCAAATTGCCGTCGCCATCGTATTGCGCACCCTGGTCGTCGAAGCCGTGGCTAATTTCGTGGCCAATCACGGCGCCAATCGCACCGTAATTAACCGCGTCATCGGCGCCAGCGTCGAAAAAAGGAGGCTGCAGTATCGAGGCCGGGAATACGATTTCATTTAGTTCCGGATTGTAATAGGCGTTCACGGTCTGCGGCGTCATACCCCATTCGTCGCGGTCAATTGGCTTACCAAGCTTGTTTAGTTCGCGGTTGTAGTTAAATTCGCGCGAACGTCTCACGTTGCCGATCAGATCGTCCTTGTCGATGCTCATGGCGGAATAGTCGCGCCAGTGGTTGGGATAGGCGATCTTGGTGGTAAATTTAGCCAGCTTAGCTTGCGCCTGCTTTTTCGTCGCCGGGCTCATCCAGTCAAGCGTGTTGATGCTTTGCTGGTAGGCTGCCAGCAAGTTTCTGACCATCGCTTCCATGCGCACTTTGCGCTCGGCCGGAAAGTACTGCTCAACGTAGAGCTTGCCGATGCTTTCACCCAATGCGCCTTCCACCACCGAAACGCCACGCTTCCAGCGCGGCCGGATCTGGGTGACCCCGCTTAGGGTGGTACCGTAAAATGCAAAATTCTCATCCACAAATGCCTTGGACAGGTATCCTGCGTTGCTGTGGACCAAATGCCACTGAAAATAAGCTTTCCAGGTCGACAGCGGGGTTTTGCTCAGCACCTCATTAAAGCCTTTCAGGTAGCTTGGCTGGCTGACGATGACATAGCCGACCTTGCCCGTGATGCCGGCCGCGTTCAGGTAGGCATTCCAGTCATAACCGGGCGTCAGGTCGGCCAATTTGGCCAGCTCGACCTTGTTGTAGGTCTTCACGGGATCGCGGTTTTCCACTTTACTCCATTGGACTTTGGCGAGTTCGGTTTCCAGGGCCAAGATCTCCTTTGCATCGGCGCTCGCATTCGTGTCGCCGCCCAGGGTCAGCATTTTTTCCACATGGGTCAGGTATTTGACACGGGTATCAGCCTTGTTCGCCTCTAAATAATAATCGCGGTCAGGCAAGCCCAATCCGCCTTGGCCGATATCGACGACGTATTTGGTCGAATCCCTGGCATCTTGATGAATGGTGAAGTCATACGGCGCGCCCACGCGCAGTTTGTTGAAGTAGGCAAGCAGGGCCGGAATTTCTTTTTTTTCCTGCAAGGCGCTGACCATTGCCATTTCGGCAGCAAGCGGTGTCAACTTCAACCCTTCAATCTTGGTCTCGTCCATGAAGCTGGCATAGAAATCGCCGATTTTCTGCGCAGCCGAGCCAGGCGCGCGATTCGTCTGATCAGCGCAACCTTCTATGATGGCGCGCAGTTGCGGTTTGATATCGTCATCTAGTTTAGCAAAAGTACCCCAGCTCGCCTTGTCGGCCGGGATTTCTGTCGTCGCCAGCCACTTGCCGTTCAAATGGATGAAAAAGTCGTCCTGTGCGCGCACGCTTGGATCAACGTATTCAGTGGCGATGCCTGACATTAAAGCCGCCCCGGCAGCGGACCCTTTGGCAACGCCGTCTGCGGCCGTGCCGCCGGTCAGCAGGCTCAAAGTTATTGCACTTAGCACATATCGTTTCACGTCATATCCTTATCATGTTTAATAAACTCTATGCGTTTGGAACCCGTCGTGGACATTATCACTCGCAGCGCACAAATGCAAAAACAAGCAGAACGTGCCACTTTCTCCGTAGCGGCCTTGGCAGGTGATGACGCGGTGTCCGGTGTCGCGTGTCGCCGTCCTTGGCGCACAAAGCGGCGGCCGTGCTGATTTTGCCGCGGTCGTCATAATTGCTTATTATGAGCGTAAGGGCGAATTTAACCGCACACAGAGCCTGACGGCTGCTCGAGATAATTGAGCAGATTTTCTAAAGGTTGGCGCAGTTGAATGGCAGCAGATCGCTTGCGCCGTCGCCCGATGGCTGTTTAGGCAACCCGTCAAGACAAGCCGTAAATGGGCGTGTGGTTCGATGCCGCAAGCGCCACAGGTCAACATCAGGCTGTAATGATCGCGCTGGCATCGGCGCCAGCGACTGAATTTGAGAACAGCCAATTCTTGCGGTTATGGCAGTACTGCCATAACCGCAAGGCCTGATTGTTCAGTGATACGCCGGCCGGCGCGACGCCAGTGCCATCATCTATTTGCTGTTGGAAACGGCCAAGGCGAATGGTCTTGAGCCATACACATGGCTGTGGATGGGCCAAAGGTAAATTGGCCCACACACTAGGTTGCAGTTTGTACGCAGTGTACAGCCACGCCTGTCTTGTCGTCTGGTGCCTATACATGGCAAATGGACTCCACCACCGGCTTACTGCAAGGCAAGCGCATTGGGGATAAATTTTATCGTGAAAACGGGGGATGTTCGCGCTTCACTCCCGCTATTTGGAAGTGCGTCGAATCTTGTTAGCCCGATCTCCGGCGCAAGCATGGCCGACCAGAATGGGTTTTCGAGGCGAAATTTTTTTCTCTCTTCCTCAGGTCCAGCAGTCGCCCAGACTGCTGGCGAACGGCAACATGTCGCCGCTTTTTATATGGATTCAGACCGGGGCGGTCGGCGCTCCTGCCACCCGGCGTTAATTTTGCATGCGGGGATTCGACCACGCCAAGAGACTCATCTGCTGGGCGCCGCTCAGGAACCCGGCATCCCCATACCGCCCGCGCCCGGCCGCCCGGTATGGGGGCGGCTGACGGCATCTTTGCTGTGTTCCGTCGTGTGTTGTGAAACGCCATCTAGTACCCGCTGCATTTGCTCGACAAAGAAAGTGGCGGCGGCGCTGCGCTGGGTTTCATTGAGCGCGTCGTTCACCGTCAGCCAGAGCTCGCGCAATTGCTTTTCCTCGGCCGCGCTGGCCGCCGTTTCAACATCAAGTCCGCCAACTAGGCCACGCAACTCGACGTTCGGGCCGGCCAGGCCCGCTTTGAGCGCAGCTTGCAAGCGGTCGCGCCGCCCTAGGCGCTCACGCATCAGCTGGTGCGTCTTGGCATCGACTTGCTGCCACAGGCGTTGCTGGTTGGCGTTCAGGTTCAGCGATTGCTTGAGGTCCGGCCCCATCGCGATCAGGTCTTCTATATGCATGTCCATCACTGGAACGGCAAACGAGGACGCTGCCGCCGCCCCTAACAGGAGGGCAGCGCAGAGCCGGAGCGCACCGAGGTAGAGGGAAGATGTCATGTATTAGCCCCTGAAATGGACATAAAAAAGCCTGCCCAGCGCAGGCAAGAACCAAAGAACTGCAATCTTACTATAGGGCGACAGACTAGAGCAGATCGAGTCTTGTCCAATATGGTAT
>PKWL01000120.1 GCA_003133225.1 Janthinobacterium sp.
GTGCATCCAGCCCGCCTCGTCGATGGCTTCCTTGGTTTTTTCAGGGTCGTTCCAGTAACGCGACATCACCGAATAGCCACGGAAGCCATCGACGAGGCGGGCTGGATGCACACGGAGGACATCGCCGTGATCGACGCCAACGGCTATTGCAAGATCGTGGGCCGGGCCAAGGATATGGTCATTCGGGGCGGCGAGAATATTTATCCGCGCGAGGTCGAGGAATTCCTGTACACGCATCCGAAGGTGCAAGACGTGCAGTGCGTCGGCCTGCCTGACGAGAAATACGGGGAAGAATTGTGCGCATGCATTATTCTAAAGCCCGGCATGACGGCCGACGCGGAGGAGATCAAAGCCTATTGCCGCAACGAGATTGCGCACTACAAGGTGCCGCGCTACATCCGCTTCGTCGACAGTTTCCCCATGACGGTCACGGGCAAGGTGCAAAAATACCTCCTGCGCAACAGCGTCGCGGCAGAGATCGGGCTCAAGCACGATTAAGTCGTGCGCCGCGTCGCGGGGGCCCAGCGTTCTTGCCCGCGCGCCGCCGGCGCTGGCGGATCAGCACTGCGTTGGCGTCATCACAAGCCGCCAGATTAGCGCTTGCCCCCAGAGTCGGGCTAAGCATTTCCGGCGTCGGTTAAGGCGCCTGCTTTCAGCCTGTCGCAATCGTGCATAGGCTAACAGGCGGCAGCGTCAAAATTTTCGATATTCTCATCCATACAACCTGGCAAGACCAATGACCCATCCACAATGACCGCCCCAGCCGGTTAATGTGACAGTTCACTTAGATGCGCCTCAAGTTGGATACGCCCCGCCGGACTGGCCATGATCACCACCACATCGCCCGCGCGGAGCAGGTTTTCGTCAGTCGGATTGAAGGACCACTTGCCGTTCGAACGCACGGCAATTAGGATGTAATCGGCGCTGCGCAGACGCAGGCTGCCAATTCGGGTGGGCGGAAATTGGACGGGAACGGCCACTTCATCGACCCGTAAGTGATTTTCCGTCTTTAGCATTTCGTCCAAGAAACCGACCACGTGCGGACGAACCATGGCCGAGGCAATCCGCATTCCGCCCGTGAAATCAGGACAGATGATCTCGGCAGCACCTGCCTTGCGCATCTTTTCGACATTGCGCGTTTCCTGCGCCCGCGCCACGACCCGGACATTCGGGTTGATCTGTTTGGCGGTGATGATAATCATCAGATTTATCGAGTCGTCGCCGGTAACTGCAAACACCCCACCCGCGTCAGCGATGTTGGCACGGATCAGAAGATCGTCGTCGGAAGCGTCGCCTAGCAGGTGGAGCAGGTCGGGAAACTTGTCGAGATTATCGTCGAAGCGAGCTTGTTCGAGGTCGATGGCGATAAACTTGCGCCCGGTTTTGTGCAATTCGTGCGCCGTATTACGGCCAACGCGGCCAAAACCACAAACAATATAATGACGCTGCAACTTCCTTATATGCTTTTCCATTCGTCGTCTCCTTAGGGAATAATCGAGGTCTTTCTCCATAAAGAAAACCGTCAAACTGGTGAAGAGAAAGGTCAGTCCGCCCAGACCGGAAATGGCCATCAAGCCGGCAAACAGGCGTGCGCCAAACGTATTGAGCGGCACGATTTCGCCGTAACCCACGGTGGAGATGGTGATCAAGGTCATGTAGATCGCATCCGACCAACTCGTCTTTTCGCCACCTATGTGGTGAAAACCCGCCACTCCCACGACGATTAGTCCCAACAGTAATATGGTGGCCCAGGCGATGCGCGCGCCGATTCGCCACAATTGGGCAATGGCCACCACCGACGGATTGCTGATTTGAGCGATCGAGCTTGAAAATTCCTGGTCTACGTTGCGCATTAGTTGTGCTGACATTGCTGAAGGTTCATTGTACTTGAGAGCAGCCACAGATGGTCGTAAGCTGTGAACGCTTCGGCAACTTTAAAGCAGTGCGTGGAACGCGCTGCGACAGGTCCTCCTGCAAAGCGACCTGCAGCTTCCAGCTCACGCCAGAGGAAAGCGTCGCCGCGACCCGATGCGTCTGTTGCGCGCCATAAAAAAGTTTTTAAAAATCGTCAAGCCGTCACATCCTATTTTGCCGCCATATGAATCAAATTCAGGCCTTGTCCCCATGGCGCGATGGTGGAGCTAGGTGCGCCGCACCGGAGGTCACGGCGGGGATTTCAATCGAACATACAGATGCAAGGTGGCTCGACTATTGGCAATTAGGGATTGGCCCTTCGGGTGGCCTACTGCACGCGCCTAAGATGGTGCGCGCCCACGGTCAGGTACTGCAGAGTGAACATGTGTGGCACCGGATGGGGCCCGAACGCTTTGCCAATCTCAATTTGCCGGTAAGTTATCTCACCGGCCCGCTTTCATTGGCAATAAAAAATTTAAGAAGGCCCATCGACTTTAGTCGGAAATGACTGGCATTAGTCGTTGGCGATTTTTTTTATCACCTTTCGAGCCGTTTCCTTGGTTGCCTCGAGTGCCTTGCCAGCGGCCTCCCGGGTCGCTTCCATGGCTTTCTGCGCGGCATCCCTGGTGGCTTCAGCCGCTTTTTGCGCAGCTTCTTTGCCGGACCCGGCAGCTTTTTTGGCCGCTTCCCCGGCCTTATAAGTTGCATCCTTGGCGGCAACGGCCGCTGTTTTGGCTGCTTCTTCTGTTTTTTGGGCGGCCTCTTTCGTTGCCGCAGTTGCTTTTTTAGCTGCCTCCGTGCTCTTTCGCAATGCCAGTTTGCTTGCCCTCTCAGCCACCCGTGCGGCCTCTTTGGCAGCGTCGGCCGTTTTCTGCGACGCTTCGCGCACGGCCTGCTCCGCTTTGTCTACAGCCACCTTGGCGGCGTCTGCGGCAACGCGCGTAGCGTCCTTCGCTTCCTCAGCGGCCTTCTTTGCTCTTTCTTCCGCTTTTTGCTCGGACACGCTAGCCGCGTCAACTGCCTGAACAATAGGTTTGTCCGCAGCCAGAGCATTAACGGCGACGAGCAACGCCAATAGAATCCACCCTTTTTGCAGTTTCATTATTTTGTTCCTTAATGTTATTTTCCAATAGGTATGCTGCCCGTTTGCCGCTGCCCATTGCGGTGTGTTCTACGCATAATTTTCGCATGTGTCCGTTCGTAATTTGATCTCCCCAATTCCGCCGCGCGCGGTGGCGAAAGCGAGCAGCGGACGAATGCGCAGACCCCATGCGAGCAGCGGGTGCGGCGTGCGCGCCATCATCGGCTTTAGCGGGGGAGAACCTGCTCTTCAGCATTCATGCCGGTGTAGTTGACTCTACAAACTCAGCCCCGCCTGGTACTGCGAAAACGAGCTTTCCAGCCTTTCTTTTTGGGCGCGGCAACATTTTCTTGGCTCTAACCGATTGTAGCAATATGACCTTAACGGGCAGGTCATATCCTTGAGCGGTTTTGATGTGATAGATGTAGCCCTCATCTGTCAGCGTGCGACCGATTTCGGTGAAAATGTTGTTTTTTAGGGTCATCATTCTTCCCTGTAAGTACTTGTTCAAGTTTGCAATTTATATCTTTTAGAGATATTGCGATGGGCCCTAAACTGTAAATGCATCCATCGCGGGCGCACTGTTTGGTCTACTAAGTTAAGGGCATCATCGGCAATTGCCGAGGCTTTTGCCGCGGTATTTTTTGCTGGCATCTTTCCTCGTTGTTGACCGGGACCTACACGAGCGGCGCTGGGCTAAGATTCTATCTTCGTGACATTGAAAAGATATTGGTGCGTTTCAATTTGGTAACGCATTGGTTACATTGCTTATTATGCCGGCTCCCCCCCCCCCAAAAAAACAATTTATATCAAATAATTTGTCCATTCCAAACTGCCGGGAGCCACACTAAAGGGAAAGCGCGGCTTGAGCCGCTTCAACGATTGGCCCGCCACTTGGCAGCAAGACTTTCGTTAGGTATGACTACGTATCAGAAAAACTTTCCAGAAGCTGCAAGGGCCTCATCATGGAAATCGTTGATCGGCAGGGGCGCCGCATGGCATTTCTACCCGATCGCAAGCCGAGCCGTTTACTTTGTTCCTCCAACGGCGCCCACTTTCTGGCAAAACCGACTGGCAAAATGCCATGCATCAACCGCCATAAAATCCAATTTCTGCTGGGTCCAGGTGCTCTAACAGGTACTCAAACCTGGACCCTGCTAAATTCGCTAGCCGTGCTGCTTGGGGCCTCGCGCTTTCGCGGTACCCCAAGTGCAGCAATGCATTTGCCTGAGGATGGCGCCCAGAACAGGCATGCGGGCAAAGGAGCCCTTTTATCCTGCTGCATCGTGGCGGGCCTCAGAACGAGTAGCTCGATTCCACTGCGTCGTTTTTATTGACTGGTTTTGGGCGCCCCTGAGCATCGGAAAGACGATATTTTGTCCTTCGATCACCCATCAAATCGCGCAAATCGCGGATGCTCATTCCGCTCACTTCATGCATGCGTATGAGCAACGACGCGCCCACGGGCAACCTATGATGCCGGACTTTGCTGATAACGGGAGGGGCGACTTCAAGCAAACGCGACAGGGCGGCATCATTTTTCAACTTCAATTTGCTCAGCAGTGTGTTAAGCAAATGATTTGGGTTGTAATTTTCTTGCGACGCTATAACCATAATTCCCTCGTCAAGTAAAATGTAAAAATGATATTTTTGAATAAACTTCCAAAAATATCTTCGATTACCAACAGACCTCGCTAGAGCGCTAACAGAAATCCGCCGGCGCATTGCTTAAATGCTTGCTACGTTTGACGTTCGTCAATCATTGATTCTTCCCATAAAATTTTATATTAAGCAAAATTTTATTACAAAATGAGCTGCCCTGGTCCGATTCCGGCAAATGAAACATTGTAAAATATCAATCAAGGTGCGGTAAAATTGCGGAGATTATGAATGCGATGGTTTCATAAACGCAGAAATTTGAGAGGAACGACATTTCGGTATGCTTAATAGTGTATCGGAGACAATACAGTTGAGGGTATTTCTTCATGGGCGGCGCTGCAATGTAAGGAAACTGAGACGGCGGGGCTGGTCCTGCGCCAACATCAAAATCGAACGTTGGCTGTTTGGTTAATTCCGCAAGCTCTCAAGCTTAACCACCACGGTGAACGTTGCAACTTGGATCCCATCCACAATGCGTTTCGCACCGCTATTTCTAAGGGCGTGCTGTAGTTAGCGCGTAGCAGCGGCTAAGGTAATCCATTCAACCGTGTACGATCAATGATTAAAAGCACCATGGCGTCTATGGTTTTATTAGCGGGAATTTATATTGATATCGCTTTGGACAGTCTGACCTTGTTGTAAATCAGGAATGCCGCGGGTCACAGCTGCGAGTGGCCGCGATCTGATTTGCCCGTCGGCGTCGCAGCAGACGGGCGCCATGGCCAATGCATATTTGTTTCAATGAGAAAGAGCGGTCAGACCACTCCCGGCTGTAGCGGGGGACGGCGCTATCGGCAACGGGCGAGGCAAAATGCAAAATGCGGGACGGGTGGCCTACGTTGTCAATAAAAGGCGATGTGCTGCATTTTCACCTAATTTCCGGGCCTATGTTTCGATGCCGCTAGGACTGACCGTATAGGTTTCAAAAACGGGAACGGCGACCTGGGAAAACAGCCCGGCGACTAAAATGATGGGAATGATGGCGGCCAATATCTTGAGCACCAGCGGGACAGGTGGACTCAACACGCCAAGGTTGTACTTTCTGGCCCAGGCATCGCGGCCCATGAACACCATAAAAAAAACCTCGAACATTGCGATGACGCTAGGCAAGCCCGTCCAACTGAAAAGAAAATAGAAGATGCCGCTGATCGGCTTGCCCAAATAAAAACGGTGAATGCCAAATCCTCCCAAAAAAGCGGTTAGCAAAACTGCGATGGTCTGGCTCTTGATCGACGTTGGTGCCACCGTCTGGGGCGCGCCGCAACTTGGACAAACGGTGGCGGTGTCATGAATCATATATCCACATGCGCGACAAAATGTCATTTCATTTCCTAATTTGTTTGGCATCCGCAGCGTGCATACCCGAGGGGCCGAAGGTTTCCTCATGACAAAATTACCAGCGCATGAGCAAAGTAGGGCGGATCTGAGTGTCTTGTCGACCACTTCACAGATGGTGGCTCAGGCTAGTAACTATACTGTTAAAAAGAAAGATCTACAAATGCTTAGGGCTTGCTGCCATGCCCGGCGCTGCGACTTTGTTTCCTCGGGAGTTTTTCATGCCAACATTTTTTGGGTGGGGCTCTATGGATGGGGCTCTATTCTTCCCGTTTTTTGAATTTTCCCGATGGCTATAGTAGCTGGGTTTTGCGATCCCAAACATTCGCAACAGCGCCGACCGTCTTGAACCTGTAGCAAGCGATGCTCGCCCTCAGACTGTGACATTGCCTGTCAGCTCGGGTAGACTCAAGACGCGACAGCAGTCCCAGCAGAAAGCTCTTCCACGCGCTCCTTTGGTTGAGTTCGAATTGATGGCTCGGGTGCGCCGCGTTGCACCACTGAACCAACCGAGTCGCGCTGCTTTTGGGCGCGAACGACTGACGGCTTTGATCCAAAGCGTGCAAAATCGCGCACGCATTCGGTTGCAATCTTTCGACGCCCATGCCAGAAGGCAAGTTCGCATGAGATTAATGCCGCCCTCTGCCCCCGCCCATGCTCGCTTGACCGCCGCCGTCGTGACCGCCTCGGTCGTGGTCGCCATGGCCATCGTGATCGCGATGGTCAGCGTCGAACCCAAAGTCGAAAAAGGCCTCCGGATAATACCCGGGCTCGTCATAGGGGTAGGAGCTATAGCGCCCATACGGCGACGGCTCGACGGCGCACCCACCTAGAACGGATGCAACCATTAGCGAAAATGTCAGGCGTTTCGCTGCGCCTTTCAGATGATTGTTCATGGCCCGTTTAATCGATTAATCTGTATCTGACCATTGGATAAGCGCCAGTAACAATAGTTTTTCCAAATAACACATTGTTACCCTTGTTACATGCCGCACTTGAGTGCTAGGCACGTGGGCCAGGGCCAATGGTTTCTGCTACTGCGGTACGGCTCGACCCAATACGAGCTGATCTAATAGAAGATTGCGACCAAGCACAACGCGTTGGTTGATATAATCGCCGATGCTTTCCATTGCCACCACCGCATGCCCATCGCCGCCGAGGTCCAGTTTTGGGCGCAGCCGTCGCGCCATGCCAAACAGCACCGTGAATACCCCATGATCCTTACGATTTTATTGTTGCTTGGCTCCGCCGTCACCATTTACCTCGCTTGCGAATATTTCGTCAACGGTGTCGAATGGGCCGGCTTGCGCCTGGGCGTATCCAAGAGTGCGGTCGGAACTGTTCTGGCCGCCTTTGGGACCGCCTTGCCCGAGAGTGTCGTGACCTTTGTTGCCGTCGTGTTTGGACAGGATGCAGCGCAAAAGGACATCGGCGTGGGCGCCGCGCTCGGGGGGCCGCTGGTGTTGTCGACCGTCGCCTACGCCGTGGTCGGGCTCACTTTCCTTGCATGTAAAAAAAACAAAAACGGATTGCTGCTCGCCAAACGGGTACGGGCGCGGCTACAGGACGACCAACGCTGGTTTATGGGCGTATTCATTTGCAAAGTCGGGCTCGGCCTGTTCGCTTTCATTTTCAAACCATGGCTAGGGATCTTTTTTCTTCTCGCCTATGGTGTCTACGTCTGGTACGAGATGCGCCGCGTCGATGAGGAGGGGGATGGCGAGATCGACCTGGAGCCGCTTAAATTGCGTCCCAACGATACGCGCCCATCGACCGCTTGGGCGCTGTTCCAAACGGTCAGCGCATTGGTCGTGATTTTTTTCGCGTCACAATTATTTGTGCATCAGCTCGAAGTGATCGGCCCCTGGTTGGGAATGCCAACACAACTTGTCGCATTGCTCTTTAGCCCGATTGCGACGGAACTTCCGGAAATACTCAACGCCGTGATTTGGGTGCGCCAAGGCAAACAAGCGCTAGCGTTCGGAAACATCAGTGGCTCCATGATGATACAGGCCACCATCCCCAGTGCGCTGGGGATCATTTTTACCCCGTGGCTGCTCAATGACGCCTTGCTGTGGGCGGCGGCAATCACGATGACGTCGATCGCCGGCTTGTACGTTCTCATGCGAGCGAGCACATTGAGCGCGCCGCGTCTTGCGTGTTTCGGGATGCTGTACGTTGTCTTCGGAGCCGGACTGCTCATGAGCTGTTCGATTTAGAACCTACGGTAAAAAACTAATTGATTGCTGGTATGTCAAGTCGAACGTGTCAATTTCCCAGAAATGGAACACAAATTTTGGGGGGAAACGTCCATGTCAGACCAGTTACAATGACATTGTCGAACCTGCCAACACGGGCTATGGGGTGCGCGCTGAATTTGGGCAAGGGAGTGGAATGACCGCACCACAACGAACCGACACTCCCTCTTTCTTGAACCAATGGATGCTTCTTTGGCTTACGCTGGTAGCGCTCGGTGGTTTCGTTGCCTATATCCAATTCCGTGATTATCAACGTATTGTCGCCCAAGAAAGCGACCGACTGAAGATACAGGCCGAGATCGTAGAAAAAAACGTCGTTCCACAACTGCTATTGGCCAATCGCGTCATTGACGGCATCCTCAAAGACCTGCCGTTCTGGCAGGCGGAAAACGACGGATTCAAACGCGGCAATCGCCAGTTACGTGTCATCAACGACACCTTGATCGGAATCCGGCCAATTTTGGTCATTAGGGCGGACGGCAAGGTCATTGCCTCGAGCGACGAAACGCTGCTTGGCATGAATTTCCTATACCGCGAGTACTTCCAGACGGCCATGAAGAACCCAGATCCAAAGATCCTTCATGTCAGCGCCCCTTTCAAGACGGTCCTCGACACTTTCGTTTTCAGTCTGTTTCGTACTATTCCCGCGAAGAATGGCGCCTTCGGCGGAATCGTCATTGTTAGTGTGGTCCCTGAGTATTTCTCCACCCTCTTGGATTCGGTGCGCTATACGCAAGACATGCGGATATCGATTATCCATGGCGACGGCACGATTTTCCTGACATCGCCAAAAGGCGGATTGGACGACACGGATCTTGCCAAGCAGCTTACTTTCGTCTCGCGTCGCGGGGAAAGCGTTAAATCAGCTCGCATGTTCCCTGGCATGCTTTTGTCAACGGGCAGCATGCTGGCCTTACGCACCATCCAGCTGAGTGCGCCGCACATGGACAAACCACTGGTGGTCGCAGCGGGACGTGACCTTGAGGCCGTTCTGATGCCCTGGCGGGAAAGTCTCTTCCTTCAGAGTACGTTGTTTGGCGCACTGGTTCTCGTTGCCTGCGGAGGACGGTATTCTTACGAGAGGAGGCAACGCCACTTCGCCAGCATGACCGCACGAAACGAAGCTTCGTTACGTGACGCACGCGAACTGATCGACGAAGTGCAAAAATTGTCGATGTTGGGAGGATGGCGATACGATTGCGCGCAGCACCGCATCACTTGGACAGATGAGGTGTATCGCATGCACGGCGTCGGCAAGGATTACGACCCAGGCAGTGCGGCCAACAATATTCGATTTTATTCGGACGGGGATACGCTGACGATAGGGAGCGCTTTCGAGAGGGCGGTCAAGACTGGCGCGCCGTACGACCTTGAGCTCACGCTCAATCGTGTGGATGGCGCCCGCATTTGGGTTCGGACTACCGGATTTCCCAAAATGGTCGAGGGCAAGGTGGTCAGCGTTACCGGTTATATTATCGACATTACCGAACGTAAGGAGTTTGAAGCCGCCCTGAAGGAAAGCGAACGTTTGCTCAGGGAATCGCAGGCCATTGCCGGCTTGGGCAGTTACGTTTTGGATGTGCCCGCCGGATTGTGGAATAGCTCGGACGTGTGCGACCAGATTTTCGGGATAGATCAAGAATACGAACGCTCGATGGCCGGATGGGTAGCGCTAGTGAATCCGGACGACCGCGCCAGGATGGCGGACTATTTCAGTAGCGAGGTGCTGGGGAAGGGAGGGGCTTTTGATACGGTATATCGCGTCATCCGTCACAACGACGGGGCCGAGCGCTGGGTACACGGATTAGGCAAGGTTGAATTCGATGATCAGGGGCACCCGCTGAGAATGCACGGCACCATCCAAGATGTCACCGAACGCAAGGCTGCCACAGACCAGATCGAGCATCTGGCATTCTATGATCCGTTGACGGATTTGCCCAATCGCCGGCTGATGTTAGATCGTCTGGAGCAGGCACTAAACAGCAGTGCGAGACGCAATCGGCATGGGGCCTTAATGTTGATCGATATGGATAACTTCAAAACGCTTAATGACACGCTGGGACATAATGTTGGTGACCAGCTTCTGGTGGAGGTCGCATCGAGGATCAAGTCTTGCATTCGCGATGGCGATACCGTCGCGCGTTTGGGTGGCGACGAGTTTGTCGTGATTTTGCAAGACCTTGATGAATCGGATGTGGCCGCAAACGACGCTAAAAACGTCGCATTAAAAATTCAGGGTCAATTGGGGAGACCCTATTTGCTCAATCTGGCGCTGAACGGGGACAAGACAAATCAGCGCAGTCATCATTGCACATCGAGCGTCGGCATCACCCTGTTTCGCGATCAACCCGTTACCATCGATGAATTGCTAAAGCGCGCCGACACGGCCATGTACCAGGCCAAGGCGGCAGGCCGCAATACTCTGCGTTTTTTTGATCCGGTCATGCAGGCCAGCGTTTCGAGGCGCGCTGCGGTCGAGGTCGATCTGCGCAATGCCATTAAGGAACAGGAATTCCTTATTCACTTTCAGCCTCAGGTTGATTCATCGGGCCGGGTGACGGGTGCCGAGGCGCTGGTTCGCTGGCAGCACCCTGAGCGGGGCCTGATATTTCCAAACGAATTTATTCAATTGGCGGAAGAAACCGAGCTGATCGTTCCTCTCGGTCACTGGGTATTGGAAACCGCCTGCACTCAATTGGTAGCTTGGGCAAGGAGGCCCGATACAGCCCGCCTTTCCTTGGCAGTGAACGTTAGCGCTCGCCAGTTTCGCCGCGCCGATTTTGTGGACCAAGTGCTGGCGGTACTTGAGCAAACCGGTGCCAATCCACAGAAACTCGAGTTGGAACTAACCGAGAGCCTGCTGCTGGAAGACGTTGAAGACATCATCACTAAGATGTCAATGTTGAAGGACCGGGGTGTCGGTTTTTCGTTAGATGACTTTGGAACAGGCTATTCTTCGCTCTCTTACCTTAAGCGCCTGCCATTGGATCAGCTGAAAATCGACCGCTCCTTCGTACGCGACATCCTGCTCGATGCCAACGATGCAGCGATTGTTCGTACCATTGTGGCACTTGGACAAAGTCTCGGCCTGGCGGTGATCGCGGAGGGGGTAGAAACCGAGGCGCAGCGCTATGTGCTTGCCAGCATTGGCTGTCATGCCTATCAGGGATACCTGTTTGGCCGTCCGATGCCGCTCGAAGCGTTCGATGAGTTTGTCCAACGGGAATTGAATACTCCAGTTTGAACATATCTAAACGGACCGGACGCGTGGCGTGATACGACTGTTGCCAGTCGTGAGGCGCGCGGCGCGAACGTCGGCCGCGCAGCATTTCTTCGTGTGGCGTGACAGGCACATCTGCTAATACACTAGGTCAAAACTGGCTCGGCAACGGGCATCAAACAGACTTCTCTCGTCAGTAAGATTGTAAGAGAGGTAACAGGGTGTTAGTTTGCAAAGATTCCGTTTTCGCCGGTTATACAATGGTCGCATACAAGGAGGATTTACGACCATGGACAACAAGAAAGGCGCAGCGATTCGCCTCATATTTTCGCTACTGGTTGCAACATTGAGCGGGTGCGCCGTTTATTCGCCTTATCCCTATGCGCCGCCCGGATATTATGGCGTAGCGCCCGTGTCCTTAGGCGTCGGATTCTATGGATACGGTCACGGCGGCGGCCGCCGTTAAGACAGAGGTTGGAGCATGTATGGTGTCGAGCCCGGTCAAGAGCTGCGGCACCGGATGCCAACTGAGCAGGATCTTCGATACTGCGCTCCGACCTTTCCGTTGCTGCGCCCGTAGGCACCGCGCCGATGCCGGGCCACGTGCGAGACAGCCGTTGACGGCGCCATCAACTTTTCGGCGCCGCTGCGACAGCGCTATCAACTGTAAAGGAGCAAGGAGCGCCAAGCCGGGTAGTGGCGATGGCACTGTCGTCTTAAACACGCCGACGACAAATTCCAGTTCAATCTCCGGATGCAAATGAAGGCCATGAGGCTAACAAACATCGACCCAGTGGCCATTCGTCACGGCCGCCAACTGCGCCGGGCTGATCCGGACGGCAGTGTGGATATCTCCTGCTGCGGGCAGTACCTCGTCGAAATTTTGTAAGGATTTGTCCAGGTAAATCGGTAGCGGTTGTGCCAAACCGAACGGGCAGACACCGCCTACAGGATGCCCTGTCAATCGAAGCACCTCTTCTGGAGCCAACATCGTGCCTTTGCCAAAGACTTGCCTGAACTTCCTGTTATCAATACGGACGTCACCGCTCGACACCAAGATGATTGCCCGGCCATCATTTAGGCGAAACGACAGGGTCTTGGCAATACGACCTGGCTCAACACCATGCGCTTCTGCGGCTAGAGCCACCGTAGCTGTGCTCACTTCCAATTCGATGATGGTCAGATCCAAATGGCGGGCCAAAAAAAATTCATGTACGGATTGCAAGCTCATCGGAAATTTTGTGGCAAGTGAGTTTTCTGGGAACCGAGCCAAAACAATAGCTGGAGCGCGCTTACTCGTCAAGTTTTAGTAGAGCTTGATGGCCGAATGTGACCGTCAACTCGTGGCATCTGCCATCTCGAATGCGACCACTTCGAGCACCTGCCCGCCCGGCGCGAGCTTAACTAAGGGAGTGGCAAGTGTCAGTGCGCTTGGCCATTTTACCGATCCCATTCGAAGTGTTGGGTAAGCGAGAGACGGAATGAACGACCTTCGCGTGTCAAATACAAGGCGTGCCTCCCCACCACGAGGCAAGTGCTAGCGGCACACCTAGGTGTGGAGGAAGCGCTGTTCCTGCATACATCACATGCTGCACGAGCGCGTAAGGTGCCGTCGAAATAACTGTCGGTCGGCTATTTGAATCGTCGATGCGGGTAGGTACTTACCTTGTGCAGAAGAAAGATTAGAAAAAATCCGAATATGAGGGGGGGGGGGCTGCCAAGGATCGATGGTGCCACCCAAGACCATCCGAAGGATGATCGAATAGGGCAAAAACAAAAATAAGACAATAAATCCTGTCATCGCAAAAAACATGATGATTTTTTGGGCTGGCTTTTTTCCCCCGCGGGCCACGTTCATGCGTTGTTCCAGAAGTTTTGGATCTTTTATCGTGAGATAGACCGGCCGATGCTCCCACGAAGACAGCCATAAGAAGCCAACCGTGCCCGTGGTCGATGGGTCCGGAGGGAATAAAAAAAGTGCCATCACGGCGCCAACGCCACGTAGGCTCGCTCGGAGTACTCGCTTGTCAAAGTGGTCATTAGGAAATGGTAGTCTAGCGTGCGTTTTCTGATGCTTGGGTAAGCACACTTGAAAATTATTCCCAGACGTTCGCTTGACCGGCTTACTATATAGCGTTTAAACGGAAGTGCGGATACACTTCTTCATGGGGCGGATGTGGACCTAAGGAAATGCTGTTTTCATGGGATTGATGTCCCTAAACTATGTCACTCGGCTCATTGGATGCATGTTTAGGCAGGGACCTTCAATCAATTAAGACAGCCAAATAAACTAACCAAAGCAAGGGAATAACGATGGCTTCAGGGAAATCAAGAATCATCTACACGCTAACTGACGAGGCGCCGCTGCTGGCGACTTGTTCTTTTCTGCCTATCATCAAAGCATTCACCGCACCTGCCGGCATCGACATTGTGACGAGCGATGTTTCGGTAGCGGCCCGAATTCTTGCCGAATTTTCCGACTGCCTCACCGAGAAACAGAAAGTGCCCGATGATTTGGCCGAGCTGGGTCGACTCACCCAGGAACCCGACACGAATATCATCAAGTTGCCTAACATTAGCGCTTCCGTTCCGCAACTGATCGCGGCAGTGCGGGAACTGCAGATGCGCGGTTACAACATACCCAATTTCCCCGACGATCCTAAGACTGATGAAGAAAAGGTCATCTTGAACCGGTATTCCAAGGCGCTGGGCAGCGCGGTCAATCCCGTCCTGCGTGAAGGCAACTCAGACCGCCGCGCACCGGCTGCAGTCAAGCGTTATGCGCGCAAGAATCCGCATTCAATGTCCAAGTGGAGCCCGGCGTCCCGTACCCACGTTTCTCATATGCACGGTGGCGATTTCTACGCCAGCGAAAAATGCTTAACGCTGCCAAAGGCTTGCGATGTCAAGATGGAGCTCGTGACCAAGAGCGGCGAGACCATCTTGCTGAAAAAGAAAACGTCCCTGTTGGCGGGTGAAATCATCGACAGCATGTTCATGAGCAAGAAGGCGCTATGCGAGTTCTACGAGGAACAGATGGAGGACGCGCGCGCAACCGGCGTCATGTTTTCGCTGCACGTGAAGGCCACGATGATGAAAATCTCGCACCCGATCGTCTTCGGGCATGCCGTGAGAGTTTTTTACAAGGATGCTTTCGCCAAGCATGCCAAGCTCTTCGAGGAACTGGGCGTCAATGTCAACAATGGCCTCTCTAGCGTGTATGACAAGATCGCCACCCTGCCCGAATCGAAGCGTGACGAAGTGATCCACGACCTGCATGCCTGCCACGAACATCGTCCTGAGCTGGCGATGGTGGACTCGGCCAAGGGCATCTCCAACCTGCACGCGCCCAACGACGTGATTGTTGACGCATCGATGCCGGCTATGATCCGTCTCGGCGGCAAGATGTGGGGTCCGGATGGTCGTCCGAAAGACACCAAGGCGGTCATGCCTGAGAGTACCTTCGCCCGCATCTACCAAGAGATGATCAACTTTTGCAAGACCAATGGCGCGTTTGATCCGACCACGATGGGTACCGTTCCGAACGTGGGGCTGATGGCGCAGCAGGCAGAAGAATATGGCTCCCATGACAAGACTTTCGAGATTCCGGAAGACGGCGTAGCGCGCATCGTCACCTTCGATGGCACGGTGCTGCTGGAGCAGAACGTAGAGCAGGGCGACATCTGGCGCATGTGCCAGGTCAAGGATGCGCCGATTCGCGACTGGGTCAAACTGGCGGTGAACCGGGCCCGCTTGTCGGGCATGCCAACAATTTTCTGGCTGGACGAGTACCGTCCCCACGAAGCCGAGCTGATCAAGAAGGTAAAGACTTACCTGAAGGACTACGATCTGGCCGGCCTCAACATCCAGATCATGTCTCAGACCCGTGCGATGCGCTACACTCTAGAGCGCGTATTCCGGGGCAAGGACACCATCTCGGTAACCGGCAACATTTTGCGCGACTACTTGACCGACCTGTTCCCCATCATGGAACTGGGCACCAGCGCCAAGATGCTATCCATCGTGCCGCTGATGGCTGGCGGGGGCATGTTTGAAACGGGCGCGGGCGGTTCAGCTCCGAAGCACGTCAAGCAGCTGGTGGAAGAAAACCACTTGCGCTGGGATTCGCTCGGCGAGTTCCTGGCGCTGGCCGTTTCGCTGGAAGAGGTCGGCATCAAGACCGGCAACATTAAGGCCAAGATCCTGGCGAAAACCCTGGATGACGCCACCGGCAAGCTGCTCGACAACAACAAGTCACCTTCACCACGCACTGGCGAACTGGATAACCGGGGCAGCCAATTCTATCTGGCGATGTACTGGGCGCAAGCTCTGGCCGCACAGACTGAAGACAAGGACCTGCAGGCCTATTTCGTTCCGCTGGCAAAAAACTTGACTGAAAACGAGCAGAAAATCGCGGCCGAGTTCAAAGCGGTGCAGGCCAAGCCGGTGGACATCGGCGGATATTATTTGCCCGACCCGGAGAAGATCAAGTCAGTTATGCGTCCAAGCGCCACCTTTAATGCCGCGTTGAAGGCCGCCCGCAGCTAATAGCAAGGCGGATCTGCGCCATGGCGCAGATCCGCACGGGCCGGAAAAGGCGGCTGCAAATGTCTCTTAAGGGCCGAACTTGGTCGCAGCCAAACAGAGCCGGGCGGAAAAAGCGTGATAGTGCTGCGCCGCGCTTACTTTAGTTGATCGGCCACTTTGGCGATGCCCGCATTGGCACAGACTTCGTCCTTCTCGCCGCCGGGTGCGCCGGAGACGCCAACGGCGCCGATCGTGACGTTGCCGACTTTGATCGGGACACCGCCGCCAACGGCGACGACATCGGGAATCTGACGTAAGTGGGCATTGGCGGGATCGTCGGTCAGCTTCATAAATTCGAGTGAGGTTTGGCCACGCGTACGGGCCGTATACGCTTTCTTGCGCGCGAATTCCATGGTGTGGGGATTGGTGCCGTCTCCCCGCAGCGATGCGCGCACCAATCCAGCATTGTCCACGATCACCACGGAAACCTTATAGCCGTCCTTCGTACATTGCGCGAGGGTGCCGTCTATAATGGCCAGTGCCATTTTCATCGATACATTTTTTTCGATGAGTGGGGCCTGAGCGGCGGCCGGTGCCATGGACGCGACCGATAGCGTCAAGACCGCAAGCATTTGTCCTTTGACCGTCATGAATTTCTCCTATTTTGGTTCCGAGCGGATCATGCTTCAAGCACCTCATACCCAATTCTAGTCTAGATCATCGGGCCAGACCCGAGCACCCAAATCACAATGAAATTGCTGGAAAAAAGTGTGGCTGACCCAGTCTTTTGGCCCGATGATCTTGTCGAGGCATTGGCGACTGCTGCGATTAGCGATTTTCTTTGCGCGGTGGCAGCAAAGCGGTGCCGGCTGCCACCGCAGACGAGGGCCAAACACGTTTGACAAGCCATCAACGGGGGGCGGCTTTGCGGATGAGCGCCAGCGCCGGCGGATGTGCCAGCGTTTGGTACACAACGCAGTACCTTTCAGTAAGGCGTAGCAAAGTGGCAAGTTGGTCTTCCGGTGCATCGGTGTCGAGCGTGAACGTCAACCGTATGTTCTGGAAGCCGACGGGAACGTCTTTTGACAGACCCAGTGTTCCGCGGAAGTCGAGATCACCTTCAGCCTGGAGCGAGGCATCGCGCAGCGCTATACCAAGCGCCGTGGCTACCGCGTTGAGCGTCACGCCCGCACAGGCCACTAGGGCCTCGAGCAGCATGTCGCCCGAACAGGCAGCTTGGCCGCTGCCACCGGTAGCCGGATGCAATCCAGCCACGACCAGAGCTTTACCTGTTTCGATCTTGCAGCTGACGCCTTCACCGATGCGACCTTGGGCGCGCAGAGTGACCAGCGCCGCATCTGGCGCTTCACGATAGTGCTCTTTCAGGGGAGACTGGATGGACCGCAACTCTTCAGAATTCATGATGAAACTTTCTCAGAACGGTTGTGTAACACAGTTTTCTCGCGCAGTAACGCCGCGTATCCGCGTCGCACGCATCCTAACTGCGACGCATTAAACGCCAGGCGGCTTTCCGTCTTGAGAGCACTTGAGTGTAAGTTGCAGGAGCAACGAAATGACATTAAGCTCCTTCAAGAATTGTTTTGTCAACATAATGTAAAGTTGCATTTGTCGCACCGGCAGTTGCCGTGCTCGACGCTCACGAAATGCTCATAATATGGGTATTACTTCACACTGAAAGTTTGGCGATGGCGAAACGGTTAATTATCGAGGGGCAAGTGCAAGGCGTTGGTTACCGCGTTTCTTTTGCCGATACGGCGTCGGCCCTGGGCCTTGCTGGTTGGGTGCGCAATCGATTGGACGGCTCGGTGGAAGCCTGTGTCCATGGGGACGTGGCGGCGATCGACGCCATCGTCATTTGGGCCAGGCGAGGGCCGCCTTGCGCCCGCGTACACAATATAACTGTAGTGGATGCCGACGAGCCAGTCCCCGTTGGGGGAGAATTCGGTATTTTGCCGACGCAGTAAATTGCCAAAGTTCGGTTGCAGCGCCAGGCATTTCGACTCACAGCCTAGTTCCTTGGGGGGTGCCGCCAGCGGAGGACCAGTCGAACCGGCGCCTGATGAATCCGCGCAGTGAGAGTTGCCATCCAAACCTGACCGGCAAGTTTGAGGGGCAAAAAAATAACTGAGAAAGGCAGGTGGACGAGAAAAACAAAAAAGCACTAAGATTGTCGACGCCACGCCTCCCCAAACGAAGCTTGATCTCTCGGCAAGCATGCCGACCTGTTAAAATATGCGGGTTTTTAGCCACGATAAAACCCCCCATGCCACGCGATAAAGATTCCATGTCACCCATTGAACGCCGAGCCAGTTTCGGTTTGGCGGGCATTTACGGCCTGCGTATGCTGGGCTTGTTCATCATCCTGCCGATATTTGCCATTTATGCGCAGCAACTGCCCGGCGGCAAAAGCCAGACCTTAATCGGTATTGCCCTAGGCGCCTATGGCCTGACACAAGCCATTTTGCAAATTCCTGCGGGGTGGCTGTCTGATCGCTACGGGCGCAAGCCGGTGATCTACGCCGGGCTGATCTTGTTCGCCATCGGCAGTTTTATCGCGGGCTCGGCGGACGACATCTACTGGATCATCGTTGGCCGCGTCATCCAAGGGGCGGGTGCAATCAACGCGGCAGTAATGGCGCTCACGGCCGACCTGACGCGCGAGGAACATCGGACAAAAGCGATGGCGACGATAGGAATTACCATCGGCATTACTTTTTCGATCTCACTTGTGCTGTCACCGCTCCTCTACCAGATTATCGGCGTTCCGGGCATCTTCAAACTGATTGGAGTGCTGGCATTGTTGGCGATGGCGGTGGTGGCATTTGTGATTCCGAATCCGGCGATCACCCGTTTTCATTCCGACGCTGAAGCGACCATGAAAAAATTGGGCGATGTATTGCGCAACAAGGATTTGCTGCGCCTCGACTTCGGGATTTTTTCACTGCACGCCATTTTGATGTCGGTCTTCATGCAAGTGCCGTTTATCTTGCGGCAGGACGGGCTCATGGCGGCGCAGCATTGGCGCGTGTACTTGCCAGTGATGCTGGTCGCTTTTGCGCTGATGGTGCCGCCGATCATCATCGCGGAAAAAAAGGCCAAGGTGAAACAGGTGTTCATGGGCGCGGTGGCTTTGGCGGCGTTGGCCCAGTTGTCACTCATGTTGCTGCAACACAGCATATGGGGCGTGGCGCTGTCGCTGCTGATCTTCTTTACTTCGTTTAACGTGCTGGAAGCGACTTTGCCATCGATGATCAGCAAGATTGCGCCGCTGGACGCGAAGGGAACGGCGATGGGCGTCTACAGTAGCGTGCAGTTTTTGGGTGCGTTCTTTGGCGCGGTGGCGGGCGGCTTCCTGATGCAGCATTTCGGTGGCAACGCCGTGTTCGTTTTTGCGATAGGGTTGCTGCTGGTATGGCTCGTGGTGGCAAGCGCCATGCAGGCGCCGGCAGCGGTGCGCACCAAGATGTATCACCTGCCCGAACTCGATGAAGCGAATGCGAGTATCTTGCGGCTGCGGCTTGCGCAAGTGCAAGGCGTGCGCGAAGCCATGGTGGCAGCGACGGAGGGCATGGCTTGCCTCAAGGTCGATATGCAGGGCTTCGATGAGGCGGCGGTGGAGCAACTCCTGCCCAAGGAAGATGCGACCACCGGCGTGCTACAGAAGGCGCGTTAAAGCGCCGGCTCCGACCCCGCCGAATGTTGGCAAGGGCGGGCTTGCGCAGCCGCAGTTGGCGACTCCGGCTGTTCATTCGAACATTAACAAGCATGTTGCAAGAGCGCTTTGCGAACCGCTGCAGGCGGTCGTTTTCGTAATCGAGTTCAGCTCCCGAGTGCAGCACTTTCCGCATGTGTTGCCAAGAGCGTTACCTTCCCATGCTCGTCGCAAAAAAAATGGCGCCCGACGCGATTG
Source organism: Janthinobacterium sp. (assembly GCA_003133225.1). Lineage (GTDB taxonomy): Bacteria > Pseudomonadota > Gammaproteobacteria > Burkholderiales > Burkholderiaceae_D > Janthinobacterium. Next base: position 19,926 of record PKWL01000120.1, read on the forward strand.
GCGTGCGCCTGCCGGCGACTACGGGGTGAGGCCAGACGGCAGATCTGCACCATGGCCCGACAGGTACGACCACTTGGTTGCCCACTCTTGGAATTGCTCTGCTTGCATGGGCATGCTAATGAAGGAGCCTTGCGCAATATCACACCCAAGAGCTGCTAGGCGTTCCCATATTGCTTGGCTTTCCACTCCTTCGGCCACCACTTTCAATCCCAGATTATGGCCCAGTTCGATTGTCGAGCGAACGATCGCCGCCGAATCGTCGCTGGTCACCATGGGCATCACGAACGATTGGTCGATCTTGAGCACATCCACGGGAAGTTTTTGCAAATAGCTGAGACTAGAGTAACCGGTGCCATAGTCGTCGATGCACAATTGCACACCCAATTGTTTCAAGCGAGCAAGCGTATCTAGCGCGCTGGCGGGGTCGGCCATCACAGCGCTTTCCGTCAATTCGAACTGGATTAGCGCCGGCGCAACGCCCCAGGTCGAGAACAGGCCGTCGATGCGTTCGATCAATTGCGGATCTTGCAAATCAAGGGCCGACAGGTTAATTGCCAGTGCCCGCTCCAGCCCGGCTTCATGCCAGGCATAGCTTTGCCTGAAGGCGGCTTCGAGCATCCAGTGCGTGAGCGGCGTGATTGTTCCTGCTTGCTCGGCGAGCTTGATAAATTCCGTCGGTGCGATCATGCCGTGCAGCCGATGCTGCCAGCGTACCAAGGCTTCAGCGCCGCACACCCGTCTCGTGGCGATGTCGACCTTGGGCTGGCAATACAAGCGCAACTCGTCATTTTCGATAGCACGGTGCAAATCGCCCATGATCGTCAGGCGCCGCGTGTGTTCCTGTTCCTGGCCGCCCGTGTATATGGCGTAGCCGCTTTGCACCGGGTTGACCTGATGCATGGCGGCGTTCGCGCGCCGGATTAGGGCGTCCGCATCCGTAGCATGGCCAGGGAAGAGGGCGATGCCAATGCCGACCCGCGCATCGAGCATGAGGCCGGAGACTTGCACCGGCTCCCGCAGCGTGCTCACCAGCCGTTGCGCGACCTGGATCGCATATGCGGCACCACCATGCGACAAGAGCACGGCGAATTCTGCTTCCCCAACGCGCGCCAGCTTTTCATCGTCCGTGACCGCTCGCGCTAAGCGCCGTGCAAGTTCTTGCAGCAGTTGATCGCCCGAGTTATAGCCTAGCACCTTGTTGATTTCATGAAAGCGGCCGACTTCCAGATGCAGCAGTGCGAGGGCGCGGTGTTGTTGTTTCGCAGCTTGCATTGCCCCGTCTAGCACCTCCCATAATAACGTCCGGTTGGGCAAGCCGGTCAGCGGATCGTAATAGGCAAGGCGGGCGATGGTGGCTTGCTCTGCATAGTGCTGAGCCCGCGTGCGCAAGTTGGCGATGCCGTAAGCTAGATCGTCGGCTAGCTCGCTGAGCAGATCGACTTCTTGCGCATCGAAAGCATCAGGTTCGGCTGCAGTCAAGGCCAAGGCGCCGAGCACCTTGCCGTCCACGCGCAGCGGAAAAGCAGAACCTGAAGCGTAGCCCTTCTGGATGGCATTCTCGCGCGCACGAGCGTAAGCTGGGCCCGCATACGCGGGGTCGGTGAGGTGCCTGCCAACGACGGCGCGACCGGTGCGGATGGCGGTGCCAGCCGCGTTGCGTCCTAATTCCGTATCCGACCAAGTGAAATCATGCGTCTCCATGTACGCTGTTTCCGTACCCTCGCACGCCACCCAGTGGATGCGTTTTTGTTCGTCGTATTCCGCATAAGCGACACAAGCCATTCGGTAACCGCCGGTTTTGACGATGACCCGGCACATGTCGTGCAGCAATTCGTGCTCGTCCGATGCCCGCAGCAAGGTACGGTTGCCGTCGCTCAAGGTTTTGAGGGCGCGGTTGACGCGAGCGAGCTCGTTTGCCACTTGCTCGCTCGCCGGTGCAGGATTAACACCACTACTAGTCGGGTCATCAGCAGGGTACGCCATCAGTCCCACTCCAACACCATGAATGACTTTATTATGGGGTAATCGGCCTTCTCGTGCAAACTGAGGAAAACGGATCACGATAACGGCCAGGTGCCGGAATGGATCGGTTCAGCCTGCCTGGTTTGCTGCGCTGGCAAGTGCTGGCGAAACATTCCGATCTGATGTGTAAATTTATAAACTGCCCCTAAGGCCGACACCGTCTCAGCTCTGCCCAATGCGCTCAACCGGACGCTTAGCCCAGATTGAAGCCGCCAAAAAAATTGGAATCGATCGATCGGCTGGATAAGTTCTGTTCCAGCTAATATTTCGGATCGCCGTTCAGTTAGCTATGATTTATCTGCACTTGGTTGACGCGATCGCTCGTCTAGCTCATTAAGCCATTTGACGCGGCGCCGGAGAACGCGCTCTGCAAATTCATGGATGCTAATCCTTACCCATAAGAAATTATATGAAACTAGGCCTTGGCGTCGGCCTAACGTCCCCGTCAGTCAATTTTATTTTCTAAAGGTGATTCCCTAAGTCCACCATGGATCGCTAGATGGACTCCGGGTGCCTTCAGTCGTGTGGAATATAATTCTCCCGCCGCTTCCAGTACCGGATATGCCGTTGCACATATGTGTGAATGGATGCGTTTCAAGTCGCGAAGGATATCGAGGTGAAGAGCGCTCGTTTCGATGCTTTCTAGCCGGCCAACTCTTAGCCGGGCCAGATGGTTTTCCGACGCCGCCATCTCCAACTCGCGGATTTTTGTCTTCGCGTCGAGCAGTTGGCGTGCCGCTTTCACGTCTCCCGAAAGAAAAATACTGAACGCCAATTTCAAATTGTCGATGATGATCCGGTGAAATGCTTCCAGTTCCGCCGCTCCTTCGCGGGAAAACTGTAACTGCCGTTTGATTTTCTTGTTTGCTAGCTCCATCAGGTTTTTATCGATAATATCGCCGATATGCTCCAGATTGATCGATAGCGCCATAATCTCCATGGCGCGGCGCCCCTCGGGCTCATCTAGGCTGTCACGCGTCACTTTCACGACATAGAACTTGATCGCTTCATGTAAGCGATCAACCGCGTTATCCTTTTGCGATACCTCTGCGACGAGTTTGCGATCATTGGTCAGGATCGCCGTCATGGACTGACGCAACATGGTCTCGACGATATCGCCCATATGCAAGGTCTCGCGTGCGGCGCATGCGAGCGCGACAGAAGGAGTTTCGAGCGCGCTCTCATCGAGGTAAAGCGGTACCGATGGGTCCGCCGCACTTTTTTGGTCCGGCAAAATGTGCTCGAGGAAGCGCGCAAGCCAATTTAGAGGCAGGATGAATAGCAGCGCCATGACGAGGTTGAACAGGGTATGGAAATCCGCAGCCAAGCGAACTTGATTGGGCTCAATTAAGCCAAGCAGTTTGGACATCGGCGTGAGGAAGGGCATAAAAATCAGGCAACCCGCCAATCGATTGATTAAATTGCCAATCGGCAATCGTCGGTGCGCCGGGTTCCCTCCCGCAAGACCCTCAAATAACGGATTCAAAGCGCTTCCCAAGTTGGCGCCAAGCACCAAAGCGAACGCTGCCACCGGGCTGATGAAACTTGAGTATGCAAGAGACATGGTGAGCAGTACTGTCGCGATGCTGGAATGGGCCGCCCACGTTAGGAGCGCGCCGATGAGCAAAGCAAGTATCGGCTCGCCTGTGATGGCGCCCAGTAATTCGCGCACTACTTGGGCGTTTTCGGCCGGAGCCAGGCTGGTGAGCAGGATGTGGAGCGACAGCAGCATCAGTCCGAGTCCGATAGCGACGCGACCCAAGTCCCGGGGCAGCGTCCTGGCGCTGCGCTTGAATGCAATGACACCTATGATCAACAGAATCGGCGCGACAACCGAAGAATCGAAAGAAAGTAACTGGACGATGAGCGTGGTGCCGACATTTGCTCCCAGCATGACGGCCAAGGCCGGTACCAGGTCCACCATCCCTGAAGCCGAAAAGGAAGACAGCATCAAGGCCGTCGCTGTACTGCTTTGCAAGAGTGCAGTTACAACCACTCCAGCCAAAAAAGCCCTATAACGGCTTTTGAGGACAGCATGCAACGATCGTCGGATCTTGGCGCCGAAAGCGCGCACGATACCACTATGCACCATATGGAGTCCCCATAGCAGCAGGGCGACGCCACCCATCAGATCCAACAAGACTGTGGTTCCCATTTTCTTCTCCTGTCAGGCTGAAGCAACAGCCTCTTCACCACGCTGACGGACACATCTACTGGGAACAGGGGAGAAAAAAGTGCGCTGCTTAGGTTTCATCCTGCCGCCGCAAGACGGACAGGCCGACGCCTGGTGATCTTGCGGTTATTTGATGATCCGTTTTAGTTGAGTAATTGCACCGTCCACAAAACGCTCCATAAATGAAGATAAAAATATTTTAGCACCCTGCCGGCAGTTCAACTCCTTTGGCCAATAATTGCTGCCACGCCTTGCTTTTTTTCTGCTTGGCGGGACGCGGAGATTGGCAATCGAGGATAAGGCCGCCGCGAGGTAAGAGTGCTGAAGATGAGTGAAACCGGCGTGGAGTTTTCGGCGCCGCAAAAGGATTCGCGGCGCCGAGAGAGGCGAGTGTGGCGTGGGCGGAAAGATGCCGGGCTCGTTTGACATCATGAGAATGCTTACCCTAATTGGCGGGGGCACCCAGAATCAGCTTCGCCGGCAACGATTTCCATGTGTACTTTGATATTGCTCAAAAGAAAAACCAATAAACAGCCTCATCCTTAAAGGATAATGATGTGCGCCAACATTGCACGCAGAGACACGATTAACCTGGTACTTTAATGCTTGAATTTTCTCCCTTGGTATTCGCCCCTCCGGACAGCAGCCTTCTTTACAAAGGGCATTATGATTCTGTTCTTGTTGTAGTTTCAATTGTCATTGCGATATTCGCATCTTATGCTTTCCTATTGGTCTCGCAGCACATTTCAGCCAACCCGCCTTCCAGGACAAAGCACTTGTGGACGATCCTCGGAGGCGTGTGTCTGGGGGCCGGCATATGGACAATGCATTTCGTCGGTATGCTGGCCTTCGTTTTGCCTTGTTCGAACAACTTCAGCGTTACCGTTACTTTATTGTCAACAATCCCCGGCATCCTGGCCAGCACCTTTGCGATCAACATTATTAGCCGCCGCGCGCTTTCCGTTCCTAAGCTGCTTATCAGTGGCGTACTCATCGGCGCCGGCATCTCCGCCATGCACTACTCTGGAATGGCGGCATGGCGCTTGAATGGTCTAATCCGTTACGACTTTAAGCTGTTTTTGTTGTCGATCCTGCTTGCCATTGCGCTTGCCACGCTCGCTCTGTGGATAAAGTTTCATGTGCGATTGGGGCGCGCACGCTGGAATACCTGGGCCACGTTGGTCAGCGCCGCGGTAATTGGTCTGACCGTATCTGCAATGCACTACACCGTGATGGCGGCTGCCTATTTCGTTCGAAACGGCGATGCCACTATCGTCCACGCCGGAATCGCGCCGACATTTCTTGCCGCGATCGTGATGGCTGCGACCAGTTTGATTGTCGTCGTGACCGTCGTTGCCATTTTCGTCGGGAAGCCTCATCTGTTGTCTCTTGGGCGATCCTACAAGCTGACAGGCTTGATGATCGTCGGTTGGGTGGCCATCGCCTGGTTGATTGCCAATGATTACTACGCCAATGTCGCGAATAACTTTTATCAGCAAGAAGTACAAACCGTGAGGCAACAGGCGCAAAATATCGGCAGCAACATCGATGAAAGCCTGCAAACGCTCAAGGGCATTCCTGTGGTGGTCGCAAGCAGCGAGGAAACTCGTCAGGCATTGCGCCGCTTCGGTGCGAACGTTACCCCTTCAGCTGTGGCCTATAGGGAGCGTAAACAGAGCTGGTCAGACGATGAAAGACTTGGCAAGCTAAACAAGTCACTAGGCATTACAGCGACCAATCTCAAGGCCGACGTGGTATGGGTCCTCAATGCCGCAGGCGATTGCATTGCCTCAAGTAATGCCGACCAGCGTGTCAGCTTTGTTGGTACGAATTACGCCGACCGCAATTATTTTCGTCAGAATCAAGCGGGACAGCGGGGCCATCAGTACGCGATGGGGCGGGCCACTGGGATACCAGGCCTATACTATTCCGCCCCGGTCTTCGAAAAAGGGCAGTTCCTCGGCATTGCAGTCGTCAAGCGCGACATCAGCACTCTTACCTTTTGGACCAATCCAGCTAACGCATTCCTCGTCGACATTAACGGTATCATTGTCCTGGCGCCGGACCATCAACTCGAATTTCGCGCCTTTCCACACGCCTCCATCGCGAAACTTTCTACAGCACAAAGGCTAATGCAATATAAGCGGAGCAAGTTCGTTCCCCTGGAAATCGCTCGATGGGGGAATGAACGATTTCCGGCAGCTATGCGTATCGGGGCGGGCAATGCGCCAGTCGTGCTGGCCTCCCACGTATTGGCCGATGACGCCATGACCGTATACCTGTCGCGCCCGTTGGATGAACTTGCACGGTTGAACGCAGAAAGGCTGTGGCTCTTTTTTTTGCTAGCTAGCACCGGGAGCATGCTAATTGTCTCCGCTTCGGCGATCGTATTTTATTTGCGTGAATTGAAAAGGACGGAAACCGAGCTTCATGTTGCCGCCATCGCCTTCGATTCACAGCAGGGTATGATCATCACCGACGCAAAGAACTTGATTCTGAAGGTCAATCGGGCCTTCATTAGCACCACGGGCTACGCGGCACATGAAGTGGTGGGCCAAACACCGCATTTGCTGAGTTCAGGGCGCCATGACGCGGCTTTTTTTGATGATCTGTGGAGGAGTATCGACCGCACTGGTTCCTGGCAGGGAGAGATCTGGAACCGGCGCAAGAACGGGGAGGTGCATCCCGAATGGATCACCATTACTGCGGTGAAGCGTAGCGGCGGAGAGGTTACCCATTACGTCGCAAATATGAGCGATATCAGCCAACGTAAGGCGGCCGAAGACGAAATCAAGCAGCTCGCATTTTTTGACCCCCTCACCTCGCTACCAAATCGGCGACTGCTAACGGACCGGCTACGTCAAGCTTTGACGGCCAGCGGGCGAAGTGGTCGCAGAGGGGCGTTGCTGTTCATCGACCTCGACAATTTCAAGACCCTCAATGACACCCTTGGCCATCACAGGGGCGACTTGCTGCTGGAACAGGTGGCCCGACGTCTGGTGGAATGCGTACGCGAAGGCGACACGGTGGCCCGTTTCGGCGGTGATGAGTTTGTTGTGATGCTGGAGGGCTTAAGCGAAAATCCTGAGGAAGCGGCAAGACATACCAAGACTGTGGGCGAGAAAATTCTTGTTGCGCTTGATCAGCCCTATCTGCTTGCTAACGATAAACACCACAGCACAAGCAGCATCGGCGCCACCTTGTTCTCCGGTCAGCTTGATTCAATGGATGAACTGCTGAAACAGGCCGACTTGGCCATGTATCAAGCCAAGGAGGCGGGTCGCAACGCCCTCCGTTTCTTCGATCTGCGCATGCAAGCCGTGATCACAGCGCGCGCCGTGCTCGAGACGGACTTGCGCCAAGCCTTACACCAAAAGGAGTTCGTTCTTTACTACCAGCCACAGGTCGACGATAAACGCGGCGTGACGGGAGCCGAAGCGCTGCTGCGATGGCAACAATCATGGCGTGGTTTGGTGCCACCAGGGGAATTCATTTCCTTGGCCGAGGAAACGGGGCTCATTCTTCCCATTGGGCACTGGGTGCTGGAAACTGCCTGCGCACAATTAGTCGCGTGGTCCGCCCAGCCGGAATTGGCACATTTAGCCTTGTCGGTAAATATTAGCGCTCGACAATTCCGTCATCCCGATTTTGTAAAGCAGGTGCTGGCGGTGATTGAGCAAACGGGAGTCAATCCATGTAGACTCAAACTTGAAATCACGGAGAGCTTGCTACTGGATGATCTGGAGGATATTGTCACCAAGATGACCTCGTTAAAAACTGAAGGAGTTAGTTTTTCTCTCGATGATTTTGGTACCGGCTATTCTTCGCTTTCCTACTTGAAGCGCTTGCCCCTAGATCAGTTAAAGATCGATCAGTCTTTTGTGCGGGATATACTCACGGATCCAAACGATGCTGCCATTGCCCGTACAATTGTCGCCCTAGCCAAAAGTCTGGGCTTATCGGTAATAGCCGAGGGTGTGGAAACCGAGGTGCAGCTGGACCTTCTTGCCAGCGAGGGTTGTTTTGCCTACCAAGGCTATCTGTTTAGCCGGCCCTTGCCGCTGGAAGAGTTTGAAGCGTTTGTAAAACGAGTTTGACGCGTATCTGGTGACAAATTAGCGTCGGACGGTCGATGGGATGATGCCCAATGTCGCCTCCAGGTCGTAAGCATAGCTCGACCGACAGCGGTGCATGAGCGAAAGCTGGCGTTCAAAGATCCACGTGACCGAGTACAATCGGCCAAAAGCCGACCGTGGCCAGGCCCATGTATTAATGACGAGGAGAATGCGATGGTAGATAGGCAGCCGTACTGGTTTCCCGCCAAGCGCTACGGTTGGGGCTGGGGCTTGCCTGTTGTTTGGCAAGGTTGGGTAGTCATCGCTGTCTTCGCCTCCTTGCTATTAGCAGGAGCAGTGTTCATGATGCCAAGTCAAAACCCTATCGCATTTATCGCCTACTCAACACTTCTCGGCGTGCTCTTGCTCGCAGTCTGTTGGCTTAAAGGCGAATGCCCTGCTTGGCGTTGGGGTGGCAAATGAAGGCCCTTCCAATAGGCGTGGCCAACGGGTCTTTAACTTTCAGCCACCGCACCCCTAGCATGGAGTCCTTGCCGGCCGATTCAACAGCGGGCCGCGCCCGCCTTTGCAATGTCGCCTTTAGGAACGCGGATTTGGCTCGAGTCCAGCCTGTCGCAAATGACGCCAGTCGGCCATAGCCGCCCGTTGCGCCGGGGTTACATTCTCGCGTTTTGAGTCGTAGAAGCCTGAGTCCAAGAGCTGCGATTGCACCGGCAGCGCAGCAGCGAAAGCGGTGAATCAGATTTTGCAGCGACCGGCCGTAGATGGCCAAAGGCAACGTTGGTGACAAGTGCGTTGATTGATTTTAGCAGGTAAGCTTATGGGGCATAACGACACCGGCCGTGGGTACCTGTCGCGAGACAGCTTGCGCTGCATGCCTGGCGTTCCGCGCACTTATTGGAGGACGCCACGAACGCCCCATGAAAACATGCCCACCCCAAGCAGAAGCGCGAACGCAACATAGAACCAAAATGTGACGGGCGCCTTGTCGCGATCACTGGTGGAATAGCGACCGCTTATCCATCCATTCTGGATTGCGGACACTCCAAACACAAACGGAATCGGCGCACCGAGAATCAAATCGAAAGGCGAGGGAGTAAGCCGATCAAATTCACAGTGCCTTGCCAGAATTGTCACAATTGCGAAGACAATATATCCAATTATCACGTTACGCTGGGTTTTGCTATACATGTCGTGCACAGGTACGGATTACTAAATGTCGAGGTATCCAGCGTACCATCAAACCGCTTCCAGACATATACCACTGAGTTACCGATAGCATACGCTGCGCTGTGACCGTTCGAAGCCCGGCGCTGACTGGCGACTTCGCGCCGTAGCCGGTCATTCACACATCGCGCCGCGATCACTTCGAGTCTAAGTTGAGGAATGGTGCGACGGCGAACGTTGACATTATCACTTTGATCTAAAAAGTAGCCGGCCGGCTGCGAAAAAATCCTATCGATTGCCGGTACCGCCGCCACTGCCGCCACTGCCGTGGCACATGGTGACATTCTTGGCTGCGATGTTGGCGAGCCGCCGAACGTGGTGTCGTCGCTCCTAATATGGCTCAGTTTGTGGCTCAGCGCGGGGAATTCGGCTTGCAGCGCGATCCGCATGGGAGACCGAGCCGTCGGTGGCCTGTACGGCCAGCCTCTTCACGCGAAATAAAATATTGCCCTCCCGTCCAGTGCGCCTTCACGAGTGCAAAATGGCGAAGGTTTTTTGGATAATGACCATCGCTACGTCCTTGCCATGGGTTTGCGCGGACAGCCAGATGACGATAGGCGGGTGACGATCTGCAGTCCAGCCGCGTCATCCATGTTGGAATTGATGGGAGGGCGGGCGCCCAACCGCGCGCCTTCCCGCCCTCAATATGACTAAGACAGATTTGTGCCGACAGCGCGGCAATGTTTGTAAGTAGGCTGAGCACGGACCGGTTGGGGTCGTTGTCAGGTGCCGGCTGCACGAGCGCTGAACATACCGCATTCTTCACATTGCGTAGCATAAGGGTGACTGCAAAAATTCTCCTCGATCCAGTGGCAATTCTTCTTGTGTCAGAATGTCGGTGGCCGACCACGTGACTGTACAAACCGCAGACCCGCCCGGACTTAATTCGAGGAAGCAGATGAAAAAATTAATTTCAGAATTGACAAGGTTATATCTTCCGGCGGGCACTTTGTCGGCGGAAGTGCTGGCGCAACACATGTTGGGTCAGACAACCGTTGCCATCAATTTGACAACAGACGATGGCCTGACCCGTGCCATGGTCATCCCTTTCCACAAGATGGGCAATAGCGAGGAAGCGCAGCATTGGAGCCGCTTGTGTGCGGTAGCGAATGCCTTGCAGGCTCAGCTTGGCTTTCCGGCACCGGCCGTTAGTATCTCCGGCGCCAACGGTTATGGCCTTTGGCTGTCACTGGAGGTGCCCATTCCAGCGGCTCAGGCGCAAAAATTCCTGGAACTGCTCCGTAAAGCGTACTTTCCGGAAATGGACCTTCGTCTTGACGCTGTGAGCGCACCGGTCGAGCTCCCGCCTTGCCTGCACCAGGGCACCGGTAAGTGGGCCGCGTTTATCCATCCCGGCATGGGCGCTTCCTTCTGCGACGAGTCGGGGCTGGAGATGGCTCCCCCATTTGCCGGGCAGGCCGCATTTCTAGATGGGTTGCAGAGCATCAGCGGGGCCCAGTTCCTGCACGCCCTAAATATGCTCCAGCAATCGCACGGTGCGGCGCCGATGGTCAGTGTGCCGGCATTGGAGCGCAGGGTGGATCCGGACGGCTTGCTCTTGAGAGACGCATCGCTGGAGGACATAGTAAAATTTCTGCATTCGAAAAATATCGAGCCGACATTTCGGCATTTGATCCAAGAGTAGGTGATGGCCACTCACCTGAATTTATCGTTCGGTAAAGACAAGTTTCCCGGCCTGTCTGACGGGCCGTGCCGCCGCACTGCTGACGGTCACGGCCTGTCGCCCTACGGCGCCTCTCGATCTTTTGCACCCCTATGGCCACCGCGCGAAGGCCGTCTCTTTTGCGACGGAAGCCGACAGACCGAAAAGGCATCAAAATGATTGACCGAACCCAACCAACGATCATCAGTATGGACCTCGCCCAAAAATCTGAAGCCGAGATTCTGTCGGTAGCCAATCCGCTGATGGATAATCTGATGGACGCTTCTACACAGGTCGATTACGAGCGACACATCCGCGACTTTTCAGACAGACTTAAAGCCCAATTGAACAAGGAGCGCTTGACGGATATTTGTCAGGAGTATCAGTCCACCAAGGGATTTTTCGCTGACAGAGAGTTTGTGACTCTGTTTCGTCGCCCCGACTCAATTGCCATTATTTGGAAGCAACGCTTTACTAAGCAAGCCGGTGAATTTGTGGCGGAGATGGTTTTAATTCAGCAAGGTGGCAAGTACCTCGTTGACCATGTGATGGTGTATTAGCCGACGTCAGCTTTCAGTCTTGAGTATTCATTCGACGCCGGAACTGGCTGGTTGTGGCCGGTTGCCGGCGGTCGTAATTACCCGACCGGCCGCTATCGCTAGTGATGCCGGTCGCAGGCTAATTTGAAAAGCTGCCCTAGTCTGGATCTGCGTCTTGCGCTGTCCAAGAACTGTATTTGACCCGTTCCGCCCGCCTAGGCGGAGGCCCCAAACTGTTAGCGATATGTGCAAGTCTCCAAATTCTGCCGGCGGACCGTTGCTGCCCATGGAACAAGGGAAAGCTCGTTGGCCAGAAAGCCCCATTACGACAAAATGAGATTTGGGCAATTCGAGTACGGTTGCAGTGGTACCGTCGCCTGGTGACAATTTTAGTGGAGCCCATTTCATGAAAGTGGAACAAAACCTCGACAGGTGAAAAGTCGGACAGCCCCTGCAAAGCATCTTAGGTAAATTGATCGGTCAGTGTGATACACGCTTCTTCGCCACCCCAGTAGTCATCTGCTGGGCATGGGCGAATCGCCTCGATAAAATAAAATGCGTCGTAAAAAATTTATTAAAGTGGCATCATATAGATATGCCCGCCAAGCTTCCGGTTTTGGCCGCTCAACGACGGTCGTCACGACGCCCATAACTTACGGGGACGGTCAACTCTGAATATTATTGGAAATTTACATCGGTATCCATAATGGACCAACGGAACGGCTCACGCGGGGAAACAAAATGCGGTTGGGCACACCGATTTCAGTGATCGGTATTGCTTCAGGTGTTGCTGGCGCCGCCAGCTTCCAAGCCCGTACATTCTAGAATGAAGTAAGTGACTAATTTTTTATAAAGACAAATGTGTGAGCCAGAAAAACCAGGATCATGGTTTTCTTGTCACTGCTAATAGTAAATGAGGTTAAGGGCAGATCATTACGATCATGATGAATCTGCCAATTTGCTGAAGTTGGCAACTCTTCTGAATTGGAAACGGTATATCTGTATGCGGGCAAACCAGATTTTGCCCCTTTAATGATCACATATCCATCAACACTTGAGCCGGACTTTGAAAATTCCGCTTGGAAGCTATTATGTCTTTCACCGTAATCAAAAGGGGCCTTTGAGAACCAAGAACCCGTCACTTCCCATGCACCTAAAAGCCAGGCATATTTTTTAGCCTCTTCTTTTTCAGGTGCCGCGCCCTCCCACTGGTAAATCTTGTCCTGCGCTATGCGTGCATTGGGCGCATCCGGCACCAGGAGAAGGTAGCGTTTCATTTCGCGCATTGCATCATAATATTTTTCCGTTGCCCCTAGAATCAGCGCCCGGTTGAAGTATCCTTCCGGCCACCAAGGCGCGATTTTCAACGCTTCGCCATAAAGGCCCACCGCCTTATCGAACTGCTTTTCCTGCACCGAAAATTCGGCCTGCACTTTGAACTTGCGCCCAGCTTCGGGCAATTGTGGCTTGGGATTGGCAGTTCGATATTGTGTGACAACGTCCTGAAATAGATCGTTAGCAAGATCGATCGCTGGTGGGGCCGTTGCGGCCGCCGGTGCCGGCGGAGCCGCAACGGGCGCCAATGGGCGATCTGCAGGCATCTGGGCGATCGAAGAGACGTTCAGACTTGTGGCAACAAGTATGGCGAGCATCACAAACAGTTTTTTATGCATGATCCTTCCCTTGAGCATTGCGTATCTGGTTTCTCAGGGCCCAGTGTGCACGTGCGCATAGCTACTAACGTCCCCGTTGAAAAGCGGATTATGCCCGCTTTGGGTGGAGTCGGACAAATGCGGCCTGTATTTGTTGCATTTGAATTGTAAACTATCCACGCGGCGGCTTATTCTTAAAAATATCGATGCTACTTTGGCTTGCCGTGTTACCGTGAGGCACAAGCAGGCGCCATAGGGCAGATCAACGCAATTTTGCCAAATACTTACGCGCCCCCTTTCAAAGGAAAAATAATGGCAAGGCTTCAGCGATGGGTATATTGGGCCGTAAGCGTTTGGGCGATTTCACTACATTGTTGTTCGTGTGCCTTTGGTCAGGCTTCCGAACCACCGGAAAACGGCTTGGTTCGAAACATGAGTATCGATGCTGCTCGAAACATCGTCCAAGACATGGGGGCCTATGCGCGTTTACTGCCAGACAACAATGGATATCCTGTGGTATCCGACCATTGTTGCGAATGGACATCGGACTGGCTTGGGAGGCGCGTTGTTAAAGCAGAGGCCACATATCCTATTGCTGCCGTCGTCTTAACCCCCAGCAAGATAAAAATGCATTTTAGCAATGTCGGAAAAGTGATAGAATTTCCCCTGAACTTGCTTCATCCTACCAGCACGTGTACGTCCGGATATTGCCTTGTCAGCCTCGGTGTTCGAAATATTGAACTGTCGCTTCCGCCTGACGCCAATGCAGCCATTCGTCTTGTTGGCGCGTTGCTCAAATTAAACCAGGTCGTCCTCACTGGTGGGTCGTTGCAAGATGACGCGCGCTTTGCGGAAACGGTGCAGACCTACCGTGAAGCAACAACCAAGCCGCCACTGCCGGAGGATGCGCGCCGTTTCAAGGTTCAGGCCGAAGGCGCCATTCGCGACAAGGATTTTGATGCCGCCACCGCTATGTACGAGCGGGCGCTCGACCGCGCACCCTGGTGGCCAGAGGGTCATTTCAATCGCGCAATTGTGCTTGGCGAAACAGGCGAATTTCCCGACGCGATTTTCGAGATGAAGCGCTACCTCGCCCTGGTTCCCGAGGCGCCAAACGCGCGTGCGGCGCAAGACAAGATCTACGATTGGGAGCGGCAGGCGCAGCGGAAGTAATCGAGCGGATTAAAGAGGGGGTAGGAATGCCAAGCTCCATGGTAGAACGTTCTGCGCAGAAAATCGTCGCAACGTTATGCATCTCAGGGATCGTGCTCGCGACATCCATTTCCACCGGCTTCACCCAACCTACGCCGTCGTCCCAGAGCCTGTGCGACATGCCCAGTCAACGCGGCACGGCGGCATACAACAAATACTGTGGCACCGGTGGCTCTTCCTTAGGCTCCCCTGGCGGTTCCGGTTACACGCCGCAACAACAGACAATCCTAAACGGCGCCCAGCAAATGATGCCCTTGCTACAGCAGGGCGTGCATGATCTTCTTTACGGAAATCCGCAAGAGCAAGCTGCGCGCGATGCAACAGCGGCGCAGGCCGCGGCACAGGCCGCGGTAGGACAAAGGCGCATTGCCGAAGAACTGGCGCGCCGGTCGGAGGAAATCAAGAATCAACTGCTCGGCGGTGCCGGAAGTTCAGATTCCAGTGGCGCGCTTTCGCTCATGGGGGTTGAAAATACCGGCGAGTTGAAACTCATGACAGGAGATCAATCGCCTGTGTTCAACACGAATGTTCGGCAAGCGTCGGTCGGATGCGTGCCATCGCAAGATGCTTCCGTGGTCGACCTTTGCGCACTCGGCGACAAACCCGCAGTCGTCGATCCGCACGTCGTGAAAGGTGGCGCTGCGGGAATCGCACTCGACACGCCGCCAGCGAATCCCACTTTGCCGCGCGTGGCGGAAATCGAGAAGTCACCAGGCGCGGGCGATGCGCGCAAGGCATTCCAGTCAATAATTGACAAGGACTGGTCGGCCGCAGTCGCCTCATTCAAGCAGGCATTGTTAAAAGACCCGAGCAACGCCGCTCTGAAGCGCTCGCTGGAGCTCGCGGAATACACTCAAGCCCGACGAATAGAACTTTCTCGGGAAAACTCGCTGCTTTTTATTGTGATCGACGTCTGGCAAAGTCGCGACAACAAAACCGCGCTTATGATGTTGACGCGAATCGAGCAACAACATCCCAATATGAAAAACCAAGTGGCTGAATTACGCCATCAAATTCTGGCCATCGAAGAGTATGAGAAATCTCCGGTCTATCGAGCGCACCAGGCCGAAATGGCACGCGCACAGGATCAGTTGGTAGTGGACGCTGAGCTTGCCATGGCGCAACGATCACTGAGTGATCAATATATCAATAACGGAATGCGCTATGTGGTAAAGGGAAATATCCCGCAAGCGCGCTTGATGCTGAAAACCGCGCTCGCCGGCGATGAAAGCCGTGGCGACGTGCGCATCTTGCTGAACCTCGTAGAGTCGATGCATACAGCGTCTACTGCCAACAATCCGCCCTCGTCGCAAAAGGGCCCACTTTCTACGCTCCATAATTAAATACGGATAAAGTGCTGGCAAGGAAAAACAATGCGTTTCCACTTACAACTGTTAGCAATCGCATTTGCGTCATGCTTGACTGCCTGCGCCAATGCCGGCCCGCTTCATTTGCACCCTGATAACGATGCGGCCGCGACGATGTCCCTTGATGACGTTAATGCGATACTCCAGGGCAATAGTAACCCCTTGGTGCTGAACTTTAACGAGGATGGCCCCGTCGTGGTCAATGGTGGCACGGTATTAGGTGGAACATGCATTCTTACGAAAGATTTTGGCCTTAAGGCGCAGGGACACCCTCCCGATCAACCAGATCTCTATGGCGTCAAGTTTGCCGAACCTATCAGTTGTTGGACACGCAACTTTTATCAGGTTGATGCTCAAAGGGTATTGAATGCGCTACAGCGCTGGCGGATGACGTCCCCGCTAGAGCGCCATGCGTGGCAGCAAGCAACGGCGAAAATGACGGCTGCGCAGGATGAGAAATTTGCCACCACCATTGCTGCAACTTATCGCGCGACCAATCCAAGGCCAATAATATCTGAAGAGGTTCGCCGTTACCGTGTTATCGCTGAAGCCAATGTGCAAGCGAAACGTTTTGATGCCGCAGTAAACGCCTATACGGCAGGTCTACAACTCGCCCCGTGGTGGCCTGAAGGACACTTTAATGCCGCACTGATATTTGGTGTTCTTGGGCTCTACCCTCACGCAATCAGTCATATGAATAAATACCTTCTGCTTATCCCCGATGCGCCGAATTCCCGCTTGGCCCAGGACAAGATCTATGTTTGGGAAAGTGGCAACAATTGAGGTTTGCGGAAATATTTGCGTGGCAATCAAAATGCGTTTAGTGGACGTGTTCCCGATTCAAGCCTAGTTTGGGAGCAAGGCCAGCAGATGCCCCGTTTCGGGCCACCCAATGTTATTCACCGTTCAAGAGTCGCTATAGGTTCAGTGAGCGTACTGTTAATTGGCCTGCCCTTGGCTTAAGGGCGTCGGGCTCGAATCGCAGCCGTTAAATGCGGACATACTAAATGCTCGGAAGCTGCCGTTCTTAGTTCGCAATGAGAGGCGCACGGCTTTATGCGCTACCTCGCGCACGTGGTTTGCACACCTCAAGGCTTCCGGCTCGACTACCACACGCATGGTATAAGACGATACCGGACCCGTTTCTGGTATGCCGTATAACCGGGCAGATGCCTGGCGAGGAAGCGTTCCTCGTCAATGAGTCGCCATATCAGAAATGGCATCATCGCGGCGATTGGGACAAACCCCCAGTACGAGCCTAGCGCGAGGGGTGTGCCGAGAAGGTACAGGGATGCGCTCGCGTACATCGGGTGGCGAACGATTGCATATGGCCCGGTCGAAATAACCTTCTGATTCTCCATGACCTCGATCGTTGCTGAAGCGAACGTGTTTTCTTGGTAGACGAGGGAGATGAGATAAAAACCAATCGCAACGAGCGCGTCTCCGGCCATAACACCCGCGAGTGGCATGATGGACCAACCAAAGCGGTGGTCAAGCGCTGGCACGACAAGAAGTGCTATGAAGGCGCTTGACGTACACAGCATGATGAACTTCTGAGCTGGTTGCTTCTCCGCTGTCGGACCACCACTCATCCGGCGCTCAAGAAGCGCAGGGTCCTGTCGCATGAGATAGAGCGTAATGAGGACCGATGCGCCCGTGAAGATCAACAAGTACGCCCATGCTTCCCAATAATGAACGGTCCCCGCGGGGACGAACAGCAAAAGGCCCATCACAACGGCGAGTACGGCAAGTGCGAGCCATGCCTTCGCATTAAGATTCTTCATAGCACCATTTGCCCGTACTCGGTAATCATCGCCATAGCCTCGACAATCTTCACCTTTTCGTCCTCGGTGATTTCAAGGTTCATACGCACACCCAAACCAGATGAGGCATCCTGGCACCGCTTCTCCCAATAAAATCAGAACTGCGCCTTGCCAAGCTGGCAGGTATATTCGTATATGACTCTATCCCGCTGCGCAGCTTGGTCGAACGGCGAATTTTCGCTGAAGTAAGCTGCAAAATCTAACGTCATGCGATCAATCGTGTATTGCTCATACCGTGTGCCGATTTTACTGTTAAACGCAACGGTTTTGGCGCCGAATGTCGCCGCGACGGGCCCGAACGAAAATGCGGGCATCGTGTCCCACGCGGAATAGTTGACGATGGCCGTGCCTTTGGCTTCGTCTAAATCAATGGTGATCTTCCTATCATTAGGAGGAGGGCGGGTGCAGACAAGCGTCGTCGGGGCGGCCAGCGCTGGTTGGCAAAGCGCCATCTGCACGGCTAAAGCGACGAGCGCCAAGCCGCCGTTTAAT
Source organism: Janthinobacterium sp. (assembly GCA_003133225.1). GTDB lineage: Bacteria > Pseudomonadota > Gammaproteobacteria > Burkholderiales > Burkholderiaceae_D > Janthinobacterium. The sequence continues at coordinate 38,172 of PKWL01000120.1, forward strand.
TTTAAACTTGACATTTATCTCTCCTTCAAATCGACGAGGCCATTGATGTGGCGCGAAGAGTCGCCAGTGTCGACAATCCCCAAAATTGCATGACTGATGAGCGCACTTGATCAAAATCGAGTTTCTGGCCTTTGATTGCCACAGTTGCAATCACCTCTTGAACCCAGATCTCATTGACCACCAAGGCAAATGCTTCCCCGCATCCCCAACTGCTTGGGCTTTACCAAGAACAAGTCCTTGGCGCAGATGCGCCTGGGCCAGCATGACTGGCAAGAGCTTGGCTGTCATACTTTCCTGTTGGCCAAGTGGAACGTTGCCAGACACAAAGAGGCGTGCGAGGTGTGTTCATGAATAATTCAAATCATTTAATGAGCCGTATTTTTATTATGTACGGTTCACGGACGAAGGTATGCCCGCTCGAATAGTCTAGTATGGCCGATTGTAGCCGGTCGCGGGGGGCCCGTTTCGCTGCGCTGCTGGCGTTCACGGCGCGGCGATGGCCGTCTCTTTCAACAATAACGGACGGTCGATCAGTCGCGTCGGTGGCGGCTTCCAAAGACTGAAACCCGACGTTCACCGGAACCACATTAAACCCAAGGGAGAGCAAAAGCTGACCTTCAACTTCGCGGTAACCAGTCATCCACCGACGATGGTCAATGCTATTTTTACTTACAGCTCGTCCCGTTAGCTGCAACAATCTTTAGAGCTTCGGTGTCCTTATCTGGATCCCATTTCGCACCGTCAGTCCATACACTGCCATTCCAGTTCATTGAACCGGCAAGTTTTCCATTGTCACAGTACACATTGCATGTAGTGCCGTCTTTGGTACATCCACCGCCGCCAGGCGACTGTATCAATTGATAGGATGCGGCTGAAGAAGTTGCGGCGAAGATGGCTAAAGCGAAGATGTTCATGAATGCCATTTTCATAAATATTCTCCTCAAAGATGATTTACGGCCACCGACTGCGGCCCCATTCTGTGCGATCGGCCAATGAGACGCTGCAATTGGAATCGGAAAACCAAAATTGTCAGCGTATGGTCAAATCGCAGCCTGATGATCCGACTCACTGATATCGGTCACGATAGCATTCTCCGAAGATGTTCTGGGTTCCGTGATCACCATTCGTCAGGGTACATGGTTTCAGGTATGGTGTAACACCACATCCGGTCAAAGTAAGTGCAACAAAGATTAATACGGCTAAGGCGGTCAAATTCTTTTTCATAGTGATTCCTTTCAGTGGATAGTTCGTCAGCAGCAATCTTGATCGCGGAAAGGTTGGGTTAAACCATTTTCCGTATTCTCCCCAGCCCGCGACTGTCGTTTCTTAGCAAAGATGGCGAACTGGCTACCAGCAGCCCTTGTGGGCCGGGAGCGAGACCGGCCACTTTCCCTCGTTATATCTTCTGGCGAACTAATTTGAACCGTCGGAACACCATATCAAGTCATTCTCCCGATATTGACCGCATAATTTAAAGTTGTCAATAGGCAAGCTTAGCCGTTGGATGACCGCTGCCGAGTTTCAGGTGGCAACGAATGCCCTGAGCGGCGGCGGCAATGACCGCTTTGGGCAAGCGCGGTAAAGTCATCCCCGTACAAACGGATGTCATTTGGTGCGACCAGGTAAAAAATCTGGTTGATTCCGCTATGGAGGCCCTATGGGCGCATCGACGTCATGATCAACAATGCAGGACTGATGCCGCAGTCGCTAATCGAGCGTCTGAGGATCGAGGACTGGGACCGGATGATCGACGTTAACGTCAAGGGCGTGCTGTACGGCATTGCTGCGGCGCTGCCGTACATGCAAAAGCACAAGGCCGGGCACATCATCAACGTCTCTGACGTAGCTGGCCACAAGGTCGGCCCCGGCAGCGCCGTCTATGCGGCAACCAAGCATGCCATACTGGCCCGATCCGAAGGACTGCGCCAGGAAGTAAAGCCCTACAACATACGCACGACGGTGATTTCGCTTGGCGAAGTCGCCACGGAGCTGCCCAACAGTGTCACCGATCCGGCAGTCGTCGCTCGAATTCACAAGCTTTACGAGGAGATTGCGATCCCAGCCGAGTCGTTCGCTCGGGCAGTCGCCTTCGCCATCAGGCCGACACGGCAGGAATTAGTGCGGCTCGCCGGCAATGTCGACAACATTTCGGAGTTCAAAAAAATGGAAATGACAATCAAACGAAGCGGCACACAACCTTCCAGCACAGGACCGGCCGAGTAATTCGCCGGCAACGCACGTATTGATCCGCTGTTCAATCCGCCGGAACCGGCGCGCGCTCTTGGCGTTAGCGTCACCTTTGAGCCTGGGCGCCAGAATCGCATGGCACACTCACTCCTTGGGACAAACCCTGATCGTCATCGCAGGCTGCGGCTGGACGCAGTGTTGGGGAGGTCCGGTCACGATAATCCGGCCCCGTGACGTAATCTCGTGCCCACCAGGCGAACAGTATTGGCATGGCGCCACGGCAAACACGGCCATGACGCACATTGCCATTGTGGAACAACTCAATGGCAAGACTGTCGACTAGATGGAAAAGGTCCGCGAACAATACCCGCCAAGATTCAATGCCGAATAAAAGAAAACACTTATCGCAGGCCCAGGGCCTTGAAGGCTCGCAGGCTGGGAGCACCGGTAAGGCCGCGATCGCGGCCTGCAGAGACGACATTTTTGTTATGCTAGCGTCTTTTCACTGGCCGGCGCCGCTGCCTAGGCGGGCCCTATTTACGGAGTAGCACATGGTCTCTTTGCAAGAGCAGTTTTTGAAAGCCGGCTTAGTCGACAAAAACAAAGTCAAACTGGCCAACCAGGACAAGAGCAAGCAGAAGAAGGTCGAGCGCCGGACCGGCACCTACAGTGTCGATGAAGCGCGCCTGGCCGCACTCGATACGCAACGCAAGAATGCTGAGCGGGCCCGCGAACTCAATGCCCAGCGCGATGCGGCCGCCACCCAAAAGGCAATCGTGGCGCAAATTGCTCAGATGGTGCAGAAGAATCGCCAGAGCAAGGGCGCCGGCGACATCGCCTACAATTTTACCCACGACAAGAAGATCGAACGCCTGTATGTGTCGGCCGCGGTCCAAGCGCATTTAATGGCTGGCCGCCTGGTGATCGTCTGTCAGGGCGGCGCCACCGAATTGGTGCCCAGGATTATCGCCGACAAGATCGGCGAGCGCGATGCCTCGCTCGTCGTGCGGGTGAACAAGACCAGCACTGAGATTGATGCGGCCGATCCGTACGCCGCCTTCCAGATCCCGGACGACCTGATGTGGTAGCTCCGGCGCCTGCCTGCCGCAACGGGGGTCGGGCGGTGCGGCTAGCACCCGCACAACGAATTGTACAAGTCGGACGCCTGGGTCGGCTCGACGGTCCCGGGAGCCGCTTTCGCTGCACTTATTTGCGAGGCACTGATCAAACGTCCTTAGCCGTCTGACATGACGTTGTCTCCTTTGCTTCGGCGATTCGGCCATCCGGACGGCTGGTTGCTCAAATTGCTGCCCGTGCCAATATCATGGCGTGGACTCCCCGCGAGGTCGTCTATCGCCCTCTAATCGATGCGCGCCCGGTGGCAAGGCGGGAAGTGTCGACCGGCATGATCTGCAACGTGCATGAGTTTGCCGCCCGCGAAGGTGGCTCATTTCGGCTCACGCTCACGTACGAACCGTCAAACCGCCAAGGTGACTGCCCGCACCGGCCGGTACCACGGCTGCTTCGTGAAGCTCGTGATGAACGAACAGGTTGTCGAAGTGGACGAGTTCGAGAGCACGGACCCGCGCTACGCGGCGTTTTTATCGACGACATCGACGGCGCCCGCGGCACCAGCCTAGATGCGCGAACAAGTGCGCCAAGTCAACCCCGCGCCACTTCAGCGCCGAGTCGGTCGAGATCGCAATCCGTGATGAGTTGGCGGACCTGAGACTCGCCGCATGCGAACACAGATCGAGCTCACGGACGAAGGGATGAACTCGAAACTGCGTCGGCGACAACGGCAACATGGTAATGACATTCGGTGACGTTGAGGCGCTCATGACCTAGGTACAGTTTTTCGGATGGCTGGAGCGGATCACTGCGCAGATGACCGCGTTACCAGAATCCCCCTGCCAGATATTTTGACATAAGCCGGGGCCATGCATATAGTGATGTTCCGTAAGGCATCCGAAGCTATTAAGGACACTACCGAGTATGTTTGACCCTGTTAGCCCCTTGCCCGCCATTGCATCACTCTTTTTCGCGGGATTCACAGCCCATATATTGGCATGTAAATTCGGTCCGCCTTCCGAAGAAGGTAGGTTTGTAGCAATTGATGGCCTGCGGGGTTATCTGGCTTTTTTTGTTTTCCTTCATCACTCCTGCATCTGGTATTTTTTTCTGAAAACAGGGCGTTGGGAAGTGCCGCCCTCGAATCTTTACACGAATTTTGGGCAAGGTAGCGTCGCTTTTTTCTTTATGATCACAGGTTTTTTGTTTTTCACTAAAATCCTTAATGACAGAGTAAAAGGGACCGACTGGATAAAATTATATGTCTCACGGGCGTTACGCCTTGTCCCGCTATATTTCTTTACAATGATGTTACTTTTTTTAATGGTTGCGGTTCTTTCCCATGGTTCGCTCAATGAGTCTCCTTCCCAGCTAATATTAAATACGGTGAAATGGCTCAGTTTCACCATATTTCAGACCTCCAACCTAGACCTGAACGGTGTCAAAAACACATTTGTTATCGTTGCCGGGGTTGCTTGGTCGCTGCCCTACGAGTGGTTTTTTTATCTATCGCTTCCACTTTTAGCGCTCGTTGTTGGGAATATTCCTCCAATGAAATTTTTAGCTCTTGGAATTTTGGGAATTGTTGGTTTTGCCAAGATATATTCCATTCCTTGGCATTTATTGTCGTTCGCTGGAGGAATTTTTGCCGCGCTAATAGTTAGATTTGAATGGTTCCGCAAATTTTCATCAAAACGGGCTTTTTCGTTTTTTCTAATGTCTAGCCTTGGCCTAGCATTCACTTTTTTTCCTTCTTCTTATGCGCCCATTCCGTTCTTGCTCATATCTTTGTCTTTTGCGTTGATCGCGGGCGGGAACACTATGTTTGGCGTTTTAAGTAGCCGAGTCTCCTTAACGCTGGGAGAAATGGCCTACAGCATTTACCTCTTGCAGGGACCGATGCTATTTGTGCTTTTTAATTTCTTAATTGGTTGGCGCAGGGCTGAACTACTGCCGGCGTCAGTTCATTGGCTACTCGTCATTCTTATGACGCCGGTCTTGGTGTCAATATGTTTTCTTACCTTTCACTTCATTGAGCGTCCAGCCATGCAAAGTGCGGAAACTGTTACTAACCGTATTCGTTCCGCGCTACGCAGGTCCGGCACCAGGGACCAAACGATGCTCAGTAACGAAAAAAACAACAGGCATAGCCTATAGAAAGACACGGCGTTTTAAGATCAGCCGCTCCAGGCCGGTGGCGCGCTTCGCCGCCAGCTGCGCCATCAGGCGTTAGCACCCGCACCATCCCGGCACCCGACCACGACCCCACAGACCCATTTCGGCACGGGCGGCCAGGTGCGCCGGATAGCGGTCGCGCGGGGATGCTCGACCATCAGGTTTCGGTTGCGGCGGTCGCAGGCACCACTCGACTGGTCCTTCGCGGCGCTGCGTATCGGCGCTTATCGACCCTAACTCGTCATCCACCCTTACGCGGCGAAGGTAGCAGCGTTCGCGGATACTCGCCACCGACTGCTTAACGGCTGTTCAATTCCAAGCCTTGACATGTTAGTCGGTGGTCGTTTGTGACGGTCAACAGTTACTCAAACTGAGAGTTCATTTATCCGTGATTACGGGGCAGCGAAAGCAACCAGTTTTTAAGTGCCAATGCTGCCGGTCGCAGCGCCGCGCGCCGATGGTGCACCACGTAATACGCCTTTGAAAGCGCAAGGCGATAGGTAAAAGGTTCGCACAAAGTGGCGTCCTTGACTTCACTTTCAGTCAACAAGGCGCTGCTTAGCACGACCCCTTGACCTTGACGTGCCGCTTCGATGGCAAGCATGGATTGGTCAAAGTGCTGACTGGGAATGGATTGCACTTGCTTGACTGTCAACTGGCAAAAATGCTCCATCCAAGGACCCCAGTGGGGGTGTAATGTTGTGTGGATCAGTCTGGCACGTTTGAGGTCGTCCGGCGTTTTGAGTTTGAGTCTCTCAGCGTAGCTCGGTGCGCAGTACAAACGCGCCTCGTCTTTGTAGAGCAGCTCCAAGTTGAGGTCTGGATCATTGCCATCAAAGTACCGAATTGCCAGGTCAACGGACTCGCGGTCGAAATCAGCCAGCGCTGTAGAAGTTCCAAGATGCAGGGAAATATCAGGGTGGCGGCTTAAGAAATCTGCCATACGTGGCGCGAACCATTTTGCGGCGAGGCTGGGTGGCATTGACAACCAGACCTCGTTTGCGTGACTCAGACGCAAGTTGTTGCTGGCGTGCTGAATGCGGGACAACGCAGGCTGCACTATGGCCCAGTAATTTAGTGCGTCTAGCGTGGGGACCACTTGCCGAATAGACCGGGTGAATAGGGTCGTTCCCAACCACTGCTCCAGTTTCTGGATTTGCTGTCCCACAGCGCCCGGTGTCACATGTAGGTCTTCTGCGGCCAAGGTAAAACTGCCATGCTTCATCGCAGCATCGAACGCAAGCAGTGGTTTTATAGGCAGGGACGAACTCATGAAGTAGAAATTCTATAGTATGCTGAGTTTTAAATCGTTTGTATCCAAATCATTCCCCACGGAGAATATTGGAATCACCACTCAACGGTATCACATTCGACATGAAAAAACTTGTCTATCCCGCCTTTGCACTGCTTGGACTAATCTGGGGCACCAACTTCATCTTCATGAAATGGGCCGCCGTCTTGATCTCTCCAGCCCAGATTGTGTTGTTGCGCATACTGTTTGGATTTGTGCCAATTTTTGCGCTGGCGGCGATCCGTCGGTCGCTGAAATGGTCCCACATTCGGTATGCCCACCATTTCTTCATAATGGCTTTGCTGGCCACAGCGATCTACTACTTCGCGTTCGCCAAAGGGACCGCCATTTTGCCATCTGGCATTGCTGGAATGCTCAGCGGCGCAATTCCTTTGTTTTCTTTTTTGACCGCCTTTGTCTTTCTGCGCCAGGAGCCCATCAATCGCTTCACCTTGCTCGGACTCTTGTTGGGTTTCGCTGGCGTTTTGCTCATTGCCCGCCCATGGAATAGTGCCGGCTCAGGAGTTGACGTGCATGGCGTGCTCTACATGATTGGTGGCTCACTGAGCGTTGGATGCTCATTTGTCTACGCGCGCCGGTTTCTAGTGGACAAGGAGATCTCTCCCATGGCTCTTTCAACGTATCAATTGGGACTCGCATTGCTGGTACTGTGGCTCTTTACCGACCTCAGCGGCATCGGTCGTATCCGGGAAGACAAAATCGCACTGACCGGCTTGGTGCTCGGTCTTGGGTTGGCCGGAACAGGTATTGCATATGTTTTATACTACTTTATCGTGCAGCACCTCGGGGCCTTAAAGGCGGCTGGCGTCACTTATATTCCCCCCGTCATCGCACTGGCAATCGGCAGCATCCTTGTTCATGAACCTTTACACAATCAAGACTTGTTTGCCATGGCGCTAATTCTTGGAGGGGTGTACGTGCTGCAAACGGGTAAGAGCCATAGCCCTGCCAAACCTTTGCAATAAACTGTGGTCGGCGCGAACGAATTTGGCCGGCCAAGCACTGGGGCGCCGCGCGCGCGCCCAACTTTTTTATACTAACGTTGTGTTCTATTTCGTCGCGCAAAGCGCGTCTCGCGCTTATTTCGGCACCTATTTCGCGGGCTTGGTGAAAGTATGGAACAGGGGTTGGCGCATGGGGTGTACCTATGTGCCCAGATATAAAGTGAACCGAGATTTTTTGTTGACAATTACCAGAGACGGTCGCTTCAGGACCGCGCGGACCCCAAGCCTGCAGCGCCGCCTCGCTGCGCCCGTTGGTCTGCGTTGATGGCGATAGGACGAGCCCCGAAGGAGGAGGAGACAAATGGCTAGCACCAACGTTAGCAGATCTGCGGAGGGGGTGGCCGGGGTGCGTGCGATCGAGACGCTAAAGCCTGCGAGTGAGCGCATCATCTCCGATCCCTACGCCAGGGCCTTGATACGTGGCGGCCTCATGTTCTCCATCAGCAAGTGGATCATCGAATCGGGCTGGTACGAGCGCATGGTTCCTGGCGCGCTTGCCTTCATCATCGGGCGCGAGCGCTACATCGACGACTACCTCAAGGCGTGCCTTGGCGAGGGTTTGGACCAAGTCGTCATCTTGGGCGCCGGGTTCGATACGCGCGCCTACCGTATTTCTGGGGTTGAGCGCACGCGTGTGTTTGAGGTCGACCAACCAGCGACGCAAGCGGTCAAGCTTGAGCGGTTGCGGAAGGTCGTCCATCCGCTGCCGACCCACGTCACCTTTGTCCCCGCTGATCTCAACTCGCAAGCGCTCGGCGAGCGCCTGGAAAGCAGCGGCTACGACGAGCACGATAAGACTCTGTTCATTTGGCAGGGGGTGACCTACTTCCTGACGCCGGAAGGCATCGATAGCACCTTAGCGTTCATCGCGAACCATTCCGGCCCGAACAGCGCTGTGATCTTCGACTACGTCTACAACGAGACACTGCACACCACGAGTCAAGGTTACGGTAAAGCGCTTGCCCGAGCGGGGAAGGTCAGCGGCGAGTCGTATGTGTTTGGGATCGATCGCGGGCGGGCCGGGCTCTTCCTTGCTCAGAGGGGCTTTTGCGATGTGCTCGACGTCCCTCTTGAGGACGTGAAGTTGAAGTACTTCACAGGGTCGAATGCGGCGCGCCCGATGGTCACGGGCGCAATCGCGATTGCGTCGGCCAGAGTATGTGGAGCCAGCGACGGCCCCGTGGGTCCTGCCCACCAAGCGGATCGAGCAGACAAGCCGACGGGCACGGCAAACTCGGGCTGAAGCGGACCGCGAGGCAACTTGCAGCTCACCGGCAGCACGTTGGGCACATAGCCGTCGGCATGTTTTTCGGTTGCAGGTCGTCTATTTGAGTTTCCCGAAGCCGTCCCGTCGTTTGCGCAAACCTCGCATAAAGCCGTGCAAGTGCGCAGCTTAAGGTCGCGGCCGGTCGCCCGTAAAATCTGAATCGCTGGCTATCAGCTCACTGCTGACGGTCACGATGGGAGTGACGCAAGAGACCTTCTGTTTCATTGCCGTGGGCGACATCAAGATGGATTGCCGCTGTCATTTGGAGATGGTTAAGTCGGTTCTCGACCAAGGTGCCAGATCGTAGAATTGAAAAAAATGCGCCGGTTGCCGGAAGCACAACACTACCTTTTGCAGGGCGAGCCGCTGTCGCACATCAGGAACTCGACGCGTATTTTGAACGACCCGGCTCGTATTCGCGCCGCATGATTTTTGCGATGTTTGGGCCGTTACAGGAACTTCCCCATATACTTCTGGCCAATTCATGTCAGCATCCAGCCGTCCCATCTATGAATGCGTACTTGTCATACTTCAATTTTCAACGGGAGGATTGCAATGGCGAAAGATGCGCTCAGAGCGCTTTGGGCGGCACTGATTCAACAATGGCGCGAAAGTGGCTTAACGCAAAGGGCATTTGCGCAGCAACACGGCTTTTGCAGCCGGAAGGTCAGTTACTGGGTTGCGCGTTTTGCTGAGCGCAAGAGCGCCTAGTTGGTTCCCGTCAGCGTTAAGCGCGATACGCGGGGCAGCGCCAGCCAGCCTGCTTCCTGACCGGGTGAGTTGTTACAGCGCTCGCCATGAGGCTGCAGCCTGATGCGGTGTGGCTGCCCGTGGCAGCGGCCGATTTGGGTCCCTATTCCGGCATATATCACCTAAAAAGCAAGATCAGCACGACGATCAATACGATGGTTCCAAGGCCTATATACATGTGAGTCTCCTGTTGGGTAGGTTCGGCTTGCGATGCCAGGGTAATGTCGCTGATAAACAGGGTAGAACGTGCGTCGACCCGCGTCTGTTCGTTATCACACGCAGCAATGCGATCGAATTAGCGGCCCTTTGCACGATTTACACGGTCAGCCCCGCCTTCCTAATTTCGCGCAGCACGGCGCCTTGCTGCTCTGCTGGATTGGCACGCTACTTGATGGTCGAGCGATTGCCGGCTAACGGCGTCGAGCCGGCTGCGCACGTGTGCCGATTCCTAGTGCGGGTGACTTGACGTGGCCATCATTGCGGCTGCAGTGGGCAGAGAATAGGAAAGAAACGTGTCGCCGAGCAGTTCATCTCATGGTCACCGGACCCGCCGAGCCACGCCGCGGCGCCGAATCAATGAAATGCAGGCCATTGAAGTTAATTGGCAACCCAAACAACAAGATCATCGACCGCATAGAATTGGCACCCTTGATGCTCCTTCTGGCAGGCCCCGATTGCGTTCGCGAGCGGATCGTCCCCAAGGGATGAAAAAAACCAAGCGCCATCGGGTGCAATCACAAACGCCTTAGGTTTTCGGAGCGTCAGGTATTTCTGATACCCCTTAAGACTACGTTCGCTCTGATACGGCAGTGCAGTGGCATCCTTGATTGATGCAAAATTTGTCGATGCCGGCGCTGGCGTTGGCCGAGCCCAGGTTACATAATCGTCCGCTGCGTATACCTGGCATTTCTGTGCATGTTGTTGACACATACTCAGCGCCCGTCCCAGCGGATCGAATCCGCCGTTGAACGAACCCGCCAAACCCGTCGCAGAAAGCACAAATACCTTTGGCATCGGATCGGAGAGGAATTTTTGGTAGGATTTTCGCCCCTCTTCAGTGAGATAGGGAACGGCATCGACATCGTCCACTGCCGCAAAATTTGTCGGTGGCGGGAAGTCTGCCGGCAGGTATTCCGGATGGACGACCTTGCTGGGCAGCCCCACTTTCGTCAGAAAAATATCCACCTTGGGTGCCCAGATTCGCAGACCTTCGGGATACCCAAGCAGATTATGGGAATCGGTCATGAAGCGCCCATAGGCGACGAGCTCGGCCCGTCCCCCTGCCGCGGTGTAGCGATCGAACATGGCGTGCCAAACGGGAGGCGCGAACTTCGCATCGTTGTCGCCGTAAAACCAAAGCGAGGGAATGGTGGTTTGCGCCCCGTAGTATTCGGAGGTGCGCGCCAAGGTGGTCGCTGTTGAATCGCAACTGGAAATATGGGCGCCCCCTGCAAAATTGATCAGACCCTTGACCCTGGGATGATGAAGCGTGCCAAAGGCGAGCGTATTCCAGCCGCCGAAACTCTGGCCCGCCACCAACACGCGGCTTCCGTCAACATAGGGTTGCGCCGACATGAATTCGACGACCGCTCGAATATCTTTCGCGTTGCTAAGTCCTACCGCCTCCTGATTGCAGCCATCAAAGACCTGCTGACCTTCCGACCCAGAAAACCCACGCATCATAGGCAGCGCCACCGCATACCCGCGTGACAGGAAGTAGTACGACGAAAAGGAGTATCGATATCGGGGCTCCAAATTGGGCCTATTAGTTCCCGATGCGCCATGATTCATGACCACCAGAGGAAATGGCCCGGAACCGTCCGGGGTCAGTATGGTAACTTGCAGCATGGCCGGGCGTAGGGGATCACCGGGCACACTTAGTACCCGCTCATTCATGGACGCAGGGGGGGTAATCGAGGCCCCGGCGGCAAAAGTGGTGCATTGCGCAACAATGACGCCGAAAAGAGCAACGGCTAAGGTGGGCAGAAATTTTGGGGACATTCTTTTGGTCTTTCTGCAAAGGGTCTTATTGAATCGAAGCTGTTCCCAAGAGTTTGCTGTTCGCCATTAGCTGCAAGCGCGCCGAGCGCCATGTCGAAAGTGGTTGAATTAGCGTCTCCACTTTGGCACGAAAATGCCGTTCCTGAAAGGGGGCGTCCATGCCATTAAGCCCTTGACGCTCAGTTGCGCCGGAGAACGCGCTCCAAGATTCGACGCACTTCCAAATAGGGAGTGAACCGTGATATTTTTCTGTCGTCAAACGCCGGTCAGCGCGAAAGCGGACATGAGTAGGGCCGCCCAGGGTAGGGACCAAGCCGTGATCACTTTTGTGCACAATTTGGATAGCAGATTTAGCCGTAACGAATGTACGGAATCAGCTGCTTGGGGCCGTCACCACTGTGCCGCCGACACGGTCTCTACGCTGTCACGGATCTTTTCGAGGCCTTCCACAAAACCGCGATGCATGAGCTATATCAGGATATTGTTCAAAAGTTCATGCAACGGGCCAGGACGAAATACAAAACACGGGCGCGGCATAAGCAGCTCAGTGCCGACTTGGCAAGATGAAGGAACAGTTGGCAGGAATGGTCGCCTATTGGCGCGGAATGGAATGGAAAGTTGAGCAGCGGGAGGCGCAGGAGGTGCGGGTTCGTGTACGGTTCTGCGAGAGGCTCAGGACGAAATTTCCCAGGCCTACTCACCATGCTTGACAGTTTTCATGAAGACGATGACCTCCACCATTCCTTTGGTAAAGCCAGTTCGCTATCCCGCAACTGGACGCACCCGGCTCGCGGCGAGCTTGGCCCGCAGCCGCGCTTCGTTAGTGTCGTCCGCATTGGCGAGCGCGACACCCATACGGCGTTTGACAAAGCTTTCCGGTTTTCCAAATAAACGAAGGTCGGATTCCGGCACCTTCAGCGCCTCGGCCACACCTTCAAAAGCGACGCCGCGCGCCTCAATGCCGCCATAGATCACTGCCGAGGCGGCCGGTCGGCGCAGCGCAGTGTCAACCGGTAGGCCGAGGATCGCACGTGCGTGCAGTTCGAACTCGGACTGACGCTGAGAGGCGAGCGTGACTAGTCCGGTGTCGTGCGGACGCGGACTGACTTCAGAGAACCAAACCTGGTCGCCTTTTACGAAGAGTTCAACGCCGAAGATTCCACGCCCGCCGAGCGCCGTCGTCACTTGGCCCGCGATCTCGCATGCGCGTTGCAGCGCCAGCGTCGGCATCGGCTGCGGTTGCCACGACTCAACATAGTCGCCGTTGACCTGAACATGCCCGATCGGTTCGCAGAAGAACGTCTCCACTGTCCCGGACACGCCGAAAGCGCGAACAGTCAATAAAGTAATTTCGTATTCGAAGTCCACAAATGCCTCGACGATCACGCGTGCCTCCTTGACGCGCCCTGACTTGAGCGCATAGTCCCAGGCCGGCTCGACATCTTGCGCTCCGCGCAGTAACGACTGTCCCTTGCCGGACGAAGACATGACTGGCTTCACCAGGCACGGGTAGCCGATTCCAGCGTCGATGGCGGCTTGCAACGCGGCCAGGGTGTCGGCAAACGCGTATTTCGAAGTGGGTAAGCCCAGTTCCTCGGCGGCGAGCCGGCGTATCCCTTCGCGGTTCATCGTAAGCTGGGCCGCGCGCGCGGTCGGAATCACTTCCGCCAGCCCCTCCTTTTCGATTTCGACCAGCACGGCAGTGGCAATGGCTTCGATCTCGGGGACCACCAGATGCGGACGCTCAGCTTCGATCACCGCCCGAAGCGCCTCAGCGTCGGTCATTGATATAACGTGCGCGCGATGGGCGACCTGCATCCCAGGCGCATCGGCATAACGGTCGACGGCAATCACCTCAACCCCCAGACGCTGCAGCGCGATGATGACTTCCTTTCCCAGTTCACCGGCGCCGAGCAGCATGACTTTGGTGGCGGAAGGACTAAGTGGCGTACCAAGACGGACAAGACAGGGAGCTGACATGAGGGCAGACAAGATGGTGGAATGGGGGCACCAATTGTAGCGCATGTTTCGCGAGTTGGGCGGCGCCGAGTGACGGCGCCAAATTCAAGTTCTTTTCCAAGGCATGAGCTGGGCGTTTCGAAAATCTCAGCTTGGGGCCCGTCGTCATGCTCTCTAAACTTTCTTGCCACAATGTAGGCAAACGGGTGCCTAATAATCAAAAGCCGGCCGCTCCGGTTCAAGTGCACAAATGCCTGCAAGCGATGCATTCAGGATGGGCGTTGGAGTCATTGAAGTCACTTCCTTGCCATCACCCGGTCAAGCGGATATGGCGTGCATAGCGGCGGCTCGCCGGGCGCAAAGAAGTCTTTTAAGTGACCGCCAGCCTGGTATATTGCAAGTTGTTGGGCGTCCACGCCACAAGGAGCGAAAGTGAAAACCATTGGTCTACTCGGCGGCATGAGTTGGGAATCAACGGTTCCATACTACCGGCTTATTAATGAAGCGGTAAGAGATAGTCTAGGCGGGCTGCATTCTGCCAAGATTATTCTTTTCAGTGTTGACTTTCACGAAGTGGAACGTTTGCAGCACACAGGAAATTGGACCGAGGCAGGACGACTGCTTTCTCAAGCGGGTCGTTCACTTGAATTAGCAGGTGCTGACTTTCTTGTCCTTTGCACAAACACGATGCACAAGGTCGCGCCAGAAATCGAAGCCGCGGTGGCAATTCCGCTCTTCCACATCGCAGACCCGACAGCCACCGAAATCAAACGTTCAGGATTTAAAATAATTGGACTTCTTGGAACCTGTTTCACGATGGAACAAGAATTTTATCGAAAGCGGCTGGAGGTGCTTCACGGCATCGAGGTCTTGGTTCCAGACGGGCCAGACAGGGAAGTTATTCACCGTGTCATCTACCAAGAACTTTGCCTGGGACAGGTAGTGGAGGCGTCACGTATTCAATATCGCAACATCATTAAGAAGCTTGTTGCGGCCGGCGCGGAAGCCATCATTCTTGGCTGCACTGAAATCTGTATGCTCGTTCATGCAAGCGACTCTACAGTGCCCCTCTTTGATACCACGAGCATCCATGCACGCAAGGCGGCCGAGTGGGCCATGTCGACACCATGATGCCTGCGTTGCCGCACTACCCAACGAATGGTCAAGCCTCTGATGCCTTTAACTGGTTCAGGCCCAGTTGTACGTTTGATACCCGGCAATAGTTGCCTGACTGGTTTAACGCAACTATGCCCGTGCAGGAGCCAGTTGGCTAGGCAGTTGTGATCGTCCCGGCGCCCGCAATATTAGGAATTGCGACGCCGGATTTTATAAATAAGCTGTCGCTGATCGATTGCCAAACCAGAATATGAATTGAAAGAAAATGTTGCCGAGGAGTCTATTTTATCCAAGTTTCCGCCGGCGCCGCTACCTTCAAATATTGCCCAGCGTACTCGAAGTAAACTTGACGATTGCTGGGGCCTGCGGCCAGGAAAGCGCTCCCGGCTATCTACCGCAAGCGCCGCACCGGGCATTTTAAAAGTATTGCTTCGAGGCCATTGATGGTTCGCCACCATGTTGTCGCGATAACGCAATACAAAAATCCGTGTATTGAAACTGCTGCCCAGATATCGGTACCGGGAAGATTTCCGCCCCGAGATGACAGGGCTAAGGCACCGGCGACCAGCATCATCAAGGTCCCTTTCAAACCCGGCAACCAAAACGCAGAATTGCCTGATGCAACGAATGCCGAAGGAATCATCTGCCACAAGCGCACTTCCGGCAGAGGCTGATCTTGAGCAATAATGATCGATCCCTTCTTTCAGCATCCACCGTAATACCGATTTAGCAAATCGACGAACTGTAGCGCAAACGTATGGACATCCCCGGGCCAACGAGCCGACAGATAATTGCCGTCGCGCACGACCCAGGCGGGCCGGGAATTGCCAATCCGATCACGCGCGATACCGCCGGTTTTTTTGAAATAGTCGGGCGTGCCTTTGGGGACATCTAAGAAATCGCCGGCGCCAGCCAAGGCGCGTTTTATTTCTTGCTCGACGCCCCAAAAACCAGCCGGCTCGTTCTTTGACTCATAGTATGTCCGATAATAATTGGCGTCCCAATACCGGACCAGGTATTTGCTGAGATACCACGCGCGCCTCTCCAATTTCCACGTCAAGGCCGTTGTCTTCCGACCATGGAGGACGGACTGATGCGTCTTTTTGGAGACTGAGCGCGCGGCAATTAAAACGCCGTGGCAGATGGCCGCCACCGGTTTATGTTGATGTGTCTGGTCTACGGTATCGAAAAAATCAGCCACCAATTCTTGTAATGTGGGGTCTTCCAAGTATGGCCGCATCCCCTTCGCGTGACCTCCTGGCAAGAGGATGGCGTCATACTGACTGACACTAAGATCGCTAAAACGTCGGGGCTGCAGAAATTGCCGGTCTTGTTGAAGTTCTCGATAGGCTTGCAGGCCAAATCGATCCGCTCTCAAGAATAGGCCAATACAACGAATCTTGCGCAATCCCGGAATCCATCCCCAAGGGTCCAGTCCCTCACCGCTGATCATCATCGGGTCGGCGCAGCCTCGCTTGCCATCCGCGGTCGCGAAATCGATCTCATAACCGGCGGCGCGAAAAATTTGCCAACTTACTGCTACTTCCGTGGGATCGAAGTCGCGACTGGGGATCGGTATTATAATTTTTATTAATTTCATTTATTTTTACCAGAGCAAGATCGCATGCCGAGATTTTCGTCAATGCTTAATACGACCGTAACCGAATTCGGAATGCCGGGCAAGTTGGTTTTTGATTCTGTTTTGGTATCGGACAACTTGCGGCGTCAACGACCAATTTCGCGTTCCTCGCCTATTTTGCGCCCGGACGGCGCGGGCTTTGGGAGCATAATTGGCGACACAGTCAGCGCAACAAGGTGAGTGCGGCAAAATGGTCAGTGTGAGTGGTGAAAATGGTGCAGCGGCTGGCGCTATGAGCGGCGCGTATGTGTTGGCGATCCACGGCGGCGCAGGTGCGATCGCGGCGGATCGGAATGCCGCACCCTACCACGCGGCGCTAAAGCTAGCAGCGGCGGAGGGCGAGTTCGTGCTGGCACGCGGTGGCAGCGCGCTCGATGCCGTGGTGGCGGCCGTCGTCGCCATGGAGGATTGCATATTGTTCAACGCTGGCCGGGGTTCGGTCTACACCTCTGATTTTCGGCAAGAAATGGATGCGATCGTGATGGACGGCGCGCGCATGACTGCGGGCGCCGTCACCGGCGTGCGCACGGTCACCCATCCGGTCTTGCTGGCGCGCGCCGTGATGGAGCAAACTGCTTGCGTGATGCTGGCCGGCGAGGGTGCCGAGCGCTTTGCACGCGAAGCCGGCTTTGCCGTAACGGCGCCGGAGTATTTCGCGTCACCGGCGCGACTAGAGGAACTGCGCCGGGCCAAGGCCGGCAACCTAGATGATGACAGCATTTTGGCAGCGCCGATCGATCCCGATACCAAGGTCGGCACCGTCGGCGCCGTTGCGCGCGACCGTCTCGGCAATCTGGCCAGCGCTGTCTCGACCGGCGGACAGACCAACAAATGGCCGGGACGAGTGGGCGATACGCCCATTGTTGGCGCCGGTTGCTATGCCGACAACCGTAGCGTCGCAGTAGCGGCAACCGGCTCCGGCGAGCATATCATGCGTGCCGTGCTCGCGCGCGACATCGCAGCGCGCATCGAGTACGCCGGCGCGACATTGGTCGATGCGGCCCGTCTGGCGCTGTGCGATATGCTCAAAAACATCGGTGGCAGGGGTGGGGTGGTCGCCATCGATCACGCCGGCAACATGACCATGCCCTTCACCACGAGTGGCATGTACCGCGCCTCGGTGCGCGAGAACGAAGCGATTGTTAGCGCCATCTTCTTTGATGCGTAACGCCCGCAGCCATCGCCTGGATTTCATCGTCCACACTTCGGTCTGCGAAGCCCATGTGCGCGTCCTCAACTGCGCTTGCGACGCTCGTGTCTGCGGTCGCATTCGTGCGGCCGGTTATTGCGTTCCGCGTTCAAAATAGGGTGTCGCCTCATCAATTGTGGACAAAACATGCTACTTTCCACCTTCAACGTGAATGGAATTAACAGTCGGCTTCCAGCTCTGCTGCAGTGGCTGGGAGAAAAGCAGCCGGACGTGGCCTGCCTACAAGAGCTGAAGGCGGTGCAAGAGAATTTTCCCCAAGCTGCGATTAATGAGGCTGGCTATTACGCCGTTTGGCATGGGCAAAAAAGCTGGAACGGGGTCGCGATCCTTGCGCGCGGCACCACACCGCAGGAGGTGGGGCGCGGTCTTCCGGGTGACTGCGAGGATGAGCAAAGCCGCTATATCGAGGCCATGGTTAATGGATTGTTGATCGCAAGCTTGTATCTGCCAAACGGGAACCCCGCACCCGGGCCAAAATTCGATTACAAAATAAAATGGTTCGAACGACTGATTTCGCATGCAGCCGAGCTGCTTGCCGGTGGTGCGCCGGTCGTCTTGGCGGGCGATTTCAACGTCATTCCAACCGATCTCGATGTCTATAAGCCTGAGCGCTGGCTCAACGATGCGCTGTTCCGCCCCGAGACGCGGGATGCATTTCGCCGTCTGCTTGCGCAGGGCTGGTGCGATGCGCTGCGCACTATGCATCCGGGCGAGCGGATCTATACCTTTTGGGATTATTTCCGCAATGCGTACGGGCGCAATGCCGGGCTGCGCATCGATCATCTATTGCTGAGCCCATCGCTGGCCGGCTCCTTGCAGGCGGCCGGCGTCGACTGCGATATGCGAGGGCGTGAAAAGCCGAGCGACCATGCGCCAACGTGGATTGAGCTGGACTGGAAAAGCCATTCCCCGATCCCCGGGCCAAGATGAATCGTCGCCCGGGGCGAACGCAGGAACTAAGAACCGCCCGAGGGCGGCGCGTCCCGCGTGGCGTTAATGCCATTGGACGGTCATAGCAGAGTCGGAAATTGGCGGCTAGGCCCATGCCCTTGGGGCAGCGAAGGCGTTCCTTCGGTTTTCGCATATGATGAACAATCTTACAAGGTGCATCCAGTAGGCCCAGACAAACCGATGCATCGGTTGACGCATCAGTGCGTAGGCACCGGACGGGATGGCCAAGGGAAAAGCCCGCCCGTTGGGAATGCATAGAGCGAAGTGTCTTCAATGCGCAAATGCCAGCATTTTAATTTAGGTATGTGAAAGAAGGAAAAATGACGACCATCGAACTACCTTTTCGGGCAACAACGGCGCAGGCTTGCCACTGGCTTGCGCAACAAACTGGTACGCCATGGGCGTTGGCGGGCATGCTAGAGAGCGGCTTAACCCCCTATGTTTGGCTGGACTATGATGCTGACTATCCTGCGCTGTTTGGCGATGCGAATGGTGGTTACCCGGCGCCGATTTTTTTTGAAGGCGATACCCAACGACTGGCAGCCGGAAGCGAGGATGTGCTCATCACGATCACGAAAGACGCCTATAAGATCGTGACGCAACTCAAGCCTCCAGGCTTTCGAAGGGCTTTGCATGAGTTACGTTTTCTAAAGAGGGATCTGGAGCGTTTAGTGAGCAAACTCAAACGCGAGGCCGAACCCGAACTAGTCAAAACTGAGGGGGCAAAAGAGTCACAGATGGGCATCAACAAAGTGCAGGTGTTGACGGCTTTTGCCGGCCTGGTGAAAATTGATCTGGAACGGGCCCTTGACAGCAACGGCGGTATATTTGGCGATGAGGGGGCAAGGGTTAAAGGCAGTGCCAAAAAAACGAAAAACAAAGCCCTGTGGAATCCGGTCACGTTGGCGCTGGGATTAAATGATGTGTATCGGGTTCCGATGTCACATCTAAGCAGAGCCTTTGGTGGACATGATTTTTTGTCCGCGTGGGCTACACAATGGAGCCATACTTTGGCGCTACTGGGTAACTAAGGCCAGTGTCGTAGTCTCCTGTCATGTCATGTCCTGTCATGCCATAGCCGGCATGCCGTCCTTCCAGACCCGGCCAAAAGCGCTTGGCGCAGGCAAATGCAAAAGTTGGCCTGGATAAAAAACTGAGCAATTCCCATCACTAATTTGGCTTCGCGCTAAGGCCAGACGCCCATGTTTTTGAAGCTTGAGCCTGGATTAGAATTTCACGCGCAGACCTGCAGCCAAACCTGTGCGCTCACTGCCACCTGGAATTGACAGGACATCTTTGCTTGCAACTTCACCGCCGCCCAAAGTAGTGTGGTCGATTTCGACATAGATGTCGGTTCGCTTGGACAGGTTGCGGTCGGCGACTGCATAGACGGTGGAAACTCTTCCGCTATTGCCTAGGTCCGAATCGTTTTTCACCCCGTCATGCATGTAACCCACGGTGTAGGCCACGACCGGCGTCGCCTGGAACACGAAGCCGGTGCTCCACACTTGGTCGTACCGCCGCAGGACCGTATTCGTGTTGGCTACCAAGGTGGTATTGGCCAGTGGGCCGCCACTCAAGTCCGCCGCCGTACTAAAGCGCGCATCGCGCTTCGCATCAAAATAGGACAAAAACAACGTTGCCGGACCGGCGACGTAGTAAGCGCCCAAGCCCCAAACTTTCAGCAAATTCGCATTTGCATCTTTGGATTGCTGGTAGACGCCACCAACGCTAAGCGGGCCTAGCGCATACATCAAGGAGAATGCACTGGTGGCGCCAATGCTCGTTGCGCCGGCGACGCCGCCAATCGAATACTGGGCTTGCGCCTTGATCGAACCCCTGTGGTAGGTGTATTCCAGCGAATTGTCGAAGCGAGCGCCATACAGTCCAGTTTGCCATGCGACCTCCGTGGCATTGCCTTGCTCAGTGGCGAGGCCACGACCGAGAGGAGCATAGCTGCCCAGTGTTTGGTAGGCGAGCCCATATTGGCGACCAGCATCAATTTCACCCAAAGAGCTATTCTTCAAACCGACCCATGCCTGATTGCCGAACAATTGGCCTTGGTTGCCGAGGGTGCCCGTGCTGCTGCCGAAACCAGCCTCCAGATTGAACACAGCGCTAGTGCCATCGCCCATGTCTTCCGAGCCTGTAAATCCAACGCGAGAGTCTTCGAATACGCCGTTGCCCAATTCGGTTTTGCGGCCGCCAGCAGCGTTGGCATTGGTCGTGGAGCGAACGGCGGCATCAATTACGCCGTACACCGTTACATTTGATTGCGCCAGTGCAATCGAAGAAAATACTCCCAATACGGCGAATGTAAGAAGTGATTTTTTCATTTTTGAATGGCCCTAAAAAGTTATTCAGCTACATGTTGTATCTTGGTAATCCTGCATTGCAGAACCTCCCCTTAAATATTTAGATTATTTACCACGAAAAATACGCCGGGCATGCAAACGTGCCCATGTGTTTTGATTTTAATCAGTCAGCGCAAAATAACAAAATTTTCAAGATATGCCTCATCATTGTAAATTTATTAAATTTTAACAATTTTATTAAAAGACGGTTCAAATTTGGTCAGTTAAGTATCAAATAGTTAAAAAAATAATGGGGCAAAGATTAGGAGAGAGTGTCACGCTTTGTCATTTCATTTATGCATCTAATCAATTTACTTCACGCAATGACGCGACCGTGGATCCGCCCAGTTGCCCGGCGCCGCTGGCGCGCGCGTCGGCGACGATCGAGTCGTGGTCCCGGAGGACGATTCTGGCAGGCGCGAAGTAGGGGGAAATTCGTGGTTGTTATGAACTCGTTTTCAAGAAATCGGTCCGGAAGGATACGGGCCATGAACGGGCCGCACGGATGCCTGCGCCAGCGCTGCATGCCCCAAATGCTGCGTGAACCATGATGCGGCAAGGGTCGCAACCGTTTCGAGCTTGCCAGGCTCTTCAAATAGATGGCTCGCGCCATCCACGATTTCGAAGTTTTTTCACACTGGAGCACGGCGTAGGTTACGCGATTGAGTTCGATAACGACTTCGTCAAGGCCGCCGACAATGAGCAGGGTTGGTGTTTGCACACCGCTAAGGGCGAGTAGGCCGGCCAGGTCCGTGCGCCCGCCGCGCGAGACGAGCGCGGCGATGACGGTCTCGCGCTGGGCCGCTACTCGCAGCGCCGCCGCCGCGCCCGTGCTTGCGCCAAACAGGCCGATGGGCAGCGTCTGGGTGCGGTTGTCGAGCAGGCAGTCGGTGCATCCATTTAGTCGTTCTGTCAGCAAGGAAATATTGAAGCGGGTTTTTTCGTCTCGATCTTCTTGCTCCGTTAGCAAATCCATCAACAGGGTCCCCATGCGTTGGTTGCGTAGTGCGCGAGCGACATAATTGTTGCGCGGGCTGAGGCGGCTGCTGCCGCTGCCGTGGGAGAACAGAACCACGCCGATTGGGTTCGGCGGCAATTCCAACATGCCTTCCATACGCACTGATCCACACTTAATCTGGACCAGTTCTCTCTGTTCTGATAGGTTCATTTTCTCTCCCGTCTGCCAGCACCACGTCACCCTCTTGGCTCGACCTGCCATCCGTGGCGATTAGCCTGTTCGTACCGGTAGCGGGAGAATCAAAAGCGGAGTGCTTCAAAAAAGCCGCTGCCAAGACCATCATCGATGACGTATCGCCTTGCACCGTTGGCAGCGCGGTTGCCCGCCATGTACCTTTGCCGGCCACGTACTTTTATGTGCGTTGGTAGAGGCCGATCAGTTCTGCTCGTTCGACGATATGCCCTTCCATCGCGGCCTCCAGTCGGGCTTTGTTCGGCTTGCCAAGGTCAGGCAGCATGACGTCCACAGCATAGAGCTTAAAGAAATAGCGATGGCGACCGATAGGAGGGCAGGGGCCGCCATAGCCATTGCGTTGCCAATCGTTGAGACCTTCACGAGTTCCGAGCGGCAGATTGATCGCGCCCACGGCTTGCGGCAAGCCGATGGTGCCGGGTGGAATATCGTAGAGCACCCAATGCACCCAAGTTGTTTTCGGGGCTGCGGGATCAGGCGCATCCGGGTCGTCGACGACGAGGGCAAGGCTTTTTGCTGCAGGAGGAATATTGGCCCAGGCTAAGGGCGGAGAAATATTTGTACCATCACAGGTATAAGCGGTCGGAATGGCGCCGCCCGATTGAAAAACGGATGATTCCAGAACCATGCTCATTGGCTTCTCCTTTTCATTGGGTCGTAACAATTTAGAAATTAGACCTGGTTATAGTCGAATCGTGCGAATTTTCATCCAGTCAGACGGCGTTTCGGGAGCTGGCAAGGCGCGGCTCACCCGGATTCGCAGAAACGCTCATCCTCACCTTTGCGTTGCCAGCCATAAAGGATACCAGTGCATCTGTTGGGCTTGGTGACCCAGTGGCGACGGTCGCGAGCGCGTGCGACTTCGCGTCACGCGAGATGCGATCGAGCAGTGCCTGATCGCGTATTGACAATGTTGGTTGAGCGCGCTAGGCGCTTGCACGGCGGCATTGATCAAACGCCGAATGGCGGACTCATCGCCGGCTTGCGCCGTAAATTCTCACGTTGAGCGGCGTCTACAGATCGCCTCGTTGTGTCAGATGTCAAGCGTCGCCGGCACAAGTGCCTTTCATGGAAGTGGCCGTCGCGCTTCGCGCGGACAAGGCATTCGTGTCGGTGCGGCGAACACGGCCGTGTCGATCGATTGGTCGCTCGGAATTGGGTGCATGTTAAAGGAGCTTCGTCCAGTGCGTCGAACAGCCCGATGTCGAGGGCCGATGCGCGCCGCGGCGAGAACGCAATCTGCTCCAATTGACGCCGTTAGAACAATTTATCGATAAAACGCTTCGACCTTGCCCTTCAATTTGATCAGCATGGGATTACCCTTACGATCCAACGTCTTGCCGGCAGGTACTTTAATCCAGCCCTCGCTAATGCAATACTCCTCGACATCCAAACGCTCTTTGTCATTTAATTTAATTCCTACCTCACGTTGGAACGCGGCAGGGATGTGGTAAGGACTGCGTGGATCAATCGATAGACGATCAGGCAAAGGGGGGAATGTAGAGGTATTCATGGGCGTCAATTATCCTCCAGAAACACCATCAGTACAACGGCCCATCGCGAAAGGAGGCCGCCGTTGCCAACGACAACTGTTCGTTAACCGAGGAACCTTCCCGCCGATTACCGATTCGCGCCGATTCGCACCTAAGGTAGCCAAAGGGGTAGCCAAAGGCCAGAACGGACGCCGCCGTCCGCAGCATGTCGAACGACGGCACATTGAAAATCAGCAGGCTGGCTCAATTTGTTCCGGAAAACAAGGCGAACTCGTGGGCAATAAGTCCCTGAATGAAAATGTGGGGGGATCTCCTACGATCATCGAGCTCATGAACTGACCGGGCCCCAGTCCTAAAGGTGTTCGGCGAAGAAAGTGAGCGTCCGCCCGGTCGCCAGCGCAGCAGCACGCTGGTTATACACGGCTGCGCGGCCCCAACAGTTGAAGCCATGGTCGGCACCCGGGTAGTTGAAAAAAGTCGCATTCGTCTTATCTGCAAATGCAGCTTTCACCGCTGCAACCTTGGCTTGCGTGATGTGACTGTCGTTGGACGCGTAGTGGAACAAGATGGGCTGTGTAATCTGGTCGGCGATGTCCAGATGTTGATCAATACCGCCACCGTAAAAAATGACAGCCGCATCCACATGGCTGCGCGCAGCGGCGCGATAGGCAAGTTGGCCGCCCAGACAAAACCCCAGCGTGGCGACCTTGCCCTCTAACTCAGGAAAATTGCGCAATGCTGCAACCGCATCCCCCGCATCTGCTGCCGCCTGGGCGGTATCGAGCCTCTGGTAGAATTTAAACCCCTCGCTGGTGCCGCTCTCGTCATAAGCCAGATCGACACGCGGCGCGAGGCGCCAGAACACGTCCGGCGCCAGCACCACGTACCCTGCCAAGGCGTATTGGTCCGCCACTGCGCGGATATGCTCATTGACGCCCCAAATTTCCTGCAAAAGGACAATACCCGGCCCCTTGCCACTCGGCGGCAGAGATAAATAGGCGCCAAACCGGACCCCGCCCATGGTCGGGATATCGATCCAATGTCCAAGCATCTTTTATTCCTTTTAATTTTATGCAAATAGCAGCGCGATCCCAATAGTCCCGCGGATTAAGGCGGCGCCAATGGGATGGTGAAGGAACGGCGCCGGCTCGCGTCCCCCTCCATGGGCTAGCTTAGTCCAACAGTTTGAGCAGCGCTTTGGCCGCCGCCTCGGACGAGGCTGGGTTCTGGCCGGTGACCATGGTGCCGTCCGTGACCACATAAGACTGCCAGTCGGCTGCCTTGGAATAGACGCCGCCGTTGCTCTTTAGCATGTCTTCGACCAGGAAAGGCACGATGTGGCTTAGTCCGACTGCCTCTTCCTCCGTATTGGCGAAGCCGGTCACTTGCTTGCCTTTCACCAATGGCGT
Source organism: Janthinobacterium sp. (assembly GCA_003133225.1). Taxonomy (GTDB): domain Bacteria; phylum Pseudomonadota; class Gammaproteobacteria; order Burkholderiales; family Burkholderiaceae_D; genus Janthinobacterium. The sequence goes on from PKWL01000120.1 coordinate 63,280, forward strand.
GCCGTCCGGCGCCTTGGCGCTGCGCAGTACGCCAGGCGCGTGGCAAACGGCTGCCACCGGCTTGCCGGCCGCATGCATGGCTTCGATCAATGCGATGGAAGCCTTGTCTTCCGCCAAATCCCATAAGGGGCCGTGGCCACCCGGGTAAAACACGGCGTCGTAATCGCCGGCTGACAGCTCAGCTAGTTTCAAGGTATTGCCCAGCTTCGTTTGCGCCTCCGGGTCGCTCTTGAAGCGGCGGGTGGCGGTGGTCTGAGAGTCCGGCTCGTCGCTTTTTGGATCGAGCGGCGGCTGGCCGCCCAGTGGCGAGGCTAGAGTAATATGAGCGCCCGCGTCTTTCAAGAGATAGTAGGGCGCGGCAAACTCTTCCAGCCAAAAACCGGTTTTATGCCCGGTATTGCCGAGCTGGTCGTGCGAAGTCAAAACCATTAGGATGTTCATTTGGGCTCCTGCTGTGGTGGATGGGGTTAGTCTGCGGCGACACGGACTATGAGCTTGCCAAAGTTCTTGCCTTCAAGTAGTCCGATGAAGGCTTGCGGCGCGTTTTCCAGGCCGTCCACGATATCTTCGCGGAACTTGATCTTGCCCTCCTTGAGCCAAGCGTTCATCTGGGCGAAAAATTCGTCGTAGCGCTGGCCGTAGTCGAAGATGATGAAGCCTTGCACCTTGAGGCGCTTGGTGAGGATGGACCGCATCAGCAAGCCCATGCGGTCCGGGCCTTCCGGCAACGCGGTGTCGTTATAGTTGGCAATCAACCCGCACACGGGTACGCGCGCGCCCACGTTGAGCAGTGGCAGCACGGCGTCGAAAACGGCGCCGCCGACATTCTCAAAATAAACGTCAATGCCGTTCGCGCAAGCGGCGGCCAGTTGCTGAGGGAAATCGGCGCCGTGGTGGTCGATACAGGCATCAAAGCCGAGATCTTCCACCACATGGCGACACTTGTCGGTGCCGCCGGCGATGCCGACCACGCGGCAACTCTTGATCTTGGCAATCTGGCCGACCATGGACCCGACCGCGCCGCTGGCCGCCGCCACCACCACCGTATCAGCGGCCTTCGGCTGGCCTATGTCGAGCAGACCCATGTAAGCTGTAAAACCGGTCATGCCCAGCACGCCGAGCGCGGCCGACGGTTGCTTCATGTCGGCTGCGAGCTTGGTCAGGCCGCTGCCGTCAGACAACGCGTAATCTTGCCAGCCGCTGTAACTTAACACCAGATCGCCGGCATGGAAGTTCGGGTGCTGGGACGTTTGGACTCGCGACACGGTGGCGCCGACCATCACGGCGCCGACCGTGACCGGAGCCGCGTAGGAAGGCGCATCGCTCATGCGGCCGCGCATGTACGGGTCGAGCGACAAATAAATGGTACGCAGCAGGATTTGTCCGGCCTGAGCTACCGGTATGGCGCTTTCTTGCAGGGCGAAGTTGGCGGCAGTTGGCGCGCCATGTGGCCGGCTGTTGAGGACGATACTGCGATTGTTTATTTTACTTTGGGACATGGTTTTCACTCCTATCAATGATGTTTGTTTCAATCCCCAGCAATTGGGCGCTAGGTGCCAAGGCAGGGAAACGGAGATGGCTCAGCCTAGCCGCTGCCACTTCATGGGCGCGCACGCCACGTTGCTCGTGGATAAACCAGCCGCACGCGGTCTCCCCGGCATCCAAGGCCATCGTACGCGGTGACGGACGTTAGCGGCGCCCGCTCGCTGGCCAAGGCCACGACGAGGGCGATTTCCTGAGGAAACGGCATTAAGTCGCCGCATGCGCAAGCCGCCAAGCAAGGTCGGGCCCCGGTAAAAAAGTGAAACAGAAGTCACAGTAACGTATTGAGGTGAAAAATGAATTGCAACAGAGCCCAAGTGGAAAACTGCTTCGGTAATCCTGTATTGACGAGGTCACGAACGGCGAAAGCCGAGTAGAGACGATGTCAAATAACAAATATCAATATTTAATATACGGCAACTAATATACAGCAACTTGCGCAACGGGCGTGAAGCCGAATTCGGCGATGATGTTTTGCGCGGCCGGGCTCAGGATGAAAAAGGCAAAGCGAAACGCCGCCTCGTGCGCTTCCCCCTCCCGCGTCAGCACCGACAAGCCGTAGTCCGCCGTAATCGCCAGTGATGGCGGCATATGCACGGTGGTAAAGGCCGGGTCCGGCGTGGTTTTGCGGGAGCTGCAATAGCCGATGGAAATATCCACCTTCTTATGCGAGGTGTAGTACTGCAGCGCATCCTGTCCGGGCGGGATGGGCGCGTCATGCTTGCCGCCCACCAGTTGCAAGGCTTTCGCTTCCAGTGTTGCCTGGGCGCCCGGGCGTATTTTGTCGGCTTTGGCAAACAGCATCCAGGCGTAGTCGCCGCCGGGATCAGACTTGGGGGTGGAAGTGAGTATTTTCACCTTGGGGTCAAGCATGCGGTCGAGCAGGTTTTCGGTGGTAAGTTTGAATTCCGGCAGAGCGCGCGCGCACATTTGGTTGCGCGCCATGACCACCGGTGGCGTCGCTAGGCCTTGGTCCGCCAAGGTTTGCGGATGGACCATGTTGGCCGACGCAAACAGATCGGCCGCCTCTCCATTTTCGATACGCTCGCGCATAATCCCAGCCGGGCCATACACCAAGTCGAACTTTTGGCCGGTCTGTAGCGTAAATTGCCTGGCCACGGCCGTAAGCGCGCCGGTCAGGCTGCCTGCCGCGAAGATCCGGAGCGGCCTAGCCGTTGGGGCGTCGGTGGCAGCGCCTGCATTTGTGGCGCCCAATAGCGCAAGCGACAAAGCCAAGCGCAACACCTCGTGTTTCTGATGTCTCATCATTTTTCCCTATTGAGTTACTCAGATGTCCATCTGCAATGACAGCCTAAGCGTGCGCGGCGCTCCCAGGGTGCCGGTACCGTTGCCGGCGCCGGTGTAGCCGTTCTGCCCGCTCGGCGTGATATTGGCCCAATAACGTTGGTCTGTTACGTTTTTCACGGCCAGACGCCAAGTGGCGCTGCGTCCCATCACTTGGTTGTTGTAGCGCGCGCCCAGATCGGCGACATTGTGGCCATCCACTTGATAGGTGTTAGCGTTGTCGCCTTGCATGCTGCTCGTGTGGTTCAGGAATAGATTGACGGCTAGGCCGCGAATTTCGGGCACGCTGTAGTCGAACAGCAAGCTGCCGACGATGCGCGAAAGGCCGAGAACCTCTTTGTCCGAAGTGGCGGCGGACCCGGTGTCGAAGACGCGCGGGTCAAGCCAGCTGAGGCCTCCGTAAATGGACAGATGACTCGTCGCGGCGCCATTCGCCGTCAATTCCAGACCTTTGTTGACCTGATCGCCGAGTGTTTTGAACACGTTGTCCGTATCGACTAAGGCAAACGGACGTTCGATGCGAAACAGGGCGGCACCGGCTTGCATTTTGCCAAAGTCGATCTTGTAGCCAAACTCCCATTGTTTGCTGCGATATGGTTCCAGGCTGGCGCCCGCATTTACCGTTCCCGTCGGCGCGATATCGCCTTGCTGCAAGCTGTCCGCATAGGAACCATAGACATTCATGTTGCTTTGCGGCTTGTACGATAGCGTGGCGTTGGTGCTAGGGCCGTCGGCGTGGAATTGGCTGATGGTCAGTCCCGCTTTGTTGTAGTTGCTGACGTCGATCTGGCTCTGGCTGGCGAACAGGCTTGCCGACCAGTGATCGTTAAAGCCGATGCCGTCGCCCAGCGTGAGCGATTGCTGGCGCGTCGTCAACGCCTTGAAGCGCGATTCGAAATCGGGGAATATCGGCTCCTTGAAAATGAGCGGATTGTCGAGCGTCGCCGTACCCAAAGTGATGGCGCCGGTGTGGTTTGGCGTGTAACGCTTCCAGTCAAAACCGGTGTTGGAAAAAACCAGGTCGTGGCGCACGCCGCCGGCATCCACGTGGCCGTTTAGTGCGATGGTGTTGCTAAGAACGGTATCCAGGCTGAACGTGGTTGTGGCGGCCGTGGTCTGGTAGGCGCCGGCATTGCTAGTTAGCGTATTCGTCGGCACGGTCGAGGCACGATCGCTGTCTTGGCGCAGCAGCCCGGCGCTGAGTTGCCAATCCCCGTTGAAGCGGTGGATCAAGCGCAGGCTGCCGGTGCTGGTGACGTTGTCATCGCCGGCGAATGGCTGGCCATAGCCGACCCGGTCCGGGTCCGGCGCGCTGGGAAAGTGCACATTGTTGGCCAACGCAAAGGTGCCGGGGAAACCCTTGGTCGTATAGTGGTAACGGCTGGCATTGGTTTCGAGCGTGGTGTCGTCGCCGATGCGGGTATCGAAAGCGATGCTTGCCAGTTGGCGTTTCAGATTGCTGTTATCAACGTACCCTTCACCGTTTTCGTCGAGCAGGTTGATGCGGTAGCCGAAGCGCTGCGTGTCGCCAAAAGTGCCGCCCAGGTCGGCGCTGGCGGCCCTGCCTTCTTCTGTCACATAACCCACGTTAACGCTGCGTAGCGGCGTGGCTGTCGGGCGCTTCAGGACGTAGTTGAAGGTGCCGGCCGGATTGGATGGCCCGTATAGCGCGCCGGCCAGGCCGTCGAGAACCTCGATGCGGTCAAATTGCTCGGCCGGATAGTCGGTGGTGCTGGCGATGTTCATGCCGTCGATACGGGTGTTTTGCACCACACCTGCTTGCAGGCCGCGGGTTTGCGGGCGAATGTTTTCGCCTTGCACCGATGGCAGATAGCGGAACGCTTCAGTGACGCTTTTCAGTTGCTGGTTTTGCAGCAATTCGGCAGGGATGACCTGGATCGAATACGGCGCGTCGAGCACGGCTCGCTGGCCAAGGGGGCCCAGACTTGCCGTTTTGGCCTGGTAGGGCGGGCCGATCGTGCCATTGATGGTGACCTGTTCAATAGGAGCTGCATCGTCTGCCGCGGCAGCTTGCATCGGAAAAGCAAGGCTGGTCAAAACGAAAGCGGGAAGCAGCAATCCGACGGCATCGCCGATCGGTGTTTTTAAGGGCAAATATTTCATTATCGGATTATGTTACGTCAGTGAGTTAAAAGAGCGGGCGCGACTCGTTCGCGACCCATTAAGGATGTCAAGGCCGGCAAGGCTTGCTCGACGTCCTTGAAGACTTGAGCTGGACCATGCGAAGTTGACAGCCGGCCCCATTTGGCAGGCTATCTTGTTCAACGTAGCCGCTGTCGTGCTACGTTGATGGCACAAAAGATGCGGTAATTTGCGTCTTTAACTTTTGCTATACGATATATAATACACTATATAACCACACGCAATAGCACGCATGCTGGCAAGCATTTGCGGAGGCCGCGAATCCGATCCGGTCATAAGAGGGATGCCCCGTCAATTGCACAATGTTAAACCCCGGCCGCGGGGTTTAAGTGAAAGGACATCTGGCGCCATCAGCACGGCCGCGACGAATTCCACAAGCTGTCGCCTCGTGCCGATGCTGATCTCGAGGGGCGCTTCCTATGGAGCATGATCCGACGACGATCCGGGGCAGGGTGGACGCCGAGGACTACGGCCGCGCCTTCCCGTAGCCAGGGGGATGTGAATTGTTGGCGTTCAGTACATAGTTGCACATGGCTTTGTGCACTCGCGAAGAGAAAAGTTCAACTTGCTCCCACTGCATAGATCATTGTTTGACTTAAAACTATTATCGTCAGATAATGCGCTGCAGTCCGGAAAAATCTCGGTTGGTCGGAACCAGTGGCGTGGGCTGTTGTCGGCTCGGCAAGTACTGGCGTCACGGCGAGCCAATATCAGTAGCCGCTTGGTTGTTTTTCCAATTATCGTGATATACATTAAACTATTTCGTAATAGGACGGCTCACTATGTTGAGTGCAACTGAGACTGAGTGGGATTGAAATGCGGTGAGCGCGAATTCAAGCTGATTGCCAATGACGGTGAGGGCGAGCGGTTGATGTTGATTGTCGGCGCCAACAGCTTGGCGGACTGACTTGAAGCCCAAGCCAAGGCACCTTGGCTGGCATCGAAAGCGACCCGGCTTGCCTCGGATCAGCATCAAAAGTCGAATTAACGATACGTTCAAAAATCGAAACGCTATACTACAAACCAAGTCTTGCTGCTAGTATTGTGCGGCTTTAGGCAGATGAGTTGGATCTATGAAAGACGACTATGTCACTCCCCCCTGAGCGTTACCAAAGCGAGCGGGCGAGCGATGCGGCCACGCAGTGGGAAACGCCGGATTCATCCTTCGATGGAAATTTAAGCGAATTTGCGCAGGCATTGATCGGCTCGCGTCAGAACATTTCGTCGAAACGCTTGCTCGATCCGGGACCATCGGCCATGCAGATCGAGCAATTGCTTAGCGCTGCTGCCGCCGCACCGGACCATGGTTTGTTAACACCCTGGCGGTTCGTCATCGTGCCACCGGACAAGCGCGCGCTGCTAGGAGAAGCGTTTGCACTAGCGCTGACCGAGCGTGATGCCAACGCGGCGCCCGATCAGATCAGGTCGGCGCGCGAGAAGGCGCAGCGCGCGCCGTTTCTGATGCTGGCAATTGTTCGGCTGGAAGCAGACAATTCCGGTATCCCGGAGATGGAGCGCATCGTGTCGCTGGGATGTGCGCTTCAGAACATTTTGCTGGCGGCGCACGCGATGGGCTTTGGAGCCGGCCTGACCGGAGGCCAAGCAATGAGCTCCACACACATTCGACGATTATTCACCCTTATCGAGGGCGAACAGGCGGTTTGTTACGTCAATGTAGGCACCGTTGGAAAGCGTAAAGCGCAGCGGGCGCCGCCGGCATCGTGGGTATTCACGTCGACGCTCTAGTAATTACAGGAACGCGGCTAAACAGCCGCAACTCGGCAGGCGACCTCCGCCCGCTGTTCCGTAGCGCTTTCAAAGCTGATCGAAGCACAGCGCGTACGGCAAATACCAATTGCGTGCGCCGCCCGGCGAACGCATGAGGAAGGCATAACATGACCACCCTGACCGGGACCGATTCCCTGCTTACTGAACTGCACTCCACCATACTTGACCGCCTGGGACAAGAGGCCCGATTGTTGCGGCTGGAACGTGCTGTTCTCGGCATTTTTTTCACCGGTGTCAAGCTCAACAACGGCGCTGGAGGCCTTTGCGCAACGCCGGTCAAGAGCGCCCCGCAGGCAGTGTGCTGTTCCGGGTCGGCAACGACCATGCCGACCCCGGGCAAGATCGCCGGTTGCTTGGCGCTCCAGGTTCTTGACGACCTGTATCGGCAGCCAGACCTGCGGCGGGCGTTGGCCGTCGCCACGCTCAACGCCTTGGCGGAAACGCTATGGCGGCGCGACGGGCCGCCGGCCAGCGCCGAGCTCCTCGCCGGGGACGCCTTTGCCGCGCTACGGATGGCGCCCAACCAGAGGGTGGCACTGGTCGGCGCCTTTCCGCCCTACCTGCGCGAGTTGCGCCGCCGCGGTCAGCCTTTTACCGTTCTGGAACTCGATGCGACAACGCTAAAGCTGGAAGAACTCCCTTACTACCTGCCGGCCGACCGCGCCCCGGACGTGATTCCGAAGGCCGACGTTTTCATCACCACGGGCACGTCACTGAGTAATAGCTCGCTCGATGGCATGTTGCGGCTGCTTCGACCGGGCGTCGAAGCGGCGGTGATTGGGCCTACGACAACGCTGATCGCCGAACCGTACGCCCGGCGCGGCGTCACTGTCCTGGGCGGCACGCGCGTACTGGCGCCAGACGAACTGCTCGACCTGCTGGCCGAGGGCGGCTCCGGTTATCATTTCTTTGGCAAGACAGTGGCGCGTGTGACACTGCGCCTGACAACGCCTGGCGGCGCTGCGCAATGACGTTGGAGTTGCAGTTGTTGCGTGCTGAACTGCGGCGGCGCTCGGTTGTCAATTTAAGCAACTCAGCCTAAACAGGCAAGACCGGACAATCGAAAGGGCGGTTGGCTTCGCTTAGTGGTTTGCAAGCGAACTGGCGAATTGGATGGAACTCCTCGCGCATTGGGTGGTAAGCTACAAAGTCGTCGAGCGCGCGTGTCACTTTAGCGGCCAATGAACCGTTCGAGGCGACCGCCCCAAAAACGCGCTGACGACCCGAAGGCGTTTGCCAACGCCAGCTTCCGAATATAAGGACCATCATGGATGATACCGAACGGCTGGCCGCAGCTGTAATCGTCCGCGCGGAGGAGCATGACTCGGCTGACGAGATGCTCGCCGAATTCGCCATTTACCTGCGCGGGTGCGGCTGGCAGGTGCAAGGGGTTGTGCAGACTAACACGCTGGGTCACGACGACTGCGCACGCGAGATGTTTCTCGTTGACCTTGAAGACGGGAACCGCTTTTTAATCTCACAAAATCTTGGCCCAGGATCGATATCTTGCAGCATCGATCCCGTCGGCGTAGCGGCCGCTAGCGTTGCCTTGCGGCGTGGATTGGCCGTGGGTGCCGACCTCGTCATCGCTAATCGCTTTGGCGGATTGGAAGCGTGTGGTGGCGGTTTTGCCGCCGAAATGTTGGCGCTGATGGCGGATGGCGTGCCTTTGCTGACCGTCGTTTCGCAGCGGCATCTTAACGACTGGCGTCGTTTCACCGGACATGCCGCAACGGAGCTCCTGCCGCGCCGCGATGCCTTGGAAGCGTGGTTCGCCGATCTTCACCTCGAATGAAAGTTGGCAAGCTTGACCTGAGCGGCACGAACGGATGTCCATGGCATGGCACCCCCCCCCCGCAGATTTTATTGGTGAAACATTTTTTAGGTGTCCGCAACTGCATTCCGTCCTACAACTGGGTGATCAAGGGCGGCTGGAACATCGCCGATTGCGTGGCGCGTTCCTACGACCTGGAAGCGATGAATGTCGGCACCGTGGCGGCCGGTCGCATCGGCTTGCGCGTGCTGCGTCTGCTCCAACTTTTTGATGTCACGCTGTATTTAGACCGACATCGTTTGTCGGCATCTTGAGCGTAGGGCATTAATGGCAAGGAATGTTTTGAGGAGTTGCTGGACCAGTGATGGGGAGAACGACGAAGCGCCTGGTCGATACCCTGATTGACGGTTTGGGCCTCGCCGGCGGGTGCGCCATCACCTTGGGGCAAAATGTACGGGCGCAAAGTCAAGTGGGATCACAGCCATCCCGCTGATGCTCGATATTTTCGATATATCAAGCAACCAGTCACGCTCGACGCGGTGGAATGTCAGACGATCGTTGAGAGAGGCGCCTTACGGGTTGGGCTTATGCGACGTTGGCGCGAATCAGGGATGCAAGGGAACGGCTCCATCCTCCTCATCAAACATCCAAGCGCCTTTGCGGCAGGATTGCATTTCGTCCTCGATACGCTCGACGTTGCGCCATATGACCTCGATCGGCGCGCCGCTTTGACGGGCCGCTTGTTCGACCGCCATGATTACGACCTGAAGGCGCGCTTCCCCGAGCAGATGTCTGACATGGGGAGCAAACGTAGGCGGCACCTCGCCGCTCGTTAAAATCGCGAGCAGCGTCTCCGGCGTCAATGTGCCGGGGTAGGTTGTGCTGGAGGTCTGCGCCGCCATCCACAGCCAACGGCAGGATTTCATGGGGGTAAGGGTCGTAAAGTCCAAACCTAGCACCCGAAGGAGAGATTGAGGATCGGTGCGGTCGTTTTCTGCCGCAAGCCGCTTTGCGTGCGCGAGTGAGAGCCCCAGAGTTTTGCACCGATTGCGTATCGCTTGGTCAGCCGGGCTGGCCGCGTGGGTCAACTTGAATTCTCCCAATTCGCTGCAGGATGCCCATGTCCGATTTTTCCCTAGCCTCATGAGCAACACAATGAGCTGTTCCGCCTCTTTTTTCGATAAGGCCGCCAAAATATCTTGCGCGTGAAGCGCTATCCGGCGCGCTGCCTCGGCCAACAGCTGCGCGCCCTCAGATTTAAGGTGCAGGTTATTGGTGCGACGATCCTTGTTGGATGCTTCGCGCGCCACCAATTGCCGCTTCTGTAGCTTGTTTAGGAGCGGCACCAGCGAAGAACGATCGAGGCCGATCGCGGCGGCCAGCTGAGTTTGGGTCATGCCCCGGTTATGGCTGAGAATTTCCAGCACTTCGACAATGACGGGTGTGATGTCGAGGCCGGCAAGGGCTTGCTCGAAGTCCCCAAAGACTTTGAGCTGGGCCATACGAAGATGATAGCCGACCATGTTCGGCAGCCTGCCCAGGTTGAGCGTAGCGGCTGTTTTCCCTGTCATGACCGGATGCTCCTAAAAAATTGTGAAACAAGGCTCGCGGATGCTCCCCTCACTGTACGTGGCCGGCCAAGGTGGGCGCTGTACACGGGGTCCGCCATTGGTAGTATAAATTACTATATAACGAGTAGCAATGAAAATAAGCAGCTTTGGTTTACTACCGTCTATATTGGGCGCGCGGGCGGCGATGCCTTTAATCAGGTGACATTTTGGCGACGAATGCACATCGTTATATTTAATTAAATATGACGAAATTGTGTATGATGACGGATATCAGCCCATCGGCTCTTCGAAGACGTCAGTGACTCGGGAAGTCCTGTGACCGTGGTCCTGTCCGCTGTGATTGTGCTCAAGGTTTGCGTTTGGCTGTCTGCAATCGTTCGCTGCGCCTGCAAGGCTACTGCTAATAAAGGAGATTGCCATGTCCCGACTCACGGCTGCGCCTGAAGATGGCCAGCAACTTTCAACCATTACCCACAGCGATCACGGAGCGCATTCCAGCATTCAGCCGGACCTGGTCGGCGACGAAGTGCGCTGGGAAGACGCTTCATGCGATCTGGATTTCCCGCCGGTACCTTACCCGTCTTGCAAAGTTTTTTCTGGCGCTGGGGAGCCGATGCTTCAAAGGCTGGCGCAGCGCCATTACGAACGGCTAGTGGACTCTTGCATCGGTCACCTGTTCCCGCTCGCCCAGGAACGCCGCGCCGCTGGAGTGAGCAGAACTGCCGATTTTTTTATCGAGGCGACAGGTGGCCCGGCCCGATTTACGACGTCGCATGGTCACACCAACCTGCGTACCCGGCACTTTCCCTTTACCATTGACGAGGCGGCACGCGACGTCTGGCTGGCGCAAATGCTGCTCACGTTTGACGATGTCGGGTTTCCCGATGAGTTCAGGCTCGAGTTCTGGAACTGGATCGAAGCACTGTCCATACGCATGATCAACCGTCGAACGATGAGTGCCAAAGCGCGCCGCTATCCTCTGGCGGAGGCGTCCATCACGCTGAGCCCATACATGACGACGGGGCGGCGCCCGTTCATGTGTCCGCGATGACGGGTCTAACGTCGCCGCGGCGTGCTGTGAACTTCCTTGGGGCACTGGGCGCTACCAGTTTTCATAGTTTTCAATAGCATTGAGAGGAAAATTATGATCCACGCTCTTCGTATCGGTTTCGTCCTCGCTGCATGCGCCTTAGTTGGACCATCTGTTGGCGCCGACCGCGCAGCCGAAACATCGAAATACGTAACGGAAAAAATTACGGTCACCGGGGCGGTCGAGCATGAGCTCATGCTCAGCGTGGATGATCTGCGCAAGTTTGCGTCACAGGTAGTGGCGCTTGCCCAGACGGGCGGCAAGGCCGGCAGCCTGGTACAGATCAAGGGTGTTTTGCTGCGCGATATTATCGAGAGGGCAGCCGTCATTGCGCGCAACCACAACGACACCAAGAAGATGGCCGTCCTTGCCATTGCCAGCGACGGTTACACGGTCGTATTTTCGTGGAGTGAGATTTTCAATTCTCCCGTCGGCGACGGTATCCTCGTATTTTTTGAGAAAGATGGGGTGCCGCTAGGCGACGACGAGGGCCGGATTGCATTGATATCGGCCAAGGATATCCGCACCGGTCCGCGCCATGTGAAGTGGCTGCAGTCAATTGAGGTGAGGAAGATCGCTGAATGATCGCTTTCCCATGCCATTTTGGGCGAACGTGATCCGGACGCGATGCGGCAAATGCCGAGCCGTCGCATCCATGTTAGATGCGCCCGTTTTGCGAATCCTATGAAATTGCGCAGTACTCAGGCAGGCACAGCGACGATCACATGGCTCGCCTTGATCAACGCGGTGGCCGCCACGCCCGGCGCCAGTCCCAGCTCGAGAACCGCCTCGTTGGTGATGACCGCATGAATGACCGTGCCGCCAGGCAATTCGATGCCAACCTCTGAATTGACCGATCCCTTGGTCAGGCTCGCCACCTTGCCGGAAAATTGGTTGCGGGCGGAAAAGCGGACATTGGCGTCGCCGGCAAGCACCATGACCCAAGGCGCCTTGACGTAGGCGAGGGCCGGTTTGCCGAGTGCAAGGCCCATCGATTTGACGCTGCCTTCCGTGACGATGGCGACAATCTTGTCGCCGCTCGCCGTAGTGAGTTCAACTTCCCCGTTGACTGCGCCATCGGTCAGGGCCGTGATTGTGCCCTTAAATACATTGCGTGCGCTAACTTTCATCTTGTTCTCCTTGTAGATTGATTTGGCTGTCCGGTTTTCGCTCATATCCAATTGATAGAACAAATTTTGTCGTGATTGAAAGACTACAAGCCGCTATACAATGGCAACCATAGCGTCAGCCATGTTTCCAGGCTGACTGAAGCCGACTTATTTTATCATGTTGTCATATACACTACAATATTGGGCCCGATAATGGAACAAAACCGACTTCGCCTGCGCAGCAAGCTCGAAGTGGGCTCCGAGCTCGGAACCTACCTGGGCGACACCCGCATCCGTCTCTTGGAAGCGATCGATAGTCACGGCTCCATCACGCATGCCGCCAAGGCCGTTCCCCTGTCGTACAAGGCGGCCTGGGACGCCATCGACGCCATGAACAACCTGGCCGACCATCCCCTCGTGATCCGTTCGGCTGGCGGCCGCCATGGCGGCGGCACCTTGCTGACTGATTACGGGCGCAAGATGGTCGCCCTTTACCGGGCGCTGGACGCCGAATACCAGGTCGCCCTTGACCACCTGATGGAGAGTATGAACAACGACCAGGCCGGCGATGTCCTGCAATTTCGCCAGCTCCTAAAGCGCATGTCCATGAAAACGAGCGCCCGCAATCAGTTTGCCGGGACCGTGGCCGGCCTGCGCGAAGGCGATGTTGATTTTGAGGTGCGCCTGCGCCTTGGCGCCGGCGATGAACTAGTTGCCATCATCACGCGCGGATCGGCGGAAACTCTGGCGCTGCGGATCGGGATGGAAGTCAATGCCTTGGTGAAATCCTCATCCGTCTTGCTGCTCACCGACCCCAACTTGAAAACTTCCGCCCGCAACCACCTGTGGGGGACGGTCACGCGCATTTGCGACGGACCCGTCAACGCCGAAGTCACTCTTGACATGGCCAGCGGCAAGACCATCTGCGCCGTGATCACCCATGCCAGCGTGGGAAGACTCGGTCTTGCCATCGGCGAACGGGCCTGCGCCGTATTCAAGGCGTCAGATGTCCTGCTGTATACCTACACTTGACCAATCAAGGAATTTCATGTCCCCCGTCACTATCGTTTTTTCCGCGCTGTCGCTGCTGACCATGGTTGGCGCCCATGCCGACGAAGTCCAGGTTGCTGTCGCCGCCAATTTCACCGTCCCCATGCAGCAAATCGCTGCCGAGTTCGAGAAAGACACCGGGCATAAAGCGGTGCTCGCCTTCGGCGCGACCGGCAAGTTCTACGCCCAGGTCAGCAACGGCGCCCCTTTCGAGGTTTTGCTCGCGGCCGACGCCGCCACTCCGGCCAAACTGGAGCAGGAGCACTTGGCAGTGGCCGGCACCCGCTTCACTTACG
>PKWL01000073.1 GCA_003133225.1 Janthinobacterium sp.
AAAGTCCGACAGGCTCCTAGCTGAGTGAGTTGGAGGTCTGCCTTCTGCGCCCACAGAAGCGGTAACTTGCTGTCGTATTCGCCATGACCGATAAAGCCGCGCAAGTTTGCCAAACGCGGCAAACTGGCAAGGTTCGGCTCCAGCTCCGGCAAGATGCGCCCGCAGAGCAGCCCAAAGCCTGTCACCAGCTCGGGCGCACTTAAGGCGACGCTGGCGCTAAGGATGCCACCCTGGCTGAAACCTGCGATCACGGTTTTTTGTGGTGAGACGCCATACGCCGATTGTAATTGCGTGACGAAGCGGATCAAGGCCAGGCGGCTGGTTTCCGCTTCGCTCGCCACGATGCTAGGCCCGCTGGCCGTGAACGCGGCGCGGAACCAGCCGAATTGCCCGGGCCCGAACTGGAGCGGGGCGCGCGCGAGGACCACCAGCGTTTCCCGATCAATCGCCGTTGCAATGGTCGCCAGATTCATCTCATCGCCGCCCATGCCATGCAAAAGCACGACACAGGCCTTGGGCTCGACGAATACGGGTAGCCGTAAGCGGAAGGATAATCCGAAGGCCGCGTCTTGCTGTAGCAAACTGATCGTGCTTGGTAAATGAGTCATCAAATTCTCCGATGGATATCCGAATCTAGACCGGCCCGGACGCGCAGCGTCCTTTCGGCGAAGCCGTCCACTCAGATTGTGGCAGCAAATTAGGAAGTTGGTCTTTCCCGATCGTGGAATAGCCATAGCCGTACCCACACCATGATTGATTCCTTGAATGCTAGCCCTGACGGTGGCTCGCGCAGCAGCTTGGGACCTACCTCCCTGCGCCAGAGCGCTTCGTGGCGCCCACCCCTTGTCGCATCTGTCACTTCAAGCGTTGGGAACGGAGGAAGCATTCCAACCGGTCTTTTACTTTCTGCGTAACGGAGTACGGTGTTTTGTACTGAGCTTGGCTAACTAGGACTCGGGCCTTTTTTTCACAAGCGCCCGCCTCGGCGTTAGCCCGGCGGCCGGTTATTGACGACGGGACTTCCTAGGTTAAGGGCATCCGCGTTTTCGGTAACGGATGGTCCTCATTGACGGCGGCGCCCGTTGCCGCTCGCGCTAGAGCTCATCGATTGTTGCGAAGACGGTGCACGCAAGCTTAGTGCGCTTGGCCGATTTCCTTGCGAATCCAGGTCGGGGCAATGCTGGTACCTAGTCCCGCACCATAGCCGAGATAGATATTGAGACCCCCGAGCGGCTCCAGATAGCGCGCGTTTTTCAACGGCCCGGCGTCGATGGTGAAAAAACCGATGCTCTCGGCTAACGCAATGGCGGTTTGCTTGGCCCGTTCACTGTCGCTTGCAACTAGCACGGGTACGCTCTGGCCGTTGCCGAAATCGGCACCGTCGGCCAGGACCTGGGCGAACACCGTGTTGAAGGCCTTGACGACGTCGGCCTCGGGTACCGCCTTGGCGATTTCCTCGGCCGCAGACGTGTCGTAGCCGAGAGTGAGTCCCATGTAATCGGCGGTCAGAGGATTGGTGATGTCGATGATCACTTTGCCACGCAAGTTGCCGATCGACCCGAGCGCGCTGACGGCATCGGCAAAGCTGGTGGCCAGCACAATCACGTCGGCCCGCGCCGCCGCGTTGGCCGTTGCGACGGCGAGAGCACCGGGATTGGCGGCCGCGACCGCTTGAACTTTGGCGAAGTTGCGGGCGCTTAGCGTGACCTGATGACCGGCATGCGTGAGCTGTTTGACAAAGCCAGCGCCCATGTTGCCGGCGCCGAGAACGAGGATGTTCATGATGTGTCCTTTTAGGAAAATTGGGCCTTTGGGCCGTCAGGGCCGCGCTGCGAATTTGCAATGCGATGCCTAGGACCTACTGTACAAGCTAAGTTATTCGAGATAAACAAGGTAAAATAAGATTTATTGTTTCAATAAACGGCACAATGGATCGATTCCTAGAAATGCAAGCCTTCAACGCCGTGGTCGATGCCGGCAGTTTCGTCAAGGCGGCCAATGCGCTTGCGGTATCGAAGGCTGCCGTCTCACGGCATGTGGGCGAACTGGAAGCGCGCCTCGGTGTGCGCCTCTTGCAACGCACGACTAGGCGCCTGTCCTTAACCGAGGAGGGCCAGGTCTTCTACGCGCGCAGCGTGGAGTTGCTAGCGCAGGTCAAAGAGGCCGAAGCGGAGATCACTTTTCGAAGTGGCGCTGCCAGCGGTCTGGTGCGGGTAAACGCGCCGGTCACTTTTGGCATCGGCCATCTGGCGCCCCTATGGGGCAAGTTCCGCACCCTTTACCCGAACGTCGCGCTCGACGTGACCTTAGCCGATCGCGTGGTTGACCTGGTCGAAGAAGGTTTCGATGTGGCAATTCGAATCGCGACCCTGCCGAGTTCGACATTGATCAGCAAACGTCTGGCCAGCACCCGCATGGTGCTGTGCGCATCGCCGCCCTACTTGGAGGCGCATGGCGTGCCCCTTCACCCGAGCGAATTGGCGGCGCACGCCGTGATCTCGTACAGCTATTGGTCGACCAAGGACGAGTGGCATTTCGATGGCCCGCAAGGCCCGGTCACGGTGAAGACTAACCCGTGTATCCACACCAACAGCGGCGATACTTGCCGTGCGGCGGCACTGGCGCACCAAGGCATTATCTTGCAGCCCACATTCTTGGTGGGGGGCGACTTGGCAGAAGGCGCGCTGGTCGAACTGATGCCCGGATATCGTTCCATCGAGCTTGGCATCTATGCAATCTATCCAAGCCGTAAACATGTCTCACCAAAAGTGCGCGCGCTCATTAACTTTCTTGCCGAGCATGTTGGCCAAACAGGTTCAAGCTGGTGACAGGAGCCAAGTGGGAGAGCGACGCGTTGTTCAATGATGGGGGCCGGCCGAGCGTGTCGCTGCCCCAAGGAGGGCGGGAAACGACGGCAACTCGATCCCGCACCCATGCCTACGCCACGGCGCCATTTGCGCACCAGTGGCGCCGCGAAAACCAAGAGCGCGCAGCGCGCCAAGTGACTGGCGCTAGGAACGAGAGTCGCTCGACCGAGGGCGGGCAAGGCATCCAACAACCCAGTTGACTCACTAACATATTAGTGATTAAATGCCGGCGTTTTGCCAACATTTTTCGACGGCATCTTGCCGCTCCAGCGCCCCCTGTCATTTTGGATGCTGCCAGACAGCCGGCTGAACCCAACCTTGGCATGCGCCACTTTGACATGCGCTTTAAGGAGGGAGGGGTAAATGTCATTACTGCCTGTCATGTCCGACCGGGAAGCGGTTTGGCGGGGGGCCATTTTTTGCCTTGACTCAAAGTGTCGTCAATTACCGTAAAAAATCACACTATTTTGGAACAACCATGATGCACATGAAAGTTGGAAGCCGGCTAGCTGCCGGATTTGGTTTGGTGGTCGTACTAATGATGGGCATTACGTGGCTGGGAATTACACGGCTGGGTGCACTCGACGACAGTACTGGCCTGATCGTCAACGATCGATATCCAAAAGTGGTGCTGGCCAATGCGGTTCTAAGCGACATCAGCGAGACGGCTATCCTGATGCGCAATATGCTTATTTTGGATGACCCGGAGAAAATCAAGAGCGAGCTGGCCAGTTTGTTGGAGATCAGGCGCAAGGTGAACGACAACCTCGATAAGCTAGACAAGTCGCTATCGACGCAGCAAGGGCGCCAGATTTACGTGGATATCGTGAAGGCGCGCGCCAAGTATGCCGTCGCCCAAGCGCAATTTTTGAACTACCTCGCGGAAGGCAAGAAGCAGGAAGCGAGCCGTTCATTGCAGGCGACCTTGATCCAAGATCAGCGCGCCTATATCGATGACGTGAAAGCCCTGGTCGGGCTGATTGGAACACTCATGGATCAAAGCGGCGAGCAGGCGGCGAGCAATTTTCGCAGCGGCAGCAATCTGATGTTAGCTCTCGCTGCGCTCGCGACCTTGCTGGCGTGCGCTTTGGCCTACTGGACCACGCGCAGCATTACGGTGCCGTTGACGCGCGCGGTAAAGGTGGCGCGCACGGTGGCTTCGGGCGACCTGACCAGCCATATCGAATCGACCGGCAACGATGAAACTGGCCAGCTACTGCAGGCGCTAAAGGACATGAACGACAGCCTCGTGCGCATCGTGGGCCAGGTGCGCAGCGGCACCGATACCATCGCTACGGCTTCTTGCCAGATCGCCGCCGGCAATCTCGACTTGTCATCACGCACCGAGGAACAGGCCAGCTCGCTGGAAGAGACCGCGTCCTCGATGGAAGAACTGACCGCCACCGTCAAGCAAAATGCCGACCACGCGCGCCAGGCCAATTTGCTGGCGGCGTCCGCTTCCCAAGTCGCCCTCAAGGGGGGCACCATGGTGGCACAGGTGGTCGGCACGATGGCCTCGATCAATGAATCGTCGAAAAAGATCGTTGATATCATCAGCGTGATCGATGGCATCGCATTCCAGACCAATATCCTGGCCCTAAATGCCGCAGTGGAGGCAGCGCGCGCCGGCGAACAGGGGCGCGGTTTTGCCGTGGTGGCTACGGAAGTGCGCAACTTGGCGCATCGTTCTGCCGCTGCGGCGAAAGAGATCAAGGTCCTGATCGGCGATTCGGTGGCACAAGTTGAAACGGGAAGCAAATTGGTCAATCAGGCCGGATCGACCATGCATGACATCGTCGATAGCGTCAGGCGGGTGTCGGACGTCATGAGCGAAATCATAGCCGCGAGCGAGGAACAAAGTGCCGATCTGGCGCAGATCAACCAGGCGATCAGCCAGATGGATCAAGTGACCCAGCAAAATGCGGCACTGGTCGAGCAAGCCGCCGCCGCCGCTGAATCCTTGCACGAGCAGGCCGGACATCTAACGCAGGTGGTGGGCGTATTCCGGATCGACACCTTGCACGCGGCGCCCCTCGCCGTAGCGGCGCTGGCCGCGCCCACGGAAAGAACCCCATTTTGCATTCCAGCACGCGTCAAAACGACGCCCAAAGCGGCGCCGCCGCGCGTTCCCGCGCTCGCATCAAGTGGTACTGCGGCGGCCGTCATCGGCGCCGGTGTTTGGGAAGAATTCTAAGCTCGGACCGCGCCCCATGCGAGGCCGCCTCTACGCCTGAAAAATTTGCGGTGCGTCAAGATTTCGCTCGGGTATTGTCTTGCATTTGTCGTTTCCACACGCCCAACGATGGACAATGGTGGACAATGGATGGGCGACGATGGCGCGCATCGTGGCACTGTCGTCCGCCGGCGCAGCGCAAACATGGTGAGGAGCGTGATTTCCGGAATGGCCGGCGCGCGAGAAAATGGATCGGGCGCCAAAAAAAACCTAGTGCCAGCGCACGCTCCAATATGACAATTAGCGCATAATTCCAAAAGATGAGCAAGTGACGCGGTACGCTCTGTCAGGCAAGACACGCTAGAGCCCGCGGGCGGAAATGGGGCTCCCGGGACGCGCTCTTGCCCGTCGGCGGTGCGGCGCCGGGCTGGCACGGCCCCGATACGAAAGTGACGGCAATAGGAAGCACTCCTTAGGAAAAACGATGAATCAAACGATCATTCCGATTTCGCTACGAGGGACGTCGAAACAGCGCAAGCGCGCGACCCCGAAAGGGCGCGCCGTTGATCCGGCGGCGCTGGCGGCAGTGCGATCGGTGCTGGGCGCGCGCTCGCGCCAGCCC
The DNA here is from genome assembly GCA_003133225.1 of Janthinobacterium sp. Taxonomy (GTDB): domain Bacteria; phylum Pseudomonadota; class Gammaproteobacteria; order Burkholderiales; family Burkholderiaceae_D; genus Janthinobacterium. The sequence goes on from PKWL01000073.1 coordinate 5,663, forward strand.
GACTTGCTCATCGAGCACTTGCACAGGATCCAGGACAGTTTCGGTTGCTTGTCCGCCCCGCATTTGGCCGCGCTGGCACAAGAGATGCGCATGGCGCAGACCGAAGTGTATGAAGTGGCAAGCTTCTACCATCACTTCGATGTGGTCAAGGAAGGCGCGGCAGTCCCTGCAGCGCTGACGGTGCGCGTGTGCGACGGCCTGTCTTGCGAAATGGCCGGCGCCCGCGATTTGCTGGCGCGGCTGCCGCAGATTCTGGGCGCCGAAGTACGGGTGATCGCAGCGCCATGCATCGGCCGGTGCGAGCAGGCGCCAGCCGTCCTGATCGGGCAAAACCCAGTGCCTAACGCGAGCTGCGAAGCCATTGCCGCCAAGGTGGCCGCCGGCCAAATCGACGCCGCGACGGAGCATTTCACCGACTTCGCCCGCTATCTGTCGGACGGCGGCTACGCCCTGCTGCGCGAGTGCAGCGCCCACACCCGCGCGGTCGAAGCAGTCATCAAGAGCATGGAAGAGTCGGGCCTGCGCGGTTTGGGCGGCGCCGGGTTCCCGGCCGGGCGCAAATGGCGCAGCGTGCGCGGGGAACCGGGCCCGCGCCTGATGGCGGTCAATATCGACGAGGGCGAGCCTGGCACCTTCAAGGATCGGGTCTATCTCGAACGCGATCCGCACCGCTTTTTAGAAGGCATGCTGATTGCCGCATGGGCGGTCGGCATCGAATCGATTTATATCTACCTGCGCGACGAGTACCACGGCTGCCGCGCCATGCTGGAAGGCGAGCTCGATAAGCTGCGCACCAACCCGCCCATAGAAGGCATGCCGCAAATAATCCTGCGCCGTGGCGCCGGCGCCTATATCTGCGGCGAAGAGTCGGCCATGATCGAATCGCTCGAAGGAAAGCGCGGCATGCCGCGCCTGCGCCCGCCCTATGTGGCACAAGTTGGTTTGTTCGGCCGTCCGACCCTCGAACATAACTTCGAAACCTTGTACTGGGTGCGCGATATCTTGCAAAAGGGGAGTACCTGGTTCACGTCGCACGGACGCAACGGCCGTCAGGGATTGCGTTCGTTTTCCGTTTCCGGGCGAGTCAAGGAGCCGGGCGTCAAATTGGCCCCGGCCGGCATCACGGTTCAGCAATTGATCGACGAATATTGCGGCGGCATGCAGCAGGGCCACCAGTTTTACGCCTATTTGCCAGGCGGCGCCTCGGGCGGCATCCTGCCGGCGACGATGAACAACATCCCGCTCGATTTTGATACCTTGCAGCCGTACGGCTGTTTCATCGGCTCGGCGGCGGTGGTGGTGCTCTCAGACCAGGACAGCGCGGTGGGTGCCGCCCGCAATACCATGCGCTTCTTCCAGCATGAATCCTGCGGTCAATGCACGCCATGCCGGGTCGGGACCGCCAAGGCGGTGGCCTTGATCGAGCGGCCGCAGTGGGATCTTCCCTTGCTCGCCGAGCTATCGCAGGTCATGCGGGACGCCTCCATCTGCGGCTTGGGACAAGCCGCTCCGAACCCGATTGATTGTGTCGTCAAATATTTTTCGCACGAACTGACATCATGAACGCGATTGCCCGCAAGCAACTGACGCAAACCGAGGGAGCGGCGGTGTGCTTCGAACTAAACGGGCGCGCCGTGACCGGCCACGCCAACGAGACCATTTTGCAGATTGCCGACCGCGAGGGAGTCGAGATTCCGCGCCTGTGTTACAAAGAGGGCCAAGCTGCGGTCGGCAATTGCCGTTCCTGCATGGTTGAGATCAATGGCGAGCGCGTGCTGGCGCCGTCCTGCTGTCGCTATCCGACGCATGGCATGAAGGTCGCCAGCGACAGCGCGCGCGCCCTCGCGGCGCAAAAGATGGTGCTCGAACTGCTCCTGTCGGACATGCCCGAAACCAAATACACGCTGCACAATGAAGTGGACCAATGGGCGGCAAGATTGGCCGTGGGAAAGCCGCGTTTCGCGGCGCGCGCGCGGGTGGCCCAAGACGCCTCGCATGCGGCCATCACGGTGAATCTCGACGCTTGCATCCAGTGCACGCGCTGCGTGCGCGCCTGCCGCGAGGAACAAGTAAACGATGTGATCGGTCTAGCCTCTCGCGGCCAGGCAACGAGGATCGTGTTCGACATGGATGATCCGATGGGCGAGTCAACTTGTGTCGCTTGCGGCGAATGCGTCCAGGCCTGTCCGACCGGCGCCCTGATGCCGGCGCGCGCGGTGGGACTGACGGCGCCCGACAAGGAGGTCGCGTCACTCTGTCCGTATTGCGGTGTCGGGTGCCAGCTCACCTACAACGTCAAGGACAACAAAATCCTGTATGTCGAGGGCCGCGACGGCCCGGCCAACCACCAGCGCCTGTGTGTGAAAGGGCGCTATGGTTTCGATTACGCGCACCACGCGCAGCGCCTGACCCAGCCGTTAATACGGCGCGCCGGCGTGCCCAAGCGCGCTGATGTGGAGATGGATCCGGAGCGCGTCATGGAATTTTTCCGTGAAGCAAGCTGGGAAGAGGCGTTGGAACATGCCGGTGGAACATTTGCCCGGATCCGCGACCAGCACGGAAAAAAATCGCTGGCCGGTTTCGGCTCGGCCAAGGGCAGTAATGAAGAAGCCTACCTGTTCCAAAAGCTCGTGCGCACCGGTTTCGGCAGCAATAACGTCGACCATTGCACCCGCCTTTGCCACGCCTCGTCGGTCGTCGCCTTGCTCGAGGGAATCGGCTCGGGCGCCGTCTCGAACCCCGTGATCGACGTGGCCAAGGCGCAAGTGATATTGATCATAGGCGCCAACCCGACGGTCAACCATCCGGTGGCTGCCACCTGGATCAAGAACGCGGTCAAGAACGGAAGCAAGCTCGTCGTGTGCGATCCGCGCCGCTCGGACCTGGCCCGCATGGCGCACCGTTTCTTGCAGTTCAATGCCGACACCGATGTCGCCATGCTCAATGCGATGATGCATGTGATCATCCACGAGGACTTGGTCGATCAGGAATTCATCGACCGCCGCACCGTCGGTTACGCGGCATTGAAACAAAATGTCGAGGGCTACAGCCCGGAGCTGATGGCGCCGATCTGCGGTATCGATGCCGACACGCTGCGCTATGTGGCGCGTCTGTACGCCGCATCCAAGGCCTCGATCATCTTGTGGGGTATGGGAATTTCGCAGCATGTGCACGGCACCGACAATGCGCGCTGCCTGATTGCACTGGCCTTGATGACGGGCCAGATCGGACGTCCCGGCACCGGTCTGCATCCACTGCGCGGACAAAACAATGTGCAAGGCGCCTCTGACGCCGGCCTGATCCCGATGATGTATCCCGATTATCAGCACGTGACCGATCCGCTGGTGCAGGCCTTTTTTGAAAAGGCGTGGAAGCTGGCGCCGGGCACGCTAGAGAGCGAGCCCGGCCTGACGGTGGTGGAGGTCATGCATGCCATCAAAAAGGGCGAGATCCGCGGCCTGTATGTGATGGGCGAGAATCCGGCCATGTCGGACCCCGACGCCAATCATGCGCGCGAGTCGCTGGCCGCTCTCGAGCACCTCGTCGTGCAAGATATTTTCTTGACCGAGACCGCTTATCTGGCCGACGTGATTTTGCCGGCCACCGCTTTTCCGGAAAAGACGGGCACCTTCACCAATACCGACCGCCTGGTGCAGATGGGGCGTCAAGCCATCGATCCGCCCGGCGCGGCGAAACCGGATTTGTGGATCATCGAACAGATCGCAAAGCGCCTCGGGCTCGACTGGCGCTACGGCCATGTGTCGGAGGTGTTCGATGAAATGCGCCACACGATGCCGAGCATTGGCGGCATCACCTGGGAGCGCTTGGAGCGCGAGCACGGGGTCACCTATCCGTGCCGCAAGGAAGGCGATCCGGGTGAGTCGGTGGTGTTTACCGACAGCTTCCCGCGCCCAGATGGGCGAGCGCTCTTCGTGCCGGCCGATATCATTCCAGCCGCCGAGCGGCCGGATGCCACCTACCCGACGGTGCTCATCACCGGCCGCCAGCTCGAGCACTGGCACACCGGCAGTATGACGCGGCGCGCCTTGGTGCTCGATGCCCTCGAGCCGGATCCGGTTGCGATGGTGCATCCGCTCGACTTGGCAGCTTTAGGCGTCCAGGGTGGCGACATCATCACCATCACCTCGCGCCGCGGCACGGTATCGCTGTATGCCCGGGCCGACGAAAGTTCGCCGCGCGGCACGGTGTTCGTCCCATTTTGTTATTACGAGGCGGCCATTAACCGCCTCACCAATGCCGCCCTCGATCCGTTCGCGAAAATCCCGGAGTTCAAATACTGCGCCGTTCGCGTGACGCTGGGCGGCCCCGAGCCGGTGCAGGGCAGCTTCGGAGGTGGACAAGTGTTGGCTGCGGCCGAAAAGAAATTCCGGGCCGATTAAATGTCCAGGCTGCTAGGCGGGATCCGTCATGGCCGTTTGCCACGGGGCGACGACGTCGGCCATGACGTTTGGCTGGCCTTTGGCGTGGGGCGCGCGACGGAGGCCGTTGCTTTTCCGAGCAGCGCATGAGACGATTCGATGGCTTTGCGGGCCGCCGAGTCGTAAGTTCAACAACGGGAGCGCGCAGGGCGCGAATATCACTTGATGACTGAACCACGCCAGTTGTTGTTGGATCTGTACGCCAGCGCGGTCGCTGCCGTAAGCGCCGAAAAATGCCTGCCCGCCTTCTTGCCGCAGCCGTCCGTTCACGGACGCACGATGGTCATCGGCGCCGGCAAGGCGGCCGCCGCGATGGCCAAGGTGGTGGAACAGCACTGGCCCGGCGCCATCCCTGGCCTCGTTGTCACGCGCTATGGCCATGGCGCCGCCTGCCGGTCGATTGAAGTGGTGGAGGCGGCCCATCCAGTGCCGGACGCAGCAGGCCAGCGCGCGGCCCAGCGCATGCTCCAAATGGTGCACGGCTTAAGTGAAGACGATTTGGTGCTATGCCTGATCTCGGGTGGCGGCTCGGCTTTGCTGGCGCTGCCGGCCGCGGGCATCACGCTGGTGCAAAAGCAGCTCTTGAACAAGGCCTTGCTAAATAGCGGTGCTAGCATCGCGGAAATCAATTGCGTGCGCAAGCACTTGTCGGCGATCAAGGGCGGGCGCCTGGCGCTGGCTTGCGCTCCGGCGCGCGTAATCACCTTGATGATCTCCGACGTGCCGGGCGACGATCCGGGCACTATCGCCAGCGGCCCGACTTTGCCGGACCCAAGCACGTGCGAGGAAGCGCTCGCGATCCTGGGCCGGTACGCGATCGCAATCCCGCCCAACGTGCGCCAGCATCTGGAATCGGGCGCCGGCGAAACGCCCAAGCCCGGCCACCCCGTCTTTGTGCGCAACAGCCACCATATCATCGCCACCGCCCAGCATGCGCTGGAAGCGGCGGCGCAGACGGCGCGCGCGGCCGGCATCACGCCCCACATTTTGTCTGACGCCATCGAAGGCGAGGCGCGCGATATTGCTTTGATGCACGCGGCGCTGGCAACGCAGGTGGCGCTGCGCGGCCAGCCCTTTGCCCGGCCCTGCGTCCTTATTTCCGGCGGCGAAACGAGCGTCACGCTGCGCGGCCAAGGCCGAGGCGGACGCAACACCGAATTTCTATTGAGCCTAGCAATCGCACTGGGCGGGTATCCCGGAATTCATGCGATCGCCTGCGACACGGACGGCATCGACGGCTCGGAGGACAACGCCGGCGCGCTGTATCGGCCCGACAGCTTGGGGCGCGCCGCAACGCTGGGCTTGCATGCGCGCGCGATGCTCGAGGACAACGACAGTTACGGCTTGTTCTCGGCCTTGGGCGACTTGGTGCAGGTCGGGCCGACGCGTACCAACGTCAACGATTTCCGCGCTATTCTCGTGCTTTGAGGAAAGGGCAAGCTTGCCGCGAAAGCGCGGAAATTCGTGTTTGCAGCCCTACGTCGAGCTTGCGGGCGCCGCATCGGGCGGCGCTCACGGCACGGGTCGGTTTGATCGCGTCCGCAGCCAGCCTCAGGCGCCCTCCCGCAAAGCGCTTGCAAGCGGCGTGCTGTAGCTGGGCGGGCCCGTTTCCATGGCGCACAATGGTTCAATGTAACGTGGAGATCAAATGATGGGACAGGCAAACCGGTTTGCCCGGCTGGGGACTTGCGTATTTCTGCTGGTGCTGCCTCGTCTTGCCTTGGCAGAGGACGAGAGCGGCGCGCTGTGGCATATTGTGCATGATCAGTGCGTCGCGCACGCGGAGCAATTTGGCACGCCTTTGCCCTGTACCTTGGTCAAGCAGGATGCTGGCTACGCGATTCTCAAGGACCGCCGGGGGATCGGACAATTTCTCGTGATCCCCACGGCGCGCATAGCGGGGATCGAGGACCCCGCGATTCTGACGCCGGATGCTCCCAACTACTGGCAGCCGGCGTGGCAAGCGACGCTCTTAGTCGAGGCCATGCTGGATCGGGTGTTGCCGCGCGACGCGCTGTCGTTGACAATCAACTCAGTGCACCATCGCAGCCAGAACCAACTCCATATTCATGTCGATTGCTTGAAAGCGGAGGTCCGCAACCTGCTTCGCAGCCGTGGCGGCGCCATCGGCGCGACTTGGGCCCCGTTTCCAGTAGCGATCGGCGGGCGCACCTATCGGGCGATGCGTATCCAGACTCTGGTGCAGCCAGGTGCGACCCCTTTTGAGGCCTTAAGCCTGTTGCCGGATGCGCGAGTGGACATGGCAGCCGAGTCGCTCGCGGTGGTCGGTGCCACGTTTGCAGATGGCAGCGCGGGCTTTTATTTGCTTGAAACTCGCTCAGGACCCGCCGAAGAATTGCAAGACCACAGCTGCGCCGTCGCTGGCGCAAGATGACCCCTGCGGCGGTCGCGCAGGCCTGCGACATTTCGCTCTTCGCTTGCGATGGCCGGTACTTCGATGGGCTCGTATTGCCTTTTGAGCTCGAATGGGCTATTAAATGGAAAATGCAGTAAAAGTCGTTGACCAAGGGAGCGGCGAGACAATGGCATTTTTTTTCCCTTCAACAATAGGGCGGGTGGCGACGGGCGCCATCCTTAGCCTCATCGCCGCTTGCGCTTTTAGCTCTTCCGGAGTCGGCAGCGCCAAGCCAGTTGCTCGCGACTCTGTTGCCGCCGTAGACATACTCAACCGGGTCACTTGGGGCGTCAATGTCTCTACGCTCGAACAAGCCGAAGCGTTGGGAATGAAGCGTTATATGGCCCAACAATTGCATCCGGAGCAGGCCCGGTTGCCAGCGCCGATCCAAGCCCAAATCAATGCCATGACGATCACCCAGCGCCCTCTTGATCAGCTCGCGCGGCAAATGGAGCTGCGCCGTAAGGAGTCAGAGACCGTCGCCAATGACGAGGACAAGAAAATCGCCCAGCAGGGCTACCAAAGGGAGTTGAACCGTCTGGCGCGCGAAGCCGCCACGCGTTTCCTGCTGCGCTCGCTCTATTCACAGAACCAGCTGCAAGAGCAAATGACGTGGTTCTGGATGAACCATTTCAACGTCCATCAGGGAAAGCACAATCTGCGCGCCATGGTCGGCGACTATGAAGAGAGCGCGATGCGAGCGCACGCGCTCGGCAAATTTCGCGATTTGCTGGTCGCGAGCGCGCATCACCCGGCCATGTTGCGCTATCTCGACAATGACCAAAACTCCGCCACGCGGATCAATGAAAATTATGCCCGCGAATTGATGGAATTGCATACTCTGGGCGTCGATGGCGGCTACAGTCAAAGTGATGTGCAAGAACTGGCGCGCATCCTGACTGGTGTCGGCATCAATCTGGGCCCCGATGCCCAAGTGCGGCCGGAATTGCTGGCGCAATATGTCCACCGCGGCTTGTTCGAATTCAATCCAAACCGGCATGATTACGGCGACAAGCAATTTTTGGGGCAAGTCGTGCGCGGGCGCGGGCTGGCCGAACTCGATGTTGCGCTGGATCGATTGAGCCGCCATCCTGCCACGGCCCATTTCGTCAGCCGCAAGCTGGCCATGTTTTTAGTGGCAGACGAACCGCCTGCGGCACTGGTCGCGCGCATGGCGGATACTTTCTTGCATTCGGACGGGGATATCGCAGCGACTTTGCAAACGCTATTCGATTCGCCCGAGTTTGTGGCGTCCCTGGGTCGCCAGTTCAAAGATCCGCTGCATTACGTCGTTTCAGCCGTGCGCCTCGCTTATGATAACAAGCCCATCCGAAACGCCGGACCGATGCTAAACTGGCTCAATCGCATGGGAGAACCCCTGTATGGGCATGCAAGCCCCGACGGCTACCCGATGCTGGAAACTGCCTGGGCCAGCCCCGGCCAGATGACGAACCGCTTCGACGTCGCGAAAGCGATAGGCTCGGGCAGTGCCGGCCTATTTAAGGACGATGGTGCAAAAGTGCGGGAACAAGCGGCATTTCCCCAATTGGCAAACGCGTTGTATTTCCAGTCCCTGCAAACGAGATTGGGCGCGGCGACGCGGTCCGCCTTGGATCAGGCCGGGTCGCCCCAGGAATGGAATACCTTTTTGCTATGCGCGCCGGAAAGTATGTATCGCTGATCAAGTATGCGCCCACCCGGCCAACGCCGGGGTTGGCTGGTGAAGAAGGGTGCAAGTTCCTATTGTGCAGGCTCGGTACGACCTATTTCCGTGAGCTTTTGCCTAAAGTGCGCTCGGCGCGCCGGTCTAAATTGGGGTAGCCACCGTTGATTGGAGGAGGCAATTCGGGGATGAACCGTCGTCATCTACTCAAGGCATTTGCCGCATTGCCGTTGGCATCCGCGGTGGGCAATCTATTCGCTGCGCCGGTGACGAAAACCCGCCTGCTCGTGGTATTTTTGCGCGGGGGATATGACGCTTGCAACCTGTTGGTGCCTATCTCCAGCCCGTTTTATTATGACATGCGGCCCCATATCGCCATTCCCCGTCCCAGCACCGATTTGCATTCGGCAATCTCATTGAGCCCCGATTGGGGCTTGCACCCGGCGTTGCGGGAAAGCATTTATCCCTTGTTCGCCGCCGGTCAGCTTGCATTCATCCCTTTTGCGGGAACCGACGACGCTTCCCGCAGTCACTTCGAAACACAGGACGGGATTGAACTCGGACAGTCATTTGATCGGCATCGCGATTTTCGCTCCGGGTTTTTGAACCGGCTGGCGGCGACACTCAATGGTGTGGCTTCGATCTCGTTCACGGAACAGTTGCCGCTGATTATGCAAGGAGCGCTGCACATACCGAACGCCGCATTGCGGACGATCGGTAAGTCGGAGCTTGATGCGCGCCAGAGCAAGATCATCGCGTCCATGTACCAGGGACAGGCGCTAGCACGACAGGTCGATGATGGCTTTAGCGTGCGCGACGACGTGATGCGCGAGATGGCGGGCGAAATGGATGCTGCAAACCGCAACGCCGTGTCAGCGCAGGGATTCGAACTGGTGGCACGGCGGATCGCCACGTTGATGAAGGACAAGTACAACATTGGCTTCGTCGACGTCGGTGGCTGGGACACGCATGTCGGCGAAGGGGGGCCAACAGGCTATCTGGCGGGACGATTCGATGAACTCGGGCGCGCCCTCGCCGCCTTCGCGCACGAGATGGGAAATGACTGGCGCGAAACCGTGACCGTCGTGATGAGCGAATTCGGCAGGACGGTGCGCGAAAACGGCAACCGTGGCACCGACCACGGGCACGGTACCGTGTATTGGGTCTTGGGTGGCGGCATTCGAGGGGGCGCCATACTTGGCGAGCAGGTGCGGGTGGATCACTCGTCGTTATTTCAACATCGTGACTACCCGGTGCGAAACGAATACCGGGCGCTACTAGGCGGCTTGTTTGCGCGCCTGTACGGCATGAATGCCGGCCAAATCGATCGCATCTTCCCCGGCGTCCGGCCGCGCGATTTGGGCATCGCCTGATTTGGGCGGACAAGATTGAAGCGGGAGACCTGCAGCAGGCTAAGTCGCATGCCGTTTATTCGGCGCAGAAACGAAGATTGCTCAGCTAGCTTATTGGGCTACGCTATTGCCGCCATGCCCCAACTTGTCGTCCATCACCAGCTTCCAGCCTAATGCTTGCTGGATTTGCTCCCTGTTCGGTAACGGGGCATGGGAATTTTGGCGCTGCCTCAACCAATCTCGAACCGCTTCCTTGTTAGGCTTCATAATTTTCACAGCTGCCTCCGGTGGGTGCGCAAGGTGCGCTTTTGGCCGCCGCAGGTGCAGGCGATCGCTACGCTCGAAGATGAACGCGGCTTGGGTCGGATGGGAGAACCGGCCCGCGTTCAAAACCAGTATTTAATGACTGAACCGCGCTTCATCCTAGCCGGCTAAATCGCCTTGTGGCTGCTTGGCCATGCGCTGTTGGTGGAACACTTCAAAATTAATTTCCGATAAATGAACGGGCGGGAACCCGGCGCGCGTGATGATATCGGCGATGTTGGCGCGTAAATAGGGATAAATGATGTTGGGACAACCGATTCCCCGCAGCAGGGCGAGTTGGTCTGGTGCGATGTTTCTGGCTTCAAAAATTCCCGCTTGCTTGCCTTCAACTAGGAAGGCGACCTTGTCGCCGATCCGCGCCGTGACCTTAATCGTGATCACGGATTCGTACGTGCTGGCGGCCAGTTGTTCATCGCTGACATCGACGGCGACCTCGATATTGGGAGCGTCTTGCTCAAGAAAAATTGCCGGAGAATTTGGCTGCTGCAGCGACAAATTCTTCAGATACAGGCGTTGAATTTGAAATGCGGGTTGCAAGTTGGCATCAGACATGAAGCACTTTCATTAATGTAGAGGGGCGGGCGCGAAAAAATTGAACCAAAAATGGCGAGCCAAGAGAGAACTTTTTTAATCCTCACCCGGCAGCAGAGCTAAGTACATTGCGTAATTCTGTTTTCAATACTTTGCCGTAATTATTCGTCGGCAGCATATCCACAAAGTGATAGCGCTTCGGTCTTTTGAAGCGCGCGATATTTTCCAGGCACAGGGCATCGAGGCTGTCCGCGCAAACGGCGCTGCCCGGCGCGGCCACGACGAATGCCACAACTTCCTCGCCCCATTCAAGGTGAGGGGCGCCGATAACGGACACTTGCAACACGCCTGGGTGGCGCAGCAGAACTTCTTCGACCTCGCGTGGATAGATATTGCTGCCGCCGCTGATGATCAAGTCTTTTGAACGATCCATCAACGTCACAAAGCCGTCTCGATCCATGCATCCGATGTCCCCCGTGTGCAGCCAGCCATTTTGCACCGCCCTCTCGGTCGCTGGTGCATCGTTCCAATAGCCGGCCATCACCACGTCGCCGCGCACCGTGATTTCGCCCGCCGCGCCCGGCGCAGCTGGCGCCCCGTCGGCAGCCACGATGCGCACCTCGACATCGGTGCGGGGAAAGCCTACCGACCCGAGGATGTCCTGGTAGCGGGGATGATTGCGATCGGCGTGGGATGGTTTGGACAGCGCCGTAATCGTCATCGGGCTTTCGCCTTGGCCATAAATTTGAACCAGACGGGGTCCGATGGCCAAAAGTGCCTGTTCGAGGTCGGCGCGGTACATGGGCGCACCGCCATAAATGATCGTTTTGAGGTTGTGCAGGGGCGCTAATGGCGCGCTTTGCGTCAACCGTTTGATCATCGTTGGTGCCGCGAAAAAGCTGACGCCGCGATGCATCTGCACCAGCTGCCACACTTCTGCAGGGTCGAAATGGGGGCTGGCGGGGACCACATTGTTTGCCGCCTTCGCGATATGCGGCAAGCCATACAGGCCCGAGCCATGGGACATCGGCGCGGCGTGAATAATGGTATCGCCCGCGTCAATGCTGTCGATATCGGCAAAATAGCTGAGGGTCATGGCCAACAAATTGCGGTGGGTGAGCGTGGCCCCCTTAGGGCGACCGGTCGTTCCACTGGTGTAGAACAACCAAGCGGGAGCATCAGGGGCGACGTCGATCATCGGGATGAGGCCTCGCCCCATCAGTGCGCCGTATTCAAAGCTGCCGGTGGCAATGACATGCTCTAGCCCTTCAATTTGGACTATACGCTCGGTCACGTCGGGGCTAGCGAGGCAGACCCGGGCCCCAGAATTGGAGAGAATATAGCTTAATTCCTTGCTGTGCAACTTGGAATTAATGGGAACGGCAATCAAGCCCGCATGCCAGATTGCAAACAAGGCTTCGTAAAACTCGGGCCGGTTGCTCATCGCGATGGCGACCCGCTCGCCCGTCTTCAAGCCTAGGCCGCAGCGAAAACTAAATGCCATACCTGATACGTGCTGCGCGAACTCGCTATAGGTGGCATGGACCTGGTCGTGGACGGTCAGTGCGGGCAGTGCGCCGTGCTGACGCGCCGATTTTTCGAGTAATGCCGCAATATTCATGGCGTTTTTTTATGCGATCTTTATTGATTAACGTGCATCATTGATATCGAGCAGCCGAAGCGATTTAAAGCTCGTCGCTGATCAAGCCCAAAGGCAGCAGCTCCGGATAGACCGACATGAACCATTTAATGTCGTCGAAACAAAATAAGGAAGAGTTAAACATGCGTCCGTTCTTTCACATTGTTGGCTCGGGTAGAAGCTCATCGCTACTGACCCGCGTGCATGGCCCGCCAGAGCCGGATGAAACTCCGGCCCTGGCGGGTTTTGGCTTTAGTTGGTTTTAATTGGCTTTTTCCGGCAATGGCAGGTTCACCCAGTCATTGTAG
>PKWL01000036.1 GCA_003133225.1 Janthinobacterium sp.
TTTGGTATGTGTTTCTTATGAGGCCCAGGCTGAATTTAACCTGAGGAGTCTTCCAGTTCATCGATGCCCCGTGCGCCCCTTTATTTTACTCAGAGGAGCGACATCATGGAAGGACTTCAACCAATCTACCGGCGAGTTGCCGGCATCGATGTTCATCGCATGCTGCACGTCGTCACAGCCGTCATTGAAAATCCAAACGGTACCATCGAACAAACCAGCCGAGAATTCGGCGGCTTCAGGCGCGATTGTCGCGCCCTGGCCGCGTGGCTCGTCGAGCTAAGGGTGGAACTTGTAGTCATGGAAAGCACCGGCGTCTACTGGAAAGGGCTGTACGCCCACCTGGAACGTGCCAACATCAACACCTGGGTCGTCAACGCGCATTTTGTCAAACATGTTCCCGGGCGCAAAACCGACCTAAACGACTCACAGTGGTTAGCCGTGCTGGCACGCTTCGGAATGGTGCACGGCAGCTTCGTTCCACCACAGGATTTACGTGAGCTGCGCCTGCTGTCACGCTACCGACGCAAGCTCAGTCAAATGCACGCGAGCGAAATAAATCGCCTGCACAAGGTCCTCGATGATGGCGGTATCAAGCTCGGCGGCGTAGTCAGTGATATCAACGGCGTGTCGGCACGTGAAATGGTGGCCGGCCTGATCGAGGGCGTTGGCATCGACCAGCTGCTTGACATGTCGCGTGGAGCGCTCAAGCTCAAGCGCGATGACCTGCAAGCGTCGCTTGATGGTGACCTCAGCGCACGCCACCTGTTCGTACTCAAGCATCTGCATGCGCATATCAACGCACTCGAGCATGAACTGGCCGAACTCGACGCCTACATCCTGGCTGCCATGAAACCGTATGAATGGGCACATCGCCTGCTCCAAACAATTCCTGGCATCGACCAGATTGCGAGCGCCCTGATCCTAATTGAAATCGGCGACGACATGACCCGCTTCGGCTGTGCCGACCGCCTAGCCGCATGGGCCGCACTATGCCCTGGCAACGACGAATCAGCCGGCAAGCGCAAATCGGGACGCACCGGAAAAGGCAATGCGATCATCCGCTACATCCTGTGCGAATGCGCCAATGCGGCAAGCAAAACCAAGAGCACGCTGGCGGCCAAATACAAGAGCCTGATAATCCGAAAAACACACAAGAAGACGATCGTGGCCATTGCCCACAAGATGATCCGATTGATCTATCTGATGCTCACGCGCAAAGAGGCGTATCACGATCCTCACGTCGACTACGAAGCCATATGTGCCCAAAAAAACGCGCCACGATGGATCAAGCAACTGAAGCTCATCGGCAAATGGCCAGACAAGAAAACTACAATCGCTAGCGACACCGTTCGCAGCTGATTATCCGCCACATCTGAGGGGTCGGGCCTGGCGGCACTTCCGATCTCGCTAAAATGCGAGGCGGCTAAACTCGTCTCCACCGTACTGAGCTTTCACGGTAACCGCTCATGAGGGATGTACGCCTCGCCCCCGAGCATGAGCTTTCACGGTAACTGTTGTCGTCACTCTCAATAGCATCAGAACTCTGCTGTCCGTCATAATTATAATTATCGCGTAAAGCGCACTTTTGTCAGTTGTAATGTCCAATCACATGAAGAGGAAAATTGATATGAACTTGGATGATGCTGCTGGGAAACACACGAACTGGAAAGCAAAGTTTAGAGTGGCCATCTCTAACCCAAGTTTGTCGTGCGCCGCGCCTTGGCACGGCGCACGACAAAGATAATGAGCTAAGAAGGAGACGATTGTTGCGATCTTGGGAAATGGATGCATGGCCCCGTAAAAAATACCGACGGCAAAGTGCCGGAATTTTCAGACGCAGTCGCCAAGCACAAAATGTTTCACGTCGAAGCTGGAAAGATTGCCCGGTTGATTAACGCGAAGAAGTATTCAGAGGCTGAGAGAGGACTTAACGGTTCAACGTATTCATCCGCATCAAACAGTGTAATTACCGCCTTGAGGATATTGAAGCAACACGTCAAATGATGTGAAGCAGGTGCAGGGTGGGCGCCCCAACTAGGCTAGGTACAAAATTCGAACCCATAACCGGCGCCGTTACCAATTTCGTGAGTCTGGCTTGCCGACCATTAGCGGCAAGCCCAGCTTTGCGTTCGCTGGCGCCGGAGATCAAGATTCAATCCTTCTTTCTTCCTTCGCAATGAAGATCGACAAGGTTGTGCCATTGTCTGGGCTACTTTCGATGGTGAGTTTCCCACCAAATGAATGCACGCGCTCCCGCATCCCAACCAGTCCGAACGAATTTGCCTTCATCCCGTCACCGGGCTGAAGTCCTTTCCCATTGTCCGTTACCGTCATCGAAAAGCCGTGCTCATCCTGGCTAAGAACGATCTCGACCTCGCTTGCGTCGGCATGGCGGGCAACATTGGTCAGCGATTCCTGAAACATCCGAAAAACTGCCGAGGTGCGATCCTCATCCAATCCAAACTCAGCTTCTGGCGTATTCGATACCAGTGTGCAGGCAATCCCACTCATGCGCTCAAATTGCCTTAACTGCCACTCTACCGCCGGGTACAAACCCAGTTCCAGCGTCGCAGGACGCAGATCATTCATGATGGCTTTTACGGATCGGATGGTGGCATCAATGTTATTGAGCACTCCCGCTACCTGCCTGTTCAGTTTTGGATGCGATGCTCCCGTGCGCGCGTGCAGCATGGCCACATCCATTTTGAGCGCAAGCAAATTCTGACCCAGATCATCATGAACATCTCGCGCGATGCGCTTTCGTTCGTTTTCCCTGATGTTTTGCTGGTGGTCAGAGAGCCTGCGTAACTGGGCAAGGGATTGCTCCAACAGTTCTGCCGCCCGCTTTCTTTCGGTGATGTCGCGAATGCTGGCGATGACGACCGGTTGACCGTCCATCCGGATCGGACTAAGGCTGATTTCGACAGGAAACTCGGTACCATCCTTATGCACTGCAGTCAGTGGCTTGTTCAAATCGATCGGATGCTGAGTTCTACTGATTCCAAATACGTGACGAGCATGCACATGCCCGCTGCGGTTCTTGAGCGCCACCAGGTTATCGACATTCCACCCATGCAATTCATGGAGCGTGTAGCCGAAAGTTGACTGCGCAGCGCTATTGGCAAAGGCTATAACGCCATTATTACCGACCAACAACACCGGATCTGGCGCCGCTTCGACTATTTTATGCACCTGCGCCCGTTCAGTCTGTTTGCGCTCGGTGATGTTCTCTACGATGGACCAAGTATATTTCTGCCCATGGTTCCCGATGATCCGCATACCATTGAGCTGCACAGGGACCAGGCTGCCATCCTTGCGGATGCACTCTTGCTCGTAAGGACCATACAAACCGGTGCGTCTGAGGAGATCAAATTGCCGCGTCTCGTCGGCCTCGTATGCTCTGGAGATGAACGTCCGATAGTCCAGAGCCCTCAATTCCTTTTCGGAATAACCGCTAATTGTTCGAAACGCTTCGTTCGACTCGACGTGGCGCCCCTTTATGTCTGTCAATACAATACCCATGGGTGACAATTGATAAAGGTCGCGCAGTTTTTGGTCGCTTGCACACAGAACTGCGGCGGTACGCCAGATGACCGTGGTGAAAAGCGCGACATAGGTGAGGGTCACCAGGGCAATACCAAATCCGGAATTGATCAATCCCCTATTCTCGCCCTCAACATGGAGCCAACCAATCAGAAACGGGGCAACGAGGGCGAGCGGCAGAAGGCGGCGCGCCATCATGCCTCCGGAGGTGTTGCTGGTCACGACCCGCATCAGGCCGCGCCGAGGGCGAGCGAGCAGCACACCAAAATTGACAACCACAAACCCAAGCGCGGTATGCAAAGCGATGCTGGAGTAGGCGCCGACACCGTGCAACCCGGCGACGTCATACGCATAGCCAAGGATGGCGAGCATACCGATCAGGTTGCCGGCCAGCGCCGCGAACATAGAGACCATGCGCCACCGGCGACTGTTCAGCATGATCAGCGCCGTCCCAGTCAACGCGAAGCCGGCGGCGGTTGCCAGCGCCATGCGCGCCTGCAGATCTTGGCTCGCCGACCCGGGATCGACGATAAAAAGAAACCGATCAATGCCAAAATGCGCACCAAACAGATATTCACCGAGCGTTAGAAGCCCGAGTAGTGCGACCATTGCAGCGAGAGCGACATGAAGATTGCGCCAAAAGGGAGCATCCGATCTTCGGCAAGCGACGAACAGGGAGGCCCCGGCCAGAAGAAAACCCAGGGCGGTATTGACCTTCATCGTTGCCCATCCTGCCATCAGGCTCTTCAATGCCACAACATCGAGAGCCCATCCGACCAGAACGACCAAGCCGAGCGCGGCTATGGCAAGCGCAAACATGCGTGCCATCCATTCACATCGTGCCACTATGGCAAGGTCGCTATTTCTGTTTAGCATGCGAGGAGTTTGATTTGTTTTCAACATATATTATAAGTATTTTAATTTAAGTCGGCATTTATCGGATCATAATTGGTGATGTCAAGGAGCAAGTAAGAAGGAGCGCGGCGTTCCCGGGGGCCCGCCCGCGCTGATGCCAAATCAACACACTCTAAGTTGTGCAGCGTGCCCACATCGGACAGTAGCAAACCGTTATGGGCGCAACTTGCCAAAAAAATAAAAATGGCCTAATTTTGCGGCGCCGAACTACTGGACCGAATACGTCTTCAACGCCTATACAAGTCACGACCAAAACGCGATCTTTATTCCTAGCCTCTTAATGTTGAAGAAAACCACCTTGCAATCCCGGTGCGGACTTCAAACTATCGCGTGGGGCATGAGGTGATTGGCTGTCCACTGCTCTCCAGCCCGACACTCCGCGAATAGGTTGTTTTTTTGGCCCCCCCTTTGATGAAAGGTCGCCGTGCAAAGTCCTCGAAACCTTCTAATGGCAGGGGATGGCTAAAGAAATATCCCTGATAGGCATGGCAGCCAGAACTGGCCAGGAAGTCCCGCTGCGCTTCTGTCTCAACGCCCTCTGCAATCACGCCCAACCCCAGGCTCTGGGCTAGTGCAACCACGGTCTTGGCAATCGCAGCATCATTGGGGTCGGACAGGATGTCACGCACGAAGGATTGGTCGATCTTTAACTGGTCGAGCGGTAGGCGTTTGAGATAGGACAGCGAAGAATAGCCGGTACCGAAGTCGTCCAGTGAGAAACCCACGCCCTTGGCCTTTAGGGTGAACATTTTTTCAATGATGTCCTCCACATTGTCCACCAGCAGACTCTCGGTCAGTTCCAGCTTCAGTCGCTTTGGATTGGCACCGGTAACATCGAGCACCGCCAGCACCTGATCAACGAAGTCGGGCAGACGGAACTGGTGGGCGCTGACATTTACCGCCAGCGTAAGGTGGGCCATCTCTGGCCGGGTGGCCCATAGTGCCAGTTGCCTGCAGGCAGTCTCTAGCACCCAACTGCCCAAAGGCAGAATCAACCCGGTTTCTTCGGCTAGGGCAATGAACTCGACAGGCGACACCATGCCGCGTTGCGGATGCTGCCAGCGCGCCAGTACTTCGGCACCGGTCAGGCGGCCTTCGCCCACCACTTGGGCTTGATAGTGGAGCAAGAACTGTTTTTCCTCCAAAGCGAGCCGCAGATCATTCTCCAGTGCGGCGCGTTCCTTCACGGCAGACTCCATGCGCGCATCAAAGAAACGGAATCGGTTGCGCCCGGCCTCCTTTGCTTTGTACATGGCAAGATCGGCCTGTTTCATCAGATCATCAACGGTAGCTTGTTGCCCCATGAACAAGGCGATACCGATGCTTGCCGTGCTATGGAACGTCACATTGTTGAGCTGGTACGTTTGGTTGAGTGTGGAGAGAATTTTTTCAGCGACAGTTTCAATATTGAAAGCGGCATCCCTTTCGTTCTCGCTGTGATTGACCAACATCACTATGAATTCATCTCCCCCCAGTCGCGCTACCGTGTCGCTCTCGCGCACACATGAAGTCAAGCGCCGGGCTGCCTGCTTAAGAAGCAAGTCGCCCATTTCGTGGCCGAGCGTGTCGTTGAGCGTTTTGAAGTGGTCGAGGTCAATAAACAGCAAGGCAGCATGACCACCACCGCGATCGCCGGCCGCCATGACCTGTTTCAAACGATCGAGCAAGAGGGTCCGGTTGGGCAGGCCCGTCAACTGGTCATAGTAGGCCAACTGATTGATTTGATTTTCTGCCGCCTTACGTTCCGAAATGTCGAATTGGGTACCAATATAATGGGTCACGGCGCCATCAGGGCCCTTTACCGCTGAGATGGTCAGCCATTTTGGGTAGACTTCTCCGTTCTTGCGCTGATCCCAGATTTCCCCCCGCCATCCGCCCGTGCGACGGATGCTCTCCCACATGGACGAATAAAAGTCAGCATCGTGGCGGCCGGATCGGAGCAGGCGCGGAGTCTGGCCCACGGCTTCCTCCGCAGTGTAGCCAGTAATCTTGGTGAAGGCACGATTCACACGCAGGATCACACCGTGCGTATCCGTAATCATCATTCCTTCTTGGGATTCGAAGACAATGGTGGCAATCTGCCGCTCGGTCTCGGCCCGCCTGCGCTCGCTGATATCAGCATATTCCCAAATCGAACCTTCTTTTGCATCACTCGGGTCGAGAGGGCGTCCGGTAAGCATGATCCAAATGCGCGTGCCATCCCGCCGGCGCAGCTCCATCTCGGCTTGCGCAAATCCATCCTGCGCCATGCGCGCATACAGGCGATTACGAACTTCATGGTATTGCTCCGGCGAGCATGAAAACATCTCCGCAGTCTTGCCTTCGATCTCGTCAGGACCTGCGTAACCAAACATTTCCGCTTGGCGCTGATTGCATTTGACGAGTTGTCTACGCGTCACCACAACGACGCCAACATGGGCGCTCTCGAACATGAGACGCTGTTCTCTCAGCACAGCATTGATGCGACCCTCCGCCAGCTTTCGTTCAGCGGAGTGATCTCGCCGCCGCCTTTGCGCGATCAATAATCCTACCGTACTCAGGCCGATGTAGCCAGCAGAAATCAGCATAGCGCCAATAAGGAATAGCCACTCGGCAACACGTTTGCGCAATACACTTAAATTAAGCATCCAGAATCCGTATTAAAATTCTTCCCACTCACCGCCGCCGACTGCGGTCGCCGTCGTGGTGCCGTGCGATGATCCTGATTTGACTAGCGCGCTGCGCGTTGGCGCAGTGTTTGCGGTTGACCTGGCGGGTGCGGAAAAGCGCGACGTTCGTGTTGGCATCACTGCTGGCAGAGCGGGTGCTGCCACTGCTGCGACGGACATGCCATCGAGGTGGAACACGCCCACCACCTGCATCAAATTGCCGGCCTGATCTTGCAAGCTCGCGGCGGCGGCCGCCGCCTCTTCCACCAAGGCGGCGTTCTGTTGCGTTACCTCATCCATTTGCGCGATAGCCTGATTGACCTGCTCGATACCGGCGCTTTGTTCCACACTGGCGGCGCTGATCTCGCCCATGATGTCGGTCACGCGGCGCACGCTGGCCACGACTTCATCCATCGTGCTGCCAGCTTCAAAGACCAGTTTGCTGCCGGCGGCCACTTTGTCGACCGAATCGCCAATCAGGGTCTTGATTTCTTTCGCGGCGGCGGCGCTGCGCTGGGCCAAGGTACGCACTTCGGCAGCGACCACGGCAAAGCCGCGGCCCTGTTCGCCTGCCCGCGCCGCTTCGACGGCTGCATTTAATGCCAGAATATTGGTCTGGAACGCGATGCCATCGATGACGCTGATGATGTTGACAATTTTTTTCGACGAGTCATTGATGGACGCCATGGTGTCGACCACTTCCGATACCACTGCGCCGCCTTTTAAGGCAACTTCGGATGCGCAGGTAGCCAGGCTGTTCGCTTGGCGCGCATTGTCCGCATTTTGTTTGACGGTACTGGCCAGCTCTTCCATCGAGGCGGCCGTCTCCTCCAGCGAGCTCGCTTGCTGTTCGGTGCGCGACGACAGGTCCATATTGCCCGCTGCGATCTGGCTCGACGCGGTAGCGATGGTGTCGGTCCCTGATCGCACTTGGGCGACGATGTGCCCCAGGCTCTCGTTCATGCCCTTCAATGCCTGCATGAGGCGACCCGTTTCATCATTCGATAGAACTTCGATGCGCTGCGTCAAGTCCCCAGCGGCGATGCCGCCGGCGATTTTAACTGCAGCTTCGAGCGGCCGAGAAATGGCGCGGATCAGCCAGACGCCGACCACGATGGCCATCACCAAGCCAAACAGGACGGCAACAATGCAACTCATACGAACGAGGTGATAGGTGCGTTGCGATTGGTCATACTCGCCCTTAGCAACGTCCAGCTGGAGTTGAATCAGGGCATTGATTCCTTCCCGCACTGGCAGGAAGAGCTGCGTCATCGGCCCATGCACATTTTCCGTGGCCGCCTTGATATCTTGCGCGCGCAGTGCCGCGATCGCCGGCTTGAGTCCCTCGGTAACAAACTTCTTTCGGTCTTCTGCAAATTGGTCGGCGAGTTTTTTTTCTTCTGGCGTGAGGTACGTCGCCATATATTCATCCCAAACCTTGGCAACTGTTTGGATATTCGCTTCCACTTCATCCATTTTCTGGCTCACCAAGGCCGGATCGCCCGTAATGGCCTTGGCAATGGCGAGCTGATCGATGTTCAGCAGGCGCACCACTTTATCTAATTGTCCCATGGCGACCAGCCGATCCTCATAGATCGTTTGCGTCGTGTCATTGGCGAAACCGAGACTGATGATGCCGACCAATGCACCAACAATTAACTGCACGGACAGAAAGCCGATGACGAAGATCAGGCGCCATTTGATGGTGAGGTTATTAAACAATTTTTTATCCTATCCTATAGGGGGAGACACGATTTAGTCGATCTGGTACAGCACATTTTCGATTGGAGCGCCCATCTTGCACGCGCCAGACAGCTAACGCATGCCGACGGGGGCCGCAATCTTCCGTCGGCTTTGCATCCGGATAGCGGTAGCAGGCTTTGCGACGAGCTTAGGCCGCTGGCCGATGCCTTGCCCCTTAGCGCTTGGCGCCGTCTGTTGGCCCGAGACGAGTTTGAAGGCGCTAACCAACTGCGCCAGGTTGGTTGCCTGGCTTTGCATGTCCTCCGCCGCCGCCGCCGCTTGCTCGACCAACGCGGAATTTTGTTGTGTGACCTGGTCCATTTGCGCGATGGCCTGATTGATCTGTTCTATGCCCTCGCTCTGCTCTTGACTGGCAGAGGTGATGTCATTCATGTAACCGGCCACCTGTTTAACCGAAGTGACGATCTCATCCATGGTCTTGCCGGCCTCATCAACCAGTTTGCTGCCCGCCTCGACCTTCTCGACCGAGTCGCCAATCAAGGACTTGATTTCTTTTGCAGCTGCGGCCGAGCGGTGCGCCAGGCTGCGCACTTCGGACGCGACTACAGCGAATCCGCGTCCCTGCTCGCCCGCACGCGCAGCCTCAACTGCCGCGTTCAACGCTAGGATATTGGTTTGAAATGCAATGCCGTCGATGACGCCGATGATATCGACGATCTTGCGGGAACTGTCTTTGATCGATGCCATGGTCCCAACCACCTGACCGACGGCTTTGCCGCCTTTGATCGCAGTATCGGATGCCAAGGCAACCAGCCGGTTCGCCTCGCGCGCATTGTCCGCATTCTGCTTTACGGTGCTGGTCAGCTCCTCCATCGAGGACGCGGTCTCTTCTAAAGAGCTGGCCTGAGATTCGGTGCGGGCCGACAGGTCGGCATTGCCTGCTGCGATTTCTGCTGCTCCGGTATTGACGATATCGGTTGCCTCCTTGATCTGTCCGACCAGAAGTTTCACATTAGTTTGCAAGACGCGCATGGACTGCGCGAGTTGCGCCAATTCGTCGTCGCCATGGGCCGCTATTATTCCGGTCAGGTCGCCGGCACTCAACCGATCAATGTCACGCTTGATGCGTGCGAGCGGCAGAACGGCGGCGCGGTATACCAGGAATCCAGACAATAGGCTCAAGATGATGCCAAGAGCAGAAAGAGCGCTTGACCATCCCAGCTTGGCCCCGCTTGCCATGACGAGCAGGTTTGCCACAAAGAGTAGCGTCAAGAGACCCGACGACAGCATGATTTTCGATCTAACCGAGAGCATTGTCAGCAAGTCGAAACGCCTGAAGAAGGAGCGCTGGAGAACGGCTCCTTCACACACCTCAATTTCCGTACTACCATTTTTTAGCTCGCGATAAGCCCTTTCGGCCGCTGCCACTTGTTCCCGGCCGGGTTTGACGCGAATCGATGTGTAACCGACTATCTTGCCATTGTCGAGCATCGGCGCGACGTTCGCCTCGACCCAATAGTGGTCGCCGTTCTTGCAACGATTTTTCACCATACCGGTCCATGCCTTGCCGTTCTTTATGGTGCGCCAGAAATCCTCAAACGCCCCGATCGGCATGTCCGGGTGACGTACGATGTTTTGTGGTGAGCCTATCAGTTCCTCTTTGGTGAAACCGCTGATGTTGCAGAAGTCCTGATTGACATAGGTAATCTCGCCGAATAAATCAGTCTTGGAAACCACCGTTTCCGTGTCTTGTAATATGTATTCGTTGTTGGTTACAGGCACGTTGTTTCGCATTTCATGCTCCTGGCGTTGGTTGGCGGTATATTGAGACGATGGTCATGCTGCTGTTTTGCTGTTTTTTCCGATCAAACCGATATCGGCACTCGACATTAGTCTGTCGATATCGACCAGAATCAGCATCCGGTCATCCAACACGCCCATGCCAACCAGATAATCGGTATCCAGCGCTGTTCCCATCGGCGGTGGCGGCTTGACTTGCTCGGCGGTTAACGTAATCACATCCGACACGCTATCGACTACCATCCCGATGACGCGCCCGGCGACGTTGAGAATAATGACCACCGTGAACTGGTCGTAGGCCGGCGCGCCGAGATTGAATTTAATGCGCATGTCGATGATTGGCACGATGCTGCCGCGCAGGTTGATCACGCCTTTGATGAATTTAGGGGCATTGGCCATGCGCGTAACGGTGTCGTAGCTTCGCAATTCCCGCACCGTCTGAATATCGAGTCCGTATTCTTCCTGTCCCAGCGTAAAGGCAAGAAATTCCATTCCAGTTTCGATCGGGGTGCCGGTGCTGGCAGAGTTGTTTTCTGAAGTCATATCAAGTTTTTTCAAAAAAATCATGTTGGTGTCTGACGATGTGCCAACGAAACGTCTTGGCGTGTTACTTCTATTAACGCAAGCTTGATGGCGTCTATCAGAAATTTCGCGGACATGGGTTTTTTCAGGTAGGCGATCGGTCTTGCGAGCATGGCGCACCTGTGGGTGTCCAGCGAGTCATTGCCGGTGATGAAAATAATTTGAGTGTGCGGCGAGTCTTGTGTGAGCCGAGTCTGAACCTCGAATCCGCTCATGTCCGGCATATGCACGTCGAGCACCACGCAGGCTGGCTTACTAACCGAAAGAAAATCCAGAAACTCGGCGCCGCCAGCAAATCCTCGTGTCCCGATACCGGCCAAATCCAGCAGCCGCACAATGGCTTGACGAACCGGATCGTCATCGTCAACCACCGCCACCCAGGGAATTGTTGTGTTCATGAGCACAACAGTAAAGCATCGCCACCGTCATGTATATTGCACCTTGGTATAACACGCAGGTGCATCTAAAAGCTGGTCAGGCACTAATTTCGTCTTGCTCCTCAGCCGCCAACCTGTTCCATCAGCCGCACCAGTTCGGCCACCGACCGCAGCTTCATCTTCGCCATGCCTCGGGCACGATGGACCTTGACGGTTTGCTCCACAGTCCCTAAATCCGCAGCGACTTGCTTGTTCAGCTTGCCGACCGCGATCAGGGTCAGAACCTCTTGCTCACGCGGCGTTAGGCTGGCCCACCGTTGATGGAGTTCGTCCAGCACGGCATTGTTGGCGAGTGTCTGGCGGTTCTTCTCGAATGCGGCCCTCACTGCGGCCAGCAGCTTGGCGCTATGGACTGGCTTGGTCAGAAAATCGGCGGCACCGAGTTTCATCGCCTGCACGCTGGTGTCGATGTCGCCATTACCGGTGAGAAAGATGATTGGCAATGCGCTGGCGCATTCTGCCAGCGCTTGCTGAAGCGTCATTCCATTCATGCCTGGCATGGTCAGGTCCAGCACGAGGCAGCCTGGTTCACCGGCATTACCGCTTTCAAGAAACGCTTCTGCCGATTTGAAGGTTAGTGCCTCAAAACCAGCAAGATCAAGCAGTCGCGAGACTGCCTTCAGCACTGCGGGTTGGTCGTCCACCAGGAATACGCGAGGTGGGTTGTTCATGCAGTCTCCACCAACATCAATGGCAAAATGAAATGAAAACTGGCACCGCGAACTGGGTTGTTCTCCACCCATAAGCGCCCGCCATTGGCATTGACGATGTTCCGGCAGATGGATAGCCCGAGCCCCATCCCTCGCGCCTTGGTTGTAAAAAAAGGATCAAAAATCCTTTCAAGGACTTCGGCCGCGATGCCAGGCCCCTGGTCGATCACAGAGATCTGCAGCCTTTTGTCCTCGGTACGCGTGGTGCGCACTATAATCTGGCGCAAGGCTGCGTCGGCTGACTCCACCGCATCGCTGGCGTTCATTATCAGGTTGATCAACACTTGTTCGGTTTGCAAGCGGTCGACATTGACAATATGCATGTCAGGTGCGAGCTCCATCTTCAGAGTGACGCCGCGGTTGATCAGGTCGTTGCGCAAGATCCGATAAACATCTGATGTAAGTTCGTTTCCATCGATGCTTTCGCGCACCGTTTCCTGCTTGCTGAACAGTTGGCGCAAGTGCCGAATGATTTCGCTGGCACGGTTGTCCTCATCCACGATGTCCTGCAAGATGTCATTTAGCTTCTTATGGTCGCCGCCGTTTTGCGCAACGAATAACTGCGCAGCCTCAGCGTTAATGAGAATGGACATGAGTGGCTGATTTAGTTCATGCGCAAGCGCGCCGGACAGTTCGGCAAGCATCGCAAGGCGGGAAAGATAGGCTACTTCCGACCGCTTCTGTTCCAACTCGAACTCGACCTGCTTGCGTTGCGTGATGTCAGACGACACACCGCGAATGAGGATTGGCCGGTGGTCGGCATCGAATTCGACGCGCCCAAGTGAGCTGATCCAACGTACTTCCCCGTCCGGCCGCACGATGCGGTAGTCGTTTTCGTACACGCCATCGCCCTTGGTCGCAAGGTTGACTCTCTCGCCGAACGCCAACCGGTCTTCTGGATGCACCCGTTCAAATACACTCGCCTTATTGAGCCGCTGCGAGGGAGTGAAACCAAATAACATGTGCCAGTAATGGGAGGCACTAAATTCATCTTGCGCGACGTCGTGAGTCCAAACTCCCAGACTGGCGGCATCGGCAGCGAGAGCGAGCAATTGATCTCGCTCTCGCAATTCCGTTTCGCTGAGATCCAGGCGATAGGAAAGCTGTGACGTATAGAATTCCTGGCTGCGGCGCTCGCGTTCGCTCACGGTAACATCGCGCACGATACAAATGACTGTGTCTTCGGTACTGGGAGCGAGGCGTGCCTCAAAGTATTTCTTTTCGACGCCTTGCCCCGGTATCTCGTAGCGCAACTCCTGCATCGCGTGCAAATCGAGTGCGTTTGCCAAGGCTTCCATGAATCGAGCCGCGATCGGCTGAGGCAAAACATCTTCGACCCTTCGACGGAGAAAGGTCTCCGCCGGCCCAAGCAGCGCAGTTGGATCGGAAGAATGGACGGCCAGGTATTCGCCATCTCGCCCGATGGTTAAAATGGGGTCTGGGATGGCGTTGACGAGTGCTCGGTTCTGGGCCTCGCTTTCACGCAATGCATCCTCGGCCCGCTTGCGCTCTGTGATATCACACAGCATGCCGGTAAATATACGGCGCCCGGGTAGGAGCACTTCCGCCACCGACATGTATAAGGGGAATTGCGTGCCGTCCTTACGCAGGCCGACGACCTCTCTGCCGGTGCCGATAATTTTCTTTTTGGCCGTTTGTAAGTAATGCGCCAGATGATTGTCATGCATCTCCCGGTAAGGGGATGGCATCAGCATAGATACATTTTTGCCAATTACTTCCACATCACTATAACCGAACATCCTCTCGCCAGCATGATTGACGCTTTCAATGATGCCGCGCTCGTCAATCGTGACGATCGCGTCCACCGCATGATCAAAAATCGCTCTCGAGCGCGCCTCGCTTTCCTTGAGCGCCAGCTCGGCTAGCTTGCGCGTTGTGATGTTTAGATGGCGAACAACTGCATGGATCGAGGAATCTTGCAGTGCAGTTACATGCATTAAGAACCAACGTTGTTCATCCGGCGAGTGACAAGGATACTCCATCCGAAATTCGGATTGCTCGCCAACGAGCACGGCATTAATGCCGGCAACAGCATTAACGGCACCTTCTGAAAATGGGCCATGGATGGCTTGTCGGCATACGCTAAAATAGTTCACGCCAATAGCGTCAATCACTGACTGTGGTGCGCCATTGTCTAGAGCAAACTGGCTCCACGCACGGTTGACTGCGAGGATAACGCCTCGCTCGTCAAGCACCGCAATGTTATCGGACAGGGAATCGAGCACCGCGCGGTTAAACTCTTCGCTTTTTTCCAGCAAGGCGTTGGCACGCTCGCGCTCGGTGATGCCATTTAACCCACCGCGCGTCATCGCGTCAACGGTGTCAAGGCCCTGCGACACGCAGTCCAACGACGCATGAAAAATCGTCCCGTCACTACCAACGCTTCCAGTCCTCCGGCGAAGGGCGCCCACGCCGACGATGGGCAAAGGCACATCCGGTTGGACGTCTACCGAAGCGGGCGTAACTGGCACCGCGGCCCCGATGCTGGCCGGTGCGGCAGGGACGCTGGTTTTCCTGGGTACTTTCCTGACCACAAATTCCCTTGCATTCTGTGTAAGTATACGCGCATGCTACTCCTGATTTTGAGGCTGGGGTAGCTGCAGAGGTCGGCTCTGGTCGGTCAGTACGATGACGTTCCCGATGCGGCAATGTCCGCTTGATCTCCTACCGGGTTCTCCATCGACGCCATCAGCTCATCGTGCCGCTCCTTGTCCGCCTTGTGCAGGTAGGCCGCGGTGGTGGACAGACTGGCGTGGCCGGCCGTGTCCTGGAGCGTTTTCAGGGCCACGCCGTTGTTCGCGTGCATCGTCAGCATGGTATGGCGCAGCCAGTGAGGCGATGCATTGCGCAATGCGGCTGCCGAGTCCAAATCGCCGCCGACATCGGCCAGGTCCGCCGCGCCCGCAAACAACGATTTGATTGCCTTGGACGCCGCCGCATCGGTGACTGATTTCAGCTCTTGGCCGCGTGTGTTGAGCACCAGCGGTGTCGCATCGATCCGCGAGGCGTCCGGGAGGAGGGCGTACGCGCAGCGGTAATCACGGAACGCCGCCAGCATTTCCTTTGATACCGGCAGCCGCCTCGGTTTCGAACCCTTGCCGATCACGTCGATCCACCAGCGTGCGTCGCCCTCGGTGTAGATCGAGCCCATGGTAGCTCCCACGATTTCGCTGAGCCTGGCGCCAGTCGTGACATACGCGAGGAACAGGAAGCGTTCGCGCGCCATTGCCTTGTTGGCTGCCGGCGTGTCGCAGGGCAGGGCTTTGACGGCGGCATGAACGAAGTTGATGGCCATGACATTCAGAAATCGCGTCACCCGCGCGCCCTTTGATGTCTTGATGTTTTTTACCAGAGCGCCGGCATTTCTTGGCAGATAGCCCGAATTAACGCCGAAAGTCAAGAGCGCCTTGGCGACCCGGAAAGCCTGGCGGATGCTCGCCTCGCCGAGCGGCCCGGCGAACGGGCGCCAGCGCGGGTCAAGCCGCGGCCACCGGGTCGGTGATATCCATTTTGCCGCCGGCTGCGGATCCTTCAAAAATGCCTTGTACGCGATCAGGTCTTCGACCCGGATCTCAACTAACGTCTTGCCCTGGACGCTACACCACAGCAGAAAGCGGGCCAATTCGGTTTTCGTGCTTTTCAATGTGGTCTTCGCCAGCCCGGCGTGAAGCAGGAAGGAGCGCGCCAGTTCGGAATCCGTGCCCGCGTCGACCAGCGGTTCTAGGCCTTGGCCGGGTGCGACGCCGCTTGGGATCGCTGCCACGGGCAAAACAGGCTCAAGAGGGCTATCGAAATCGATCATCAAGATGTTCCAGGTAAAAAAGAATTTTTCCAGCGAGTTGCCCATATTACCATCGGGACATGGCTAATGGCGATTATCGATATAATCTCGATTAGTTGACCTATTTAGTAATTTTAATTATCTTTAAATTACGTAATTTATTTTATTTTCGCGACAACTTCATGCTACGATCCTGATCAATCGGCTCCGATGCCGCAGCCCCGGCGCGGGCGTCGTCATGAGCGATCGCCACCGGTACCAGCAACCACGGAAACTGGATAGAACAGCGTGGGCTGTCTGGTCAGGCCGCCAGAATTTTGAGGCCCTCACACAATTGGGAACGATGACGAGATGCAAAATTACACCGCCATGACCCGGCGCGAACTGACCTTTGCCGCGTGCGACGACTTGGCTGCGGCCGGCCGCAAGCCCAGCGTCAACCTGGTGCGCGAGCGCACGATCGCGCTAGCCGGCATCAAGCGCGGCAGCGACGGAGACGTACAAACAGATATTTCTGAGTGGTTCAATGCCTTGTTCGCGCTCAAGCGCGATATGGCGATCGACGGCCTGCCCGAGAGCATGACCACACAGTTTCGCGCCGTCTGGCGCGGCGCCGTCGAGCAGGCCGAGGTGGGGCTGTCGCGCGAACGGGAACTGCTTGCGGAGGAACGCGCGGCCGGCACCGTCGAGGTCGAGCGCGCGCGCGGCATCGCCGCCGATCTGCGCCACCGGCTTGAACTGGCCGACAAGGCCATCCTGGCGCGCGAGGAAACGATCGCCCGGCTCGACGGCGCGATCGGCCAGGCCGAGGCAATGGTGGTCCAGCTCAATGCACGCCTGGGCGCAAAGGACGAACGCATAGATGCGCTTTCGGCTGAACTGGCGCGCAAAACAGCTGAACAGGCGGCAGCATTTACCGAACTTGATGGCGCACGCCGGCACGCGCTATTGCAGATAGATCAGGCGCGCAGCGAGGGCCGACACTGGAAGGAACAATGCGACATCCTGAGCCAGGAAGCGCGCAGCAGCAGGACAGCGGCCGATACCTACCGCGGCAAGGCCGGCGAGCTCGAGGCGGCACTGGCCGGCGCCAATGCGCGGCTCGACGAAGTGCGGCAAAACCTAACTGAGGCGCATGTCGAGCTGCGCCGACTCGAGGAGGTGAACGCTTCCAAGGGCCAGCGCGGCGGGAAGAACCCGCGCGCGTTACGCGTGCCCAAGCGGATCCGTTTGCGGTAGTCGGTCGCGAAGCGGCAACCGGGCGCAGGCAAGGCGGTGGGCGGGTGAGCTGCGCCGACGCAAGCCGGGGTTTGGCGGGCCTTTTTCTTGTCGTGTAGAACCGTGCTTCGGTATGGGCTTAACCCCCGACTTCAACCAGCAAGTATTTTGATGCGCTCGGCAAGGCGTCCGAACGCTTCATTCACGTACTCTAATGCCTTGGGTTCTACGCCAAGCGCACGTAGAGAGCTTTTGAAGCTTTCTAGGTCGGAAAGCCATTGTCGATGCAGTTTGTCTGTTTCGTTGATTTGAGGCTGAAAGACTTGCAGGTCGCTTCCAAGAAACGCCTGGTAGCCGCGCTCAAGTGTTGCCGCCGTTGCCAGCAATTGAGCCGCCAGTTGCTTGTGCGCTTCGGAAAACTGGGCCATGCCGTCATAAGGCCGCGATGCCTTATTTCGTTCGGCCTCGGACACATCTTCCATGATGAGGGCGTAGCGGTAAAAGTTGGGGAATTCGTTGGACAGTGCAATGAGTTGATCGTTGGATGTTCCGACTCAAATTTTGTGCAGATCTGGCACATGCCATCATGCGATTGATGATGGCATGTGCGCCGTTGACGCCCTGGGCAGAAAGCTGTTGCATGTGCTGATCCAGCTTCGCTGCCAGTCGGCGAAATTCATTCATGCTCATGCTCCGCCTACACGAAAAGCGTGGCAACTTTAGCCAGTACCTCGTCCATGATGGATTCCGGCAGGATATCCACCTTGCGGGCGCGGCGGGCGACCAGGTCGATCACGCGCGGCTGATCGCAACGCACGACGCCGGTGGTTTTGATGCCGGTCAGTGACACCGCGAAGCCCAAACGGCGGGCGAACTCGCTGCCGTTGGTGATTGGCAGGATCACCGGCAGCTTGGTGGCCTCATTGAACTCGGCGGGCGACACGACCAGGACGGGGCGGCTGCCGCTTTGCTCATGCCCTGCTGTCGGATCGAGCGACACGAGGTAAATGTCGCCTCGCTTCATAGAAGCTCACCGCCCACGGTAGGCGCATCGACCCATTCACGCTCCTCGGCTGGCTGCGGCTGCGAATAGTCTGACACTGCCAGCAACTCGGCGAGTGTGTAGCGAGGCCGTGGCTTGGGATCGACCACCAGGCAACCGTGATCAACGGCCAGGCCGACTGTCGCCCCGGCTTGCAGGTGCAGTTGATCGAGGAAGGCGGGTGGAACGGCCAGCATGACCGAACCGCCGACCTTGCGCAGACTGGTTGTATGCATGATGCTTCTCCAATAGATTAAGTTATATTCAAGTATAACTTCAATGGTTTTGGCCTGCAAGCCATGTGTGTCGAAAAACGGTGTTTTTCGGAGCAGTGTTGGTGCCGACGCCGAATTGACCTAGACCGCCGGAATTCGTTGAACCACCCGCATGCTCAGTAAATGCATGCCCCGTGCCGGATGTCACTAGTCGCGCATGGATCAGTTAAGATCGGCAGCCTGGGGGTCAAGGACGCGTTGGCGCCAACACCACCTCCCAAAACCGACTGAACTCGGCATCGTCGGGCACCCCATGTTCAGCGCGCATTTCAACTACACCGACTGGTTGCAGCTTCTGCCGTCGGAAGTCGACCAGGCATGCGGAGAAGCGCGCCACTGGAAAGCGGAGTTGGGGGGCGGTAATCCTACTTATGCTCCGCTGCGCATAAGCAGCAATCCTTACGGTCCCTCACCTACCGCCAGAAGGCATCGTTTCTCGCCACCGAACCTGGCCGGCGCTCGGGGCCGGCTGCGCAATGCCGAACTCGAACAAAGAATCGCGGCGGCGCAGGCGGAGCGCGGCGACACCCAGCAAACACGGCAGCGGACGGTTGTTTTGCCCGCGAAGCGATCGCCGGGCGCCGGCAAGGCGATGGCGTGTGCGTTGCGCCGGCGCAAGCTGGGGCTGTAGGAGGAGACTTTTTCCCAACCGTGCACCAGTAGGCCGGGGCGGCATGAACACAAAAATCGTCAAGCGCAATGCGGTCGCCAGCTCCCCGTAAAGGCTCTCCATCTTCCCGTTAAAGCTCACCATCACCGATGGGTTAGCCCGTTGAGGTGTTGCCGATGACTTAGCCCCGCGGGAATCTCAAAAAACGAGCTCGTCTCGTTCCTTTGAGATTCGGGAGCCGCTGGCCGGACTCGACGCTCATGGACGCCCTTGGCGTGTCGCCTACTCGAGCCAGAGCATGATTGGTGTTCACCTTGAACATCAAACACCTGCGCGCGCACTGGGATGATATCTTGCGCTTGGCCTCATCGATCAAGCACGGCACCGTGACCGCGTCGCTTTAATCTGGTGACGGCGGCGATTGTCCTGTGGAACGGCCTATCTGGAGCGAGCGACGCAGGCGCTGCGAAATACCGGCAGGCTGAAGGACGATTTCCAGCTTCAGTACCTTGTGATTCATCAGCGGGAAAACCTTAGATGTAACGGCTCGCGTTTGAAAACTGTCATGCTCGCGTTTGACGAGTTTTTAGGCTCACAATAACTGCAAATGAAAAGCAGCGCGTGCTTACGATATATGCAAATGAGCTTGCATTTATCGGCGCCGGCTCGCATTCCATCTTGACGTGCTCACGTTAAGTACAAATGACGGAAGAGGCTAGATTTCGCCTCATTTGGGTCTAGACGCTCAAGCGAGGATGTCTCAGAAAGGCGAGACAATCCTAGTCATTCGACAGAATTCTCAACCCATAACCTTATTCCAGTCGATGGCGTATCCCGTCGCCGAGAGTTCACGGGCCAAGGCTTGCTTCCAAGCGCCGCCATCGTCCAGCGATTCCCACACCACGCCGGCAAAGTCTGTGGGAATCTCAAGATCGCCCTTTGCCAAGGTGCATACGCATTCCCGCCCAAGACGGGCGATGAAATAACCGAGTTCAAGTAAGACGTTCTGGCGTGCACGCGGTCGCAGTGAATCGGCTGTCTTCCCACCCACATCGTCCGGGGTCAACAGTACAACAGCGAAGCCCACATCGTCATGCGCCTCGATCTTCTCGATGATGGTCCGGCCTTGATTAGCTTGCTCGCTCAAAATGACGGCCTCGAAACCAATGCGCTCGATGAACCGCGCCACGGTCTGGCGGGCGCCTTCGTCGTGACCGTGGACGATGAAGATTTTCGATGACAGCGCTGCGGCGGCGCGCGCTGGTGCTGCAACAGGCACAGATTCGATAGCATCGTCGATTTCGTCGTGCAGCCACTTGATCGCTGATTTCAGAATCTGGATCGCTGCCACTTTACCTTTGCCGACGTATTGGCGTGCTTCATGGCTGCTTTCATACGGGCTGGCGCCAAATCTCGCGATGACAGGGCCATGGTCAAGGTCGGTCGCTCCGGAGTAGCGTCGGTACTCTACTGTGTCGTGACCAAAGACCGATGCGAGGGTGCCTTCAATGGTCGCCTCAAGGGCCTTCTGTTCCGGCCCCCATCGCTCAGTCAGCTTGGCTGAGTCGAAGGCTTCAACCTCTGCTATGACCCGTTCCAGGCGCGTGATTCCCCTGCGCATCTGGTCAGCGGTCAGGTTTGCCTGCGCGGGTGGCGGAGGTGGTTTGCGAGTTGCCATGTCGTGCCATTCTTGTTATTACTCCAACGCACATTATGCCCCAAATGCAAGGGGCGGAGCTGATCGCCTAAGCCTGTTCCCGTGCTCACGCTATCTGCAAATGAGCTTGCAATCGACGGTGCTGGCTCGCACTCCATGGCCGTCGGCTCACGCTAATTGCAAATGACGGCTCATATCGGCAAGCCCGCCGCCAGCATGCGCTCGCGGATCTCGGTCGTGCGCTTCGGTTCGAGCTGGTTGCTGAAGGCCACCTCGAATAACATGACTTTGTCGTGATTAGACAGTCCGTCGGGTTGCCGAAATTCCCCCGGCGGCGTGGTCAAAGTGTGCCCGGCGGCGCTACACCTTGCCGATTTTTTGCGCAAAGACCGCCGCGTAGTGCGATTCGCACGCCAGTTGCATGGCCAATCTGGCGTCCACACTCTTTTTCGCGCGCTCGTTGACTAGGGGCCGATACAATCGCACCGCCGCTGTCTCGTCCAATGTGTAGCCGAGTCCTGATTCCCTGGCAAAGTACAGATCGAACGCCGCTGCGGGGAAGTGCTGCCACATGAAGTCCTGGAGCGCACGAAGTTTGAAATCATTCGAGGCGTGCACTTGAAACGCCTTGCCGTAGTCCGCCAGCCGGCGCGGAAGGGACGTGGTTTTTCCCACGTAGATTTTATACACCGACGGCCCCAGCCGCATGGTGAGGAAGTAGACGCCGCGCACCCCGGCCAGTGCGCTCAGCGTTGGATCGGGGCCGGCTGCGGCCAGCGTCGCCAGAACGAGATCCATGCGCACCAGATCAAACTGAGCCCGGAACGTCGCGCTTTGCTCGTCCTCCAGTCGATATCTGGCCAACTGAACGAATTCCTCCGGCGCGCCCGGTCTTGGCGGCTCATGCAGGACTCGCGCCTTTTCCAGTTTTGGGCGCTGCGGTTCCCCAGGCGGCGCGCGTAGCCTGGGCCGCTCGTGCGCGAGCGTTATCAAATCATCCTCAATCGTCAATCGGACTCGGTCTTGGGGGCCAAAGCCGGCCTCTTCGAGAACGCTGCCGAGCGTGCGCTGGATGCGATCTAATAGGTACACGTCGGGACAGATCCAGGCGTACTTATTCCTCTGCGTCGCTCGAAGGCCCGCCCGGACCTCGTGCTCGCCGATCCGCAAACGCACCGGGATCCGCGCGCCCAGCTGCAGCGGCAGTGCGCCGGTGTCGCCCACCGGTATGTGGATCTCCAGACGTGGGGTGCCATCCGCGTAGATTGTGCCGATATCACGCACTACGCCAATGACCGCTTCACCGCCACTTATACTCATCTATCTCTGATCCTTTAATCATCGTTTGGCATCCACCCCATTTCGGCGGACACTTCCGTCTAAGCGCATTTTGGATTTTCAAATTGTACAGGGCTAATATACCCGATGGTGGAATGCCATCGCAGTGGGATGCAACCGACCAATCTGTCACGACCGAAAAGCCCGCAGCCATGAACGACGCTCTAGCCAACTCATTCACACCTTCGCCTCCAGCAGTTATTGACCAACAACTGCCAGTCAGCACTGCCGTAAGACACCAATGCAAAAATGCGTTGTGTCGGATTTGCAGCACAGAGAAAAGGAACCTTGAGCACCGACTAGAACGATCCGCAGAGTTGAACTGGTGGGATATAACAATTCGTCCTAAAACGGTATGTTTGTAATTTCCAATTCCCTAAAAAGTCTCGCGGTGCAGGTCGCAGTTAATCTTGGTTGAAAAAGCCGCCGAATGCAGCAATGTCGTCGGTTCGAACATTGGCTTTATCAGTCCGTCCAATTGTTGAATGACGGAGTTTCCTATTTTCTTCCAGAAGCTTCTCATGCCCTGAAGATGAAACCGATTTTGGGGGGAAAGACTTGTCGGGCCTCGAATGAAAGTTCCATCTGAGTGTAGCCATTCACAACACGACAGAGGGTCAAGATGAAACGGGCTAATGCCGTCGCAGGCGATGACGGCGATTGTATGGGCCTGCATGAGCGATCCCCAAAAACAGGTTTTCGACGTTCTCAGTCATGGCGCTCTCCCTTCTTTTGTTTCTTTGCGAAGCCTCTGGAGTGTTGTCGAAAATGTCGATATGGACATATCCAGCCCATGCCTTTTAAGCGTTTCCAGGATGGCACCATGAGGTATGCCAGATTGCAGGGCAGTTTCAATATCGGGTAACACCGCGCGCAACCTGGCAGTTTTTGAACGTTTTATGTCACCGGGCGGCGCCGCGGCAAGGGATTGCAAGTCGTCGGACAACGTTCTTTCCATGATTTTTCTCCGTTTATAATCTCTTTATTTTGTTCTGATTTTGTATTATTTTGATGATTTATATCAGTGGCCATGCTAATCCCGGCCACGAAAGCATGTAGGGTGCGATATACGCCACCCCGGCGACTATGGACAGCACCGTCACCGCGACTATCCACGCCAGGCGAATCAGGAGCGTCATACCTTGGCCTCTGGCGGATGGCTCGCGGCTGCAATCTCCAGTTTGGCGGCGCGCATGACCTCGCGCATCATCAGCCAGCCGGCGATCGACGCCGCGCCGGCCACGGCAGCGACAGCCAACTCCGTGTTCGTCGGCACGTTGCGAAATCCGCCGATGCTGTACCCGATGCCAGCCGCACCGAACAGGCGCAGATGGAGCGCGATGGGAAAATGTTGCAGCATGTCAGTCTCCGGCGGATTTTTGAATCGCGGCCTGCAGTTTCGCCCTGGTAGGAGCATCCAGCAAATGCAGCGATTTCGTCACGGCACGGCCAATGCGCGCCTGCTCGACTGTGGCGCGGTCAAACATCATCATGCCGGCCAAGGCGAGCGTGGCCGACAGCAGGCAGCATGCGGCCATGGGCCAGAATGGGAACGGCGCCGCGGCGCCAGGGATCGCCTTGGAAACCGGGCCGGAAGCTTTAGACCTGAGGGCCTTCTGCTCTTGCAGCAGCGTGGTGGCGTTTTCGGCGGCCTCCTGTAGCACCGCCTCCACCCTGGCCATCAGTTCGCCCATGCCGGCCAGGTCTTTGGCGACGAGATCATGCCCATCCGTGATGATTTTGGCGACGGCGTCGGTCCGGTCCAGCAGCGGCCCCATTTCACCGAGGATGATCCGCACCGCGGCTTCCTTTGATGTCTGCGGGGCCGGATTCATTTTTTGGCCTTTGGTACGTAGGGTGAAAAGAGGTCTCTGTTGGCTTGCTGTAAGTTGGCGTAGGCAGCATGCGCGAGGTCGTGTGCGATCTGGCTATCCATCGCCAGGTTAAGCGCGTGCATGTCGTTGTCCAGCTTGGCCTGGTTGCGACGCGCTTTCCAGTCGGTCGGGTCGGTGGCCAGTTCACCAACCGTCATCCTGGTGGTCTTGACCAATTCGAAAATGTCATTGGCGTGGACCACCGGCGCCGGTGTCCAGCAGGCTTTTTTCTGGCCCGCGCCGAGTGCGTAGCCGAGGACGTGCGCATAGGTGATGTCGATCGTGTCGGCGCCCTGGTGTTGATTGAAGACGACGCGCACCTTGTCGCCGTCAAACCCCAACTTGTGCAGCCATTCGATGGTGGTGATGGTGTCCTTCTGCTGTTTGTCGGCCGGCACGGTGGGAATCACGATCAGGTCGAATTCGCCGATGGCGGAGCGGTATTTCATCAATTCGTCGAGGAATGCGCCGATGTTCGACGCGCCGACGTCCACGATCAAGTCATCGGTCATCATCATTTCGCGGTAGATATCGCGGAACCGGCTCGCCTTCAATTCCTCTACGTTCAAGCTGGCGATGTCGGTAGCATCGCCATAGTTGAGCGATTCGACGGAAATGATCTTCGCCAGCGGGCGGAAGGCACCCAGCAAATGCGCGGCCAGCGTGGTTTTGCCGACATTTCCAGAAAGATTCAGAACGCATATTTTCATTGGTTGGTAGGTCATGAGGTTCCCTTTTTCTGCGATTTGAGGTGATCCCGCATCATCTTTGAATAATCTATTTCACCAGACTGTTGGCGAATTTCGGCGAGCGCGGCATGTGCCGACGACATACCGCGCGTTTCATTTTCGTCTCTCGTTTGGTGCTGGGCCGGAATTGATGTTGCCTTTTCATTCGTTTCATTTATCGGCTCCGGTGCCGGCGCCGGTCTTTCGCGTTTTTGGATGCGTGACAGATAATTGATGAACAATTTGTAGTTCATGTTCATGCCGGCCGATTGAAGAGCATCCCATATTTCCTTTTTGCTCAATCCGCGATGCATCGCTTGATTGATTTCAGGAATTAATCCCCTAAGCAACGATATTTTTTTGGTCGCCTTTTTTTGCGACAGTGCAATAGACAGGTCTGATTGATCCGGGTTTTTCATGATTTTCGAAGTCTCCATCGCGCCTGGATCATAGTAAGGTGATTTGGGGTTATTCGTAGTCTTTTTGCTGTTATTTGTGGTCTTGCTCAATTCATGGGGATTTCATTGCGGTTTTTTGCGGTTATTCGTATGCCTTTTGCGGCAGTCCCGGAATAGTTCAAGCAAGCACGAAAATACCGCAAAAAATTCAAAAACATTGATTGGATACGCTCTTCGACCCACCTGGATAATTGCGCCCAATCAATAATGGCGACGTAACCCAATTGTTTTTCCTCATAATCAGGCCATACACCATACGCACATTACAATGTGCCTTGAAACCTGCGCCAACTCAAGGGGTGCTGGTATTACCGGGAGGATGATTGTAATACCGAACCCCGCAAGTGATTGACTCCATTCGTTAAAATTCCTTAAAAGGTAATATATGTATACCTTGACGATCAAAGTGAGTAAGGACGAGGAAGAAATAATACTGCGAAGAATGAAAGCGAGCGGCGAAACTAATCGAAGCGGACACATCAGGAGAGTTTATTTTGAGAATGATGGGGTCGGCGAAGAGTTACTGGGTGGAATAAAGCATCAGGTAGACGTGCTCACCGATGCGACAATCCGCAACCAGAGGCTGCTCGAGCAGATGATTGACCTGCGAACCGACACGGTGGAAACCACGATGTTGGCAGCGTTATTCATGCTGCTGTATCCATCGGTTACGCCGGCCGTCCAGGCGACGGTGGATCAATATATCGACGTCGGCGGCATCGCGCTCTTTTTAAAAAAGGGCAAATGATGAGTGCGGGCGCGGGGCGGTATGACGACAGGGCCAAAGGCTATTTGTTTTTGCTGATGATTGGCATGGTTGTCGCCGCCTGGGCATGGAGCGTTGCGCTCATTTACACCATTCCGGCCAAGCGGATGGCCGCAGCCTATTGGTACGCCCTCTTGGCAACGCCGCATGAACCGCGCCTTTGGGTATTGCCTAGCATAGCGTGCATTTCCGGCTTTGCGATCCTGATCGTGGTCAATGATTACATGCGAACGGGATTCGGTGGCGCGAACTACCTTTTCAAGTTACGCGGGCCGAATATGGTCAGTCCGGCCGAACTCAAGGATATGACGAAAAGTGGCGCGCAGCAGTTGACGATCGCCGGCATTCCAATCCCCGTCCAAATAGAAAGGGAGCATTTGTCGGTGACCGGTTCCACCGGATCGGGTAAATCGCAGGCGATCGCGGAATATGTCGAGAGCGCGAAAGCGCGCGGCGACCGCATCATCTGCATTGATCCGAATGGCGGCTTCATGCAAAGTTTTTGGGAGATTGGGGACGTCATTCTCAATCCATTCGACGAGCGCGGAAAAGCGTGGTCGATCTTCAATGAAGTCGTCACCGCCTACGATGTCACGCAGTTCGCCGTGTCCATCATTCCGCGCGCGCCATCGACGGAACAGGAAAGCTGGAATGCGATGGCGCGCACCATCGTTGGCGAAGTCATGCTCAAACTGGCCAGGCACGGCATGGGAACGACGCCGCTCCTGGTGCACTGGCTTACGATCGCCAGCAATGACGATTTGCAAAAAATGCTGTCCGACACTTCGGCGGCCGGCATGTTTCACGGCGCGGCCGAAACGCTGGGATCGGTGCGCGCCGTGCTGACGCAATACATCACGCCACATAAATTCCTGTCGGAAAATCCGCCGGGCGAAGCGCCATTTTCGATTCGCGATTGGCTGGTCAACGGCGAGGGCAACTTGTGGGTGACGTGGCGCGAGGACATGCTGCAGTCGCTCAAACCCCTCATTTCCTGCTGGGTGGACGTCATCTGCGCGGCCTCGCTGTCGACGGAAATCGATGACCTGCGCATCATGCATCTGATCGTCGACGAACTCGATTCTCTGGAAAAACTGAACTACATGGGCGCCGCCGCGACGAAAGGGCGCAAGCACGGCTTCCGGATTTTGCCCGGCATCCAGTCCTATGCACAGATGGACCAGACCTACGGCAAGAACGACGCGACGACCCTCAAAAACAGTTTTCGCAATACGCTGAGCCTTGGCATCAGCGAAATGGACACGTATACGGCGGAGGAAATATCCAAAGGCTTGGGAGAGCACGAAGTCATCAGAAACAAAAAGAGCGTTTCCATCGGCGGATCCGGCAACGCCAGCCGTGGCAATATCGCGCCCGAATCCGTGCGTGAGCGGCTCGTCTTGCCCTCCGAGATACACACCTTGCCCGACCTGACGGGCTATCTGAAATTTTCCGGCGATGTGCCGATCGCCAAGGTGCGTATCCGCTACCAGAGCCGATTGCAAGTGGTTGAACCGTTGATTCTGGTCAAGGGAAAATGGACCACTCCCATAGACGAGCAGCGCGCCAAGACACGGCTATTTGGCGGCGGCGATGCTGTCGTTTAAATTCATCTCGTCGTCGGGCGGCGTTGCGAGCTACTACGAGAGCGAGGACGACTATTACACCAAGGACGGCCCCAGCGGCCAGTGGGAGGGCCGGGGCGCGGAGGCACTGGGGCTGGCAGGCGGCGTCGAGCGCGAAACTTTCAAGAACCTGTTGGATGGTCGTCTGCCAAACGGCGAGCAAATCCGCAAACGGATGACGCATAAGCAAGGCGACGGCAAGGAATCGGCGCCGCGGCTTGGCATCGATTTCACGTTCAGCGTGCCCAAGAGCGTGAGCATCGCGGCCCTGGTCAATGGCGACGCCCACATCCTCCATGCCCATGATGAAGCGGTGCGCGCCGCCATCTTGATGCTCGAGGGCAAGGCGATCGCCCGAAAAAAAGTGAACGGCGTGAGCTATCGGCAGAACACGCATAACCTGGTGGTGGCGGCATTTCGCCATGACCTGTCGCGCTCGCAAGATCCGCAGCTGCACACGCACGCGGTCGTCATGAACATGACGCAGAGGGACGACTTGCAATGGGTCGCGCTGACCAACGACGAGATGCTCAAAAGCGTGAAGCTGATCGGTGCGTTTTACCGCTCCGAGCTGGCGCAACGCCTGGTGAAAATGGGCTATGAGATCCGCTCCACCCGGGACGGGTTTGAATTGGCCGGCGTCTCGGACCAGGCGATCGACCTGTTCAGCAAGCGCTCCCAAAAAATTGAATCGGTGCTGGCGGAAAAGGGGCTCGACCGTGCCCATGCGGGCGGTAAACTCAAGCAAAAAATCACCAGCGGCACGCGCCCGAAAAAAACGGATGCCGACCGCGCGCAGTTGCGGGGCGAGTGGACGGCGGCTCTTGCGGCGGGCGGCATCGATCTTAAAAATACCGGCCCGCAGGGCGCCTCCACGGGGCGAGCCATCGTGCCGGAGGAGGACGCCGCGCGGCGCGCCGTCGATTTCGCGATCGAGCATATGGCCGAGCGCCAGGGCATTTTCACGAAAGACGAATTGCTGGGGCGGGCCGTTCTGCGCAGCCTTGGGCCGGTGCACGCGATCGAGGCGGAACTGGCGAAGGCGAAGCGGGACGGGCGCCTCGTCATCGAATTGCCCCTGTTTCAATCGGCGAGGTCATTTTCCAAAGAGAAGCAACACCCGGCGCAATTTCAAAACGATCAATTCCGGCTAAATAACGACAGCGACAAGCTCACGCGCAGCTCATGGGTCGCCTTGACGATGGCAAAGTCTGGCATGGCGCAGCCTCTTGCGGAAAAACTGGTGGCCGAGTCGATCAAAAACGGTCGCCTGGTACAGACCGAGGACCGCTTCACGACGCCGGTCATGCTGGCCACGGAGAAGGCCATATTGCGCATCGAGGCCGCCGGCCGCGTAGCGGTGGCGCCAATCAAGACCGGCGCGCAAGTCGAAGCCCTGTTTGCGGCAAGTAGCCTGAACCAAGGGCAGAAGGACGCGGCCGGCCTGATATTGAGCACAAGAAACCGTTTTGTCGGCATCCAGGGCTATGCCGGCACGGGCAAGAGCCATATGCTGAGCGCGGCCGTTGACGCGATCAAGGCCGAAACGGCGAAACTGGCCGTGGGTCAAGGCTACACGGTAATCGGCGTTGCCCCCTACGCCTCGCAAAACAAGGCGCTCGCCGAGCTTGGGATGGAGTCAACAACATTGGCGTCGTTTCTGCTGCGCAAAGCCGGGCAGAACACGTTAAGCGATAAAACGATCGTTTTTTTAGACGAGTCAAGCGTGGTGCCGGCGCATCAGATGCTCGCCCTCATGGAAAAAGTGGAGGCGGCCGGCGCCCGGCTGGTACTGGTTGGCGACAGGAAGCAAACGCAGGCGGTCGAGTCCGGCAAACCATTCGAGCAGCTGCAGGAGGCCGGCATGACGCTGGCCCACCTGACCGAGATCTTGCGTCAAAAGACGCCTGAATTAAAAGCGGCGGTGGTGAGCGCGGCGGGCGGGCGCATCGATGCCGCCGTGCGCCAGCTGAGCGAGCGGACCGTCGAGATTACCAAAGAAGAATCGCGGCACGCCTTGATGGCGACCGATTACAGCGCGTTGCCGGAGCTTGAGCGCCGGCAGACCTTGATAGTGGCCGGCACCAACGAAGCGCGGCGAAGCATCAACCGGCTCGTCAGAGACGCGCTGCATCTGGGGGACGATCACGAGGTGGCCACTTACGACAGCATCGACATGACGCGCGCTGAAAAAAAAGAAGCCGGCAGCTACGCGCCGGGGCAGGTCATTTTGCTCGAAGGCGCCGCCGCGCAAGGACTCGAGGCGCGCACCTATTATGAGATTTTTAGCGTGGCCGACAAACAAAACCGGATCACGGTGCAGGACGGGGCAGGGCGTCTGGTCGCAGTGGACCCCGCCAAGCTGCGCAACCTGTCCGTTTTCGAAAAACGGACGATTTTTCTCGCGCGCGGCGACTGGATTGCCGTCACCCGCAACAATACGCTGCTTGGCGTGGCCAACGGCGAGCGCTATCAGATCAAGGCGATCACCAGCGCCGGCATCGAGCTCGGTGGCGGCCTCGTTTTGCCGCGCACGGAACGGCTGCACCTGCAGCATGGCTACGCCGCAACCGTCCACAGCGCGCAAGGCCTGACGACCGAGCGGGTCATGATCGACGCCAACACCAAGAGCCTGACGAGCAACCGGGCCGTGTTCTACGTCGCCATCAGCCGACCACGCACGGAATTGAAGATCTACACGGACAGCCGCGCCAAACTGGTCGATGTCATGGTCCGCGAGCCCAAAAAATACGCGGCGCTAGAATTGCGCAGCGACGACATCGAGAAAAAAGTGCTGAGCGGCGCCATGCTGCGGCAACAGTTGCAACAAGCAATGACGTCGAAAAAAGCGAAAAAGTCCGCCTTCACGCCCCAGCGCTCGCGCTGACAGCGTCGCGCCGCGCGCCATTCCATTTTTATCTTTTCCAATATTAAATATTTACTTGTAGCTAATATTTAATATTGATATTTATAATCAGTTTCAATAAATAAATCTCTTATTGCTATTTTGATTTAACGTAAATATTCGTTTCCAATTTATTGATTTTGATTTCAAAATTAAATAACATGGCTTCATCCATGGAGCCAATGTGAGAAAAAATTCCAGCGGGCCACTGCATAAGATTCCCATCGCCAACCTCACGAAGCGCGAGATGGAAAAGATGGCGATGACTTTGCACGGCGGATATACGGTCACCGTGTTTGAAACGGAAGGTGGATTCTGGACGCTTGAAATTGCATTTCACGGGCAGGAAATACAGCGTTACGGAATTGAAACAATGCGCGGCATTTTAAAGGTCTGGAGAAATCTTTCCGATGCAATTATGTTCGCACAAGAAAATTGCGCAAAGGCCGAAAACGTGTATGTCGATTTTCGCGGGTGGAGATTAAGCAAGCTGGACGCCGCCGGCGCCAATTAATGGATTTCGATCTCCCATCCCAAATCGAGCAGTGCGCGCCAGGCATGGATGCAAGGCTCGTTTCCGCACTGGTTCGCCGCGAATCTAATTTCAATCCATTTGCCATCGGGATGGATGGCAAAGATACTTTGCTCCAGCAGCCGCGCGACATGGCACAGGCGGTGGCGACAGCCGAGAAGCTGATTTTGGAAGGCAGGACATTCTCGGTCGGTTTGGCACAGATCCACGTATCGAACATCTTGGCGTTCGGCGTGACGTGGCGCCAGTCCTTTGATGCGTGCACGAGCTTGCACTATGCGCAGATCGTGTT
Organism: Janthinobacterium sp.; assembly: GCA_003133225.1. Taxonomy (GTDB): domain Bacteria; phylum Pseudomonadota; class Gammaproteobacteria; order Burkholderiales; family Burkholderiaceae_D; genus Janthinobacterium. Next base: position 31,462 of record PKWL01000036.1, read on the forward strand.
TCAGGACTTCCACGCAAAAGCCGTGAAGGCGGGTTTTAAGGGCGACGACGCGACTTTTGCGGCGCTGCGCGGTTACAACTCCGGCAATATCTTCGCCATCGTCAGCAATGCCTATGCAGCACGAATCATGGCCAGCGCCGCGACGCCCGGGGCACCTCAGGCACCTCAGACAAGGCAGGTGCAAGCGGTGCAGTTGGGGATGAATGAGCGGGAAAGGACGGCGGGAATGCCAGAACCGAAGGCGGGAGTGCAGGAGCCGAAAGAAGTGGAAAGTCTGGAATTATTCGATCAATAACCAATAACCAATAACCAATTACTCAATTACCGGAGAAGCAACATGAAATTATTTGATTTTGTTTCGGCAGTGCAGAGCGAGCGCTTCAGCAAAACGTACACGGCCGTCATTTTGGCTGGCTACGCCTCTCTCTTAGTCGCTTGCCCGGCCGAAGCCCAAAGCCTGCGCCAAACGGCGGAAAGTATTTTCAATGTCATTTATGGGCTGGTCGGCGTACTGGGCGCGCTCGCCATCCTGGTCACAGCGATCAATTGGAAAATGGGCAATTTCCTAGGTGGCCACGACCCAAAGAAAATGTTTATCACTTCGATGTTAGGGACCGCCATCGCTTTCGGTGTGGTGGCGATCGTCGTCTTCATCAAGGGCGCGGTCAGTACCTCCGGCGGCATTTCGGGCGTCTAGCGGTATGGAACCTCTCGATAAAAGCACGGTCCTGCGGGCCGGGCAGCGTCCCGCCATGGTGGCCTATGTGCCAATTACCGTGTTCATCGCGGAATGCATCATCGGGCTTGCCCTGTTCCGGCTCCTCGGCTTTTGGGCCATCGCATTGTTTCCCGTGCACCTGTGGTTCGTCATCAAGACGGCGGACGACGTCCACTGGGTCGCAACGCTTTGGGCCGGCATCAACCATACTTTTTTCAATCTGTCAGGGTTCATCAGGAACAAGGGCTTACACGGCCAGGGCGTCATCACTTTCACCGCTAGTCCATTGAAGGCGGGGAAAAGCGATTATGCCAATTTCCAGTAACGACTACGAAAAAACTGCGACCGAATACATCCCGTATTCGTTGCAGTACGATCCGCACACCTGCGGCACGATCGATGGCGACATCACGCAGTCGATTCGTCTTTCGGGCGTCCCGTTCGAGACCATGGCCAACGAGGACATCAACGGCCTCGCGCGCCAATGGTTTTCTACCATCAACAGTATCGGAGCTAAAAATACCAAAGTCGCCCTCTGGACCCACCTGGTTCGCCGCAAGCTCGCCTACGACCTCTCGGGCATCTCGTACGACAACTGGTTTTCTTCTGAGCTCAATGGCCAATACGCGAGGCGCCTTAGCGGCAAGGATTTTTTCATCAACGAATTCTATCTGTCTCCCGTCTATCGCACGGCGGCGGGCAGCGCGGAAAAGCTCGCCAAGACGCTGTCGAACACCGACGGGCAGCGCAAGCGCGCGATCGCATCCGGCATGGAGGAGTTGCACAAGATCACGCAGCAAATGATGGTCAGCCTGCGCCGTTATCATCCGACGCTCCTTGGCAGCCAAACGCAGGGCGACGGCGCGATCACCTCCGAGCTCGCGCACTTTTATTCCCAACTATTAAATGGCGGCGAAAGCGGTCCGGTGGCTGTTAGCAACGCTTCGGTGCGCTACGCGATTCAGCGTAACGACCTCCATTTTGGCGGGGAAATCATTGAAATACAATCACCGGCAAAATCAAGGTATGTCGGCATTCTCGGCTTGAAGGCGCCGTATGGCAGCGGCGACATGGAGATTGGGTCCGACCTGCTGCATGGCTTGTTGCGCTTGCCTTGTGAATACGTACTGAGCCAGTCGCTGACGTTTTTGCCGATCAACAAGGCCGATAAATTTCTGGACCGCCAGATATCGCAAATCGGGAGCGCGGAGCAGAACAGCTTGATGTTAAGCGAGCTGAAAGACGCGCGCGAGAAGCTGCAGGCGGGCAAATATGGGATTTGTGAACATGAATTCATTCTGGCGATCTATGGCGAGAGCATCAAGGAGGTCAACATCGGCGTCGGTGAAGCCGTGGCGGCGCTGGAGGCGAGGGCGTTAGGCGTCATCCGCGAACGCCGCGGCACCTTGATCACGCAATACTTCAGCATGCTGCCAGCGAATTTTTTAATGAAGCGCGTGCGCGCCATGCCGATCAGCACGGATAATTTCAGCAGTTTTTTCCCGATGCATAATTTTTGCACGGGAAACCCCCAAGGCAGTCAATGGGGCATGCCGCTGGCCATGCTGGAAACCACCAGCGGGGCGCCGTATTTCGTCAATTATCACGTCAGCCGCCAGGCTTTGACAGAACAGGACACCGCGCTCGAGTACGAAGAGAACGATGAAGACGTGCTGCCGAAGATGGAAAAAGTCATGCGCAAGGAAAGCGGAAACTACCTGCTGTTCGGCGCCAACGGTTCCGGTAAAACGGTGGTGCAAACGCTGCTGCGGGCACTTACCCGTAAAACGAACATGGCCGGCAAGCGGCCCTACAAGAGCTTCGCGTTTGACGCCGATTGCGGGCAGGAAATTTTCATCAACGCGCTTGGCGGGCGCTATTTCCGTTTTAAAAGCGGAGAGCCGACCGGCATCGCGCCTTTCTCCCTGCCCGACACCCCCGAGAACCGCCAGTTCATCATCGGCCTGGCCCAGTGGTGCGCCAAGCAGGATGAAACGTACGCGCCGTGCGTCGAGGACGAGGTTTTGCTGCAGCGGTCCGTCGCCGAAGTCTACAAACTGCACACGGGCCGGCGCTGGGCGCGCATCCGCGACTTGCTGCCAAAGTCCGGCAAAGCGAGTCTCCATAACGTCCTTGGGCGCTGGGTGGAAGGCGGAAACGCGGCCTGGGTGCTCGATTGTGAAGAGGACAGACTGGACCTCGAGAACGCCAATGATTTCGGCTTCGACATGACGTCGTTTCTCGGTGTCCCGTTCGCCAGGACGCCGATCCTGATGTGCATCGTGCATAAAATTAATCAATCGGCCGCAGGCAGCCCGTACTCGATCGATATCGACGAAGCGTCCACGGCGCTCAAAGACGAATTTTTGCAAGGCATCATCGAAAACAAGGCGCGACGAATCCGCAAACAAGATGGCGTCATTGGCCTTAGCCTGCAAAATGCGAGCGACGCCACGAGTGGGGTATTGGCCTCAACGCTTCTGGGCCAGTTCCCGACAAAGTTCATCTTTCCGAATGCGGCGGCCGACCGCCATGACTACATCGATGGACTCAAACTCAGCGAAACGGAATTTCTGCTCGTCCAGCAAGGCATGCTCGATAAGCCGGGCAAGTTCTTGCTTAAAAAAGGGAATGAGTCCGTTGTCGTTTGTGCCGACCTGTCGGGCATGAACAACATGCTTGCCGTGCTCTCGGGCAGCGAGGACAACACGGTGATCGCGCGCGACATCATGGCTCGCCTTGGAAGCGACCCGCGGGTTTGGGTGCCGGAATTTTTTAAAAGGAGAACGTGATGCGGCATCGATTTTGCATTTCCATCGCAGTTGCCGTCGGCCTTGTCGAGCTCGCTAAGGCGCAAGTGCCGGTGACGATCACGAGCGACGTGCCGGCAACGATATTTCAAAATGCGAATTACGCGCAGTACGTCAAGCAGGTGCTCACGCTGCAGCAGCAATATGCGCAACTTCAGCAGACATTCAATACCATGAATGGCTTGCGCAGTATCGGCAATCTGATGAACAACGATTTATTGGCGCAATACCTGCCGGCCGACTATCAGAAGGCATACCAGGCTTTGAAAAGCGGGCAAGCCGGCTCCCTGTCGGGTATCAGCGGCACCTTGAACCAGATCGCCGCCAGCAACCAGGCGCAAACCTGTTCGTCACGCTATACGGATCCCGCCGCCGTCGCCGCTTGCAACCAGGAATGGCAAACCCTGTCGATGAACAAATATGTGGGGCAAGCCGGATATGACCAGACGGCAAGCAACATCGGCAAACTGCAGCAGTTCGTCAATTCGATCACGTCCACGTCGGATCCGAAAGCGCTGCAGGACTTGCAAGGCAGGATCGCGGTGGAGCAGGTAAAGATGCAAAACGAGCAGATGAAATTGCAGACGGTGGCCATGATGCAAAAGGCCGACGAAGACCTGACCCGGGCGCATAACTCGGAGACGACGCAGCAATCGTTGAGCGCGCCGATGAACACGCGCTGGGGCGCTAACGCCAACAACAACTGAAAGGGTGGATTTTATGAGCAAGGCAAAACGTATTTTGACGCTGGCGTGTGTGCTGGCCTCGGTGGCCGGATGCGGCCCAAAAGAAACGGCGGTGAAGGCCGATTCCATGCTATTGGCCGATCAGTTCTGCGCAGGCAATTTTCAGCCATGGGAAACGGCGACTGACGCATGCCTTGCTGAAAAAAAGAACGGGAGTCCCGGCGCCAGCTGCGAAACTTTAGGTCAAATGGACGGCATCATCGACCAGCGCCGCAGGGCATCTGTCTTCAAAGAATGCCGCGGACCCGGCGCCAAAGACCTCATGAAACTTCACTGAGCAAGCTAACCGACATGGAAGCGCCATGACCAGCAGCATATTTTCGGACTTGTTCGGCGACATCGATAGCAAAATCGGCGGCGTCATGAGTCACGCCGCTGCCGGGATGAGCGCTTACGTGGTGCCGGTGGGCTGGGCCATGCTGGCCATTTCCTTGCTGGTTTATTCGCTGCTTGTTCTGGAGGGCAAGGTCAACAATCCGATGCTGGACTGGATACAAAGAGGCATCGGCATGATGCTGGTCCTGATGGCGTGCAGCTCGTACTACGGAATATGGGTGTCGGGGACATTGAGCGCTTTGCCAAACGGCTTGTCGGCGGCGATTGGCAATACCGGCAATCCAAATACGGTTCTCGACACGCTGGGCAGCAACCTGATCGATCTCATTGCAGGGGTCGGCTCAGGCGCCGTCGATGCCTTTTCGGGATGGAATATCGGCGGGGGATTTTTACTGTTTTTCGCCATGCTCGACATCACGATTGTTGGCTCGCTGCTGCTCGTCGCCTGCGCATTCAACATGCTGTACGCCAAACTCGGTTTGAATTTGGTGCTGGCGGTCGGTCCGTTTTTCGTGCTCTGCCTTTTCTGGCCGCAGACGCGCAGCTATTTCTATTCCTGGCTGAACACGGCCCTGTATTTTGTCTTTCTGACCGTGATGGCGACCTTGTTTGTCGTGTTTTTCATCGGCATCGCGCAGACGTACATGGACGCCATGGAGAAACTTATCAAAAGCCTGACAACGGCCGGGGGCACCTCCTCTTACGCCACCTCCGTCGCACAGGCGATCAAGGCCTGGGCGACCGGTGCAGCGCCGCCGGTGAGCGTGGGCGCTTCGCCGAGTAATTTTCTCAACATTGTGAAATTGGTTGCTGAAATCAATTTTGTTTTCTTCCCGATGTTGCTGGTGGCGCTGGAAATGAAAACACTGGTGGCGAGCATGACAAGCGGGAGTGGCGGGTCGGCGGGAGGTGGGGTCGAGAAATTGATCCGCCTTACCCGGGGTCAATAACAAGGGAACAGCCTGATGAAAACGATCGTCATTTTCACCGTCCTTGAATTAGCACTTGCGCTGACCGGGTGTTCGTCAATGCAGCCTCCGCCGGGCTGCTCCGGCCAAGTGCGGCGCATCAATCCGCCGACGGTTTCCGTATCCGATGTGGTTTGCCGTGAAGGGGCCGCGTGATGAGCTTCAAAACGCCCAAAACGGCCGAGGCATTCTTTGCCGAAAACATTGATTTTGACGAGTCGGAAAATGACCGCCTGGAAAAGCGGGCACAGGGGTGGCGCGCTTTTGCCATCGCCGGCTGGACTGTTGGCGTGATCGGCATCGTCGCCGCGGCGTCGCTGTCGCATCTGCATGAGTTCATCCCCGTGCTCGCGCGCGTTGACGTCCTCACCGGTAACGCGGACGTTCATGTCGGCAAGGAGAGGATCGACATGGCCGACCCGAAAAACGAGCGCATGATGCTCGCCGATCTGATCCGCTATACCAGGGCCAGGGAAGGTTTTACCCGCGCCGAATCAGAAAACAATTACCTGACCGTCTATGTCATGAGCGAGCCTGGCATTCGAGGCGCTTTTGACGAAGAATACCGGCCCGAGCGTAATCCGAACGCCCTGTTAAACAAACTGAGCGCAAAGGATCAAATCAAGTTGGAGAACATCAGCGTGTCATTTTTGCCGTCCGACTCGCCAAGGAACAGGGTGGCGCAAGTTAGGTACGACAAGGAAAGGCGGATCGGCGCCAATGAGGCGACGACACAGCGTTATGTTTCCACGTTTACTTTTACGTATGATCCGGCGGCGATTCCGACGAGCGCGGAAGGCATCACCGCCAATTTCGCCGGCTTCCAGGCGCTGAACTATCGGCGCGACAAGGAAACTGAAGAGGCGCGGATCGCGGTTGCCGCCGCCCCACAGCCGGCCGGCGTTTTCCCGACGGTTTTCCCAATGAGCCAGGTCCCCGTTTCCGATGCCGTTGCCGTGGCGCCTAGGGTGGGCAAGAAATGATGAAACTGCGCGTCTTCGCTTGCGTCGCCATGTTCGCCTGCAGCGGTGTTTCTCATGCCGAACCCACACCGATACACCCTGTCCATGCATCCGTGCGCAAGGCCGTGCCAAACCGCAGGAATATGGATGCACGATTTCAGACGATCCGCTACACGGGCGACGTGATCCGCTTGCAGGCCAAGGCAGGACGCTTGTTGGAGATCGAGTTCGGCAAGGACGAAACGAAGATCGAATTTGGCATCGGTGACCGTGAAGCATGGAACATCAAGATAGAGGGAAACGTCATGTTCATCAAGCCAAAGGCATTGCTGGGCGATACGAATTTGCGGGTCGTCACCAACCGGCGCAAATACTGGTTCGATCTTGCCATGTCGAACAAACGGCAAGGGCTGACCTACCATGTCGATTTTCAATATCCGCCCGAGTCGCTGTCGCCGTCAGCACAGACGATGAGCCCGGGCGCGCTGATCGATACCAGGCTGAGCGGCGCGATGAACGCCGTCGTCGCCAAGGCAGGGCCGGCCGCCGTCAATGGCCACGCATTAAATGGCGATTACGGCTTCATCGGGCCCGACGAGTTGCTGCCGATCGCAGTATTTGACAATGGGGAAATGACGTTTATCGAGTTCGCGCCGAATAATCCCATGCCCGTGGTTTTTGCCAAAGAGGAGGACGGCAGCGAAGCGCGGGTCAATTTCCACGTTGAAAAGGATATTTTTGTCGTCCATCGCACCGCCCGGCACCTGATGATACGCCGCGGCGCCGCGGCCGCATGCCTGATCAACGGCAGCTTTCGCGCCAATGGCGCCAACACGACCTATACCGCGTCGGCCGGAGTACAGCGCGTGATCAAAGGGGAGGGCGCAAATGTTCCTTAATAAAAAGAAAATCGTCGCCGCCGACCAGGACCGCACTGCGCTGCAGGAAGCAGCGTCAATAGGCACCACGCCCGGGCAAAGACTGATCGGTATTTTTACGGCGGCAGCCGCCTCCGTCATTCTCCTCGGCGGGATCTATTTCAAGGCGGTCAAGGCGGAGGCGGAGGCGCCGGCGCCCGTCCAACAGGGTGATAACGCGGCGGGGAAAAACCAGAAATTGAACGTGCCGCTGGACTTAAATCCGTATCCGGCCAAGCCAGCGCAAAATGGAGGCGTCTTTCGGAGTCAAGGCGCTTTGGCGCAAGAACTGCCGCCCGGTATGGCGAGCGCCGGACAAACTAGCGGGGCCCAAAATCAGCAGCAAGGCGCCGCTGCCAATCCGGAGGCCGAGCGCATCAGGGCGGAACGGCAAGCGGCGACAGCGCGCAGCCTGACGGGCGACTTTGGCGGTTTGGATGGCGCGGAGCCGAAAAACAGCGCCGCCGCCGCGTTTCCAGGCGCCGCCAGCGGCAACCCCGTCATGCTGTCAGCCGCCGGCGGGCCGACCCAGGGCGGGCAAACAGCGCTATCGGGCATGCTGATACCGACTTCCACGCCTGGATCTTCGGCGTCCTATATGCAAAATCAGCACATGACGCTCATTAAGAGCACCAGCATCACTTGCAATCTCGATACGGCCATCATGACCGACCAGATGGGTTTTACCGCCTGCCTGACGGATTACCCGGTCCTGTCGATGGATGGAGCCGTCGTCCTGATGGAGCGCGGAACGAAAATCGATGGCGAATATGCGCGCGGCATGGCGCACGGCGCCAAGGCGGTGTTCGTCCTCTGGACCCGCGCCGTCACGCCCAAAGGCGTCGTCATTGCCTTGGCGTCCCCCGCTACCGATCCGCTGGGCCGCGCCGGCATTGGCGGTGAAGTCGACAACAAGTTTTGGGATCGCTACGGCGGCGCCTTGATGTTCTCGATTTTGCAGGACGGCGTGGCCGTGGCGACGACGCAATCGAGTTCCAGCGGCGGGAATACGCAAATAAATTTAGGCAATACGCAGGCGACAGGGACCACCGCGGCCGGCGAAATACTGCGCCAAAACAGCGATGTCGCGCCATCGTTGTACCTGCCTCAAGGCGCCCGCGTGGGGATCACGACGGCGCGCGACCTGGATTTTTCCACCGTCTATGCCTTGGTCCTGGCCGGCTCAAAATGAGTACGCCAGCACAGATTGAGGCGGGGCTCGAAGCGCTGCGCTTTCGGTTCAAGTTGATGGACCCGTTTCTAGCCGACGAAAGCGTGCAGGAGATCGCCGTGAACCGCCCTGGTGAAGTCTGGCTCTGGCGCCATGGCGCGTGGCTGCGCGTCATGGTGCCCGGGCTCGATTACGGGGCGCTGGACGCCATCGGCGCCAACCTGTCCAATTATTCCGGAAAACCGTTCGACCGCGAGCACACCAGCCTGTCGGCTTATCTGCCGTCGGGCGAGCGGATCGAAATGACGCACCCGCCCACTGCGCCCGAGCACACGTTCTACCTCAATATCCGCAAGCATGCCACGTCCGCTTTCCCACACGCCGATCTGGTGGCCAAGGGGTATTACGAGGGCACCCGGCATGAATGCGCGCTCGCCTTGAGCCCCAAGCGCAGGGCCTTTTATGCGCCTCATATCAGTAGCGACGAGCAGGCATTGTGGGGTTTGGCCAGTACCGGCCAGTGGGCCGCGTTCATGGAACGTTCCATCGCGCTGTATCAAAACATCGTCGTGTCGGGCGCCACCGGCAGCGGGAAAACATCGTATATCCGCTCGTTGATCGAGTTGATCGATCCTTCCGAGCGGCTGATCACGGTGGAAGATACGCCGGAAATGCCGCTGCAAAGCCATCCGAACAGCAACGCCTTGTATTACCGCAAAGATGCGGCGGGCGAGGGCGCATCGGCCGAGGACGTCGTGCATTCGGTCATGCGGAAGACGCCGACGCGCGTGATCCTGGCCGAGCTGCGCGGCCCGGAGGCGATGTTTTACCTGTCGGGGGTGCTCAGTTCGGGGCACCCCGGCGGCTTGACCACGACGCACGCCAATTCGCCGCGCGACGCTTATTTCAGACTGGCCTTGCTGATCAAATCGTCGCCGACCGGGCAGGGCATCGAGCTGGCGACCATCCTGAACATGCTGTTCATGACCGTCAATGTAGTCGTTCAACTAAAGTTCGACAAGCAGATCGGCCGTCACGTGCCATCGATTTACTACGATCCCATGCACCGGCTGTCCTTGCTGGGCTAATCAGTTGGAGGGCGATGGGCGAGCCTGGACCGTGCGATGCATGAAATTTGGAGCTGTGACATGTGGGGCTGGTAAGCCGCACCGATGGAAATGGAAATCCATCCCGGCTGATGAAAATCGGTCAATGGCGGGTGAGCGTTTTGCCTGGCGAATTTGATTCGTTTTTGACGAAAGCGATTCCATGGGCAGCCTGCGGTCTAGACCCCGCGCCGGCGTTTGAACGGCTTGGCTTACGCAAGTTGTCACTTTAATCACCCGGAGATGATGATGAAGCAGATTGAATCGTTCGCAATCGTGGCGGGATTCATTATTGCCGCCGCAGGCGTTATTTTCTTCGACGTCCACGTCAAGCGCCGTTTCGATTATCGCTTTTTCAGTCCGGCATCGTTTTTATTGGCCGCAATCGCCTTTGCCGTCATCGTTTTAGGTTTGTATCTTAGGACGCGTTCGGGCGCGCATGGCTCATTTCGGCGCCAAGGCGCCTACGTGGCGTGGTTCGGCGTCCTGATTTACGCAAAGATCGTGGTCATCAATTTTTTCAGGACCAGCTTGGTGATCGGGTTGGCCGGCTCAATCATTCAGCTTCTCACTTTTTTGACCGCGGCGGCCATCGGCATCCTTCCGGCGTTGATGACGCTGCCGATGCTGCCGGTCTATTACCTGTGTCGTAATCCTGGTGGAGCTTACACTCCTTCGCCTGAAATTATTTACCGTTTTCGAAATTGGTGACAGCAGAAAAAGCTGGCAAGTTTGAAATAAATTCGGGTTTCATTTAAAACGTCGCAGGACGTCCTCACAAGCACACCACAGGCGGGGGCTATGGATATTTCTAAATCAGAGGACAAGACGAAAGCTGCAACAGAGGCCGAAATCGACCCTGCCGGGATCTACATCAACGCAGCCGATGCCTTACTGCTTGAAGCGGCAAAAGCGTCGGTTAAAGCCGCTTATGAACTTAGGATGGACAGGGAAGCGCAATTAGCCGCCATGCCGAGCATGTTGGAAATCGCTGCCGCCGAGCAAATCAGCGCATCGCAAATCGCAGCATGGAAAACTCGCAAATCGGCGCCGACGGTATCGGTCATACAGCCGGAAATTCTGGCGGCGACTCCTGACGCAAAGCCGAAAGTAGTTGCTGCCCGCTGGCAAAGCGTCGGCAACCAGGCGCAAGCGCACACACCGGTACAACCCTCACAATCCCAAGCTGGTCCGGCAGCCTCGCCGGAGGCTCTCCAAAAGCCCAAGGATCGCAATAAATCGGAAGTAAACGAAAAAGAAGAACAAAAAGTCGCGCGCCCAAAGCCTGCCGAAGAAAATCCAACGCATCCCTACACGAAGGGCCGCGAACAATTATCCACCGCTCGATCTGTTGGCAAGGTTGTCATGCACATGGCTTTTGGCATCACCGGCGGGTACGTGGTGAACAAATTAATCGGCAAAATCACTGAAAAAAAAGAACCGGAACGTAATATTCAGCCCGGCAACCGGAAAATTACGCCCAAAAAAATAAAAGGGCGCGTGTCACATTAATTGCAAATCTGAGTTGACGCCAAACCATCTGCAAAAAAGTTTTGAAATGGTTCATGACGGATCGAAAACACCCGGCAAGTTGCGGCCGCCGTAGACAACGCGCTCGACCCGTATGACGTTTCCCACGATATGGAATAGAATTGCATAATTCCCAACGGTGGCCATGCGAGCGTCCTCGCCAATGTCCGGACGTAATTGGTAAATTAACGGTTCGCGCTGGATGTCAGAAAACTTTCCACGAATTTCCTGGATGAATGTTACTGCGCGGCCTGGATTGTCCTGGGCGATAAAGTCGGCGATAACATCCAGATCACCCTCGATGTAGCGCGAAAGCTCTATCTGCATCACTTCGCCGCACCCGCAGCGTTGGCGATTGCCTGGTACTTGCGTTCAAGGCGATTCAACACGTCGTCAGCCGAGATGCCGGGCGTCTTGTCGCTCAACGCTTCCTGCCAGACACCGCGCAGCTCGGCAATGCCTTGCATGCGCAAGCTGCGCTTGTATGTCCAGTCGCGCAATGCGTCACGAATAACCTCGCTGCTGGACGCATATTCACCGGTCGCGACAGCGGCACGAACGATATGAACCATTTCTGGCGGCAGGGCAATACTGATTTTCTCGGAGGTAGCCATAGAAGTACCTTTCATGTAAACGGTATGAATAATTCCTACCATGATAGCAAATCTGGCCGGAGTGGCAACCGAAAAACCAACAGTTGACGTTCAATATTTGGCGGTTTACTGGTCTTCAGCGAGCATGTCCAGAATTGACTTTGAATTTTCGTCAATTTCGTCAATCACGCCCAAGCTTATGCTTGGCCACGGCGCACGCTCTACTCGCGGCAAAGCGTGGCGGAAGGCGGACATGCGCGCGCCACCTGCTGTTCGCCGCGCGCATCGAGAAGGATTGATGCCCGCAGTGGCGAGGCTCGATGCGCAGCACGAAAGCCGTCCCGCGGCCGTCGGCGCCCACTGTGGCAGCGGGTGTTCCGGGGCGAGTTAAGCTATTGCAATAAACGAGTCTTAAGGTCAATCAGTCAACGGGATTTATTCGACCCGGCCTGGTTGGATAATTCCCGTTGCTTTCGGATCCAAAAGCAATCGTTGCGCCAGTAGTTTGGTTGGGTCCACTTTGGTACAGCAGCGTAGGGTTCAGTCCCTCGTTAACAATCATTCCTCGTCCAAAAAGCTTCTCGATGCCATACCAGGTTTTACCTTGAGCGTAGGTAATTCGGTATGTACCGAAGGGCAACGATGTCTTAGCCTCATAACCGCCTCCTTGAACAAATATATCCAATACCGGCGCCCCTGTAACCAGTCAGACGCCCGCACAAAATAATTCATTTCGGGCTGTAATTTATTGGAAACGATGATGAGTTCTGCTCCGCCATCGACCGGTGGGCCGTAGAGATGAAGACTCCCGTTTTCCGGAAAAGAAACAGCAGGAGACGTCTCGATGCCAAAAGTACCCGATAGCGCTCCCGTGAACCGCTCAAGCGGGTGGTGAACATCGCTTGAGCCTGCACCTGCAGGGGCCGAACCGATAATTCGCCTACTAGAATCAGCATGACTGGACTGAAATAGTACCCCGCAATAAAAAGCTGCCGCGACTGAAGCAAGCCACAAGGACGGCCCCCAACCCGCTCCCCGCATGGATGACTTTGAGGACGTAGGAGACTTACCCCATCCGGACCCATTCGACCGGGCATTTTCAGCGATATCCCGCCTGCGCGCACGCTCACGCATGTAATCGCGGTCGTCTAAACCCATTATTACCCTCAATTAAAAAGTTTCTCATTATCAACTATACGCGCATATTAGACTTATTTACTGTGGTGGAGCCGGTTGCAGAGATAGTCCACAACCATGGCCGCCGCCGGCACGTCCAAAGCCGGCAAACGCTCCGGCCTGCGTTTTCTATCCGATCCGCCGCTTTGCCTGGCTTTGACATTCGGCGTCGATCTGGGCCAGCACAACGTCGGCCGTGGCGGTCAGCGTATCTCTGTCAGCTCCCGGCAAAAAGGTCCTGGCCGACATTTCCCATTCAAACGGTAAGGCAAAGTGAGCACGTACAGGGACCTTCCCAAAGTGCCTATTTAAAAAGCATTTCTGGAAACTCGCACCGGCAGCGGGCCGGAAGGGCGTCGCACTGACTTATCCACAGGTCTGTCCACAAAAGACGGGCATAAGTTTGGCTTTGATGGAGATGTGATCAGTCCGCGTTGTTTTGCGCACTCGCCCGGTGTTTTTGTTTTCTTAAATGCCATTTTATGGGCGTTCATGCGGGGGATGTCCGCCGCTCGTGTTGCGTTCGACAAACCGTTTGTTACAGAAGAGTCGTTTATGCAAGCGACCCAATGATGGACGATTGCTACGTCGAATAACCCGAGGTTATTCCACGCAACTCGCCGTAAACTTGGCGTACAGTGACTCTTGGATAGCACGATGCGCACTCATTCATTCACTCATTCAATGACGCCGGGCAACCGCGCCGCGTTCGATCCGGCCGCGCCGCCACCGCATCAGGTGCCGGCCGCCATTGCCGCCACTAGCCCCGCCGGCGCCGGCGCCCTCATCGAATTTTTTGTTGCCACGCTGCGCAACTCGCACACGCGTCTCACGTATTCGAATGCGGTCGCCCATTTCAGCGCCTGGATGGATTCCGCCGGCGTCGCCGATGTACGCTCCCTGCAAGCTTGGCATGTTGCATCCTATATAGGGGAGCACGCAGAATTCGGAA
>PKWL01000124.1 GCA_003133225.1 Janthinobacterium sp.
AAGTCCGACAGGCTCCTAGGGCAAGGCCGGAGCGTATAGAGGCGCAACCGAGCTGGCCCATGTCGCCGTGTCGAGCAGCCCGCACAAGCCTCGGGTCGGAGGCCCGGCTCGGCGTGCCGGCTCGCTTCACATCTTCTTTGGCGCGCGGCAGATGCTTTTATCGGACGCTTTCATCACCAGGTCACATCGGCTTTCTTGCTTTCTTGTATAGTGGGCCAGCCACTGATGGGCAACATTGGTGACACCCCAACAAATAAAGGATATCCATGGTACTGCTAGAATTTTCGATGTCGCCCATGACCCAAGGCGAAAGCGTGAGCACCTATGTCGCGCGCGCGATCGATATCATCGACAAAAGTGGATTGCCGTACCAACTAACGGCGATGGGCACCATCATCGAAGGCGAGTGGGCCGACGTGATGGCTGTCGTGACCGCCTGTTTCGAGGCCATGCGCGCAGATTGCGATCGGGTTGGAACCCACATCAAGATCGATTACCGGGCCGCGCCGGGCGGGCGACTGAAAAGCAAGGTCGATTCCGTGCAAAAGAAACTTGGACGCTCACTGTCGACCTGATCATGCTCTGACGGCAAGAAAAGACGAAGCGGACCCGGCTTAGCCGGCGCTGCCGCCTGAATTTTGGCCATGCCTGGTTTGGAAAAAGTCGATTCCGTCCTGGCCCCCGGCGGCGCCTGCGGCCTCCTCTTGCAACAATTTTTTGCCCGTTGCCAGGTAGCCGGTCATTTCAGGCTCCGGCACCATGCTGCCTCCGGTTGCCCAAACAAGATGGGTTGCATGAGCCAGTCGCGAATCCGTCAGTCGCATGCGAACTCGGTAACCCTGCTGTTCCGTCAACACGCGTGCCATTCCAGGGACGCCGGCCAAGGCCGAAGGCTCAAGGCGCATGCCCTCGGTTTCTTCCATCAAGGCCAGCAGTCGAAAAAGTTCTTCATCGCAAACCGTGTAATAGCCGTCAACCAGACGCTGCATGGCTTTGCCCACAAAGCCCGAAGGACGGCCCACCGCCAAGCCATCGGCTGCCGTTTTGTTGTCGATGCCGAAATCTTGAAGCGACACTGCATCATGGAGGCCGGTATAGACTCCGAGCAGCATGCATGGAGAGTGAGTCGGTTCGGCAAAGAGGCAATGGACCGTATCGCCAAAGACCAGCTTGAGGCCAAAAGCCACGCCACCGGGGCTACCGCCCACGCCGCAAGGCAAGTACACAAAGAGAGGATGTTCGGCATCTACCGTGCGCGCCGCAAAATCGAGTTGCCGCTTCAAACGCTCCGCTGCCACGGCGTAGCCCAAGAACAGGCAAGTCGAATTTTCATCATCGATCACATGGCAACAGGGGTCAGAAATGGCTTGTCTGCGCGCCTGCGCCACGGCCGCGCTGAAGTCGGCGTCGTGTTCGACGACCGTGACGCCGTGCGAGCGCAACTGGTCCTTTTTCCACTGCCGCGCCTCTGCCGACATGTGGACGGTGACTTGAAAGCCCAGGCGCGCGCCCATCATGCCAATCGATAGGCCGAGATTGCCTGTGGAGCCGACCGCAATTTTGTACCGGTTGAAGAATTTCCGAAAATCATCGCTTGCGAGCAATGCGTAATCGTCCGTTATCTTCAGCAAACCTTCCTCGAGCGCCAGGTCCTCCGCATGCTTGAGAACCTCGTAGATCCCCCCGCGCGCCTTGATCGAGCCGGAGATCGGCAGTTGAAAGTCTTTCTTGATCCATAGCGAACCACTTCTGGCAATCGTATAGCGCTGTTCGAGCGCCGCCTGCAAGCGGGGGGGCGCCTGGATCTCCGACTCGATAATCCCGTGACTAACTTGCGTCTCGGGGAAAGCGCGCGCGATATATGGGGCAAAGCGACCCAGTCGAGCGCTGGCGTTTGCAACGTCCGCTGCCGTTAAGCCGACATCAGCCAAGGCAGCGGCGGCGCGGGCGACGTTAGGATTGAACCAACTGGTTTCCTTGAGCGCGATCAGCTCATTAATCAAGGGGAAATCTTGGCGCCATAGGGCGAGCGTCTTATTTAAAATCATGTGGAACTCCTAGCACACCTGATCATAATGTATTTTTGTCCTCTTCTCATCCTAGTCCGTGAGCGTAGAAGGTGCTCGCAACCCAGTCTAGGAGGCGGTGCCCGGCAAAGCGCGAACGCACCGAAAGAGGGGCTCGGCGGCCCATGGTCGGGACGCTGCGCACTAGGAATGGGCGCGAGTGCGCACGCCCGTTGCGCCGCTCGAGAGGGGGCAACAAGGTCGGTGGGATGGGGGATGGCGCTGCGAAAAAGCGAGTCTTGCGCCCGGCTTAGGCTGGCCATCGCGGCGGCGCAGGTCCATCTTGAAAAGAGGCCAGCGCTCATGGCCTGGGCGGCCAAGCGCACGCCTACTTCCGGTCGATTTGCTCTTGGCCCCGCTCAATGAATGGGTGGGGAGGTTCGCGCCGCGTGCGGGCGCGGGCGATCAAAAGCGGCGCACGGCGTGTTTGCGGTCAGGCGCCGCCTTGCGCCTGCCGTTGGCCGCGACCGGCTTTTATTTTGCGCTATAGACGATATCGTCGCGCCGATTCTGCGCCCAGGATGCTTCGTCGCTGCCGCTGGCCCGCGGCTTTTCCTTGCCCAAGGATACCGCTTCCATCTGCGCCATGGGAACACCTAGCGTGCCCATGGCAGAACGCAAGGCTTCGGCCCGCTTTTGACCCAGCGCCAGGTTGTATTCGCTGCCGCCGCGCTCATCGGTATTTCCTTGAATTAAGATCCGGCGCCCCTTCTGCTGTTCCAGATAGGTGGCGTGGGCACTGATGAGTTGGTTATATTCGCTCTTGATCTGATAATTATCGAAATCAAAAAATACGCTGCGTTGCGCCAGTGCGCCGCCCGGGTTGTCCAAAGGATCGCTGGCGGCGTTGATTGTCGCGACCGTGCGCGACGAGGGCCCTGCAGCAGCGGCCGCGAGCGGCGCCGCGTGAACCGGTTCATTGAGTTTGGGGGCCGTGCTGCAGCCCCCGAGGATCGCGCAGCCGGACAAGATGACAGAGAGTGATTTTAAAGCGTGCATGTAAAACTCCTAGGTAAACTACGGTTGGTGCAACATGATCGAGCCTGCCGCCTGCGCCGCCGCTGGCGGCAGAAATTTTTCCGCGAGAGCGTGGTACAGGGACTTTGGACAGATCCATTTGGAGACGGCGCTCGCCGCCACTGACGCGCTCATCAACGGAAGCAGCATTTGATGGCTGTTGGTCATTTCCATCATGATGATGAAGGACGTGACAGGGGCGCGGGTTACGCCCGACAAGTAGGCGGCCATGACCAGTAAGATGATGGCGGCGTGCGGCGCCAAGGCGGGAAACAGGCCGGCGAGGTTATCACCGATGCCGGCCCCGACCGCCAGGGACGGTGCGAACACGCCGCCGGAGATCCCGCTTACGGACGACAACAGGGTCGCCGCCATTTTTGTCATGCCAAAATACCAGGGCAGCACCACATCTTCTTGCAAGGCCAACCGTGCTGGCTCATACCCGGTCCCAAGGACCATGCCGCCACTGCAAAATCCAAGCACGGCTAGCAGCAGCCCGCACAGGGCGGCAAAGGCCAGCGGGTGCTGTTTGATCAAGGTGGGGAGCCGCTCGGGCAGGGAAAACATGGCGCCGATAAAAAGGCGGCTAAATACGCCGCCAGCAGCGCCGCCCACGGCGCCGCACACGAGGATGGCGAGGGCACTGCTGTGCCAGTCTAGGCTGACACCGGTCGTGCCGAAATAAGTGTAATTGCCCAGCAGCGAAAGGGATATCAGGCCGGACAGGATGACCGTGATCAGGGTCGAGCTGTTCGCATTAAAAACGTGCTTTTTACTCAGTTCTTCAATGGCAAACATGATACCGGCGAGCGGGGTGTTAAATGCCGCTGCGATGCCGGCAGCCCCGCCGGCGAGCACGAAGATCCGGCGCTGCGACGCGCACTGAAATGGCCCGCGCCCATAGAAGGCGTGCATGATGGACGCGCCAATTTGCACCATCGGTCCTTCGCGCCCGATCGAAGCGCCGATGGTCAAGCCGCCTAGAGTCAACAAGGCCTTGCCAAGCGCAATGCGCAAGGAGAGTAATTTGTCGTCCTTGATGACGACGGTGGCGTCCAGCGCGGCGATGGTTTGGGGGATGCCGCTGCCCTGGGTGCCCGGCATGAAACGGGCACCCAGATAGGTCAGCGCGGCAAACCCGGCGGGCAAGAGCAAAAAGGCCAGCAGCGGCTCGGCGCCGAACATGGCCAGGTTGAGACGGCCTGCGTAGTCGCTGCCGATGGCCAAGACCACGGCAGCGATACCGATTAGCAAGGGGCCAAGACCCCAGGCTAGGCCGCGGTGGCATAATTCGCGTAGTGCCGGGCGCGCTGTGGCGCTATGGATGAACAGTGGTGCCGGCATGATTATTTGCCAAGAATAAGCTTGGGCTTGGGGTTTGACGTTCGTTTTTAGATTTTAAGCATTAATATATTTTGGCAAATTATATTCTTATAAATGCAAATTGGATACAATAAGCGCAGTTGGCAACGATGGAATAGCAACAAAGGCCAGCCTGGGCCGAAGCGCCGACGGCGCTGACCATCCGCGAAAGCGCTTGCAGCGTTTTTGGGATACAAGCCGGCCGCGCGAAAGCGGGCGCCCGCACGGCGCCGGCTTTCCCGGCCTTTCCCGGCCTTGCCCGGCCCGTGTTTGGTAAGACGATTGGCGTTTGCGCTAGCGCAATGTCGCCATTTTTAAGCGCGCCAGGATGAGTAGCAATGGTGACCCATTTGTTGCGCCGCGTTTTGGAGCTGGCGCTTATTCGGTCTAAAATACGCCCTATATTTGAAATACCGGGCTCGGGGGCTTCGTTGGCACTTAGCTACCCGCTCTGTCAGCCCCGCATGGTTGCTGGTGCAGTCAATCACCCAGCGCAACGGAAGCCGCCGCTTATTTTATTGTTGACTCGACCCTAATGACTGTTGAACGGACTAAAGTTTCATCCTTTTTTTCTGGCAAGCTGTCGCGCATCTGTGGCCGCACCCGCTTAGCTTGCGCAGCGGCACTTGCGATCTTGCTTAGCGCCGGCGTCGGCTTGGCGCAGGTACTGCAGCAGCCGAAGTCGGCGGCGGTTTTGCCGAAGGTTGCCGTCCCGCCCGCGTCCGTCAAGTTTGATACGGTGACCGTTGAGCGTGGTGACATTGAACAAACGGTCGACGCCGCAGGTAAATTGCAGCTAAACAAATACGCCGATGCGAATGCCCAGGTTGCCGGTCAGATCAAGGAGGTTGCGGTGGCCCTCGGTGATACGGTGCAAGCCGGTAACATGGTCGTTGAAATTACGCCGACCTTACAACCGGCTAAGATGGAGGACAATCGCGCGCAAATGGCGCGACTACAGGCGGAACTGGCAGATCAGCGGGCGCAAATGGATTTTGCCGAGTTGCAGTTTAAGCGGCAAACTCAGCTCAAAGCGCAAAACGCGACGCGCGAAGATACGTTCGAATCTAGCCGCATGAGCATGTCGTCGGCCAGCGCCCGCGTTGATTCAATTAATGCGCAAATCCGCCAGGCCGAAGCGCTCCTGAAAATAGAAGAGGATAGCCGTCAGCACAACCTCGTGTTGGCGCCCATTTCCGGTACCGTGGTCGCGCTCAATGCCCGAGCCGGACAAATGGTGAGCCCCACGCAAGCGGCTGCCCCTTTGATCCGGATTGCCGATCTTTCTAAATTGACCGTCGAGGCACGCGTCGCCGAAGTGGATGTGACGCGCTTGCGCCGCGGTATGACTGCCAATTTCACGACACCTGGTTATCCCGGCCAACATTGGTCGGGAGCTCTGCGCCAAGTGATCCCCGTACCGGCCGAAGGCACGGGCGCCCACGACAAGCAGACTTTTTACAATGTCCTGTTTGAAGTCAACAATACGGATCAGAAACTGATGAGCGGTATGAGCACGCAAGTGCAGTTTATCGTCGCGCAAGCGCACGATGCGGTGCTGTTGCCGATGACGTTATTGGGCCGGCCGGATGCGGATGGCCTGTACAGCGCCAATGTGCTGGACGCTAATTCGCAACTGAGCCGGCGCAAGCTGAAGGTCGGCTTGCGCAATCAACGCCAAGCACAGGTCCTATCGGGGCTGGCAGCCGGCGAGCAATTGCTGATCGGACCGGTGCCTGCATCGCTGCTCAAGCAAAAACAGGCAATGTCGGCGGCGCCTGGCGCGCACGCGGCAAATTGGTCCGACGCTGCCAGCGCGCTCAAGCCAGCCGGCGCGGCGCCGCAAACGAATCGCGGCGCGACCCCAGAGCGCTAATGGGACCATACGTGAAGTGCCTTGCGGGTATTTTCGATATAAAATTTTCCTCAGTCCCCGTCCCGGCAGTCGCGGCGCTGGCCATGGTGTGCGCGGCGTTAGCTGGTTGTGCTCACAAGACTCCCATAACAGAGCCGCCGCCAGCCGTGGCGGTGCCAGCCGCCTGGGCCCAGGGCGGCGAGCTCGGTGATCAGGAATGGCCTGATGCGAATTGGTGGAAGCGCTTTGGCAGCGCCGAACTGAGCCAACTGGTGGATGAAGGGCAGCAAAATAACCTGGAAATTGCTGCAGCGTTATCGCGCGTGCGCCAGGCCGAGGTGCAGGCGCGGATTGCGGGCGCGCCATTGTTGCCCACTGTCGATATATCTTCCGGTGCCAACCGTCAGCTGCCTCTGGGGAGTAACGGCAGCGCCAACACTTCTGCTAGCGGGCTGTTGCAAGTCGGTTACGAAATTGATTTTTGGGGTAAGAATCAAGCCAGTCGGGCCGCTGCCGAGGCCTCGTTGAAAGCCAATCGCTATGATCGCCAGACCGTTGCCTTGACCGTGACAAGCGGCATCGTGTCGACCTATCTGCAGGTGTTATCGCTGCACGATCGTCTCGACGTCGCGCGTGAGAACGTGGCTAATGCCGAACACGTGTTGACGCTAGTCGAGGCGCAAAGCAGCGCGGGTACGGCGTCGCCGCTGGATCTGGCGCGTCAGCGCTCGGCCGTGGCCGGACAGAAGGCCGCGATTCCCAATTTGATGCAACAGGAGCGGGAGGCGCAGTCGGCATTGGCCATTTTGCTGGGACGATCGTCGCAAAGCTTCAAGGTGGGCAATTACGGACTTCATACCATAAACTTGCCTGATGTTGCGCCCGGCTTGCCGTCCGAACTGCTGTCGCGGCGGCCGGATATCCGGCGTTCCGAAGCGCAACTCGAGGCTGCCAATGCCAATGTCGCTGTCGCGCGCGCCGCCTTGTTTCCCAGCATTCGCCTAACGGGGGCGACGGGTGCGCAAAGTAGTGCATTGCTGTCTTTATTCAATGGCCCCAATTTGCTCGCCAATCTGGGTGTCTCGCTGGTCGCCCCCATTTTTGACGCAGGCCTTCTGAAAGGTGAGCGTGATTTGGCGATTGCGCAAAAACAAGAGCTGGTTCAGGTATATCGGGCCACGGTGATGGCTGCGCTGTCGGAGGTGGACACGGTCCTGGGCCAGATTCGCAGTCTCGATGAGCAGCGCCAATTGAAAACGACCGAAATGGAACAGGCGCGTTTCGCGTTCAATTTGTCGGAAATTCGCTATCGGGTCGGCGCCGAAGACTTGATGACCGTATTAGACACCCAGCGCGCGTTATCGGATGTTCAAAACGAATTAGGGTTGTTGAAGCTAAAACGCTTGCAGGCCACGGTGTCGCTGTATAAGGCCCTGGGTGGCGGCTGGCAGGATGGCGCCGCAAGCAGCAAAGGAGTTTAATTGCCGCGCACGGGTTGTACGGCAAAGGGGGAGCTGCAATTTCGCGCGCGCAGCTCCAGTCTCTGCCTTAACAGGTTTTCCGCAGCCTAATCTGAAGTTCCTGCCTTTTTCAAGCCACGAAATCACATTTTAGTACCATGTAACTAGGGACGATCGCCAAATGAGGTCTTTTTTCGCATTTAAAGTGTAGTCACTAAAATAACTTGTATTTCATGAATATATGGACTATATTGGTTGTCATGGCATCTAGAACAGGCACAGCTCACGTCGTCACTACGACGCGCAAGTACAAAGACCAAGTC
>PKWL01000005.1 GCA_003133225.1 Janthinobacterium sp.
GTCTGGCTCGGTTCCTTGGACGAAGAGGATTTGGTGGGCATCGCTCCCGACAGCTTGGCGCCGGTCCTGTGGGACGGCTTTGCGCAAGCGTCCAAGCGGAGCAGCAGCGCTTGCCAGATCGCTCAGCTGCATTACGCGGACGCCCGTGGTGGCATGGCTTGCGCCTTGCTGATCCTAAACGACGATATGCCTTACCTGGTCGATTCGATCGTGATGGCCATGCGCAAACAGCGCGTGGCCGTGCGCGGGGTGATGAATGCCGTGCTGGCGGTACGCCGCGCTGCCGACGGCAGCGTGGTTGCGGTCGGCCAGGCCGGCGCTGCGCTCGAATCGTATGTGTTGTGCCTCTTGGCCGAAGACCTGGACGGCGCCGCTCTGGCGGGCCTGATCGCCCAACTGGAAATGGTGGCGCGCGATGCCGCCGTTGTGCGGCGCGATGCGCCCGCCATGGCTGAGCGCGTGAGCAGCATTGCCGCCGGCGCCGCCAGCCACGGCGCGGAAGGCCAGGAAGTGGCTGCCTTCCTGGAGTGGGCCAGGAGCGAAGGCTTTGAATTTTTCGGCTACGCTTATTACAGCGTCAAGCCGGGCGTGCGTGAACTAGAGCGTGACATCCCCAGCCGCATCGGCGTGCTGCAAGACACTACCCATCCCGTCTACGGCACTTGTTTGGCCAACATTCCAGGTGATTTCGACACCTTGTCGAAACGCCCCGACACCTTAGCGATCGTCAAGGCCGACGTCGAAGGTACCTTGCACCGCGACAGCCAGCTCGACTTCATCGGCGTACGCAATACCGACGCGCACGGCGCGATCCTCGGCGAGCACTGCTTCGTCGGCTTGTTTTCCCGCGCCGCCACGGCCACGCCGCTGGCCCGTCTGCCATTCGCGCGCGGCCGCGTGGCCAAGGTATTGAGCCTGGCCGGAGTGCGCCAGGAGGGCTTTCGTGCAGAGAAGTTCATCGAGATCCTCGAATCGTTGCCGCGCACGGAAGCGTTGGAAGCCGATCCGGAATGGCTGGCGCAAGTGTGCGGCTCGGTCGTCTCACTGTACAAACAGCCGCGCACCAAAGTGTTCGCGCGCCGCGACGTCTATGCGCGCCACCTGAATGTACTGGTCTACTTGCCGCGCGAGCGCTACAGCGCCAGCGTGGCCTCTGCCTTGGCGCAGACGCTGCGCACCAGCTCCGGCGCGACCGACGTCAGCTCGCAAACGCTGGTCGCCGACGGCCCGCTGGCGCGCCTGTACTTGATCGCGCATGCCGCGCGTTACCCGCTCGACTTGGAAACGGATATTCAGCAGCCCCTGTTGTCCGTATTGGATGGCTGGCATGACAGCTTTGCCAGCCTGGCCGATGCCGTGCCCGACATGCATGTGCGCAGCAGCTTGCGCCAACTTGGCACGAACTTGGCGCCGGACTACGTGGCGGCGACCGCGCCGGCCGTGGCTTTTCGCGACTTGGGCGCGATCTTGCATAATACCGATGCCGGGCGCGTTGCGGTGCGAATCGAGAGCGGCGGCTTGATTTCCATCCGCCTGTACTCGGTCGATCGCGTGCCGGCCCTGTCCACCATTTTGCCGCCGCTGCATAACGCGGGTGTCGAGATCGACCGCGAACAGACTTATTCGATCGAGACGGCCGACGGCAAGCGTCATTTTGTCACCAGCTTGACGGTGGATGCGGCCAGCGCCGCCAAATTGGCGCAGCCGGAGATTGCGCTGGTCACGCAGGAGTTGTTTACCGCGCTGTTTAACGATGATGCCGAAGACGGCCGTCTAAATGGCCTCGTCATCGAAGGCGGCTTGAGTACGCGCGAAGTGCAATTGGTGCGCGCCTACATAGGCTATTGGCGCCAGACCGGCAGCCGTTTCCAGGTGCGCTATATTGCCGACTGCCTGCGCAAACAAGCATCCCACGTGAGGGCGCTGGTGGACGCGTTCCTGCAGCGCTTCGACCCCCGCTTGTCGGGCCTAGAGCACGCGGGCGCACAAGACGCTCTGGTTGCGATCAAGAGCGTCTTGGCGTCGGTGAACCATGCCGACACGGAGGAAATCCTGGGCTCGCTGGCAGACTTGATGCTCGCCACCTTGCGCAGCAACTATTTCCAGCACCAGCAGCAGGGCGATAAAATCATCTTCAAATTCGACACCAGCAGCTTGGCGCTGGTGCCGGAGCCGCGCCCCTATCGAGAAATTTTCGTGTTTTCGCGCCGTTTCGAAGGCTTGCACCTGCGCGGTGGCCCGGTCGCGCGCGGCGGCCTGCGCTGGTCGGACCGGATGGAAGACTACCGCACCGAAGTGCTCGGTCTGGTCAGGGCGCAGATGGTCAAGAATGCCGTCATTGTGCCGGCCGGAGCGAAGGGCGGCTTCGTTTGCAAGATGATGCCGCCAGACGCCGCACGTGAAACCATCGCGCAAGAAGGGGAGGCAGTCTACCGCCTGTTCGTCGCCAGCTTGCTCGAGGTGACCGACAACCGCGTGCTGGGCAACATCATCGCACCGCTAGATACGGTCTGCTATGACGGCGCCGACCCCTATCTGGTGGTGGCCGCCGACAAGGGTACCGCCACCTTCTCCGATATCGCCAACGGCATCGCGGTGCAGCGTGGCTTCTGGCTGGGCGACGCATTCGCCTCGGGCGGCTCGAACGGCTACGACCATAAAAAGCTGGGCATTACCGCCAAGGGCGCATGGGAGGCGGTCAAGCGTCATTTCTACGAAATGGAGCATGACATGAACACGACGCCGATCACGATGGTCGGCGTGGGCGACATGTCAGGCGACGTGTTCGGCAACGGCGTACTGCTGTCGCGCCAGCTGAAATTGCTGGCCGCGTTCGATCACCGCCACATTTTTCTGGACCCGGCGCCCGATCCTGGCGTCTCCTATAACGAACGGGCGCGCCTGTTCGCCTTGGCGCGCTCCTCGTGGGAAGACTACAACCCGGAATTGATTTCGGCGGGCGGCGGCGTCTTCGCGCGGGCGGCGCGTTCGATTCAGCTGTCGCCGCAGGTGCGATCCGCGCTCGACATTACGGAGACGCATTTGACGCCGGAAGAACTCATGCATCGCATCTTGCAAGCGCCCGTCGACCTGTTCTACAACGGCGGCATCGGCACCTACATCAAGGCCTCGCTTGAAACGCATGCGCAAGTAAAGGACCGCGCCAACGACAACATCCGCGTGGACGGCAAGCAATTGCGCGCCAAGGTCGTAGCCGAAGGCGGCAATTTGGGCGCGACGCAGTCGGGCCGCATCGAATTCGCGTTAGCTGGCGGCCACATCTTCACCGATGCGATCGACAACTCGGCCGGGGTCGATTGCTCCGACCATGAAGTAAACGTCAAGATCTGGCTCGACGTCGAAGTCAACGCGGGCCAGCTGACACAGGCCGAGCGCAATCGCACCTTGATTGCGATGACGGACGATATCGAACGCCTGGTTCTGCGCGACAATACGCTGCAAACGCATTTGCTGGTGCGCGAGGCGCAAGCGCAGGCCGAAGACGCGGTGCAAGACGGGTACGCGGCCTTGATTACGAGCTTGGACGAGGAAGGGGCCATGTCGCGCGAACTGGAACAGTTGCCGACGGCGGCCGAACTGGCGCGCCGCAAGGCGGACGGACGCGGCTTGACCACGCCGGAACTGGCGGTCGTCATCGCCAATGTGAAAAACCGCTACAAGCGCATGCTGTCGAGCCAGCCGTTGCTGGACTCAAGCTGGGCCGAGGCGGTGCTAAAGCCGTATTTCCCGCCGGTGCTGGTGGCCACCCGCAGCGCTTTAGATCATCCGCTCGCCAACGCGATTTTGGCCACTGTCTTATCGAATGAAGTGATCAACCGTTGCGGCCCTTTGATGATCCTCGAGCTGGCGGCCGAGCATGCGGTGCCGGAATCGGACGTTTTGCGGGCCTGGGGCCAAGCATGGTCGGCGCTGCATCTGGCGCCGATTTTCGACGTCCTCGACGGCGCTGCGCTGGAAGTGCCGCGCTCCATCTCGATCAAGGTCGATGATCGCACCCGCCTGTTGCAAAAAGCCATGATCGAGGGCGTGCTGTCGGTCCCGGCCGAGCAGTTGCATGGCGCCGGCGGCCTCGACGAACTGGCCCGTTTGTGCAGTCAACCAGCCTTGCTCGCCCGCTTGATGCCGGCAGCCGAGGTGGACGCCGCCGCCCTGCCCATGCTGCCTGCGCCGTTTGTACAAGCCTGGAGCAGCGTCGATGCAATGGAGGGCGTGGCGGCGTTCCTGTTCGTTGCGCTGGCGGTCGCGCGCCCCAGCGGCATGGATTTGGCAACGCTCTTGCAAGTTGGCCTGACGCTGCGCAGCCAGGCCGGCATTAACGCTTTGGAACGCGGCTTGAAGCTGGCGCCGCACAGCAAAGCGCAAGAGCCGTTGCGCAGCCACGCACAGCACGCCTTGCGCCGCACCCAACAGCTACTGCTAACGCAAGTGCTCGGGCTCGCCGCGGGCGGCGTC
>PKWL01000087.1 GCA_003133225.1 Janthinobacterium sp.
GTCCGTCATTTTTGTCTCCATCCAATACGTGTTTAGATTAATTTTGATTGCGCCTAAACTGCCGTGTACTCGCCATCCTCCTCTTCATGAATGAGTATGCATATCCTATAAATCTGGCGCATTGCACCATGCTTTATCAAACTTAACCAATGTTCATCTTTTCGCTGTTCCAGCTTCACCACTGATGACGAATTATGTGATTTGATTATCCAGACTACTCCGTAGTTATTCTTCTTGTCAAGGTATTTAGTACCTGTCCGAAAGACGGCGTTGCCAGTAATTCGATACTGCGCGGTGCCCAAATGGGTGCGCGCCCATCTTTGAACCAAGGGGGCGCCAGATCTCTTTTGCTTACTGCACTTAGCTTCTTGCGCCATATTCCTTGGTCGCTCTAAGCCAATTGTCAATTTTTGGGTAGATCCGGCGCCCCGTATACGGACCGTATACGGATCCAGATTGTTTGATTGCTGGAAGCGGTGGTTTGGCCAAATCTTGACCAGTGCGATTAACGGCAGCATGGATGTGAGCGACCGTTGTATGCGCGCTGAGGCTAGATTTGAACGACGATTTGCCGGGCGCGCGAGTTTATCTTGCGTTGGCGCCGGCCGAAGGGTCCGGAAACCGCAAAACTGCACGGTATTTTCTTGGGGTAACCCAGTTCGGTGGCGGCACGAAGTTTTGCTTGTGGGTGTCGCTCAGGCCCATGGGTAAAACGGGCCGTCGCAGGAAGCTCGCGGCGCCAATATACCTGCGGCGCCTGGCGCAACGTGAGAGGTAGCGCCATCAGGCGATACCTCAGCCACCGAAAATATCGGAAAATTTTTCAAGGAATTGATTCGCGGCGGCTGGGGCGCCGGCGTCATCAAACGAGTGCAACGGGCGTCTAGACGGAGATCGAAACAGACGGGACTAGCCAATCTTCGGCGTCCGCCAACAAGCATCTGCAAGATGCGGCGGGAAAAACCATGTTGAGTGGCGTTGCCACGAGTTATTGAGAGGCGGCCGTATGCGCTCCGCTATTCAGGAAGAGGCCCGGTGTCAGTCGGTCCGGCAATTGAATATGGGGGTGACTGCACCACCCACCAAGCGCTGCGGCGCCGCTCAGGCGCCGCAGGTCATAGTGGCAAACCATGGTCGCCTGCGGATAACGGCGCAGCATGTCGTTGAGGAGGTGCTCATATTCAATCATTCCCTCTTCATCAGGCGGCGCCGATAAATACGACGTTACTTCACTTGAAAGCAGGATCTTATCGTGGCCGCATGCGCGCCAGTTGAGAATTGCAGCTTCCATGAAGTCGATCATGCGCGCCGGTACGAACGCGCCGCTTCGCAAATATGTTTCGGCTGGAGCCAGGAGCTTGAGCAGTCCATTTTCGATGAGGAGGTCGGGGTCCCAGCCTTCTGAACGGATCCGTTGGAGCGCGTCCTGTCTCGAGTTCTTGTCGTGTATATAAAGGAACGGGGCTCCGACGCTTAAATGATCGACAACATAGGGGCGAAAAAGCCGCCATAACTCATCGCGATCGTGAAAGTAAAGTGCCAGGTGCCGAATGGCACTGGGAGCCACAGCGTCTCCCGGCGCACGGGTTTCTTCATCGGTATTCAACGTTGCCGTAGCAGCCGCGTCGAACGGTTCTGGCAAACGGTCAGCAACAGATAAGAATTTGTCAAGTTCGTTTTTGTAAAAACGTCGCTCTTGACGCACTCCAATGCGGATGCACGGAAGTTTCTCCGATTTGGTCCACCGCCGCAGCGACGTCTTGCTGACATTGAGGTACTGAGCGGCCTCTTCGATGGTAAGAAGTTGGTCTTTTGCCATGGATCATTCCCGAAGCGTTAGTGGGCAATCGATCAAAACGAAAAATCCATATTTCGACCGGCATCCCGAATAGCGCTCAGTATAGCTGAATTGTGCGTCGCAGCAAATATGCATTCCGCATTGTGATAACAGATTCCAAAATATGTGCTCACGGCGCCCTTCGCCAAAGCCGGTCCGAAACAGGGGTGGGTCACTTTGGATATGCCCGCCCTTTGGATCGCGGCTTATGCGTGAGTTGCTTCTTCCGCCATAAGGGGCCACTGAATAAATTTATCTTGACACGAAGAATAAGTGCGGAGTAGTCTGGATAACCAGATTACAAAACCGATTAAAACGGTGAAATTGTGGTGCCTTTTAGATGGACGATGGCTAATTATGATATGGAGTGGCTTGGTTAGCCGGTCTTTATAGCTATGCATACTAATTCATAAAGAGGAGACAGTAATGAAAATTGGTGACCAAGAGGTAGTCATTCCGACGAGCATGGTTGGCAACTATCCCAACCCAAGGTGGTGGGATGCCGCCTTTGCACGGCACTTTAGCGGCGACCAGCAGCCACCTGATTCGATGTGGCAGGAAGCGCTAGAAGATGTGGTGGGTGCGATGGTCCGTGACCAGGAACAGGCCGGTCTGGACATCATCACGGACGGGCGCGTGCACGGTGACAACTACGCCGACCAGGCTGTGTACTATTATCTTCACCGTCTCGGCTATGACCTGAAGGGTGGTCATCTGGGTTTTCCGATCTACAGCCGGCTGCACTCAGGAACAGTAACCAAGGAAATCAAGCGTTACGGCGCACTCATGGTCGAGCAAGCCAAGGCCCTGCGTAAGGCGACCAAGAAGCCGATCAAGGTGCAATACACGGGAGTCCAGGTGTTAGCGCAGGTCAGCAACGACTTGTTCTACAAGTCTAGCCGCGAGCGCGCGATGGCGATCGCCGCGGCCATTAACGAAGATTTGAAAGAAGTCGAGGCGATCGGAGCGGACTTCATTCAGCTCGACGAATTCACGTGGCCATATTTCTTCGAGGACTATGCGATCGAAGCATTTAATCGAGCGGTCGAGGGCATCAAGACGTCCAAGATCATTGTCCACGTGTGCTGGGGGAACTGGGGTGGAACGCCTGCCTATGTGCCGGACCAGACGGCCAATGCCGGTGACGTCTTTGATCTGACCAAGCGAGTCGGCAGCGCACCATCGGCTACGGCGTCGATCATTCCGAAAGCGTATGAAGCCAACATCAGTGTTCTGAATCTTGAAAGCTGTGGGCGCCGCGGGGACGATCTGTCTGGGCTCGACATCATCAAGCAGTACCCGCTACCGGCCAATGTTGACTTCTGGGCCGGCGTGATCGATGTTAAGAGCACGATTACTGAGACTGCCGAAGACGTGGCGGGGCGCATTCGCCGGCTGCTCGAATACGTCCCGGCTGATCGCCTTGGAGTGACCACGGATTGCGGTCTGATCTTGCTGCAACGCTACATCGCCAAGGACAAGATCCACGCCTTGGTCGAAGGGACCAAGATCGTGCGCGCCGAGCTAGCTGCGACGGTGAGCCCAGCGAATCGGACCTGACTATGCCGGTGTTCACGCTTCTGTGTCCGCAGTGCCGGCACGAGTTCAAGGGCATGGTACTCGGCGCTTCGAAGATCCCGGAGCGCTGGGTGTGCGGTGCATGCGGCAGCGATCGCGCCGCGCCAAAGCCCGGGACAGTCGCTGAACCCCATCCATGGGACGCTGCGCCGGCAGCGGACGGGGGCCACCAACATTCCTCGTCCTGCCCATGTTGCTTTTGAATCCAAGTGGCGACATCCCCACGCCGACCGGGATTTTCGGCGCTTAAAGAATCGTAAAAGGAGTGGCATGAGCAACCCGACCGTCATGGACGTACGAGACAAGCACTGGAACATCGAAGAGTGGGGCCACCAGATCGAGGCTCTACTCGACAATCCCGAAAGCCAACCCGTGTTCAACATCGACGAAGGCGACCTGCGTGAGTATGACGCTATCTATATAGGTGGTGGCGCGAGTGGACGATTCGGATCGGCCTACTTGCGCGCCATGGGCGGGCGCCAGCTTATCATTGAGAGCTGGCCCTTCCTCGGTGGCTCCTGTCCGCATAACGCTTGCGTGCCCCACCATCTTTTTTCCGATTGCGCGGCCGAGCTGATGCTCCAGCGCACGTTCGGTGGAACGCTCTGGTTTCAGCCGATGGACGGCGTGCGCACGTCGATCAAAGAGGTCGTCGACCTGTTCCGGCGCGGGCGCAATGGGCCGCATGCCATCATGAACTACCAAAGCAAGGAGCAACTAGATCTCGAGTACATTCTAAATGCGAATGGAACCATCATCGACGCCCATACCGTCGAGGTGGCTGGGCGGCGGTTCCGGGCCAAGAACCTGATCATCGCGACCGGGGCGCGCCCGCAGTTGCTCGATATTCCCGGGATGGGCCTGAAGGGCGTCTACACCAACGTGAGCCTCGTGGAAACGCTGGACTATGAGCCATCTGACACGGTCGTTGTGATTGGTGGCAGCAAGACGGCCGTCGAGTATGGCTGCTTCTTTAATGCCACCGGCCGACGGACGATCATGGTGGTCAGGTCGCAGCCTTTGAAGCTGGTCCCGGATCTCGAGACCCGCAGCTATGTCCTTGACCGCATGAAGGAGCAGGGCATGGAGTTCTGGGAGGGGGCCGACCTGCAAAGCATCGAGTCTGGCTCCGACGGCAAAGTCAGCGCTGTGGTGATACGCACTCCGCATGGTCTGGAGAGGGTATCGACTAACTTTGTTTTCATGGGGTTAGGTGAGATCCCGAATTCCGAGATGGCGGCGCAAGCACTGGGCGTCAAGATCGGACCCAAGAACGAAATAGTCGTCAATTCGCGTATGCAGACGTCGGTCCCGAACGTGTACGCCGTAGGGGACCTGATTGGAGCCCCAATGGAGATGTTCAAGGCCAGAAAGAGTGGCGTCTATGCGGCGCGCAACGTGATGGGGATCGATACGGAATATGAGCCCAAGGACTTCCCGGATTTCCTGCACACGCACTACGAAGTGAGTTGGCTGGGTCTGGGTGAAGCGGAGGCCCGGGAAAAATACAAGAACGTCGTCATCATCAAGATGCCGCCGGACAACCCGAACGGGCTCAACGTTGGCTTGCCGGCATCCGACCGGACCATGCTATACGCCATGGCCAAACCCCATATGTCGGGTTTCCAAAAGCTCGTGATCGATGGCGACAGCAGGCGCATCGTGGGCGCGCATCATGTGGGCTATGGGGGCAAGGATGCGTTCCAGTACCTGAACGTGTTGGTCAAAAACGGATTGACGATCGACCAGCTCGGGGAGATGGATGAGTTGTTTCTCAATCCGACCCATTTTATCCAGTTATCTCGCCTGCGCGCGGGTCACGAACATCTGGTCGGACTGTGAATCAGCGCATCGTCGTCGTCACCGGAGCAGCGTCCGGCAATGGACTGGCCATCACGTCACGGTTGCTGGCGGGGGGCGATTTCGTCATTGCTTTCGACTTGTCGGCCACAGCGCTGGCCAAGTGCGAGGCCACCGAATGGGCCGGTTGGCGCGACGCCGTGTTGACCGTGGCCGGCGACGTCTCACAGGAAGCAGCTGTGTTGCACATGATCGATCAGGCTGTGAAACTGCACGGGCGCGTGGACGTGCTAGTCAACAATGCGGGCATCACGGGCAACCCATTGGCGACCGACGTTCACACCACGCCGGTATCCGAATTCGACCGGGTGATGGCGGTCAATGTGCGAGGCGTCTTTCTGGGCTGTCATGCGGTCCTGCCCCATATGCTCGCGCGCCGGGCTGGCGTGATCCTCAATATCGCCTCCGTAGCCAGTTTCGTTGCGTTTCCCAAGCGCGCCGCTTACACGGCGTCTAAAGGCGCGGTGGTGCAACTGACGCGCTCGATTGCAGTCGACTACGCCCAAGAAGGTATTCGATGCAATGCCCTTTGCCCCGGCATGATCGAAACGCCGATGACCCAATGGCGTTTGGACCAGCCTGATTTGCGGGCACAGGTCTTAGCTCGTATCCCGCAGAACGAAATTGGCACGACGGAAGACGTCGCGGCGACAGCAGAGTTCCTTATTGGTCCGCACGCGCGCTACATGAACGGTGCGGCGCTGGTGATGGATGGTGGGTACACGGCGGTTTAGGGCGCATTCAAAATTAATCTAAAACACCTATTTGATGGAGACAAAAATGACGGAC
>PKWL01000067.1 GCA_003133225.1 Janthinobacterium sp.
TTGAAATCAGGTTCCACTATAATCCTCTGGTTCGGCATCGATGAATCGGCCAAGTTGTTTTTGCTGGCTATCGGCGTGTTCTTTCCCGTCTACCTAAACACCTTTCACGGCATCCGCTCGGCCGATCAGGGCTTAATTGAAATGGCGCGCAGTTACGGCCTGTCCGGCTGGCCGCTGTATCGCGACGTCATCTTGCCGGCGGCATTGCCGTCGATCCTGGTCGGCGTGCGTTTTTCGCTCGGTCTCGTGTGGGTTTTGCTGATCGTGGCCGAAACCATCTCGGCGCAGTCCGGCATCGGTTACATGACGATGAACGCCCGCGAATTCCTGCAAACGGACGTGGTCTTGGTCGGCATCTTGCTCTATGCCTTGCTTGGCAAGTTCGCCGATATCTTGTCGCGCGCGCTGGAAAAATATTGTTTGCGCTGGAATCCTGCTTATCGCTAACGCGCATGCCAAGCACGCCCACTTAACTGGAATTTTCCATCCCCCACCATGCCCACCATGCCCATCAATCCCACCGACTACATCACATGGCGTCACGGCGCGCCACGCTGCCCCTTCAAACAAGGCGTCAAGCTAACGCTAGATGGACTGTCGAAGTCCTACGCGACGCGCCTGGTTCTAAATGATATCCAGATGGAATTGGAAGCGGGAGAATTCGTCGCCATCGTCGGGCGCAGCGGTTGCGGCAAGAGCACGCTGCTGCGGATGATCGCGCAACTTGAACATGCCGACTCCGGGCATATCGTGTACGGCGGCAACAAGGCCAAGCCCGATATCCGCATCATGTTCCAGGAGGCGCGGCTGCTGCCGTGGAAAAACGTACTCGATAATGTGGCGCTGGGTTTGCCAAAGCCATCGGCCGCGGCTGCCGCCGCACTGGCCACGGTCGGTCTGGCCGAGCGCGCCGGCGAATGGCCAGCGGCGCTATCGGGTGGCCAGCGTCAACGCGTTGCGCTGGCGCGGGCGCTGGTCCATGAACCGCAACTGCTATTGCTCGACGAACCTTTGGGCGCGCTCGATGCCTTAACCCGGATTGAAATGCAGCAATTGATCGAATCCTTGTGGATAAAACGGGGCTTTACCGCCGTGCTCGTCACGCATGACGTGCAGGAGGCGGTGGCACTGGCCGACCGCGTTATCTTGATCGACAAGGGCAACATCTCCTTAGACCTTCAAGTCAATTTGGCGCGCCCCCGTACGCGCGGCAGCGCCGCCTTCGCCGCTCTCGAGCAGCGCATTCTCGCGCACGTGCTAAAGGATCCCGCCGCCCAAGTGGCGGCGGCCCCGATTTCCATCGTCCGCTAGATCGGGCCGCCAACTGGCGCTGTCCTCCTTGGTCACGAGTGGTATCGGCTCAGCCCGCGGGCGGGGCCGATGTTCAGCCATGGCCCATGCGCTGCAAATTATTTTTTTGGTTTCCACAGCGCCACCGCCGACACATTCACCTTTTTCGGCAGCAAGCCTGCAGATAGGAACACATCGGCAATGCGCTGCTGTTCCTTTAATTGATCGACCACGACTGTGCGCACGTCATAGCTGCGCCGGCTATTCGCCAATTCCACGGTAGCTGCGTCCAGCCCCCAAATTGGCGCCAGCAAGGCGCCCGCTTGTGTCGGATTGCTCTTGACCCAGCGTCCAGCCTTACGTAATTCTTCAAATACGATGGCCAGAACGTCGGGATGGGCAAGGGCAAATGAGGACGCCGCCAAGTAATAGCGCTGATAGTTTGCCACGCGGCGTCCGTCGGCAAGTAGGCGTATTTTCGACTGGCGTTGCACGGCGGCCAGGAAGGGGTCCCACGTGACCCACGCATCGACGCTGCCGCGCTCGAAGGCGGCGCGGCCGTCGGCCGGCGTCAGGTAGGCAGCGTCGACGTCTTTGAACTTCAGTCCGGCCTTTTCCAGCGCCGCGATCAACAAATAATGGCTGCCGGTCGCCTTGGTGACGGCAACTTTGCGGCCTTTCAAATCAGCGACACTCTTAAAAGGCGATTCGGCGCGAACGACAATCGCCTGCGCCGAGGGGGAAGGCGCTTCCTGAGCCAGATAGGTGAATTTGGCGCCGGCCGCTTGCGCAAATACCGGTACCGTATCGGCGACATCGGCACTGACATCAATAGCGCCTACATTGAGTGCTTCGAGCAGGGGCAAACCGTTGGCAAACTCGTGCCAGCTGACCTTGATGCCCAAGGGCGCGAGCAACTGTTCGAGTGTCCCGCGGGTCTTGATGATCGTGAGCAGGGTCGATGATTTCTGGTAGCCGATGCGCACGGTATCTGCGACCTGTGCCGCGTGGACGGGCAAGGCGCCGGCCAATGGCAATGCGGAAAGTGTGAAAATCAGTGCGCGGCGAACACGGTTCGGAGGGGAAGGCATGGACGGTTCCAAAGTCGAGTAGGATCGCCTGCGATTGTACGGGCCCCCCGTTGCCAGTTAAACGAATGCTTTCAAGTATGGATATTGGTATACCAAATATCATCTTGGCCAAGGCCTGAGCGAGCACGGGACGCCCTCCTCTGATGCCGGGGCGCCGATCTGCGGCAAGAGCATGGCAGTTCGGTAACGCAGCGCCCCCCTTCCGGTAAAAGAAGGTCTCCCGCACTCCGCTGGCCAGACCAGCGCTTTCACCCGCAGCAAGATTTCCCGAACCAGGACGAGCACGCCGGCCTAGCCAGCCGAACTGGTGGTGCAGTAGTGTTTCTGAAAAAACATAAATAATTCATTCAAGCACTGCCTAAGTGCGTTACCGCACAGATCTGGCAGCTCTTTTCTTGCATACTCAGCCACGCCTAAGGAGATCGAAATACCACGGGGAAAGAAGTTTTCAACGCTTCAGAGAAGCAAAAAACCAACTCGTGGTCATAAGTCAATAGCGTTCCATATGGCTCGTAATCGCGCATCAACTGCCATATGGACCAGCTTCAAAAAGAACAGCCGTCTTGGACGTCGCCCATTGGGAGCCCGTGCACGCGTTCATGCCCCATCGTGTCCCCCCTTTCGTTATTTTGAAAGGCAGATGGTGAAATTTTTCAAAATCGTCGCAAACCAACCATGTTGAAATATTATTAGGGATCACATAATGGCTAGCCTTTTCAATTGGTGGCGCAAGATTGGGCTGCAGCTGAAGTTTCAGATTCTGATTCAGGGATCCCTGATTGTCATTCTTCTCGCCGCGCAACAATGGCTCTCGATTCAGTTTGAGAACGAAGTTCTGCACGCCGCAAAGGAGCGCGCTAACGTCGTAGCCGATGGCACCATTAACGGCTTGAACACCTTGATGGTCACCAAGGTGGGAGACACGGACATCATCAGCGACACCGTCAGCCGCGCACTTTTCATCCGGAAAATGGGCGCTTCGGAACGGATCAAGGAACTGCGGGTCGTTCGGGGCAAGGGTGTTATCGCCGAGTTTGGTGACGGCCTTCCCCAGGAACGCGCGATTGACGCCATGGACCGCGATGTCCTCAACAGCGGGATAAAACAGTTCAAGATGGTCAGCGACGGCGCCGGCCAAGTGGCGCTGCGAGCCGTGCTCCCTTTCGTTGCGAAGAAAAACTTCCGGGCCACCAACTGCCTGAGATGCCACGGCGTGGACGAGGGTTCCGTTCTCGGTGTGGCGAGCGTCACCATCGATATCAAGGATGATTTAGCCGCCATCCACAAGTTCAACTCCCTGATCTGGTTCAGTCAAGCCATCTTGCAGATCATCTTGTTCTTTATGATTGGCTTTATTGTCCGTAGTTTGCTCAAGCAAATCGGCGGCGAGCCAGATTATGCGACAGAGATCGCAGGGAGAATCGCGGCCGGCGACCTTAGCGTGGTCATCGACACCAAACCAAACGATCAGACGAGTCTGTTGGCTGCGATGAAAGCAATGCGGGACAACCTGGCCATGATCGTCAGTGAAGTTCGCACCAATACGGACGCGGTTGCCACCGAGTCCGAACAAATTGCAATTGGAAACCAGGACCTATCCTCCCGTACCGAACAGCAAGCGAGTTCACTGGAACAGACCGCATCATCGATGGAAGAATTGACAAGCACCGTCAAACAAAACGCGGATCACGCGCGGCAGGCGAACGCGCTCGCCGTGTCCGCTTCGGAAGTGGCCGTTAAAGGCGGCTCCATGTTCTCCCAGGTGGAACAGACCATGCGCTCGATTAATGCCTCCGCGCGAAAGATCGTGGACATCATCGGCGTGATCGATGGCATTGCATTCCAGACCAATATCCTGGCATTAAACGCAGCGGTGGAAGCGGCCCGTGCCGGCGAACAGGGGCGCGGCTTTGCGGTGGTGGCCGCCGAGGTGCGCAGCTTGGCACAGCGCTCAGCGGGCGCCGCCAAGGAAATCAAGACGCTGATCGGCGATTCCGTGGCAAAAGTCGCCAGCGCCGAGCAAGCTTGCGGCATCGAGCAAATCAATCAAGCGATCAGCCAGATGGACGATATTACGCAGCAAAATGCGGCCTTAGTGGAGAAAGCGGCTGCGGCCGCCGCATCGCTGCAAGACCAGGCAGGAAATCTGTCGCGGGTCGTTAGCGTGTTTAAGTTGGACGCCGTTGGCGTGGCTCGATCCGTAGCGGCCGATGCGAGAACTCCCCTGCCCAAGGCTGCTGCGGCCAAGGCCGCGGTCCGCTTCAGCAACCTGGGCCAACGCATTTAATGGCGACCGTTGCAGAGTCTGCTCAGCGTGTGATGTACAATGGCTGACCGCGGGTCCGTCAATTTCGCCGAATTTACGCCAGCCGAACCAGGGCTGGCTGCATTCTAGCAGTCTGATCTGAAGAGATTAATCGGCTATCAACTGAAATTGCCGCACTCTACAGTACCTGGCGATCCCTTGGCCCCTGTTTGGCCAAATTTGCTCTGTCGGCCCAACCTGACTACCTTTATCAATAAAAATTGATTTTCCGCAAATCGTGATTATCGCTTCTATCGGATCGGCAACAGCATCTGTAGCGGACCTCCAATAGAAGTCACGGCCCCGGCGATTGACGTGGCAAACTTATCATAAGCGCCACTTCCGCGGCCGAGGGTGGTGTTCATCAGGCTAACTTAATTGAGATAATACGATGCAAACAGAAATCTTGAAGGTAACAGGCATGGCGGAAGGTGGCGCCGACAAGGCAAGCAGCGCATTACGGCTGGTCAACGGGGTCACGAGCGTCGCCATCTCGCTCGCCGAACATACGGCAACCGTGCAATTCGACGAGCAACTCTCATCGATCCAGGAATTGCAGGCGAGCTTGGTCAACGCTGGTTTTAGCGTTGACCCGCATGCCGATAAAAAAGCGGGCGGTTGCTGCGGCGGTTGCGGCGGCGGCGGCGGCGGCCATTGTCGTAGCTAGGCCAAACGCGGCGCCTTTCTCAATTTTAGTAGTACGCTCGGAAGCGGCAAACGCATCTTTGAGGCGGGCTCAAGCTGGGCACAGCGCAGACTGAACCAATAGGTGACGCTCGCTTCACAACGACGCTCTCCCATCACTCTCCGTGAATTTTTCGCCGCTGCGGCGGGGGCGTTTTCTTCTGTGCGGTCAAGCTTCGTGTGCCACAAGCGGGTCCTGGCCGCGGCCAAGCCAAATAAAACTAAACTTTCGCCGTACTGCGCCGATATTTATAGTGTAATTGAACCATGAACAACGGCTGGAAGAATTTCCTCGACCTCCCGTATAAGTAATCAACAACGCTTAGGAAGGAATCGAAAATGATATCCGCAGTGAGTTCATCGACAAGCAGTGTCGCGGCCAGCAATTCCAGCAATGCGCAGATTGCAGCATTGGAAAAACAAATTGCCGCCGCTCAAAAGCAGTTGGCGCAAGTACAAAATAGTACGACGCAGGCGGGACAGCAGGAAATTCAGCAAATTACGGAGCAGGTCGCCGCACTTGAGGCGCAAATGGCCCAGCTTGCAGCCTCAAGCGCCAGCAGTGCGAGCACCGCCACGTCTTCCCCGCCCGCCACCACAAGTTCATCGGCTAACCTGCCGCCGAACCTGGGCCAGAACGTCAACGTCACTGCCTAGTTTTCGCCGGCGAGCCGCCGGTTTGCTCAGTCGTACCCTCGAGCACGGGCGCAGCTTTGATCATTGCGCCTGCCCCGCCACATGGCACTGCATCAAGGGCATTACCGAAAAGCGGAGCACTCGACGCCAGCACGAAACACTGCGGCGGATTAAGTCTGGCTTAAATTTATGCCTCTATTCTGGGAGGCTATACACGGTCGGGGCCGCCATATTTGCACTCAAGAAAGTTTGGTGCCTCGCTTTGTTAACTGGGCAAGGCGAAATCATGGATTCCGTCCTGCCAGGCTGATCATGATGCGTCCCGGGTTCATCCCCATTGCAACCGGGTAAGGTTGGCCATGCACGAACCGCTTCTACCATTTGTACTTCCCTGTACCTATAATATCGGCAACCAGATCAAGCAGGAAGCAGCCACAGGAATGAAAATCAAGGGCAATCGCCGACGCCATTAGGCCGTCGCTTGCCGTCCACCGGAAGGTGCAATCCGCAACTTTGATGTTTTGATCTTTTCATTTTTTG
Organism: Janthinobacterium sp.; assembly: GCA_003133225.1. GTDB lineage: Bacteria > Pseudomonadota > Gammaproteobacteria > Burkholderiales > Burkholderiaceae_D > Janthinobacterium. The sequence goes on from PKWL01000067.1 coordinate 6,547, forward strand.
CCCTGGAGTGACCACTCTTTGGGGCGTTGCATCGGGGAGCGGAAGGCGGGCTGTTGAAGATGCCCTTGCGGGAACGTTCTAATTGGTGCCATGGCAACGCGGTTTCTGCTGAGATTTTGCCAGTCAAAAATCGTCCCCCGGGCCAAAAGCTCCCTCTTGGAATGAGCGGAGCCAAAGTGAATTAGCACAAAAAGGAGTAAGGATGGATTGGAATCACGAACTACTCGCCAGTGTGATTTGGCTGAGTGAAGCATTCGCCATCAGCATTACCGGCATGACCGTCGCAATTTTGGCCGTGGGACGCTATACGGAGTGGGGGCGCCAGTTCCGGCGTCTTACCTGGGCTTATTTTGACCCATCGCGCAGCAAGGCACCCTTGGCCTGGCTCGCGGTGATTATCCTCATCACGCTTTTTTCCGTGCGTGTGAATGTGCTTTTTTCATTCTGGTACAACGGCTTTTACAGCGCCATGCAAAACTTGGATGCCAAAGCGTTCTGGTTCATGCTGTTTGTGTTCGCGACGCTCGCTTGCGTCCATGTCGGGCGCGCGCTGCTAAATTATTACCTGCGCCAGGCTTTTTCCATTCGCTGGCGGGTTTGGCTAACGACGACGCTAATTGAACGCTGGCTCGACAACCAAGCCTACTACCGAAGCCAGTTTGTGCCGGAAAACGCGGATAATCCGGATCAGCGTATTCAACAGGATGTGGATGGCTTCGTCACAGGTTCACTGGCCCTTTCCATGGGCTTGCTCGATGCCGTGGTCTCCCTCTTCGCCTTCAGTATCATTCTCTGGAGCCTATCGGGTGTCTTGGAGCTGTTCGGATGGAAGATTCCGCGAGCGATGGTATTTATGGTGTATGTTTATGTCATCGTCGCCACTGTGTTCGCCGTCAAGATCGGCCGCCCGCTGATCCGCCTGGATTTCTTGAACGAACAATTGGGCGCAAATTTCCGCTATGCGCTGATCCGCCTGAGAGAATATGGCGAGAGCATTGCGTTTTACCGGGGTGAAGGCGTGGAACAGGGCAACTTACTGGCACGTTTTGGCAGCGTCATCCTCAATATGTGGGCGATCGTGTTTCGCTCGATTAAATTTCAAGGCTTCAACCTGGCAATCAGCCAGGCCGCCGTGGTGTTCCCGTTTATCGTCCAAGCGCCCCGTTTGCTCAGCAAACAGATCACCTTGGGCGATGTGATGCAAACCGCGCAGTCGTTCGGGCAGGTGGAAAGTGCGCTGTCGTTCTTTCGCAGCTCTTATGACGACTTCGCTGGCTACCGCGCGGTCATCAAACGATTATCCGGGTTCCTCGATTCCATGGATTCGGCCCAGCGCCTGCCCGGGGTCCAAATTGAGCACACAACGAAGCTGCTTGCCGTGCAGTCGCTGACGGTGAGAACTCCGGCCGATGTCGTGCTGGTAGAAAACCTGAATCTGGCATTACCGAAGGCTTCGGCGCTCATTATTCGAGGTCGTTCCGGGATCGGCAAGACCACCTTGCTGCGCGCGGTCGCCGGTTTATGGCCTTATGTTGATGGCAAGGTGGTTCGACCGGTCGGCCAGCATTCGCTATTTTTGCCACAAAAGCCCTACTTGCCCCTGGGCTCACTGCGTTTGTCCTTGTACTACCCTGGCCCCATGCAAACCAATGATCAAGCCGCTACGGTGCTGCGCCAATGCCATTTGGGGCATCTGGTTGAGCGCCTAGATGAGGACGATGATTGGACGCGGATCTTGTCACTGGGCGAGCAACAGCGTTTGGCGATCGGCCGCGTGCTGCTGAACCGTCCCCACGTCGTCTTCCTAGACGAAGCCAGTTCGGCCATGGACGAAGGATTGGAACATGCCATGTACCAATTATTGCGCCAATCGCTGCCGGCGGCGATCTTGGTTAGCGTCGGTCATCGCAGCAGCTTATTGGGCTTCCATACGCAAGAACTAGAACTGATGGGGGAAGGCAAGTGGCGATTGCACGATTTGCAGTTGGCGGCGTCCAAAATCGGGTGATGCAATGGCCGTCGACGTCGACGGAGCATAGTCTCCTCAGGTCCTTGGCATGATGAAAAATAAGGCAATGACACCCAAACAAGAAAACGTAACGCAGCACATCCTGCCCACCTCCGCGACGATGGTTGGGGTATGCATGACGGTCATATCGATCGTCAAAGTGCTTCACATCGGATCCACGGGTACGTGGATCGACAAGCTGCTCGCTTTCGATAGCCTCACCTTCCTTGCCAGCGCAGCGTTCTCCTACGTTTCCATGCGCAACGGGAATCTGGAACGGTTCGAAAAATATGCTGATATCACATTCATGGTGGGATTAATGGGCATGACGATCTGCGCTTTGCTGTTTGCATTTGAATTAATTTAGGTGCCGCAGGCGCGCCTGCCGCTCAATCGGCGCGGTCTGGCGAAATATCAGCCCGCTCGCCACCGCAAAAATTCCGAGGCGCCAGACAGCGCTGTCATCGGGCATGATCCGGAAAATTGGGGGATGCGGGCAGGCTCAAGCCGGCCCGCCAAGACGCGCATCTGGCTTCTCGTTCTCCAGCACGTCGAGAAGCCGAAGCCGCTGCACCTTGCCGGAAGGGCCCTTGGGCAAGGCATCAACAAAGCGAAACACTTTGGGCGTTTTATAGGGGCCGAGTTCATTGCCGCAAAACGCCCGCAATTCGTGCTCGGAGCAACATGCTCCCGGCTTCAGGACAAGACACGCCATCAGCTCTTGACCATAATGTTCGTCGGGAATGCCCACTGCGGCGGCCTCCAGCACGGCGGGGTGCAAGAGCAGCGCCTCGTCGATTTCGCGGGGTGCGATGTTTTCGCCGCCCTTGATGATCAGCTCCTTGATCCGGCCCGTCACGAAGACAAATCCATCCCGGTCCAGGTAGCCTAAATCGCCGCTATGGAGCCAGCCGTCGGCCGTAAGAACTCGTGCCGTCTCTTCCGGATTATGGTGATAGCCTTTCATGAGGTTCGGCCCGCGCACCATGATTTCACCCGTTGCGCCCGATGCGAGGACCTGTCCGTGCCCGTCGACGATCCTAGCTTCGTTGCCAAACGCTTGTCCCGGGCTTCCGATCTTGCGCCGCGAGGGATCCAAAGGATTGGTAAAGCAAGGAGCCGCCGTTTCCGTCATTCCCATCGTCTCGAGTATGCCGATGTTGAATTTCGCTTCAAAGGCCCGGTGCTGCCCTGGCGCCAGCGGCGCCGAAGCTGAACGACAGAAGCGCACGCGGCAAAGATCGAGACTTTTTTCGGCCGGATCCGGACCCATTAACAAATAGGAAATCATGGTGGGAACCACGTTGATCCAAGTGACAAGATGCTGCGCCGCCAAAGACCAGAAACTGGAAACCGCAAAACGATGCGGCAGAACAAGGCTGCCACCGTGAACCAGCGGCGCTGTCGCGGTCACAATCTGGGCATTGATATGGTACAGGGGCAGGCACGCCAGTACCCTGTCTTGCGCCCCCAGTCCATGTGCGGCGGACACGAATTGCCCACCCGAGACGACAGCCCGCTGGCTCAGGACGACTCCCTTGGGCTGCCCCGTGGTGCCGGAGGTGTACATCATCAAAGCGTCGTCCTCCTCCCCCACGGGGGGCATAGCAAGGGGGCCGCCAGGCAGAAAAATGAATTCCTGCGCGTCGACGTCGCACACGACGACGTGAATGGGCCGCCTCGCAGTTGCCAAGGCAACGTTCAGCCGTTGCAACTGGTCGGGAGCGACAAAGACGATGGCGGCATCACTATGGTTTAGGACGTATTCCAGTTGCGACGGCTGGGCGAGCAAATTTAGTGGCGCGACGCAAAAGCCGCCGTACATGGCCCCTATGAACAAACGGCAAGTTTGGTAGCCGTTGGGCATCAATATGGCCACCTTGGCTCCCGGCAAGATACCGCGCCCGACAAGATAGCGCGCCAGCGTGCGGGACGCCGTCTGCAGGCCAGCAAATGTCATGCTGAGCTTCGGTTCCGGTGCGATCAGATAGACGGCATGCGGCCGCGCCGCGGCTTGAAAGTCGACATACTCGCGGATGGTGCGCAGCATTGGCTAGGTCCTTATTCCACTGCGATCAGTTCACAATGCACGGCCCATCATTGCCCGTACTTGCGCAGGTAGTCACCGAATATTTCCTCTTCAGAAGGCAAACGTTCCGGGATCTTGCGCACGATGCGTGTGATGTTGAGGTAGTGCTTGTAATTCATATTGTCGGAGAAATTGTTGCCGCCCCATGAGCCGCAGCCCATGGACAGCGAAAACGGCAGGCCGTTGTCGAAGTTGCCGCCCGTGGCAAAGCAGTGCGCTTGATTGACAATGACGCGGCAAACGGGAAGCTCATTTCCCAAGCGTAGGATGTGTTCATTGTCGGACGTGTGAATGCCCACCGAATGGCCCGCGCCCTGATAACGATACACATGCTGGACGATCTCACAGGCATGTTCAAAGTCGCGTGCGCGGTAAACGGTGAGCACGGGAGATAGCTTTTCACCCGAGTACGGAAAGTTTGGCCCGAAGCCGACTTCTTCGACCATCAAAAATTTCGCCGCCACGGCCCTGGCCCCATTCAATGCGCAAAGAGCGGCGATCCTTGCGGCCGGCTGTCCGACCACGGCAGGGTTTAGCAGTCCATCGTGCCACATGGTTTCTTGCAGACGGCGCTTTTCTTCCCCGCTCAAGAGGGCGCCGCCGGCGTCGGCGAGCGCGGCCAATGCGCTGTCATACACGGTGTCGACAATGATGACGCTGTTTTCTGACGAACAACTGGTCGCGTTGTCGAACGTCTTCGAGCGGCTGATGTCACGCGCCGCCGCGCCCAGATTTGCCGAAGCGTCGATGATGGAGGCGACGTTGCCCGCCCCCACTCCGAACGCGGGGGTCCCGCTCGCATAAGCGGCCCGGATATTGTTTTGGGAGCCGGTGGCGACCACCAGGTCAGATGCGCGCATAAGGTCTTGTGTGGCTTGCTTGGTAATCGGCCCCGGCAGGCATTGCACGAGGTCCAGCGGGGCGCCCACTTTTTTCAGCTCGGCATGGATGTAGGCGACCAGGGCCGCGCACGTGGACAGTCCTTTGGGAGAGGGCGCAACGATGACTGCATTGCGCCCCTTGAGCGCATTGATGATCTTGTTGGCGGGTGTCGCCGCCGGGTTGGTCGATGGCGTCAGCGCAGCGACGACGCCGACCGGACGCGCAATCTCGACTAGTCCTAGCTCTGGATATTCGGCGATGACGCCAACCGTCCTGACATGTTTCAGGTCGCGCAGCAGTCCCAAGGTCTTGCGGTGGTTCTTTGAGAATTTGTCATCCACGTTACCTAGTCCCGTATCATGCACGGCCATTTCGGCCAGGACCAGATTATGCTGCGGATGAATAATCGCCCAACCTGCCGCTGCCACCACCTCGTCGACCCGTTCTTGCGTGTAGCGCTCATAGTCACGCTGCGCCGCGCGCGCCTTCTCGATAAGGTGCGGGACCGAGTCCAACCCTGGCGATCGGCTGGCGGCGTGAATTTCAACTGACATGGGGGCACTTCCTATCCGTCATGGTGACGCTTTTCTTGCCTATTTAGCCGCGCGGCAATGGATGAGCGGACCCTTGTTACTTTAGCAAACCAACCCCGAGTTCGGCCTCAGGCATTGCCCCTGGGGCGATTGCCCGCGTCATCCGATTTCTGCGCCCGCGGCCAGAGATCCCGAATCTTTTGGGCCCGCATTCGCCCCTCACAGGTAAGCTTTATTCTTTTCTAGGAATCGCACGGGTTCTGACAACGCATCGCGCCGGAACGGGTCGCCCAATTCTTGCGTGACCATCACTTCAATGATGGTGGTGTGGCCGCTCTTTTGCGCAGTGCAAGCGGCTTTTAGCGCCGGGCCCACCTCGTCCAACCTGTCGATCACGACCCCTTGGGCCCCCATCGAGCGGGCGACTGCGGCGAAGCTTGGATTGTCCAGATTGGTCGCGAGGAAGCGGCTGCGATAAAAGTCGAGTTGATTTTTTTTCTCCGCCCCCCACTGCTTATTGTGGAACACGACGACGGTGACGGGGATGTTTTGGCGTACGCAAGTGAGTATCTCGCCAAAACTCATGCCCCAGGCGCCGTCGCCAACATAGGCCACGGCGGGACGGTGTGGCGCCGCCAATTTGGCACCGATGATGGTTGGAAAAGCATAGCCGCAGTTGCCAAAACCCATCGCAGCAAAAAAACTGTTCGGCTTGTTAAAGCGCAGGTAGCTGTTGGCGATCGAACAAATATTGCCGATATCGGTGGCGACCATGGCATCGTCCGGCATTGCTTTTTCCAACTCGCGCAGCATTTGGCGCGGATGCATGTAAGGGCTGTCTTGGGCGACTTCCAAGCTCCAAGCATCACGCTCATGGGTCCAGGCCTCCAGCTCCAATTGCCACGCACTTTTTTCTTGTCCAATCAAGGCCTTGCGCTGTTCCAAATTTCCTTGGCATACGAGCTGCCTAATTGTCAAGCGCGCGACAAGCGCTTGGGCCACCTCCTTGGCATCGCCATTGATGGCAACCGAAATGGGTTGCACTAGGCCCAGCATGCGTGGGTCGGCATCGACTTGAATAATCTTGGCCCGGCTCGGCCAGTAATTGATGCCGTACTGAGCCAAGGTGCCGAAAGGCCCCAAGCGGGTTCCAAGGGCCAGCACCACGTCGGCCTGCGCGAGCAGCTTCATGCCCGCTTTGGATCCCTGGTAGCCGAGCGGGCCGCACCACAGGGGGTGATCGGCAGGAAATGCGTCATTGTGCAGATAGCTCGTCACGACCGGGGCGCCGAGCAAATCGGCGAGCGCGACACATTCATCGATGGCGCCCGCCATCACGACCCCACCGCCGGAGACGATCACGGGGAACTTGGCCGATGCCAACAAGGCAGCCGCCTCGTTCAAGCTTTGGGTTCCGCCCGCGCCGCGCTCGACACGAATGGGCTTGGGGATCTCGAACTCGAAATCGCCGTAGAAAAAATCACGGGGAATATTTAATTGTGTCGGTCCCCTCTCCAGCATCGCCCGGTCAAAGCAGCGCCCGGTTATTTCCGCCATGCGCCTGGGATTGTTGACATGCCCCTGGAATTTGGTGATCTTGGAGAAGATCGGGAGTTGCTCGGTTTCTTGGAAGCCGCCCAAGCCCACCGACATGGTGCCCGCCTCCGGGGTGACGACGACCACCGGCGTATGGGCCCAGTAAGCGGCGGCGACGGCGGTCACAAAATTGGTGATGCCGGGCCCATTTTGCGCAATGCACACGCCATGGCGGCCGCTGACCCGCGCGTAGCCATCGGCCATATGCGCGGCCCCCTGCTCATGCACGGTCGGAATGAAACGGATGCCAGAAGCGGGGAAAAGGTCGGCCGCGTCCATGTAGGCCGAGCCAATGATACCGAAGACATCCGTCACGTCATTGGCAACTAGAGTCTCCACAAACGCTTCGCTCGGCGTCATTCTGTTTTTGCCGGACAAAACGGCGCGCTTGCTGTCGGTGCTATCACTCATGATTTAAAGGCGTAGAAGTTGTTGAAGTTTGAAGTTATTGAGAAGAGGCGGCGCGAGCCACACGCAGTGCCAGGTGGCAGTTGCGACAGAGCGCTGCGGATGGGTTCCGCTTTCGCGCCCATGCCCAGCTTGGTAAGCAAGCTCCACCGCAGAGCACCCGGCGCAAAATTGGTTGGCACGGGTGCCCGCCAAAGGCCGGGCCCGACTTGAAAAATGACGGGCCCAACAGGTCAAATAGCTAGCCCGCTAGCATCAAAAATGCCTTCGAACAGGACCGAACTCAGATAGCGCTCACCGGAATCGGGCAGAACGACGACGATCGTCTTGCCCGCGTGCTCGGGACGCTTGGCCCAGCGCACCGCGACAGCGACGGCCGCGCCGGAAGAGATACCCGACAAGATGCCCTCCTCGCGCGTCAAACGGCGCGCAAACTCGATGGCTTCGTCGTTGCTGACAGTATCGATCGAATCGACCAGGCTCAAGTCCAGAACCTGGGGCACGAAGCCGGCGCCAATGCCTTGTATCTTGTGCGGCCCCGGCTTGAGCGCCGCGCCGGCGCGGTTCTGCGTCAAGACTGGGCTGGCGTCAGGCTCGACCGCCACCGAGATCACGTTCGCGCCCTTGGTTTTCTTGAAAAAACGCATCACACCCGTGATCGTGCCACCGGTGCCGACGCCTGAAACGAAGATGTCAACCTTGCCGTCCGTGTCGTGCCAGATTTCCGGGCCGGTGGTGCTTTCGTGGATTGCAGGGTTCGCCGGGTTCTTAAATTGCTGCAGCAACACATATTTCTCGGGATCGGAGGCAACGATTTCCTCCGCCTTGGCGATTGCGCCGCCCATGCCTTTTGCGCCTTCCGTTAGCACCAGTTTCGCGCCATAAGCGAGCAACAGTTTGCGGCGCTCGATGCTCATCGTTTCGGGCATGGTCAGCGTCAACGGAATGCCGCGTGCGGCCGCCACGAACGCTAGTGCGATGCCCGTGTTGCCGCTGGTCGGTTCCACCAGCTCCTTGCCCGGTCCCAGCAGGCCGCGCTTTTCGGCGTCCCAGATCATCGCCGCGCCGATGCGGCACTTGACCGAATACGCTGGATTTCGGCCTTCAATTTTCGCCAGCACCGTGGCGGACGCGCCGTCGGTGACGCGATTTAACCGCACCAGCGGCGTGCGTCCAATGGACAAGGAATTATCTTTAAACCAGGCAGACATGACGCCCCCTATTTTTGTTTTCGATACCACACGGTTGTGTGGAAAATCAATTGCACCCACGCTAGGCGTTTGGGCCGGCGCGAGTGCCGCTATTTTGTTGCGTCTTCAGTATAGGCTGTTAAAAGCGTCCTTCACCATGCCGTCGTCCTCGTTTGGCGGCTCCAGCCGGATTTGAGGCCCATATGAGAACATATATCAAAATAATAAAGGAAAGCGATTCCCTGCCAAACTAATTTAAATGAACTTAATTATGCGAAAATTGTTTCTTGTTTGAGAAGGCCATTGGCAAATTCGAATCGTCAAGTCCATGCGCGTTGGCGCCGGCGCCATGGCATGAAGAGGCTTGCGGAAAATCGTCACCAGGTCGCGCTTCTGGCCGCGCTACTGCAAGATTTTCTGCGTCCTCGATGATCATGTGGGCCCCCTTTTCCGCGATCATGATGGTCGGCGCATTGGTGTTGCCCGAGACGAGTTCGGGCATGATCGACGCATCGACGATGCGTAGGCCTTGTATTCCATGCACGCGCAGGCGCTCGTCCACCACCGCGCCCCCATCGTGCCCCATCTTGCAAGTTCCTATGGGGTGGTAAATCGACTGACTGTAGAGCTGCGCTGCTTGCAGCAACTGCGCATCCGTTTGATACTGCGCCCCCGGCACGAATTCGGACAAGATGTGCGGCGCCAAGGACGGTGCCTGCGCCAACCGTCTGGCGACCCGAAGGCCACCGATGACAACGGCATGGTCGCGCACGTCCGCGAGGTAGTTTGGCTGGATCTCGGGGTGTTGCAGGGGATCGGGCGACTGAATGGCAATATGGCCCCGGCTGTGGGGCCTTAACTGGCACATCGACATGGTGAAGGCGGAAAATTTATGCGCCCCGTCACCGGGCTTGTCAGCGCTCAGGGGCTGCATATGGAACTGGATATCCGGGCGCGCCACGGCCGGCCCGGATTTGGTAAAAATGACGACCTGGCTGGCAGCCAAGGTCAAGGGACCGGAACGTGAAAACAGATACTCCAAGCCGACCCTGACCTTTTTAAGCGGATGGTTGACCTCGTCGTTGAGCGTCTTCTGCCGGGTCTTGTAGACCAGGCGGGTTTGCAGGTGATCTTGCAAATTGCGCCCGACACCGGGCAAATCATGGACCACGGCCACCCCCAAGCTGCGCAGCAGAGGGCCCGGCCCCACCCCGGAACACTGCAAGATCTGGGGCGAACCGATGGTGCCGGCGCACAGGATCACTTCCGCGTTGGCGTTGACTTGATGCAGCCGCTCGCCCTTGCGGTATTCAACGCCCACGGCCTGCTTGCCCGCAAACAACACGCGCATGGTATGCGCATGCGTCTCCAGGCGCACGTTTGACCTCTTTCTTGCCGGCCGCAAAAATCCTTTGGCGGTGCTCCAGCGCAATCCGGCATGGGCCGTTTGCTGAAAATAGCCCACCCCTTCCTGAGTCGGCCCATTGCAATCGTCGTTGTAGGGAATGCCAATGTCCTTGGCGCCTTCGATGAAGTAATCGGCGATCGGGCGCCGCAGGCGCAGGTCCGACACTTTTAATAGTCCCCCCACACCGTGGTAGGCATTGGCGCCCCGTTCCTGATCTTCCGATTTCTTGAAATAAGGGAGGACGTCGCTGTAAGCCCAGCCTTTGTTGCCCAGTTCGGCCCAGCGATCATAATCTTCCTTTTGGCCGCGCACATACAGTAAGCCATTGAGGGAACTAGAACCACCGAGCACTTTGCCCCGTGGCCACTGCAAACGGCGCCCGGCGATGCCAAGCACCGCTTCCGTGACGTAACACCAGTCCAGCTTCGGATTGTTCATCGTCTTGAAATAGCCGACCGGAATATGGATCCAGGGATTGGTGTCGGCGCCACCTGCTTCGATCAACAAGACGCTGGTTGACGGATTTTCGGACAGGCGGTTTGCCAATACGCAACCGGCCGAGCCGGCACCCACGATGATGTAATCAAAACAGGACATGAGGCGATTTCCTTGGACATACACAGATCGGCGGCAACCCTGGTCTCGTTGGGGCGCCCGTTTTCCCACTCGCAGACGCGAAGCGGGCTGCCAAAGTTTGCTGATCAACTTCGATCACGAGACGCTAGCAGCAGGCGCGGTCATGAGTGGCAGCATACGAATGCAAGGCTATTCTATTGTTGTCGTAAAATTTCTCCAACGAAGTAAATCGCCTATGCATAGCCGTTTTTTGTCTTGGCACCGGCGCCCGGCACCGGCCGGCCCACGGTGCCCCGTTGCGCTGTGGCGACGCATTGGCTGAAAGCGTCGTCGCAATGGCCTTCCAGACGGGCGCGACCGCGCCTAAAAAAGGTGGCCGGATTTCTGCCAATCAATCGTCCCGCCACGGCTTTGTCCGGCCGAGAATCGCTGGGACACAGGCAAGCATCCCCATATTCTCGTTGCAAATCGCCGTGAACAGCTCAATCGCCTTTCAAGCAGCACGTCAAGGCAGCCCTCTAAAGGAGCGATCGAAGCGAGCGCTCCCTATCAGGTTTGCAAATATCGAAACGCAATAATATTCGTTTTGCAAACTAGAAACTTCCGTTGTAATAGCACAATGCGCAATCAGTGCAGACACCAAGGAGCCTTCATGCAGGTACGTCCAAGAATTTTTGCCGCCGTCTTAATCAGTGTCAGCATCGCGCCGTTGGCGCAAGCCGACCAGCTTGCCGATATCAAGGCAAAGGGTGAACTGGTATGTGGTGTGCTTGGTACCGACGAACCAAACAGCTTTGTCGATCCGAAATCGCGCGAAATCATCGGCTACGAAGTCGACCTGTGCCAGGCAGTGGCCAAGAAAATCGGTGTCAAGCCGGTCATCAAACAGCTGGCGGTGGCAGCCCGTATTCCCGAACTGCAGCAGGGCCGGGTCGATATCCTGGCCGCTTCGCTCACCCACAACAAGGAACGCGAAGCGCTCGTCGATTTTTCCATTTCCACCTTCATCACGGGCCAAAAAGTACTGGTCAAAAAAAGCAGCGGCATCAAAGAGGTGGCGCAACTGGCCGGCAAGAAGGTTCTCACTGTCAAGGGCGGCACCCAGGAGCCGAACATCCGCCGCGCCGTGCCATCAGTTGAGGTGGTGACCTACGAAACGACGGTGCAGGCCTACCTCGCGCTGCAGCAGGGCAAAGGCATTGGCTACGTGGATGACGAAGCATCGCTACTGAACAATTTTGCCAAACTCGGCGCCGCGCAAAAAGACTATGCGGTGCTACCGCAAAGCATCAGCACCGAAGCGCTGGCGCTGGGGATAAGGAAAGGGGAGACCGGCGTCAAGAAGGTGGTCGACAGCGTGCTGCGCGACCTTGAAAAATCAGGCGACGGCGCAAAACTGTTCGTCAAATGGTATGGCCCGAAGACCAATTTGAAATTTGACAAGCGGACCTTCAAGTTTGACTCCGATAAAATCACCTCCTGAGCCGTTTGACCCCGCGCGGCGCGGGGTTATATAAAATACATGGCTCACTTCGATCTGGCGCTTCTCTGGTCCGGCAGTTACCACGACTGGCTGCTGGCGGGCTTGGCGCTTTCCCTGCAACTTACTGCCATCTCCCTCATGTTTGCGCTGCCTCTGGCGATGGCAGTCGCTTTGGCGCGGCTGTCGCCTTCGCGCGCCCTCAACTGGCTTGGCGTTGCCTTCGTCGAAGCCATTCGCAATGTGCCGCTTCTGGCGCAAATGCTGTTTTGGTATTTTGGCGCGCCGGAAATGCTGCCAACGGCATGGAAGGAGCACCTCTACGCTGGCAACATCGAGGCGATCAGTGCCGTGGTCGCACTCAGCCTGTACACCGCGGCGTATATGGCCGAAGACATGCGCAGCGGTATTCGCGGCATCCCCCAGCAGCAGTTCGAAGCGGGACGCGCCCTCGGTTTCGGATTTCTTGCGACCATGCGCCTGTTCATCTTGCCGCAGGCATTGCGCATTACCGTGCCGCCCCTGCTATCGCAAACCCTCAACCTGTGGAAGAACACGAGCATCGCTACCGTCATTGGAGTGGCTGAATTGATGTACCAGGCGCAGCGCGTCGAAACCGCGTCATTTCGCAGCGTTGAGGCATTTTTATTTGCCACCGCGTGCTACCTCGCCGTGTCCTTGGTGATCAGCGCACTTGCCGCCCTGTATTACCATCGTTTCCCGTTACGGACCCTGTCATGATCGCGCTGATTCAAAACTATTGGGTATACTTTCTGATCGGCCAGTACCCGAACGGTCCGCTGGGCGGCTTGAGCTTGACCGTCTTGCTAGCGGCGCTCGGTCTGGCTTTGAGCTGTCCTCTGGGGCTGCTGCTGGGCATGGCGCGCATCAGTCCGTTTCGTTGGCTGAACTGGCCTGTGACGCTGCTGGTCTACATCGTGCGCGGCACGCCCTTGCTGATGGTGATTTTCTGGGCCTATTTTTTTCTGCCCAGCTTGACCGGCCACAAGACCGATCAATTTAGCACCATGTTAATGGCGCTCGTGGTATTCGATGGCGTGTACTTGGCCGAGATTATCCGCGCCGGCATCCTGGGCCTGCCCGGCGGCCAATTCGAGTCGGCCCGTTCACTCGGCCTTAGTTACGTCGCAACGATGCGCTTCGTCGTGCTGCCCCAAGCCATGCGCAACATGCTCCCGTCCCTCGTCAACCAGTTCATTTCGACCATCAAGGATACCTCGCTCGGATATATCATCGGCTTGACCGACGTGGCATTCATCGCGTCGCAAATCAACGTTCAGGTCATGACCAAATCAACCGAGGTCTACTTCTTGCTGGGCCTGACGTATTTCGTCTTGTGCTTCGGTTTGTCGCGCCTCGCCTTTTGGCTAGAGCTGCGAAAATTCGGGCAGAAAAAACCGAGTCCCCTATGATCAATCTTGAAAACGTCAACAAATGGTATGGCCCCTATCAGGCCCTGGTCAACATCACCGAGCAGGTGCCCAAAGGCGAAGTGGTGGTGGTTTGCGGGCCGTCCGGCTCGGGCAAATCGACCTTGATTCGCACCCTGAACCGGCTTGAGCCGATCGAGTCCGGCCGCATCGAGGTCGATGGCCAGGACATCCATGCCGCCGGCTTGAACTTGAACCGGTTTCGCTCGCACATCGGTTTCGTGTTCCAGCAGTTCAACCTGTTCCCGCACCTGACGGCGCTGGAAAATTGTGCGTTGGCACCGGCCCGTCTGCGCAACTTAAAAAAAAGCGAAGCCGATCAACGCGCATTGGCCCTGCTCGAGCGCGTCGGCCTTGCGCACAAGGCACAGGCCTATCCATCCGAGTTGTCCGGCGGCCAACAGCAGCGTGTGGCAATTGCGCGCGCCCTAGCGATGCAACCGCCGCTGATGCTGTTCGATGAACCCACCAGCGCCCTCGATCCGGAGATGGTCGGGGAGGTGCTGCTGGTCATGCGCGATCTCGCCCGCGACGGCATGACGATGGTCTGCGTCACGCACGAAATGGGTTTTGCGCGCGAGGTCGCGGAGCGCGTGCTGTTCATGGATCAGGGCGAAGTGCTCGAGCGTGCCACGCCAGACGATTTTTTCAATCGGCCGCAGCACCCACGTGCGCAAAAATTCCTCTCGGATATCCGCACGCCCTTTACGAGGGCATTCTGAGGTGCGAAAATGCTCGGGTATCCGGGCATGAATCGCCCAATCGGGGTCGCGCCAAGGCCCGCAGGTCCGGCGGCGCGTGGCGCTCCAGTTTGGTCCGGTGCAGAGTAATTGCTTGCGGCGAAACCAAATTGTCATTAGAATTAGCGAATGAAATTTGGGGCGGTAGCTCAGTTTGGGAGAGCGCTGCGTTCGCAATGCAGAGGTCGTGAGTTCGATCCTCATCCGCTCCACCATCGTGCTCCACCATCGTCACGCAGTGGAACTTCTGCGCCCACCCAGCTGCGCGAGGGTTCATTTCAGCCCCACTCATGCCTTGGGCGAACGACCGTACCGATGATCGCCGTCAAGAATTCCTATCGAAGAACGGGATCGAAGTCCGGATCGAAGGGATTTGATCACGATTTGCCCGACATGGGACAGCATCGTCGAAAGACGCTCGTTCCCTTGCGCATGCCCATTTGCTCCAGCACCGGCCTAGGTGAGTAGCCGTCAATAACGCCCAAGCCAAGGTCTTTTTTTCAGATGAGGACGGACAATTTTATTTCGGAGTCCAAGTCGCCACCTGCCGGTTCGCGAGCTGCCTTGAGTTTGGCGGCAGCTAGTTGCTTGGCGCGCGAGCACGACGGCGGCAGGCGGCGCAAGGTTTTCAGCGCCGCCGGATCGTTGATCCCGATCGTGCGTTGATCGACGCTGATCAAGCCGATTTCATTGAAGGCCGACAAGGTGCGGCTGACCGTTTCCAAGGTCAAGCCCAGGTAACTGCCAATCTCATGGCGCGTCATGCGCAAGTTAAATAGTTTGCTGGAGTAACCCATGTGCGCGAAGCGCTCGGCCAAGGACAGGAGAAAGCGCGCCACCCGCGCTTCGGCGCTAAGCGCGCCCAGCATGCCGATCATGGCTTGTTCGCGCGCCAATTCGCGGCTCATCACGCCGTACATCAAACTGTCCAGTTCCGGGTGAACCCGTCCCAGTGCCGTCAATTTGTTAAACGGCAGCAAGATCAAATCACAATCGGATAGTGCCACGGCTTCCGACGAATAATGTTTGGTATGGATGCCATCGACGCCCAGCAGGTCGCCCTGCATGGGAAAACTCAGCACTTGCTCGCCGCCGAAGTCGTCAATCAGAATGGTTTTCAAGAAGCCCGACTTGACAATGTAGAGCGTATCGAACGGCTGGCCGATGGTGTGGATGCGCTGCCCCGTTTTGAACCGCACATGCTGGAACAACAATTCATCAGCAGCCATCGGGCCGGCAAGGGAAATTTGCAACAGGTCACACACTTCCTTCAAATTTGACCAGAGGCGCCCTTGTCGTTGGCGCCCCGCTTCCAATGGATACCATACGGTGGCGCCAGGAGCGCTGCCGGCCGCTTCGGCATAAAAAGACGAAGGAATTGTGACCTTAAAGGGGCGAATTTCAGGTGTTTGCGTAGTCAGCATGCTTATCTCCTAGTATCCGGTCGTTTTCATCGCGCAGGAAAGTCCCGCAATTTGGGGCGTCGATCAATCGGCCGCGACATGCGAAGCGCATATGAGGGTGCCCTGCAAGTTCGGCAACGCTGACCCGAATTGCAACCAGGGCAAAGAGGAACCGTGCGTAGCGCCAGACGGGCTTGCCTTTGTCTGACATACTGCATTAACAACATCAGCATTACTGCGACAACAACCGCTTCCATGGCAGAGTTCCTTTCGTATGCACCTGTGTGCAAGGACAGCAATCCCGAGGGCTACGTTTCCGACGCACCCGCGGGAGCCTTTGGTTCGTGCTTGTTATGTCAACGCACTTTCCCCACTACAACCATATTGTGCTTGGTATTTTGGCGACTGGAAATACCGCAAACCGAGTATTTTTGCTACCGGTATTTCGGTAATGACGACTGCTGGGAGCGACCACCTTGAAGCGCTCCCAGTCAGGCGTGTCTCGGTTCGCGGGGGTGAAATCTTAATTTTCGGACCAGTCTTAGTCGCTGGAAACACGGGCAGTTCCGTCGATAGTGGGATAAAAAACCACCTGTTCGCGGATCCAGATGCGATACAATCCATGGTATTAATGCCATGTTTGCTGGCTGCCGGCGCAGGCCGTAAAGGTTCGCCGTTGTTTATCTCAAGGGCAACGTTCAGATGCGGCGCGCCGCCTCAAATTTGTTGGCTCATCATTTAAGGGAACGACAAATGTCCAATACGAATCCAAAATTTGATACCTTCAAGATTGGCGGCGAGATTGAAGTCAACCGCCTCGGTTTCGGTGCGATGCGCCTCACAGGGGACGGCATCTGGGGCGAGCCGACTGATCGGGAAGAAGCAATCCGTACCTTAAAACGTCTGCCAGAACTGGGAGTGAACTTTATCGATACTGCCGATTCGTATGGACCGGACGTGTCGGAACAACTCATTCGCGAAGCGCTGTATCCGTATGGTGACATGCTCATTGCGACCAAAGCTGGGCTGGCACGGACCGGCCCGGATCAGTGGACGCCTCTCGGACGTCCTGAATACCTGATCCAGCAAGCAAACACGAGCCGGCGTCGCCTCGGCGTCGAACAAATCGGCCTGTGGCAGCTGCACCGGATCGATCCGACGACGCCACGGGATGAGCAATTTGGAGCGATTCGGCGTCTACTTGACAGTAACGTCATTCGCCATGCCGGGCTAAGCGAGGTTTCCGTCGCCGACATCAAAGCCGCATCCAAAGTCTTCAAGGTAGCAACAGTACAGAACCGCTACAACTTGGCCGATCGCAGCAGCGAAGACGTGCTCGATTATTGCACGGAGCATCAGATTGGATTCATTCCCTGGTACCCGTTAAGCGCCGGCAATTTGACCCGACCCGGATCACCGCTCGACACGGTTGCCAAGCGCCACGGAGCCACCCCCGGACAGATCGCCCTCGCCTGGTTACTAAAGCGCAGCCCTGTGATGTTGCCGATCCCAGGCACATCAAAAGTTTCGCATCTGGAGCAAAATATGGGCGCACATCGCATCGACCTCTCAGATGACGAATTTACCATGCTCGATACGAAAACAAAAGCTTGGGAATAGCGCATCAACCCGGTCGCGGATTATCGTTCGCGCGAGGAAGTGGTGTTGCTGCGAAGAAGCTCGCTTCCAGCGTGACGCCACCGTAACCAAAGAACATGGCGCAAGCCCGCAGCCCGGACTCGTCACTAACCAAGCAGTCGAACCACGCCATGTCGTCAAACCCAGCGTATCGACTGCTTCGTGCGAACTTGCGGTCGATGCGCTTGCATCTGCTTGCGTAAGTCGTCTCCTGGGCTGGGATTCCAATTCAAAAAGGCCCCAAAACCTCATGGGAGAACATAAACCGGTTAATATAGATTCGCTTTAAAGTAGGTTTCTCGTCTTCGCTATGCCTTCGGCCCCGAGCGGATGACGGGTGAAAAACGGCTCAACTGGCGGCAGAGCTCGAACTCCTTAGATTCGCAAGCCAATAGTGGAGATAGGTAATGGCCGTAGAAGTGCGTACGTGGTATTCGCTGAGATGCCGAATCATCTTCACCACCCTTTTGATTTTCCTCATCAGCATCTGCGCTTTGTCCTATTACGCCAGCCGGATGCTGCGCGACGACATGGAGCGCCTGCTTACGCACCAGCAATCGTCGACCGTCTCTTACGTCGCCGCTGAACTTAACCACGCGCTAGAGGAGAGAGCTCTTGCGTTGGAAAAAGTGGCGCGCTCCATCGACCAGTCGATGCTCGACCATCCGACATCCCTGCGCCAGCTGCTCGAAAACCGCCCGAATTTCCAGGACATGTTTAATGCGGGAATTGTTGCGGTCTCGCTAGACGGGACTGTGCTAGCCGATGCGCCGCTAGTCGCGGGGCGGCGCGGAAGCAATTATGCCAGCAACGCCGCCAATAAAACCGCGCTGACCGAAGGGAAATTGATGATGGGGCGGCCGCGCGGGGCGGGCGCGCTGCGCCAACCCATGTTCAACATGAGTGCGCCGATCCGGGATGGCCAAGGCAGGGTGATCGGCTCCTTGATAGGCGTAATCGATCTCGCCAAACCGAATTTTTTGGACCGCGTCGCGGAACACCACTATGGCAAGAGCGGTGGTTTTCTCGTGATGGACCTGCAACACAAGTTCATTGTCGCGGCTACCGAAAAGCGGCGCGCCATGCAGCCGCTGCCAGCTTCCGGACTCAATCAATTGTCCGATAGGCGCAGGCACGGCTTCTTCGGTTCTGCGGTCGCGGTCAATCCGATGGGCGTGGAAGTTCTGTCCTCGGCCAGTCCGATCCCGGCGGCGGACTGGCTGGTCATTGCCACCTTGCCCACGGCGGAAGCATTTGCGCCGATCCGTGACATGCAGCACCGCATCCTGTTGGCCGCAACCTTTCTGATTCTAAGCGCCAGCACGATTTCATGGGGGCTGTTACGGCGTCAATTTGCACCACTGCACGCCGCCGTCGATCGCCTAATTGGAATGACGGACGCGAGCGTGCCGCTGCAACCGTTGCCGATCGCGAAACAAGATGAAATCGGCCAGTTGGTGGGCGGCTTCAATCAATTATTGGCGGCCCTGGGGCAGCGCGAGGCGCAACTGAAAATGGAGCGCGATTTTTTCAGCGCCGTCATGCAACAATCGTCCGACGGCGTGGTGCTGTTTTATCCTGACGATTGGCGCATCCAGGAGGTCAACTCGCGCATCTGCCGCATGCTGGGATACGAACGCGATGAATTGCTTGCGCTCGAATACGGCGCGCTGATGGATACGGACGCGAAGCCCGCCAAGAAAGACATCGCGGATATCTTGCAAGGCAAGATTCCCGTGTCTTGTGAACGCAGTTTCCGCAAGAAAGACGGGGCGCCGGTCGCGGTCGAATTTAATGCCTGCCTAGTCGAGACGGGGGGACGCCAACTCGTGATGGTCAATTTACGCGACATGACCGAGCGCAAGCGCGCGGAAGAAGAATTGCGTGACTTGAATCGCGATTTTGTATCCTTCCTGGAATGCACGACCGATTTCATCTACTTCAAGGATCAAGACAGCCGGTTCCGGTTTTGCAGCCAAACCATGGCCAACATCACGGGTCATGCCCATTGGCGCGAAATGATCGGCAAGCACGATCTGGAGGTATTCCCGGAAAATGTTGCCAAAATTTACTCCGAAGAGGAGTTGCCGATCTTCCGCTTCGGCATTCCATTACTTAATAAGATTGATCCGTACAATGATGAAGTCGGCAACGCGGGCTGGGTAAATACGAATAAATGGCCCGTATTTGACAACGACGGTAAAAATGTCATTGGCATTTTTGGTATCAGTCGTGACATTACGGAGCTAAAGAGAGTGGACGAAGCCGTGCGCGAAAGCGAACGCCGTTTTCGTACCATGGCCGATAGCGCACCCGTCCTAATCTGGATGGCCGGGATCGACAAGAAGTGCACTTTCTTCAATAAAATCTGGCTGGAATTTAGCGGACGCAGCATGCAGCAGGAAGCGGGCGACGGCTGGACCGAAGGCGTGCATCCGGAAGACCTGCCGCGCGTCCTGGAAATCTACCATACATCATTTGACGCGCAGCTCGAATTCGCGGTCGAATATCGCCTGCGCCGCCGTGACGGCGAATATCGCTGGCTGTTGAGCCACGGTGTGGCCTTGCATGATGCCCAAGACGAATTCTGCGGCTATATTGGCTCCTGCATTGATGCCACCAAGCGCATTCATCTGGAACGGCGCCTGGCCCAGAGCCAGCAGCGCATGGAACTCGTGCTGCTGGGCGCCGACCTGGGGCTGTGGGACATTCATGTGCCCAGCGGCACCGCCATTTACAATGAGCGCTGGGCGGCGATGCTCGGCTACAGCCTCGCTGAAATTGAACCTCGAGTTGACAGCTGGAAAAAATTGGTGCATCCGGATGATGTGTCAACCGTTAATGCCTCTTTGGGTCCCCATCTGAAAGGGCAAACCGCCGCCTACAAGGCCAACTACAGGCTTCGGCATAAGGACGGCCATTGGGTGTGGATCATGGCGCGCGGCAGGGTAGTCGAGCGCGATGCCGAGGGCAACCCGGTGCGCGCCGCAGGTACCCATCTCGATATCAGCGCGCAAAAAGCGGCCGAAGAAGCCCACAAGCGGGAACAGTTAAAGGGGGAGCAACTGCTGCGCCGGATTGAGTCTCTAATGAAGCATTCCAACGACTGCATCATGATGCTGGACTCGCATACGCGCATCCTCGAAGTGAGCGACGGCTGCGTCACCACTTACGGCTATACGCGCGAGGAATTGCTCGGCATGAGGGTGACCGATTTGAGAAGCGAACAGGCACGCCAAGAAACGCCGGATTTCCTGCAGCGGCTAAAGGAACAAAGCGCGCTATCGTACCAAACTTGGCATTGCCGCAAGGATGGCAGCTCTTTTCCCATCGAAGTGGGCGCGGCCGTAATCAATGACGGCGACGAGCGCTTTATTCAGGTGATCATCCGCGACATCAGCGCGCGCGTGCAGGAGCGCTCCAAGCTGGAACTCGAACTGGCAGCCTACGCGAAGCGGCTGGAGTTGGCATCGCAGCGCGTGCTGGTGGTACAAGAAGCGGCGAAACGGCGTATTTCCGGCGAGTTGCACGACCGCACCAGCCCCAACTTGGCCGCCATCAGAATTAACTTGGCCATCATCATGCGCATGTCGCCGGAACAGTCCACGGAGCGGGCCGAGCGCTTGGAGGATACGCAAGCTTTGGTCGAAGACACCGATGCCAGCCTGCGCGAAATCTGCACCGAGTTGCGCCCGCCCGTGCTCGATTACGCCGGCTTGGCTGCCGCGCTAGAGAGCTATGCGCAGCAGTTTGCCAAGCGCACCGGGATCGCGGTTCAAGTCAATTGCGCGA
The DNA here is from genome assembly GCA_003133225.1 of Janthinobacterium sp. GTDB lineage: Bacteria > Pseudomonadota > Gammaproteobacteria > Burkholderiales > Burkholderiaceae_D > Janthinobacterium. The sequence continues at coordinate 27,741 of PKWL01000067.1, forward strand.
ACGGCCACGAGAGGCTGGCGCCGGCACTCGAATCCTTGCTGTTTCGTATTTACCAGGAAGCATTGACCAATTGTGCAAAGCATGCCCAGGCCCGGTCGATCGCGGTCACGTTGCGCTGCGGCGCGCAGCCGATCAGGTTGACGATTGCCGACGACGGCAACGGGTTCGATCTGCGGATGCTGGAAAACGATGAGCAGGTCCATGGCCTGGGCTTGCTCAATATGCGAGAAATGATCGAGTTTTCCGGCGGCCGCTTCACCATCGAATCGCGCCCGGGTCAGGGTACGCGGATCGAAGTCATGATTTAGGAAGAAAAGCCATGAAATTACGCATCATGCTTGCCGATGACCACCAAATGTTTCGTGACGCACTACGCAGTTTGCTTGAAAAGGCAGATGACCTCGTCGTGGTGGCGGAAACCGGCAATGGCCTCGAAGTCGTCAATCTGGCGCGGGCAAACTTGCCTGATATCGTATGCATGGATATCGGCATGCCCGGGATGAACGGCATCGAAACGACGCGCTGCCTGCTCGCAGCCAGTCCCGACATCAAGGTCATCGCCCTGTCGGCCTACTCCGATCAACGTTTTGTCCTAGACATGATGCGCGCCGGCGCTTCAGCTTATGTCACCAAGGCCGAAGCCGGCTCCGAGTTGCTGCGAGCGATCAATGCAGTGCGGCAAAACCGCAACTATTTTTGCCCGGATGTCGCCAATGTGGTCATGGATGCCTTGTCCAAAGAGGGCGATCAAAGCAAACCGGTCGCGCAACTTGGAGCCAGAGAGCGCCAGACCCTGCAACTGGTGGCGGAAGGCTACACCTCGGCGCAGATTGCCGAACAAATGCACATCGCGGCGTCCACCGTGGAAGTACATCGGCGCAACATCATGCGCAAGCTCAATATGCACAGCGTCGCCGAACTGACCCGCTACGCCATTCATAGCGGCCTCGCGCCCACCTGAGAACCGTTGGCTGCCGACCCGAATGATTCTGGCCAGACATATCCAGCTAGAATCAGTCGGCGCACGGCGGTTACCAATATACCGGTAGCGAAATTACCCCGACTGCGGTAGTTGCGTCCGCCCAATCGTAAAGCACAATTAGCCCCGGAAAAAGGATATGTGCTTAAAGCATAAGTAGTGTCCGCTGCCCTCGCCCCGTTCACAGACGCCATCGCGCAAGATGACACCGTGCCAATGATTGGAATGTGATTTGGCCAGGCGCCGGGCTTTGCTGCGCGCCCCCAACGAACCATGCTTTACTGACCTAGACAGACCCATGCTGCGTGCCAACGCGACGCCCTTATTGGCAGACCCGCTTCCTGCAAGCTAGTTGTCAACGGCAGTGCTGCATCTGGCCAAAAGTAACTATACGATCGCTCGCCAATTTCCACTGCAGCCCGCTTGCGGCTGATGACGTGTCATTCCGGCGTGGCCATAACGGGCAACGCATGCATGCCGTGAGGCCCGCTCTCCTCACCCTTCGCTACCTTCAGGACACCCATGCCGATGGCAATTGATTTCAAGCAACTTGTGAGGCGGTCGGCGGCGCCAGCGGCGCCATGACGGTGTGGAACCGGGCCGCCGAATGCCGGTTCGGTTTTGCCAAGGGCGAAGCCATCGGCCACTCATTAGATTTGATTATCCCTAACCGTCAGCGACAACGCCATTGGGATGTCTATCACAAGACGATGGAGACAGGGCCAACCCGTTATGGACTCGAGGTGCTGAGGGTTCCGGCACGGCAATAAGGAGGGGCGCGCCTGGTCCATTGCATTCGCGGCTCCCATGTTGTATTGGATACAACAAAAAGTGACGGCGATTGTCGCGATTATTCGCGATGAGACAGTTCGCTTCGCCGAAGACCGGTGTTTGCGAAAACGCTTGGCCGAAGCCGACGCCAGAGCCGTCGATGCCTTTCCACGGCAATAGGTTAGATCAATACGCGGGGCGGTCATGTATTTCGGCAAGGCAGATGTGTGGTTCAGCTGCAGGTCGGTGGCGACACACGCGTGACTTTTTCGGATTGGCATTCCCATGGGAGATACACCGTGAGCTACAGAACCTTGATGGTGAATTTGGAAATTGGACTTTCGCATTTGGATCTTGTGCGGATCGTCGGCGAACGCGCGCAGCACCTTAATGCCGACGTATCGGTGTCGCGGTGTGTCAGCTCCGGCGCAGACCTTGTCGTCACCGGGCTTGCTTCGGTTGATCTGTTCGACACATCGCGCGCCGTGAATACGAGCGATCTCGTCATGCAGCTCGGGCGTCCCGTTTTAGTCGTGCCTGCCAACGCCGATACGCTGAAACTGGAACGGGCACTTATCGGGTGGAAGGGCACGCGCGAAACACGGCGCGCCGTATCCGACGCTTTGCCCCTCCTCAAAAAAGCCGCTCAAGTCGATGTCGTCGCGATCGTTGCCGAAAAGGAGTTGGCCGCAGCGCGCACAAATCTCGGCATCGGGCCCCCGGAAAGACTGTGATCCGTCGGCCCGATTACCGAAATACCGGTAGTAAGATTACGGGGATCTTGGTATTTCCAACCAGTAAATCATCGCGCACAATTAGGTCAATGGATAAAGGAGCCAAGCATCAGCACGACTTAGCTTCCGCGGTTGACCACTTCGCCATGGACGCCCGTAACCAATGCAAAAGGGACGTTTCCATGGAAGCGCTACTCCAGCGCTAATGGACTAACCGGTATGCACTTCGTGCAGGCATGTTTATTGAAATGAAAGATGATCATGAAGAGCGATTCGCAAGTACAACAAGATGTGATTGCCGAACTTGACTGGGAACCCTCCGTCAATGCGGCGCAAATCGGTGTCGAAGTGAAAGATGGTGTTGTGACCCTGGCCGGACACGTGGCCAGTTACGCAGAAAAATGGGATGCCGAGCGCGCTGCCCAGCGCGTTGCAGGCGTCAAGGCGCTCGCCATTGAGATTGATGTGACGCTGCCTGGAGCGAGCCGGCGCAATGATGTTGACATCGCGCGCTCAGTCGACAATGTATTGGAATGGATGACGTCTTTGCCGACGGGCCGTGTCAAAGTCATGGTCGAAGGCGGATGGATCACGCTCTCCGGCGAAGTGGACTGGCAATATCAACGACAGGCAGCGGCCGACGGAGTCCGCCATCTTATGGGTGTTACAGGGGTCAGCGACGAAATCGCGATCCGACCGAAGGTGTCCCTGTGCGCCTTGAAATCGGACATCGAGGCGGCATTGACACGGCGTGCGAAGGCCGATGCGCAAAGGATTTCGGTCAAAGTCGCGGGCGCCGATGTAACGCTATCTGGGACGGTTGACAGCTGGTCTGAACGGGAGCTGGCGCGCCATGCCGCATGGGGCACGCCCGGCGTGTGGAACGTGGTGGACAACATTACCGTCACCTACTGAGCGCGACGCCCGCTCGGGCAGGTCCGATGCTCGCTCCTCGACCAGCACTTCGTTCTGGTTTGAGGCGAACTGATCCGATCGTTGTGCGCAAATTAGGAGCCGAACTGAAGCTGCCTACGGCGGCAAGCGCTTGCGTAGCGCATGAAATCAGCCTAGTTCGGTTGGCGGCGGTGCAATCTGTGGCGCAAATCTGGCGGGCGGCGATCGGCCGCCGCGCCAAGGCATCCCGAGCGCCGCTCAATGGGTATCGAGTCAAGAATATCTTGGAGAGCGCGGCTTTCCAAATGCAAGAAACAATTGAACTTTATCGAGGGGAAAACGCCATGGGCAAAATTATCGGTATCGATCTGGGAACCACGAATTCCTGCGTAGCCATCATGGAAAACGGTCAACCAAAGGTGATCGAAAACGCGGAAGGAGTACGCACGACACCTTCCATCATCGCCTACCAAGAAGATGGCGAAATCCTGGTCGGCGCGCCGGCGAAGCGGCAGGCCGTGACCAATCCGAAGAACACCCTGTTTGCCGTCAAGCGACTGATCGGCCGCAAATTCGACGAAAAAGAAGTGCAGAAGGACATTGCGCTGATGCCGTTCCAGATCATGAAGGCCGACAATGGCGACGCCTGGATTGGCGTGCGCGACAAGAAGATGGCGCCGCCGCAAATCTCCGCCGAAGTGCTGCGCAAGATGAAAAAAACGGCCGAAGACTACCTTGGCGAAGAAGTCACCGAAGCGGTCATCACGGTGCCGGCGTATTTCAACGATTCGCAGCGGCAAGCGACCAAGGATGCCGGGCGGATTGCCGGCCTGGACGTCAAGCGTATCATCAACGAGCCAACCGCGGCGGCGCTCGCGTTCGGCCTCGACAAGACGGACAAGGGCGAGCGCAAGATCGCTGTATATGACTTGGGCGGCGGCACTTTCGACGTCTCGATCATCGAAATCGCCGTCGTCGATGGCGAAAAGCAATTCGAAGTGCTGTCGACCAACGGCGATACCTTCCTCGGCGGCGAAGATTTTGACCAGCGCATCATCGATTACATCATCGACGAGTTCAAGAAGGTCAACGGCTTGGATCTGAAAAAAGATCCGATCGCCCTGCAGCGCATCAAAGCTTCGGCCGAGCGCGCGAAGATCGAATTGTCGTCGGCCCAGCAGACGGAAATCAACGAGCCCTACATCGCGATGGCGAACGGCGCCCCGGTCCATTTGAACTTGAAGATGACGCGCGCCAAGCTCGAGTCGCTGGTCGAAGAGCTGATCAACGCCACCATCGAGCCTTGCCGCATGGCGATCAAGGACGCCGGCGTGAAAGTATCCGACATCGACGACATCATCTTGGTTGGCGGCATGACGCGCATGCCAAAGGTGCAGGAAAAAGTGAAGGAATTTTTCGGCAAGGATCCCCGCCGGGACGTCAACCCGGATGAAGCGGTCGCCGTCGGCGCAGCGATCCAGGGCTCGGTTCTGTCGGGCGAGCGCAAAGACTTGTTGTTATTAGATGTCACACCTTTGTCGCTTGGTATCGAGACCATGGGCGGTGTCATGACCAAGATGATCCTCAAAAACACGACGATTCCAACCAAGTTCAGCCAGGTATTTTCGACCGCCGACGACAACCAGCCTGCCGTGACGATCAAAGTCTACCAGGGCGAGCGCGAAATCGCCGCCGGCAACAAGGGGCTGGGCGAATTTAATTTGGAAGGGATTCCGCCCTCATCGCGCGGCACGCCGCAGATCGAAGTGTCCTTCGACATCGACGCCAATGGCATCTTGCATGTGGGCGCCAAGGACAAGGCGACCGGCAAGGAAAACAAAATCACGATCAAGGCCAACTCCGGTTTGACGGAAACGGACATCCAGAAGATGGTAAAGGACGCTGAATTAAATGCCGAAGAAGACCACAAGTTGAAGCAATTGGCCGAATCGCGCAACGCGGCCGACGCTCTGGTGCATTCGACCCGAAAGATGCTGACCGAACATGGCGACAAGCTCGACGCCACCGAAAAAGGCAAAGTTGATGCCGCGATCGCGAACCTGGAAACGTCGCTGGAACACGATGACAAGGCCGGGATCGATGCCATGGTGGCAGCCTTGTCAAGTGCATCGGAAAAACTGGGGGAGAAGGTGGACGCCGACCGGCCGGCGCAGCCGGCGGCCGGTCCACGCCAAGCTGGTGCTGCGGAATCGAACCAGCAAGACGATGTCGTCGAGGCCGCCTTCAAGGAAGTCTAGACCAGCAGTCATTTCCTTGCTCAATTGACGGGCGAGGAGAACGATATACACCCGGTCTGCACGGGCAGCTTGGTTTAGGTCCGTTTGGCGACCGAGGCGAACAATTGGGGTTGGACTAAACCCATGTAATGACGCCAGGCCGCTACACGCTAGCGGCTCGGCCGACGTTAATCTTGATGGCAATAAGAATGAGAATGGCAAACGCCCCTAAAAGGGCCGTTAGCACAAGGAACTTTGATGAATAACATCTGGCACGTCGAAAATGAAATCGCCGACCAAAAGCGCTATCTCATGGTGGCTTTTATGGCCATCGCATTTTGTTTGCGCCCTATCCCATGACGGCCGGCCCCATGCAACTGGAACGGCAGCGCCTAATTCGTTCCCTGTTCGACGAGTACATCGAGATGTATGCCTCACGCGATGAGCGCCTGACAGACCACTTCAGTGACAATTTTAGCGGCTATACCGGCGGCGGCAATGTTCTCGTCAAGGACAGGGCTGCGTGGGTGAAGATCACCAGACAGGACTTCGCGCAAGTGACCGGGCGTATCCGCATCGACATGCTAGACATCTCGATGCAAGACATCAACGACGACGTCGTCGTCGTCACCGCTTTCTTCCATATTAATCTGCCCCTTCCCGACCACATCTTGTCGCGGGAGGCGGCGCGACTGGTGCTGATTTTCCGGCTCGAGGACGGGGATTGGAAGATTGTGCACAGCGGCATCTCCATCCCCTATTATCTGATCCGATACGGCGAGGTCTACCCGATTCATGGTTTGCAAAAACGCAACCACGAGCTTGAGGCACTGATCAAGGAGCGTACCTTGGCCCTAGAAGCGGCCAATAGCAAGCTAGAACTACTGAGCAACACGGACGGGCTGACCGGCATCGCCAACCGCCGCAGCTTCGATCGCATGCTCGCGCAAGAGTGGAACCGTGGGCAACGCGACGGCACGACTGTGGCGTTGGTGATGCTCGACATTGACAACTTCAAGCACTTTAACGACTATTACGGCCACTTGGCCGGTGACGGCTGCTTGCGGGCGCTGGCCGGTGCGCTGGCTCGGAGCGGGCGGCGCGCGCGGGATTTGGCGGCGCGCTACGGGGGCGAAGAATTCGTCTTGCTGTTGCCAGATTCAAGCGGGCAGGAAGCGGTGGAAACCGGTCGCCACATCCAGGACGCGGTCTGGTCGCTCGCATTGGCACACGCGGAAACGTCCCCCGCCATCGTCACCTTCAGCCTCGGCGTGGCGGCTCTGGCGCCGTCAGGGCAGCACAGCCCCGACGATCTGGTGCGACGGGCCGACGCGGCGCTCTATCGCGCCAAGCAGGCAGGGCGTAACTGCCTGCATTCGGCGCCGGACTAAAAGGGGGGACGGTAACAGTCGCATGTTTGTCAAAACCGCCATGTTCGATATTTCGTTATGCCGGGCGCTGGCCGCACTTCCTCCATTGATGCATAAGTGCTTTTCTTTATAGCGATTGATGCGTTCAAAACCGAGTTTTGGACGCCCGTCCGTCAAGTGATTGTATTTTTCAAGCAAATATTGGTGCCAAACAGAAAATTTTCGCGCCCCGTGCCGTAAAGGCTCAAATTCATAGGTGTGGTGCCGCCGGCTTAGGGATATGTAACTGGGCGGATTGATCCGTGCCGGCCCATTCTTGCCTTCATCGCCGTCCCAAATGCCGCTGCTAGCTACAGTAACCGACGCGATTTTTATCCTCGGTTGTGCGCGCTACCGAACAGACCGTTATCGCAGCGAATCGTAACCTTGCGCCTTGAATGCCAGGGGTGGGGGCCTCAAACAAGAAGCGTGGCTCATGGCCGCTTCAAAATATTGCTCCTCGCTTGTGCGTCCCAGCGCCTCTCACCCAGTGCGCCCGGATGCGCCGATGCGGGTACTGCCTCTAGCAAGCCACCTATCTATTTTCCGACCACTGACCCGCTATCCGAATCGCCCCTGGTCCGCGGCATCCGAATCGAAGCCATGCTTTAGGAAAAAATAGCGATGAAATTACGCATCATGCTTGCCGATGACCACCAAATGTTTCGCGACGCGCTGCGCAGTTTGCTTGAAAAGACAGCTGACCTCCTCGTGGTGGCGGAAACCGGCAATGGCCTTGACGTGGTCAATCTGGCGCGGGCACACTTGCCTGATATCGTTTGCATGGACATCGGCATGCCCGGGATGAACGGCATCGAAACGACGCGACGCCTGCTCGCGGCCCGTCCCGGCATCAAGGTCATCGCCTTGTCGGCCTACTCTGATCAACGTTTTGTCCTAGACATGATGCGCGCCGGCGCTTCAGCTTATGTCACCAAGGCCGAGGCCGGCTCCGAGTTGCTGCGAGCGATCAATGCGGTACGGCAAAACCGCAACTATTTTTGCCCGGATGTCACCAATGTGGTCATGGACGCCGTGTCCAGAGGTGAAGACCAAGGCAAGCCGGTCGCGCAGCTCGGAGCCAGGGAACGCCAGGCCTTGCAACTGGTGGCGGAAGGCTACACTTCGGCGCAGATTGCCGAACAAATGCAGATCGCGGCGTCCACTGTGGATGTCCATCGGCGCAACATCATGCGCAAGCTCAATAAGCACAGCATCGCCGAGCTGACCCGGTACGCCATTCAGAGCGGCCTCGCCCCTGTCTAATGACTGCCGGCTCCGGCCGATCTGCCCCACACCGACGCGCTTGAAATACCAGGCAAGGACTGCTCCTTGCGAGTTGCCGCAATACCGATCGAGACGAGGCTTCGGTTTCTGAATGAAGGCGCGGATCGCCGCCAATGCCGATCGGCGTCCGGCCGCGTAGGTCTGCAACGACGACATCATGCGCAAGTTCAACATGCCCCGCGCGTGACTGCCGGTGCCCGATTGGCCCAAGGACTCGACCAAACTATCCGATACAGTACTCGTTACTATCAACGGCGATCGGCGTTAGCCGGCCCGCCGAAAACCCTCGCACAATCATAACGTTACACTTTTTAGAAGTGGTTTCGAAATTGCATCGACGAAATCAGAAAGAGTTGCAGGTCCATTCTCGGACCTGCTCGTCATTGACCTGACACACGTGCTAAACGGTCCGTTCGGCACGACGATTCTGAGCGATCTAGGCGCCCTGATCATGACCATCAAGCTCGAACGGGGCGCTCTTGGACCGTGGAAAATTGCGGCGAGGCGGGATATGCGTCGTCACCGTTTGGCAAGACAGCAACTAGCTCATCACCCCTTTGATGGCTTTCGGGTAAATTATTTTCGATTTCTTGCCACTATTTAGCCGCGTCGGCTGTGGTCTGAAAAATCTCATCCCCCCGTGGCAGGGCTGAGCGTAGCCACGCGTGCGCGACTACTCCCTGAGCGGCCATGGCAAGAGCGCCGTTGATCAATAGGGCGTGGTTGACGCCCCATAGACTAACCGACACCCCCGTCAATAAGCTGCCTATTGACAGTCCACCGCGCATAGCAAGCAGATAAAGGCTGACGCTCTGACCGCGCAGCTGCGCGGGCGAATTGGCTTGCACGAGAGTATTTGCCGATATATTGCTAACGCTCATAGCCGCTCCTCCAGCAGCGAGCAGAACCGGTAGCGCCCAAAACCACGGGTTTAACCCTGCAAGCACGAGCACTAAGCCGTAGGCACCGGCGGACCATGAACTCCACAGGCGCCGGTCCTGACGGGCGCTTACAAAAAGAAGGAGGATGGCGCCCGCCAAGCCACCGACACCAAATGCGCCAACGACAATACTGAAGTGGCCGGCATCGCCATGAAATGCGTTTTTGACAAGTATCGGACTAAAGGTGACGATCTGCGCGCACAATAGGCTGGACAGAAATACCGTTAAAAGAGCGCCACGCAGATAGGGTACGCGTGCAATGTTCAGTGCGTCAGCAAATATATGACGGCGCTGCTCGTGCGTGCCTGCGGCAGCCGGGGTAACTACGCGGCGCGGCAGTATCCAAAGGGCGACGGCGATGAATGGGACATACGAAACAGCGCTTACCTCGAAGCACCCTACTGCACCAACGCTAACTAGCAAGATGCCGGCGATGGCTGGCCCCAAAATACGCGACAGATTGAACTGGGTTGAATTTAAAGCGAGACCAGACGCAATTTGCTTGCGTTCGACAATGGATGGCACAATAGATTGAAACGAAGGCATGGAGAGCGCATCGGTGACACCGACGACCAGCGAGAGCACGATAATCATCCATGGCCTTACCATTCCAGCCAGTAGTAGTATCACCAGCAAGGTCGGGCACAGCATTTGGATTGATTGGAACTTCGCAATCACTTGGCGTCGGTCAGCGCGGTCCGCCAACACACCGCCCACCAGCGTCAAAAGCCACACCGGCGCACTCAAGGCAAACGAATCTAGCCCTATTAGAAAGGAACTCGCACCAAGGCTAAGAAGAAGCCATGGCTGGGCTACCTGCTGAGCCCAAGTGCCGATATTCGACAGCAGACTTGCAAACCAGAATGTCCCAAAGCGCCGCGTCCGTAAAAGACTGATCGATTCGCCGAAAATGGTGTCTGACATGAAAACCTAGCCTGAATTGTCACGGCAGCGCTCTCTAGCGCTTGCCCATATTAAAAAAATGGAAGGGTATTCGCACCGCCCTAGAAAATGCAGATTTGCGCGTCCAGTGTCCTACATTTTCTCGACAGAACAGTAACACCGATCCGCATACCGGCCACATGCACTTTTACTCAAAGCCTTCTTTTAGTGCGGTGAACGCAAGGGAATTTGATCAAACTCAATGCACCGAGGTTCTTCGCGCGCAGTATAAAACCATTTAAATTAGTATCGGAGACGGACGCTTTGGGTTTTTGTGCCACATTAATTGTTTGAATGGCACAACAGAAATATTACCGTCCATAAACTCGATCTCCTGCGCTCACTGGTGGCAAATAGAGCAGAAGCACGTGGCTCCTCTCAAGTTTTAATAGGACGGCGTGGGCTTTGGCGCATGCCTATCTGTTGTTGATGTCAACGTTCATAAAAAGGAAAAATAAAATGATAACCAAATCAATTATCAGCAAATTCCAAATTCTTGGTTTTGCTCTCTCAGTGGGCGCTCTTGGCGGATGCGCCTCCAGTGGCGACCTGGCAAGCGTGAAGGCTAGCGCCGACAAGGCAACCCAAATGGCGAGCGAGGCCCAGTCATCGGCCGCGATGGCCAACTCCGCCGCCACGGCGGCTTCTCAGAAAGCCGATAAGGCAGCAATGGAAGCTGAGCAGGCCGCAAGTGCCGCGCAAAGCGCTTCCGCGAAGGCGGATCAGGTCTTGCAGGAGATTAAGGAGATCAACGAGAAACTGGATCGAATGTTTAAAAAAGGCATGGGCAAATAAGATTCAACGCGGAAAAAGGAAATCTGCCGCGTCGGCCCGCTTTTCTTGTCCTGCCTGCTATTGGATCACCACTAGGGTCCCCAGGCGGATCCACTTCGCCAGCCTATTCATGTCGGCGTTGGCAAGGGCGATGCAGCCATCGGTCCAGTTAATGTTGCGCTGCACGTCCGGGTCGCCCCTACCGAGACCGTGAATGCCAATTCTCCCGCCAAGTGGTGTATCCTGGGGAGGGACGTTACCGCTAAGCGAAGCGTCGAGTATCGCGTCGTAATCTTCCTTGTTAATCAGGCCAAGTAGGTAGGCCCGACCGCCGTATGATGCAGTGGGGAAATCAAGCCCAAAGAAAATGCCGAACGGACTGCGGTGATTCACCCAAGCAACGTGGAAAGTGCCCAAAGGCGTCGTCGAATCACCGACGTGACGCATGGTGGCGGCGCCACCGCTACCTATCGAGACATTGTGGAAACTAGCTAGGAGTCGGTTGTGACTCGAATGTACTGTGAGCGTAAGCGTGTTGGTATCGATCAATATCCAGGTTGGCGATTGTGCCAGTGCCAAAGTAGCGTTCATATAGAGCCCTGCAAACAGCAGAACAATTGCACAGCGCAACGCCTTGCCAAAACGGTTTCCAGTCGTGTTCGGTGTTCGCTGATTCATGTCTGGTTGGGCGCTAGAAAAAGAAGAAAAATCGGTCCACTATTGGTACGCCCTCTCATCGCGCTATGGGCGGCCTGCATGGCGGGCCTCGCGCCTGCGGCCGTATTTCCCATGCCTGGTCCGGGCAGCAACATGGTTGGAACATTGCAAGCGGTTACGATCGCAAATCCAGATACGACGCTGCTAGATGTCGCACGCCATTTTGATCTAGGATACCCTGAAATCACCGAAGCTAACCCAACGGTTTCCCCTTGGGTGCCCAGGCTTGGCAGCAGGATCATCATTCCCACCGAATTCATCCTTCCGCCCGGGCCCCATGAGGGCATCGTCGTCAATATTCCGCAGCGCCGACTATTTTACTTCGTCAAGAAAACGCCAGGCAAACCTGCCCAAGTGATCACCTTCCCGGTGAGCATATCACAGGCCGGCTGGAAGACGCCGCTGGGCGAAACGCGCATCATCGCCAAATTCCGCGACCCTTCCTGGGTCGTGCCGAAGAGCATACGCGAACAGCATATGCGCGACGGAGAAATGAATTTTCCGATCTACTTCCCGCCCGGGCCCGATAATCCAATGGGTATGCTGGCGCTGCAAACTGGGTTTTCAATGATCTTCATACATGGCACCAACCGCCCTTGGGGTGTCGGCATGCGCACCAGCCACGGCTGCTTGCATCTCTACCCGGAAGATGCAGCTTATTTATTCCCGATGGTTAAACTGGGAACGCCAGTGCGTATCATCGATAAGCCGTATACGGTTGGGGTACGAAATGGCGTGCTCTACCTTGGCTCGTCCGAGCTGGTGAGTGAATATCCAAGCGAACTGTCGTCAGAGAACCGGGCGACGGCAGCACTGCTGCCGTATACGGGACAGAGATCTAGCGCCGCCTCGTCGCCCCCTCTCGACATCGATTGGGCACGGGTGTTTGCGGTCGCCGCGGCGCATAGTTACCTGCCTATCCCGATCAGCAGCGGCGCCCCAGACTTGGAACATGTGGCTAAAGCCATCAGTGCCGAGCCCTATACCTACGGGCCTTACGGAAGTTCCGCCAACAATGCTGCGACACCGACGGAAGAACTACCGACGGAACAACTACCGACGGAACAACTACCGACAGAACAACTACCAACGGAACCACTGCTAGAGAGCGGCCAAGACCAGAAATAAGGTATGCCGCAAGTCCGGCGGCAAAATCTGCGATCGAGATACACTCGGTCGGTGGCGGGGGCTCGCGCAGCGATAGCAAAAGATGCGTCGGATATGGTGGCAATGTGGTCCGCGGACGTACCGCTTCTCCGCCTCGCGCCGACCTCGTCGTCGGTAGCACGGGCGAGCCGCCGGATCCCAATCCTAAGTGCGCTGACGCGAAACGGCGCAACCCACAAGAACGATTCTGAGAAGCGCAATCGTGGGTGGCTCAGGGACCGAATTTTGCAGGTCACGAATTCAATAGGTTCGGTTTGGATCCGGTCTTGATGCAAGCGTGACTGTAAAACTTCTTGACGATCAAGGGGGCGGCGTCACCACCGGTCGGCAAAGTGCCCGCCTTGACACCTAAGGGACGGCATATTGTCGGCATCGCCGGCATCAAGGGCTCGCTGCGCCGGCCCTTGAACCGGGAAATGGCCATGCTTCCATTAAGGGGTAGGATTAATTTGCAAAAAACCTTGACTTACGATGCGGCACAGGAGACGCGGGCGGGCGCGGACAGGTGTTCGACAAGAACGTCGACATTTGCAATACGCCCAGCCCTGATTTGGTGATGCCATCGCCACTAGGCGCAACTCTCTTGGGTGGAGACATCCAATTTTCGAAATCTACCAGCTTCATAGGCCTGCCGAAGAGGTACCCTTGAGCGTAATCGACGCCGATACTACGCAGGAAATCAGCTTGTTCTTGCGATTCCACGCACTCTGCGACAATCCGCAAGCTCAGCTCATGGCCCACGGCGACCATCGAACGCACCAGTGCCCGCGCCTTGGCATCCGTGTTAATCGATTTGATGAAACTGCCGTCAAGTTTCATCACGTCAAGCGGCAGCCGGGCGAGCTGCGACAGCGACGAGTAGCCTGTACCGAAGTCGTCCAGGTGCACTTGGGCGCCGAGTTCTTGAAAGCTTC
>PKWL01000135.1 GCA_003133225.1 Janthinobacterium sp.
AACCTCTATTGGATTTGACTGGGCGGGCGACCGGGCCAGTCTTGTCCCTTCACGCTAGGCTCCCGATCACCCGGCGGTCAATGGGGAAAACGCGGGGACAAACCGCAGGGCATTCATTTGCCAGCGTTGCAGCGGCGCCGCAAGCCGCCGCGAATTCATATCTGGAAGTTGCCGCCTTTTTCCTTGATCATTGGCCAAGCCAGGCGCAGATAGTACAGCATCGACCATACCGTTAGCACGGCGGCGATCCACAACAGGCGCTCGCCCCAGACGTGGGTATCGAGGGCGCCCAACAAGATGTCATGAAACAGCAGCAACGGGATGGCCATCATTTGCGCCGCCGTCTTGATCTTGCCGAGCGAGCTTACCGCTACCGATTTCGATGCGCCAATTTGCGCCATCCACTCGCGCAGCGCAGAGATCGCGATTTCACGCCCGATGATGATGAAGGCAATGGCGGCATTGACGCGACCTAGCTGCACGAGTACCAGCAAGGCGCCGGCCACCATCAGTTTGTCGGCCACCGGATCGAGGAAGGCGCCAAATGCAGACGTCTGATTCCAGCGCCGCGCCAGGAAACCGTCAAACCAGTCGGTGATGGCGGCCACGATAAAGATGGCGGTGGCGGCCAGGTTACAATCGGCCAGCGCCAGCCAATGGGAAGGCAAATAGAACACGCCCACCACCAAGGGGATCAGCGCCACGCGCAACCAGGTCAACAAAATCGGGATATTAAAAGGCATAGGATGAAAAAGAATGGACCCAGTGAAAAATTGAACAATGCGCGATAGTCTACATCGCCAACGCACTTTAAACCAGCTAGTGAAGTTGCTTGTAAATTTCTTCGGCCAGCTGACCGGAAATGCCTTCCACCGACTTCAAATCCTCAATGCTGGCATCGACGACGCCGCGCAAGCCGCCAAAACGCGCCAGCAGCTTTTGGCGGCGTTTGGCGCCAATGCCTTCGACCTCTTCCAAGCGCGAGGTGCGGCGCGTCTTGGCGCGCTTGGCGCGCATGCCGGTGATCGCAAAGCGGTGCGCCTCGTCGCGGATCTGCGCGATCAGCATGAGCGCCGCCGACTCCCGGCCCAGCTCCTGCGCGGGGCGGCCATCGACAAACAGCAAGGTCTCGAGGCCGACCTTGCGCCCCTCCCCTTTGGCGACGCCGACGATCAGGCTAAGTTCGAGTCCGAGCTCGGCAAATACCTGGCGCGCCATCTCGATTTGCCCCTTGCCGCCATCGATTAGCACAACGTCCGGCATCGCGCCCTCGCCATTCGCCACTTTTTCATAACGCCGCAGCAGGACCTGGCGCATCGCCGCATAGTCATCGCCGGGCGTGATGCCATTGATGTTGTAGCGCCGGTAGTCGCCGTTTTGCATCGCGTGCTCATAGAACACCACGCATGAAGCCTGCGTCGCCTCGCCTTGCGTATGGCTGATGTCGAAGCATTCGACGCGCAGCCGGTCAAGGTCGTCCACTTCCAGGGTCAAGGCCTGCGCCAGAGCGCGCGTTCGCAACTGCTGCGAGCCGTGCTCGGACAGCAGCCGCGCCAACGCCATCTCGGCACCTTTTTGCGCCATATCGAGCCATTTCCGGCGTGGCTCCTGGGGCTGGAAAATCAGGTTGATGCGGTGCCCGCACTGCTCCATCAACGCTAGCATCAGAGCCGGCTGATCGAAATCGATGTTCAATATCACCGTGCCGGGCACAAATTTTTCAGTGTAGTGCTGGACCAGAAATGCGCTTAACACCTCAACTTCGAGCGGTGCCTCGGCAATCAATGCGGCGGCGTCGAGCTGGCTCGGAAAATACGCGCGGTCACCCAAGTGGCGCCCGCCTCGGACCATGGCCAGGTTGACGCAGGCGCGTCCGCCATGCACGACTACGGCGATGATGTCGACGTCGGCCGCGTCTGTGATTTCCATGCTTTGCTGATGCAGTACGCGCGCTAGGCACGAGATCTGGTTGCGCACCGCGGCGGCCTGTTCGAACTTGAGTTCCGATGCGTAATCGTGCATCTTCGTTTCCAATTCAGCCAATACTTCGCTCTGGCGTCCGCGTAAAAACTTGGCGGCGTTTTCGACGTCGCTGAGGTAGTCTTCTTGGCTAATTGCCTGCACGCACGGCGCGCTGCAGCGATGGATCTGGTGCAGCAGACAAGGCCGGGTGCGATGGGCGTACACGCTATCCTCGCACGAGCGCAACATGAACACCTTTTGCAAGATCTGCATCGATTCCTTGACCGCTCCCGCGCTTGGAAACGGCCCGAAATACTGACTATGCTTGTCGACGGCGCCTCGGTAGTACACCATGCGCGGCACCTTGTCGCCGGTGATTTTCAGGTACGGATACGACTTGTCATCGCGAAACAAAATATTGAAGCGCGGCTGCAGCTTTTTGATCAAGTTATTTTCCAGGATCAGCGCTTCCGCCTCGCTTTGCGTGACGGTCGTCTCCAGGCGCGCGACGCGCTCGACCATCATGGCGATGCGCGGGCTGGCCAGGTTTTTCTGAAAATAACTCGATACGCGCTTCTTCAGGTCACGCGCCTTGCCCACATACAGTACCGTGTCGTTGGCATCGAAATAACGGTACACGCCGGGCCGATTCGGCAGTTTTGCCACGGTCGCCAACACTTGTTCGCGCGCGTCGGGTTTACTTATTTCAGTCATACTGAGCTCATTCGTGGCGCCTGCGCGCCTTCAGTCGAGCGCGCGCAGCAGGGATTGCGCAGCTTCATATTGTGCGCTTTTTTGCAGATCCTGCCACGCCAGTGCGGCCTGTTGGGGCAGCAAGGCCGCCACCCGCGCGGCGGAGCGGGCCCGCTCCGTCGGCATGGCCAACCCAGCTAGCAGTTGCTCGGAGCGCTCCGCGCTGTTGCACACTAAGACCATGTCACAGCCCGCAGCCAGTGCCAAGTTGGCGCCTTCGATGACGTTGCCGGCAACGCTGGCGCCTTGCATGCTCAAGTCGTCGCTGAAGATCACGCCGTCGAAGCCGAGTTCATTACGCAACAGGGACAGCCATGTACGCGAAAAGCCGGCCGGCAGGGCATCGACTTTCGGATAGATCACGTGCGCTGGCATGACGGCCGCCAGGCTCTTGCCGAGCCAGCTGTAAGGGACGGCATCGGCGCCCAGGATCTGTTCCAGACTGCGTTCATCGACAGCGATCTCGTGATGCGAATCGCCTTCCACAAAACCATGGCCGGGAAAATGCTTGCCGCAGTTGGCCATCCCGGCCAGCGCCATGCCATGGTTGAGGCTGCGAGCCAGCTGGGCCACGACTTTCTCGTTGGCATGGAAGGCGCGGTCGCCGATCACATCCGAACTGCCATAATCAAGGTCAAGCACCGGCGTAAACGACAAGTCGACGCCGCAGGCGCGCAGTTCGGCTGCCAGCACGTACCCGAGTGCCGCAGCGGCCTTGCTCGCCGCGTCCGGATCGGCATCGGCCAAGCGGCCCAAGACGCGCATAGGCGGCAACCTGGTGAAGCCGTCGCTGCGGAAGCGCTGCACCCTGCCGCCCTCGTGATCGACGGCGATCAGAATGCCGGGACGGGCCCCATGAATGGCCGCCGTGAGCGCCGTCAGCTGCGCCCGACTTTGATAGTTGCGCGCAAACAAAATCACACCCCCGCATAGCGGATGGGAAATGCGGCGCAGGTCGTCGGCGTTGAGGGCGGTGCCGGCGACGTCGAGCATGACGGGGCCCAGGCTGGGTTGGTTCGGCTTCATAGTTTCCTTCAGGTCGATTGTTCGACGACGACAAATGCCACCGCGTAGTCCGCTTCGTCGCTAATTGTCACTTGCGCCGTCAGTTGATTGTTGAACATAAATTGCGCGAGCTCGCCACTGCAAACGAGCACTGGCTTGCCGCTGGGCGCGTTCAGCGTTTGCGCCGCGCGCCAGGTCATCGGCATGCGCAGGCCGAGGCCAATCGCCTTCGAGAACGCTTCCTTGGCGGCAAAGCGGGTGGCCAAAAAACGCAAGGCGCGCTCGGCATTTTTGGCGCGCCGGGCGAAGTATTTCTCCAGCTCATGGGGCCCCAGAATCTTTTCCGTGAAACGCTCGCCATGCCGCTCCAGCGCTGCTGCCATGCGCGCGATCTGGCAGATATCGGTACCGATGCCATAAATCATGGTGCCGCCAGTCGCGCCACGGTCATGATCGCCTTCATCTCGCGCACCGCATTTTCCCAGCCGACAAACAAGGCGTGGGCGACGATGGCATGGCCGATATTGAGCTCGGCAATGTCGCCAATGGCCGCGATGGCCTGGACGTTGCCAAAATGCAAGCCGTGGCCGGCATTCACCTTCAAGCCGTGCTGCAGGCCCAGGCGCACGCCCGCCTTGACCCGTTCGAGCTCGATTAGCTGGTCAGCGTGCGTGGCGTCGGCGTAGCGCCCCGTGTGCAGCTCAATGACGGAGGCGCCCGCTGCGGCCGCCGCACCGATCTGCACCTCGTCGGCATCGATGAACAGACTTACGCGGATCCCTTCGGCGTGCAACTGGCGCACCGCGGCTTGCACTTCTTTGAAATAGCGCACCACGTCGAGACCGCCCTCGGTGGTCACCTCTTCACGCTTTTCCGGCACTAGGCAGACGTCGGCCGGCACGATGCGGCAAGCAAAATCGATCATCTCCTGGGTGACGGCCGCTTCCAGATTCATGCGTGTCATCAGCTGCGGCGCGAGGGCGACTACATCGGCATCCAAGATGTGGCGGCGGTCTTCGCGCAGGTGCAGCGTGATGGCGTCGGCGCCCGCCTGCTCGGCTAGCAATGCGGCACGAATCGGGTCGGGATACAAGGTGCCGCGCGCATTACGCAAAGTGGCGACGTGGTCGATATTGACGCCCAGGTCGATGACCGGGCCGGACGGTTGTAGGAAGCTCATGGTTAGTTTCAGTTTATAACTGCATCAAGTCGATCAAAATCTGGCGCGTGTTGAGCGGGCTGCCACCCAAGTGATGGGCCAGCAAAAAGCGCATCAGTGTTTTACTTTGGGACTGCGTGGCGCTGTCGCCATAATCTTCGCGCTCCATGTCAAGCAAGGTCTTGCCGCTCACGCGCGGCCACGTATCGTCAGCACGCGCGGGCCGTGGGCCGCGTTCGGGATCGACGACATACTGGCGCGCCGCATCCACCGCGCCGCGCGTGCTGGTACAGGTTGTGAAGTCAGTGGCAACTCCGGTCTCTTTCAGCAAGCTGCGTTCGAACTTTCGCAAGACAATGGGCGCCGGCTCGCCATGCGCGAGCTGGTTCAAGGTGGCCACGTAATGATGGAACAATTGAGGATGGGGATCGTCGCGCGCGAGCAGCTTGATGAGCAGCTCGTTCAAGTAAAAGCCGCACAGCAGCGCCCCTTTCTCCAGCGGCCGCATGCCCCCGACCCACTCGGCCCCAGTCAAGGTGCGCAGCTCGGATTTTCCGGCCCATCCCGTCGCCAAGGGCTGGAAGGTTTGCAGCACGCCGCGCAACTGGGAATGGGGCCGTTTGGCCCCCTTGGCGAGCAGAGCCACACGGCCGTAATCGCGCGTGAACAGGTCGACAATCAGGCTCGTTTCCTTGTAGGGGTAACTATGCAGAACAAACCCCGGCTGGCCCAGGATCCTGCCGTCGCGCGTCGCTAGACGGGGACGGCGCGCGGACGGTGCACTTGCGACAGACCCACTTGTGGGCGGCACCTGCGGCGGCGGCACTGCGGCGCCATCTTGCCAATTGGTGGTCATGCGCGTCGGACCGCCAGCGCCTTACTCGTAGCCGTAGGCGCGCAGACCGGCTTCGTTATCAGCCCAGCCCGATTTGACCTTGACCCAGATTTCCAAGTAGACCGGGCCGCCGAACAGCTTTTCCATGTCAAGCCGGGCCTGGGTCGAGACCTCCTTTAGGCGCGCCCCCTTATCGCCGATGATCATCGACTTGTGGGTATTGCGCTCGACTAGAATGGCTGCGAAGACGCGCCTCAAGTTGCCTTCTTGCTCGAATTTTTCGATCAAGACGGTGCTCGTGTAAGGCAGCTCGTCGCCCACGAAACGGAACAATTTTTCGCGCACGATCTCGGAGGTGAGAAATTTTTCGCTACGGTCCGTGATGTCGTCTGGCCCGAAAATCGGCTGATTTTCGGGCAGGAAGCGCTTAATCTCGGCTTGCAGGTCGGCCAACTGAAAGCGCAGCTTGGCCGACACGGGCACGATCGCCGCAAAATTGAATTTGGCGGCGATTTGCTGGGCGAACGGCAGCAGCACGGCCTTGTCCTTGACCCGGTCCGATTTATTGATCACGAGGATGCATGGCACTTCCTTCGGCAATAAATCAAGCACGAGCTGGTCCGCTTGGCTGAAGGTGCCAGCCTCGATCAGATACAAGATGACGTCCGACGAGATCAAGGTATTGGTGACGGTCTTGTTCAGCGTTTTGTTGAGTGCGTTCGCGTGACGGGTTTGAAAGCCAGGCGTATCGACGTAGATAAATTGCGCATCCTCGCTGGTCTGGATACCGGTGATGCGGTGGCGCGTGGTTTGCGCCTTGCGCGACGTGATGCTCACTTTGGCCCCGATCAAGACATTCATCAAGGTCGATTTGCCGACGTTCGGGCGGCCCACAATGGCAATATAACCACAGCGGAAGTGGGCGGGTTGTGGCGCGACTATGGTGGGCGTGACGATCATGCTAATTTCGATTCTGTAGGTGAGGTTGCGCCCTGGATCGAGCCTTGCGGGCTCGCGCTCGGCTTAGCGTCGCCAGCTTGGCCTTTGGGCGCGAGCGCCCCATCGTTTTGGATGGTGGCGATGCCGGCCAACTTCAACTGGGCCGCGCGCGGCTTGGCCTTGCGGGTGGCGCAAGGGGTTTTCGAGAGGGCGTGCGCGGCCGCCTCCAAGGCCACCTTGGCGGCGGCCTGTTCACCGGCGCGGCGACTGCCGCCGCGACCGTAGACCTGGATGCTCAGCTTGGGCACCAGACATTCGATCTCGAATTCCTGGCTATGCGCTGCGCCGTGGGTCGCCACCACGTTGTATTGCGGCAGCGAAATTTTCTTGCTTTGTAAAAATTCCTGGAGCAAGGTCTTGGCATCTTTACCCAGAGTTTGCGGGTCGACCGAATCGAGAATGGGGATGTAGAAAGCGCGAATCACGGCGCATGCGACATCGAAGCCGGCGTCCAGAAAAATAGCGCCCAGCAAGGCCTCGAGGGTATCGGCCAGGATCGAAGGGCGCCGAAAACCGCCCGATTTCAGCTCGCCTTCACCCAGACGCAAGAATTGGGACAGCTCCAGTTTCTGCGCGATTTCGTACAGCGACTGCTGCTTGACCAGGTTGGCGCGCAGGCGCGACAGGTCGCCTTCGTCAATCATGCTAAAACGCTCGTACAGAATCGAGGCCACCACGCAATTTAGGATCGAGTCGCCCAGAAATTCCAGCCGTTCATTATGCAAACTGCTGTGGCTACGGTGCGTCAACGCTTGCTGCAAGAGAGCGGCATCCCGGAACATATGGCCCAAACGGGTTTGCAATAGCTGAAGGTTCATTGTTATGTCTGTCTATGTCTGTCTTACTCGGCGGCCTTGGCGACCGGCACGCCTTTAGCCGTCGACCCGGTATAGTCGAGCACCAGGCTGGCCGGTCCGAACAGTGCAATTTTCTTTTCGTAGGCAAAGCTCACTTCCAAGCCGCTGCCGTCGGCGCTGTCCTTGGACACGATCAAGTCGCGCCCGGAAATCGAGTCGATGTAGCCCACGCTGGCACTCTTGTCAAACGAATTTTGTATTTCGCGCACCGTGCCGCCGGCCGACTTAGCCGTCACAATCGCGTTCGAAATGGCACGGTATTCAATGACGGTGGGCGCGATTCTGAGGCCCAGGACGCCCAAAAATCCCAGGATGGCCAGCATAAAAATCAGACCCACCAGGGAGAGCCCGCCCTGTGTCGTCAAATACCGCGCGCTTTTATGCATGTGCTGCCCTCTTCAAAAAATTAATGTATACCGCCGATGCGCTTTAGATTACTCAAGTTCATCCAAACGAAAAACGCCTTGCCGACAATGTTTTTATTCGGTACAAAGCCCCAATAACGGCTGTCGGCACTATTGTCGCGATTGTCGCCCATCATAAAGTAATTTCCGGCTGGCACCACACAGGTAAATCCGCTACCGTCGTACAGATAAGTGCAGGCATCCTTGTGCGGAAAGTCCTTGACGTCGGCCGGGTTTAGGGTCGGCACGCTGTCATTGTTCAAAATCCGGTGTTGCACGCCGATCAAGTTCTCGGCGAACTGCTTGTAATACACGGGCCGTTCATCGTCCAAGTATTCGTCGAGCGCCGTGTAGGTGACGGCTTGACCGTTGATCGTCAGACGTTTGTTTTCATACTTGATTTTATCACCGGGCACGCCGATGACGCGCTTGATGTAGTCTTGCGTCATGTCGTTCGGGTATTTGAAGACCATCACATCGCCCCGTTTCGGGTCGCCGACGTCGATCACCTTCTCGTTTAGCACGGGCAGACGGATGCCATAGGTAAATTTGTTGACCAGGATCAGGTCGCCCACAAGCAAGGTCGGCACCATCGACGACGAGGGAATCTTGAATGGCTCGTAGAGGAAGGAGCGCAGGAAAAATACGAGCGCGATGACGGGGAAAAAGCTGCCCGAATACTCGATCCAGGTCGGTTGGCGCAGCAATGCCGCTTCGATCGCGGCGCGGCTGCTGGCATGCCCTTGCACGATGCCGCCGGCGCTCAGTTTGGCGCTACGCGCGTCATAGTCTGCCAGAGCGCGCTCGGCCGCGGCACGGCGCCGCTTGGCCAGCACAAACACGTCGAGACACCAAATCACGCCGGTTACCACCATCAGTACGAACAGGATCAAGGCAAAATTGCCTAAGATGAGTTGCAGGTTCATTTCTCGTCCACTTTTAAGATTGCCAGGAATGCTTCTTGTGGAATCTCGACCGAGCCCACCTGTTTCATCCGCTTTTTACCTGCTTTTTGCTTTTCCAGCAATTTTTTCTTCCTGCTGATATCGCCGCCGTAACATTTCGCCAGGACGTTCTTGCGCAGCGCCTTGACGTTTTCACGCGAGATGATGTTGGCCCCGATGGTGGCCTGGATCGCGACATCGAACATTTGGCGCGGAATCAGCTCGCGCATCTTGGCGGCCACGGCGCGGCCCCGGTGTTGGCTGTTGGAACGGTGCACGATGATGGCCAAGGCATCGACCCGCTCGCCGTTGATCAGCATGTCGACCTTGACGACATCAGCGGCGCGGTATTCCTTGAACTCGTAATCCATCGAGGCGTACCCGCGTGAAGTCGATTTGAGTTTGTCAAAAAAATCAAGCACGATCTCGGCCATTGGCATTTCATAGACCAGTTTGACCTGGCGCCCGTGGTAACTCATATCGAGCTGGACGCCACGCTTGGCGATGCACAGCGTGATGACCGAGCCCACATATTCCTGCGGCATGTACAAATTAACCGTAACGATGGGCTCGCGCACTTCCTCGATGCGGGACGGGTCCGGCATCTTGGACGGGTTGTCCACCCGAATCAGGCTGCCATCGCGCAACATCACTTCATACACGACGGTCGGCGCCGTCGTGATCAAGTCCATGTCGAATTCACGTTCCAGTCGCTCTTGCACGATTTCCATGTGCAATAAGCCCAGGAAACCGCAGCGGAAGCCAAATCCCAGCGCCTGCGACACTTCCGGCTCGTATTGCAAGGCGGCGTCGTTCAGCTTGAGCTTTTCCAGCGAGTCGCGCAGGGCATCGTACTGATTGGACTCGACCGGAAACAAGCCGGCGAACACTTGCGGCTGCACTTCCTTAAAGCCGGCCAATGGCTGCGGCGCGGGGCGGCTGGCCAGGGTGACGGTATCGCCCACCTTGGCGGCCTTTAATTCTTTGATGCCGGCGATAATGAAACCGACCTGTCCTGCGGACAAGGCCGGCAGCGACACCGAGCGCGGCGTAAAGACGCCGACGCTTTCGACCAGATTGACCGAGCCGCTGGCCATCAAGAGGATTTTTTCCTTCGGGCGCAAGGTGCCGTTGACCACGCGCACCAACATCACGACGCCGACGTAATTGTCGAACCAGGAGTCCACCACCAGAGCTTGAAGAGGCGCCTCGCGCTCGCCCTTGGGCGCTGGCACCCTTCGGATCAAGGACTCGAGCACGTCGATCACGCCGAGGCCGGTCTTGGCCGAGCAATGCACGGCATCGGACGCATCGATCCCGATGACGTCCTCGATTTCAGCGATCGCGTTGGCCGGATCGGCGTTCGGCAAGTCGATCTTGTTGAGCACCGGCACCACTTCAACGCCCAGTTCGAGCGCCGTATAGCAGTTCGCCACCGTTTGCGCTTCCACTCCTTGCGAGGCATCGACTACCAGCAGTGCCCCTTCGCAGGCCGAAAGTGAACGGCTCACTTCGTAGCTAAAGTCAACGTGGCCGGGGGTGTCGATCAGGTTCAGGTTATACACTTGGCCATCGCGCGCCGTATACGACAGCGCCGCCGTCTGGGCCTTGATGGTAATGCCGCGTTCGCGCTCTAGATCCATCGAATCGAGCACTTGCGCCTCCATCTCGCGGTCGGACAAGCCGCCGCACAACTGAATGATGCGGTCGGCTAGAGTTGACTTACCGTGATCGATGTGGGCGATGATGGAGAAATTGCGTATGTTGTTCATTAACAAATATCAATAATGCGAAATGAGAAGACCCTGTTGAAGGGAGGTCAGCGGGGGAGGCCTGCCCTAAACAACGACAAAAAAAGCGCTCTGAGCGGGACGTTAAGCCCCAGGCGAGCGCCTTTGTAGCGATAGAAGCAACCGCGATAAATTGAAGCTTTTCGACTGTCGCATTTTACCGGATTTCAAGATAGAAAGCCCGCGTTATGAGTTGCGCTGGCGCCAGATCGCCCATTTCGTGGACATTTTTGCAAAAAAACACGCTTGCATGCCCAAAATTTTACAATAAATCAAGTTTTCTGGGGATGGCCCGGGCCCGCCAAATAACGCCGCACCACGCCTTCGTCAAGGAAAAAACAACACAGCTCAGGCTGGTCAAGCTGACCAAACAAGACCGGCACCCTTTCGTCGTATTTGGCCACCAGGGCCGGGTCGGCATCGACATCGACCACTTCGACGGTAAACGGACAAGCCGGGCTGTACAGGGCCTGCAGGGCCTCCAGCATGTCCTGGCACAGGTGGCAATAAGTGCGCGAATACAAAGTGAAGTGCACGTCAACGCCCGCAAGTTAGCCGGGGCGCCGGCCCAGCGCCATGCATCATTTGGCCGACGGGCGCAAGGTCACGAACTGTGACGCTTCACCGCGCCGCACCAGCAGCACAGCCGTCTTCTTCGGGTCCAGTTTGGCCACGACACTGTTGAACTGCTTGCTAGTCTTGATGTCCGTGTTATTGAGTTGCAAGATCACGTCGCCCGCCTGCAGACCGACCCGGGCCGCCCCTTCTTCGACCGCCTCGACCAAGACGCCAGAGTCGAGCTGCAATTGCTTTCTCTTGGCCGGTGTCAGGTCGCTCACGGTCAGTCCCAGCGCATTGGACGACTGTTGCGCTTTAAATTTTTTCTCGGCATCGCTCTTGGCGCTCCGGTCCGGTTCCACCTCGGCCACGGTAACGGTCATGTCTTGCTGGGCACCCTTGCGCCATACCGTCACGATCGCTTTGCTGCCGAGCGCCGTACTGCCCACCATGCGCGGCAAATCGGACGAGCGCTCGACCGCCACGCCGTTGAATTTGAGAATGATATCACCGACCTTGAGGCCGCCCTTGTCGGCCGGGCCGCCAGGCTCGACTAGCGACACTTCCGCGCCTTGCGCATTTTTTAGGCCCAGCGACTCGGCCACTTCCTTGCTCAGTTCGCTGATCTGGACGCCGATGCGCCCGCGCGTAACCTTGCCCGATTTCTTGAGCTGGTCGGCAACCCGCGTCGCCTCGTTAATGGGCACCGCGAAGGAAATGCCATTGTAGCCGCCCGACAGCGTCGCGATCTGGGAATTGATGCCGATCACTTCGCCGCGCATATTGATCAAAGGACCGCCCGAATTGCCGGGATTGACCGGCACGTCGCTTTGGATCAGCGCTAGATAATCGCCGGTATCGCGCGACTTGGCCGAAATAATGCCGGCCGTGACCGTGTTTTCCAAGTTGAACGGCGAGCCGATTGCGATCACCCATTCGCCGACGCGGATCTTGTTCGAGTCGCCCATGGGCAGGCGCGGCAAGTTCACGCCGTCGATCTTGAGCAAGGCGACGTCGCTGCGGGCGTCGGAGCCGAGCACCTTGGCCTTGAACTCGCGCTTGTCAATGAGCGTGACATACACGTCGTCGGCGCCATCAACGACGTGGGCATTGGTTAGCACATAGCCATCGGCCGAAATGACAAAGCCAGAACCAATTCCCCGCTGCACATCCTCGTCTGCCGGCGCCGGCTTGCGTCCGCGCGGCCCCTGCGGGTGCGGTGCCGCACCGCCAAAGAAGCGGCGCAAAAATTCCTGCATTTCTTCGTCATTTTGGGAATCCGTTCCGCCCTGAGCCATTTTCATATGCTCGGTGGTGCGAATATTGACCACCGCCGGGCCAACCTTGTCCACCAGATCCGTAAAATCGGGCAAGCCGACCACCGCCGTGGCATGTGCCGCCGGCGCCAGGGCCAGCATAACGGGGGCAAAAAAGATACCGGCAGTAGCAATCAACAACGCGGAAAGCGTCTTGCTGGCGCCACTGAAATTTTTTTCCATGGAAAATATCGCCCAAGTGTTGATTGGAAATTCGACGAGCCGTCAAAGGGGGAACAGCGGCAAGCTATTTCCATGGTAAGCGAAAACCCGCCTCAACCCTTATACCAGATGTTGCGCACGGTTTGTTATTGAAAATAACACGCTCTTTCAGCTGCTCAACATGCTGGCGGCGGCCGCCGCGCCATCGGATGCGGCGGCGTCCCCATTTTGGCCGCCTTCGCGGGGAGCGGATCTGCGTCCGCCCAAACTATGGCGCAGCGGGTTTTCCGGGGCCAGTCGCGCCGCTAGCCGGGTACAAAAATCAACGCTGAGCTCGGAGCCGCAACCGTCCGAACGCAAGGTGTGGCCAATTAAATGGTAGGCGTCCCAAGCCACTTGCCCGTCAGCCGTGCTCAAAGTGGCGAACGCCAGTTCGATTTCGCCGACAGCGAGCTCACCATCGGCCAGGGCAGAAATATTTTCGTGCAGTCGTTTTTGCGTGTCCATTACATCCCAGCCCTTCTTGTTGTCAAACCCATGCGCCATGTTGCGAATCGCCTTACCACCTCTTGTCGATCGGCATATCCAACAAAGGCTTTAATTTTTCCGCGATCACTTCGCGGGCGCGAAAAATCCGGCTGCGCACGGTGCCGATCGGACAGGCCATGATGTCGGAAATTTCTTCGTAACTAAGGCCTTCAATTTCACGCAAGACAATCGCGGTACGCAATTCGACGGGCAACATGTCCATGGCCGCGTTGACCGTTTCGGCAATTTGTTTGCTCGCCAGCACCGATTCTGGAGTATTAATGTCGCGCAAGTGCTCGCCATCATCAAATGCTTCAGCCTGCTCGGCATCATTTTCAGTCGAGGTCGGGGTGCGCCGCCCCTGTGTGACGAGAAAATTTTTTGCCGTGTTGACGCCAATCCGGTACAACCATGTGTAAAACGCAGAATCGCCCCGAAAGTGGCGCAACGCGCGGTATGCTTTGATGAACGTCTCTTGAACCACATCTTCGGCCTCCGCCGGATCATGCACGAGGCGCGAAACCAACCGCATCAGCCGACGCTGATACTTTGACACCAGGACGTCAAACGCCTGCTTGTCACCAGACTGGACACGTTCGACCAGCAGTTGATCACACTCACGTTCTGTCCTCACTCCCAATTTCCTTGGTAGCCTGCAGCGCGGGCGCCCATACACATGTATGAGTTGGCACGCCGCAATAAGTTCAGCGAATTTAAGATTTTTTAATATCTGCCCGGCACGCGCCAAGCCGGCCCACCACTGCCAGCTGCCGAAAGGCTTGCAGCGCCGCGCCCAACGGCCAAGACGCGCAGCAGGACTCGAATGAGGCGCAAGCAGGTTCGCCTGCGCGCATAACTTGGTATACCTTCAGCCGAATTTATCCGACACCGGAAATATCAATGCCCGGCTCATTTCTCGACTCCGAGCAGAGAAAGTAAGAAAAGCGGGGTGCGTAGCGGCCGCAAAATTTGCCGAGGGGTAGCGCACACGTGCACGATCCAAAGCCCCGGCGTCAGACGCAACCGAAGGACAAACGCAAGCACAACTTGATTTAAAACGGATATTTTTGATTAATGAATTACTAGGCGCTCCAGCTTGTCGCCGGGCTCATCAGGTGCCGGCGACTGCCGGCACCTTGACTTGCACCCACACCACCTTTGACCGGTGCGGGTGCTAAAAAGTTCAAGCTTTTCCGAAAACAAGCGTTCCGTTGGTACCGCCAAAACCGAACGAGTTCTTCACTGCGATATCGATCTTCATGTCGCGCGCCGTATTGGCGCAGAAATCGAGATCGCATGCCGGATCTTGATTGAAGATGTTGATCGTCGGCGGCGACACCTGATGGTACAGCGCCAGTACGGAAAACACCGACTCCAGGCCGCCAGCACCGCCCAGCAAATGACCGGTCATCGACTTGGTCGAATTGACAACCAATTTTTTGGCATGGTCGCCGAAAGTACGCTTGATGCCCTTCACCTCGGCCAAATCACCGAGAGGAGTCGACGTGCCGTGGGCATTCACGTAATCAACCTGATCCGGATTGATGCCGGCATTGTTGAGCGCGGAGATCACGCATTTGCTCGCACCGCTGCCGTCTTCCAATGGCGAGGTCATGTGATAAGCATCCGCACTCATTCCAAAGCCAAGCACTTCGGCGTAAATCGTCGCACCGCGGGCGATTGCGTGCTCGTAGGCTTCTAGCACCATGACACCGGCGCCCTCGCCCAACACAAAACCGTCGCGTTCGAGGTCCCACGGGCGTGACGCCGTGGCCGGATCGTCGTTGCGCGTGGATAAGGCGCGGGCCGAAGCGAAACCACCCAGGCCAAGCGGCGAGATGGTGCCTTCGGCTCCGCCTGCGATCATCACATCCGCGTCGCCGTACTCGATCAGGCGGGCGGCGGCACCGATGCAATGCAAGCCGGTGGAGCACGCCGTGACGATGGCGAGGTTCGGGCCGCGCAGTCCATACTGGATCGACAGGTTGCCAGAGATCATGTTAATGATCGAGGCCGGCACGAAAAACGGCGAGATACGGCGCGGGCCGCGCTTCTCATAATCTGCCTTGGTCTCTTCGATCAGGGGCAAGCCGCCGATACCCGAACCGATGATGACGCCGATGCGGTCGGCGTTCTCTTCAGTCACAACCACACCGCAATCGCGCATAGCCTGCATCCCTGCGGCCATGCCGTAATGAATAAAGCTATCCATGTGGCGGGCATCTTTAGCGGGGATGTAATCCTCGATATTAAAGCCTTTGACTTCGCCTGCGAATTGGGTGGAAAACGGCAAGGCATCGAACTTGGTGATGCGGGCAATGCCTGACTTGCCCTCGGTGATTGCATTCCACGTCTCGGTAATGGTATTGCCGACAGGTGAAATGCAGCCTAGGCCGGTGACAACTACACGACGGTTCTTAGAACGGCTCAAACGATTCTCCTGGAGTCAAGCAGACAGGCTTAGGCCTTGACGTGGGCCGTTGCATAATCGATCGCCTGTTGCACAGTCGTAATTTTTTCAGCTTGTTCGTCAGGGATTTCCATTTCAAATTCATCTTCCAGCGCCATCACGAGTTCGACGGTATCAAGCGAATCAGCGCCAAGGTCATCGACGAACGACGATTCGATCTTGATGTCTGCTTCAGCGACGCCCAGTTGCTCAGCGACGATTTTCTTAACGCGTTGTTCAATATCCGACATGTTGTGCTCCATTGTGTGTGTTACAGAAAGTGCGCGCATTTTATCAGGTTTGCGCGTCCGATTACTAATTTTGGTGTTTGCCGCTCATTTCCAAGTCATCTGCAAAAAACCATGCGATCCTGCGAAAAACCGAATTGTCGCGCCAGAAGAACAATGCGGGCAAGCAGGTTGGCCCGTTAATTCATATACATTCCGCCGTTCACATGCAAGGTCGTGCCAGTGATATACGCGGCCTGGGGGGAGGCCAAGAAGGCACAGGCCGCGGCAATATCTTCCGGCGCACCCAGGCGTGCCAAAGGAATTTGCGTCAGCAAGCCCGCTTGTTGCTCGGCGCTCAGCGCGCGCGTCATATCGGTGTTGATGAAGCCGGGGGCGATGCAGTTGACCGTAATCTGGCGGCTGCCGATCTCGCGTGCCAGCGCCCGGCTCATGCCTTCGACACCGGCTTTGGCGGCCGCATAATTCATTTGGCCCGCATTCCCGGAGGAAGCGACGACGGACGTGATGTTAATGATGCGCCCGGTTTTCGCTTTCATCATCCCGCGCAAGACGGCACGCGAGAGGCGGCCAACGGCCGACAAATTGGTCGAAATGACGTTGTCCCACTCCTCGTCCTTCATGCGCATGGCCAGTTGGTCTTGCGTGATGCCGGCGTTGTTGACGAGGATCGACAAGCTGCCGTAACTGGTTTGCACTTCATTGACCACGGCGATGCAGCGCGCCGCGTCCGTCACGTCTAACACCACGCCTTTGCCGCCTGCGCCGCCGACACCGGCCAGGTAGTCAGAAATCGCCGCCGCACCCGCTTCCGTGGTCGCAGTACCGACAACGGTAGCGCCTTGGCGCGCCAACTCCTGGGCAATGGCGCGGCCGATGCCGCGCGAGGCGCCGGTCACCAGGGCCACTTGATTCATTAAATTCATCGATCATCCTTTACTGAAATGAAACATGCTGCGCATGCACCACTTTTTTATTTTAACAACGTCAGCACGCGCTCCAATGAAGCCTGATCGACGATCGCATCGCCTATCAGCGCCGGATCGATCCGCTTGACCAAACCCATCAGCACTTTGCCGGGGCCACACTCGACGACGTGCGTGATGCCGCCGGCGGCGAATCGTTGCACGGTCTCGACCCAGCGCACCGGGCTCGCGACTTGGCGCACCAGGGCCTCCTTGATGCCGGCCGGATCGGCGATGACGGCCACATCGACGTTATTGAACAGCGGCAGGGCGGGCACGCCGAATTCGACTCCCTCCAGATAGAGGCGCAAACGCTCCGAAGCGGGTTTTAACAAGGAGGAGTGGAACGGCGCCGAGACGGGCAGTTTCATGGCCCGCTTGGCGCCTTTGGCCTTAGCTATTTCGCACGCCCGTAAAACGCAAGCATTATGGCCGGCAATCACGACTTGGGCCGGCGCATTGAAGTTGACGGCCTCCACCACCAAACCGGGCGCGGCGGCCATCGCTTCCCGGCAGGCGGCGCGCACATCGGCATCCGCCAAACCGAGCACGACCGCCATGCCGCCTTGTCCCACCGGCACCGCCTCTTGCATCACCTGGGCCCGAAAACGCACCAGCGGCAACGCATCTTTGAAAGCGATCACGCCGGCAGCTACCAAGGCGGAATATTCGCCCAGGCTGTGGCCGGCGACCTGCGCTGGCAACGGGCCGCCAGCCCCGATCCAGGCGCGATAGACGGCCACGGCGGCCGTCAGCATCGCCGGCTGGGTGTTAGTGGTGAGGTCGAGGTCTTCTTTTGGCCCTTCGGCCATCAATTTTCCAAGGTCGAAATGCAAGGTGTCGGACGCTTCGGCGACGGTTTGCGCCACGATCGGGTTACCGGCAAATCCATTTAGCATCGCGATTGCCTGTGAACCTTGGCCAGGGAAAACAAATGCAAATTTGCTCATGCGGGTGATTCTTTCCAATTGCGACATTGTATCCCAAGCAATTTTTTTGCAAGGTCCTTGGGCGTTGCGGGGAAAGCGGGCGCCTACATCTGCGCCAGCACAGCGCCCCATGTAAAGCCGCCGCCGACGCCTTCCATCAGGACATTGTCGCCCTTCTTGACGCGGCCATCGCGCAGCGCGATGTCGAGCGCCAGCGGGATCGATGCCGACGACGTGTTACCGTGCTGATCAACGGTGACCACCATTTTTTCCAGCGCCAAACCGAGCTTCCGCGCCGTGCTGTTCATGATACGCAGATTGGCTTGATGGGGGATCAGCCAGTCAATCTGATCCGGCGCCATATGGGCGCATTCAAGCGTTTCGCGCGCCACTTTTTCGAGCACCGAGACGGCCAGCTTGAAGACGGCCGGGCCATCCATGTATAGGAAGGCGCTGCCGGCGAGCGCACCGCCCGTCACCGTGCCGGGGACGCTCAGGATGCCGGCGTGGCGCCCATCGGCATGCAGTTTGGCGGCCAGGATGCCCGGCGTGTCCGAACCCGTCATCACGATCGCGCCGGCGCCGTCGCCAAAAAGCACGCAGGTACCGCGGTCATCGAAATTGAGGATGCGGGAAAACACTTCGGCGCCGATCACCAGCACGTTTTTGTGCGCGCCCGACTTGATGAAGCTGTCGGCCGTCGAGACCGCATAGACGAAGCCGCTGCACACGGCCTGCATGTCGACGGCGGCGCAGTGGTTGGTGATGCCCAATTTGCTTTGGACGATACAAGCGGTGCTGGGAAAACTGCCAAAAAAGTCAGGGGTCGAACTAGCGACGATGATCAAGTCTATATCGTTAGGCAGCAAACCGGCCATGGCCAGCGCATTTTTGGCGGCAATTAATGCCAGGTCCGATGCATTTTGCTCGGGCGCGGCGTAATGGCGCGCTTCAATGCCGCTGCGCGAGACGATCCACTCATCCGACGTTTCAATGCCTTTGGCCGCCAGCTGCGTTGCCAGGTCCTCGTTGGTGACACGTTGCTCGGGCAGATAACTGCCGGTGCCGATAATTTTGCTGTACAAAGCCATGCCGTACCCGTCCATTAAATTGTTAAGCTTGATTATGCCGGACTACCCGCCCGGCGCGGCATCAGGTCGGCGATTTTGCTCGATAGGTGCGCCTGGACATCATTTTTTGCCGCGTCAAAGGCGCGCCGAATCGCCCACTCAAAAGAATACGCGTCGGCCCCGCCGTGGCTCTTAAACACGAGGCCGCGCAAGCCGAGCAGGCTGGCGCCATTGTAGCGCGACGGGTTCAGCCGGTTCGAGATGGCTTTCAGGGCGCCGCTGGCAATGAGCGCGCCTAACATGGTCAAAGGATTGCGCCTGAACTCGGCGCTCATCACGTTTTTGACGAAGCGCGCCAAGCCTTCCACCGCTTTCAAGGTCACGTTGCCGACAAAGCCGTCGCACACGACGAGGTCGGTGGTGCCCTTAAAGATATCGTTACCTTCCACGTTGCCGTAAAAGTTCAGCGCACCGCGCTCGTGATCAGCCTGCAGCAGCTTAGCGGTCTGCTTGACAAGGTCGTTGCCCTTGATGTCTTCGGTGCCCACATTTAGCAGGCCGATGCTGGGGCGGGCGATGCCTTCCATGGCACTCACCAGCACCGAACCCATGATTGCGAACTGATGCAAATGATGCGGCTCGCAATCGACGTTGGCGCCCAAGTCGAGCATATAGGTCGGGCCGCCTTCCTGATTGGGCAAGATGCTGCAAATGGCCGGCCGATCCACCCCGGCCATGGTCTTTAGCACGTAACGAGACACGGCCATTAGCGCCGCCGTGTTGCCGGCCGAAACCGAGGCCTGGGCATTGCCGTCCCGCACCAGCTCGATCGCGACGCGCATCGAGGAATCTTTCTTGCGCCGCAAAGCGACCTCAAGCGGATCATCCATCATGATGTGTTCCGAGGCATGCACGAGCGACAGGCGTGGATGGCCATCGGCTTTGTGTTTTTTTAATTCCGCACGAATCACCTCCTCCAGGCCGACCAAGATCAGCTCAGCTTCAGGCTCGCGTTTGACGAACGAAATTGCTGCAGGAATAGTGACAGAGGGGCCATGATCTCCGCCCATGCAGTCGATAGAAATTTTGATTGTCATTGTTTTGATTCATTACCGCTGCCACTCTATTGCGTGGGCAGGTTGCGAATCGGTGTTGGACTAATGGAGGGTGCACGAGCCAGCCAAGTTCAGCGTGATTCAAAATGACGGGATGCAAAAGACGATTGCAGCCGATGAAAAAGAAGAAGCGGCGCCACGCGGAAAAACACGCAACACCGCTTTCATCTTACCCCACAAAAACTGCGATTACTCGTCGTTTTTGGTCTTTAGGACTTTGCGGCCACGATAGAAGCCGTTCGGGCTGATATGGTGACGCAAATGGGTCTCGCCCGTTGTCGGTTCGGTACCCAGTTGCGGCGCGACCAAAAAGTCGTGCGAGCGGTGCATGCCGCGCTTGGATGGGGATTTCTTATTTTGTTGAACTGCCATGATGACTCCTAATACATAAGATCTAAAATTTTAGCACAATCGACTCGCAAATACATGCCAATCGAGTATCCCAGCGGCAAAGTAACTTTACCTACGTGTTTAACACCCACTACACTTGCACCTGCCATACTCGATGAACACCCGCGTTTGACACGTTTTTTACAGTACTGCTTATTATTCTGGCTTGAGTTCTTTCAGTCGCGCAAACGGCAATAGTTTCTCGGTCGTGGCCGATGGCACGCGATCCGTATTGGGGCACGTCTCATGCTTGGGCGAAAAAGGCAAGGCCAGCAAAGCCTCGTCCTCGATCAGGTCGGCGATATTCATGGTGCGGCTGCCGACGATCACATCGATCGATTCGTCCTCGAGGATCTCGTCGATCTCATCGGCATGAGCGTCATCTTTGGCCAGCATCAGCACGGTTGACGAATCAAT
Source organism: Janthinobacterium sp. (assembly GCA_003133225.1). Taxonomy (GTDB): domain Bacteria; phylum Pseudomonadota; class Gammaproteobacteria; order Burkholderiales; family Burkholderiaceae_D; genus Janthinobacterium. The sequence continues at coordinate 20,856 of PKWL01000135.1, forward strand.
CTCGAAGGCAAACGGCGTCAGGCAACGCTGGCACAGCAACTGCACGGCGCCGGCAACCGACAACGTCAATTGCGGATAACCGGACTTGCTGGTGCCGCCTTCCACTAGCCAGGCGAGCGCGCCCGACTGGTCGGCGCAGTCCTTGGTCAACCGAGTCATTTCAGCAACAGGCGTGATGCCTTTGCGGCTCCCGTTGATGCGACTAAAATCGAAGGCGTCGATCACAAAAGCATTCATCACTAGAAAATGTCCCCGGAAAACCTGCGATAATAGCAGGGTTCTTAGCGCCGAGTCAAAACCTTAGCACTTTTTTTCATGGCTGGAGGCTTCATCATTTTTTTTCACCCGCCAATGGCATGAGCGCCCCAGGAGCCCGCAATGATACCCGCCTCGACCCCGCCCCGCCTGATTCTGGCGTCCAGTTCGGCCTACCGCAAGCAGTTATTGTCGCGCTTGCGCCTGCCGTTCGAGGTGCAAGCGCCCGCCATCGACGAAAGTGCGCGCCCCGGCGAAGGAGCCGGCGCCACCGCGCGGCGCCTGGCCTATGCGAAGGCGGCAGCAGTCGCCTGCGCGCAGCCCAACTGCCTCGTGATCGGCTCGGATCAGGTCGCCACGATGGGCGGTCGCCACATCGGCAAACCCGGCAACCACGCCAACGCCTTACGCCAATTGCAACAGTTGCGCGGCCAGCGCGTCGTGTTCCATACTGCCTTGTGTTTGTGGGACGGCCGTCAAACAGAACCGGCGCTGGCAGCGCAACTGGTCGACGTCGAGACCGTGGTCACCTTCCGCGACTTGCCTGACGCCGAACTGGACGCCTACCTGCGCTTAGAACAACCCTACGACTGCGCCGGCAGCGCCAAAAATGAAGGGCTCGGCATCGCTCTTCTCGACAACATCGAAGGCAGCGACCCGACCGCCCTGACCGGCCTGCCTTTGATCGCCCTCACCGGCATGCTACGCAAAGCCGGCGTCTCGTTTTTTACTGCTTAATCTCCAACTATATTGATCAACATGCTCGGCACCCTCTACCTGATTCCCAATACACTCGGCGCGGCCGAAAACGCGGCACACCCCCTGGCCCACGTCATCCCCGACCATGTCCAACGCATCACGTCGCGCCTCGATTATTTTGTGGCGGAAAATGCCAAGACCGCCCGTGCCTACTTGAAATTGATTGCCTTAAATCATGCGCTGGCCAAACCGCTGCAAGACATCAATATCGTCGAGCTGAACGTCAACACCCCACCCCAAGCGCTGGCGGGCTTGCTGGCGCCGCTATTGGCGGGGCAGGACGCGGGACTGATTTCGGAAGCGGGCGTGCCCGCCGTGGCCGACCCCGGCGCCGACCTAGTGCGCCTGGCACACCAGCACGGCATCACGGTCAAGCCGCTGGTGGGCCCGTCGTCCTTGCTGCTGGCCGTCATGGCAAGCGGCCTGAACGGCCAGAGCTTTGCCTTCAACGGCTACCTACCGACCGACCCCACCTTGCGCGGCAAACGTATCAAGGAACTGGAAAACCGTTCGCACGGCGAAAAGCAAACCCAGCTTTTTATCGAAACGCCCTACCGCAATAGCGCCATGCTGGACGCTCTGGTGGCCCATTGCCAGCCGCGCACGCAAATATGCGTGGCGACCGACCTTAGCCTGGCAGGCGAATCGATCCAGACCAGAAGCGGCGCCCAGTGGAAAAGCCTGCTGAATGCGGGCAAGGGGCCCGACTTCCACAAAAAGCCCACCGTATTCTTGCTCTTGGCCCATTAGGCAGCGCCTGCCACGCCCTCCACGTATTCGTTGACCCATTCGAAGGCGGCCAACTGGATGGCATGCAAGTCGGCGGCCGACAATTGCAGTTCGTGCAAGGTGCGCAGCAAGGCTGGTCCGAATTCCGCCCGTTCCAAGCCTTCGATCAAGGTGAGCATGGTGCCGTAGACGCCTTGGCGGAATAACAGCGCCTCGCGTACCTCATCTTGCACCTTGACCGTTTTCAAGAGCTCCCCCATGTGGATCGAAAACAGGGCATCCATCAGTGACATGATGCCCACCGTAAAGCCAATGTCGGCGCAGCTGCGCTGGCCGGGCCGCAATTTTTGCACCATCAGCTCCAGCAATTTGCCACGCGTGGCGGCCATCTGCAAGAGCGGCGACGTGAACTGCGGCGCGGGCCCGGGTTGCACATACAGTAAGATCTGCAACCAGCGTTGCAATTGGCGCCGTCCGAGTACGAACAGGGCCTGCCCCAACGTATCGATACGCCTGCTGGCGCCGACCGCTGGCGTATTTACCAGTCGCATCAGGTTAAGGCTGATCAAGGCATCGTGCTTCAGACTGCGCTCGATTTCGCCATTGTCGGCCCCGGCGTCGATCAAGTCGAGCAAACGCAGGATCGCCAATTCCGATGGGGCGATTTTTTTTCCAGACAAGATGACGGGACGGGCGAAATAATATCCCTGGAAATAATCAAACCCGAGCTGCAAGCATTGTTCAAACTCGGCGCGGGTTTCCACCTTTTCGGCCAGCAACATTTTATTGCCGCCTTGAAGGGCCCGCGTGAGCGCCGGCAAGGCGCCTGGCGCCACATGATGAATGTCCACCTTGATGACGTCGACTAGCACTTGCAACTTTTGCACGTCGTCCGAGGTCGCGATGACGTCATCAAGGGCAAATTTGAAGCCGGCCCGCTTCAATTCGGACACTCGGGCTAGCACCTCCGGCGTCGCTTTGACCGATTCAAGAATTTCCAGGATGACCCGGCTATGTGGTAAAAACCGGATGAAGTCGCTCATCAGGGCGGCCGTATCCACATTGACATAGGCCAGTTGTTGGCCCACCACGTACTCCAAGCCCAGTTCGGACGCGTGCGCAATCACGGTGGCAGTCGCGGCGGCACCATCCGTGACCAAGGCCTCGTTTAGGGTGGTATCGCGAAACAGCAATTCATACGCGATCAGCTGCTGCGCGCGATTCAAGATCGGCTGGCGGGCCAGGAAGAACCGATTAAAGGGCGGCTGCTCTACCGGCGCTCGCGATGACATTGACATATGGAAACTCCACTTGACGATGTGCACTGAAAGCCGCACGAGGCGCGCGATTTTGCGCGGGGGCTTGAAGCCCCGCCGCCTTAATTCGAACTATACGCGCTATTAGCGTTTTGATAGCCCTTTTGGAGCAAGAGAGTCGGTCCGGCGCACTCCCGTGTTGCGCGCCATCGTCACTCCCGTCTCCAGCGTATACTTGGCGCCGGCATCTTTGCCTAACACTTTGACCAGATAGGGCATGATGTCGCGCAAGGTCGGTTCCAGCGTGTAAGGGGGATTGAGCACGAACATGCCGCTGCTGTGGAGACCAAAACCATCTGGCGCCGGCGTGTTGACGGTCAAGGTGACGTTGAGCCAGCCGCTGCCCGGTAATTGCTTGAGTTTGTCGGCAAACTGGCGCGACTCCATGCGCTGCAAAAGTGGGTACCAGACGACATAAGTGCCGCTGGCAAAGCGTTTTAGCGCATCGGCCAACGTGTCTTTGACCTTGCGGTAATCCGTTTTGTCTTCATACGGCGGATCGATTAGCACCAGCGCGCGCCGCGACGGCGGCGGCAACAAGGCCTTGAGGCTGAGGAAACCATCCGCTTTTTGGATCATCACCCGCTTGCCGCGCATGCTCGGGCGCTCGCCCTGGGCCGCCGCATGCGCTTCGACCTTGCGAAAATTGTCGGCCAGGATCTTGGCGTCGGCCGGATGCAATTCGAACAAGCGCAAGCGATCCTGCTCGCGCATCACCTTATCGGCGCAATAGGGCGAGCCGGGATAATACCGCATCTTGCCGCTGGGATTCATATCCTTGACCATTTTGACGTACTCGGCCAAGGCGGGCGGCAAGTCGCTGCGGTCCCACAGCGGTGCAATACCGGTTTCAAATTCAGCGTTCTTGGCGGCATAACCGCCATCGAGCGCGTACACACCGGCGCCCGAATGAGTGTCGATGTAGGTATACGCAGTGTCTTTTTGGCCTAGATACTGCAGCAACTGGATGAGCACAAAATGCTTCAGTACGTCGGCGTGGTTGCCCGCGTGAAAGGCGTGGCGGTAACTCAACATAAGCTTGCTAATTCCATAGAAAATTTTCGAGGTGGCGCAGCCGCCATCCGACGGGCAACGCTGTAATGGGCCTCATTATCCACTAGAACGATCGCGGCCAACAAAAAAACCGCAGCCCGAGTAAATCGGCTGCGGCGCAAACTGTGCTTAGCAGGGGCCCGGGGGCCCCCTGCATGGCTTTAGTTAAAGTTAGGCGACTTTTTTGGCGTCGAAGAACTGTTCGTCCTCAGTCGAGCCGCGCAAGGCCGTGGTCGAGCTTTGACCTTGTTGGATGGTTTGGGTGACGGCATCGAAATAACCGGTGCCGACTTCGCGCTGGTGCTTGACGGCGGTAAAGCCCTTGTCGGCAGCGGCAAATTCAGCTTCTTGCAGTTCGACGAAAGCGGACATCTGGTGGCGCGCATAACCATGGGCCAAGTTAAACATGCCATAGTTCAAAGCATGGAAACCGGCTAGCGTAATGAACTGGAACTTGTAGCCCATCGCGCCCAGTTCTTTCTGGAATCGGCCAATCGTCGCGTCGTCCAAGTTCTTTTTCCAGTTGAACGATGGCGAGCAGTTGTATGCAAGCAACTTACCCGGGAACTTGGCGTGCACGGCATCGGCAAAGGCCTTGGCGAAAGCCAGATCCGGCTTGCCCGTTTCGCACCAGACCAGGTCGGCGTACGGGCAGTAAGCTAACGCGCGCGAGACGGATTGATCGAAGCCGGGACGGGTCTTGTAAAAACCTTCGACCGTGCGCTCGCCGGTACAAAATGGGCGGTCGTTGGCGTCGACGTCAGAGGTTAACAGATCGGCCGCTTCAGCATCGGTGCGCGCAATGACCAGGGTCGAGGTGCCCATGACATCGGCTGCCAGGCGCGCCGCCGTCAGTTTTTCAACGGCTTCACGGGTCGGCACCAGCACTTTTCCACCCATGTGGCCGCATTTCTTCGCCGACGCCAACTGATCTTCAAAGTGCACACCGGACGCGCCGGCATCGATCATCGACTTCATCAATTCGTAGGCATTTAGCACGCCGCCAAAACCGGCCTCGGCGTCCGCTATGATCGGCGCAAAGAAGTCAATCTCATTTTTGCCTTCAGACCATTGGATCTGATCGGCGCGCTGGAATGTGTTGTTGATGCGCTTGACCACCATGGGCACCGAATTGGCTGGATACAGCGATTGGTCAGGATACATTTCGCCCGACAAGTTCGCGTCGCCTGCTACTTGCCAGCCGGACAGATAGATCGCCTTTAAGCCGGCCTTGACTTGCTGCATGGCCTGGTTGCCCGTCAGCGCGCCGAGCGCATTGATGAAGGGTTCATTGTGTAACAAGTTCCACAATTTGTCGGCACCGCGCTTGGCCAGAGTGTGTTCGATCTGCATGGAGCCGCGCAGACGCACGACGTCGTCGGCAGAATATGAGCGAACGATACCTTTCCAACGCGGGTTGGTATCCCAATCCTTTTGCAGGGCTGCGGCTTGCTGTTCACGAGTTGTCATGGTGCTCTCCTATTGACGTACACATTAAAAAAACATCCGTTAGACAAATGATAGGCTTAATTGTGCGCAGCAACAACAGTCTTATATAAGACATATAACTTAAATAAAATCGTTTATAATCAAATGCTTGGACATATGTTTTTGCGATGTGAAATAATATTTCTGTCAGTGAGAGAAAGCTGTCGCGAGCAGTCCGCTCATATCCCGCAATATGAAACGCAGTTCTCGTCCGTGGAAAATGCCACACAGGCGCTCAACTAGACGGGCCAATCTAATTGCGCAGCATGCCGCAATGGCGCCGCAGGACGCAAACGGGAACAGGAAGGTATGGAAGCGCAAAATATTCAAGCGAGTTTTTGCCGTGCCACCAGAATGCCGTCGGCATCGGCGTAGATCCAGTCCCCAGGATTAACCGCAACGCCGCCGATGACAACGCGCAGGTTGCGTTCGCCCTCGCCTTTTTTGCTGCTTTTTTGCGGATGCGCGGCCAGCGCTCTGACACCAATCTCGCAGGAATTGATTTCGTCGGTGTCGCGGATGCAGCCATCGACAATCATCCCGGCCCAGCCGTTAGTTTGCGCCAGCAAGGCCAGTTGGCCGCCAACCAAGGCGCGCCGCAGGCTGGCGCCGCCATCGATGACAAGCACAGCGCCATTGCCCGGCGTTTCCAGGACGGAGCGCACCAGCGCATTGTCCTCGAATACTTTGAGCGTGATGGCACGGCCATGAAATCGAGTGTGTTTTCCGAAATGGCGAAAAACGGGCGGGAGCACGAGCAGCTGACCGTCTTCAAGCAAGGCAACATTGTCGTCGCATATATCGGTAGTTGCAAAAGTCATTATCAATTTCCATCATTTCGTTACGGTCTCTCAGGAAGCGAGCCCGGCAGGCGTCCATTAGGCCTGCGCCGATTTAAGGCATAAGCGCCGTCCAATTGGACGGGTCGGCTGCCAGCCGCCTGGCGCCAGCCGGCGCGTGACTCACTTTTCGTCCGCTCGCGCTGGAGCGCCTACTTGGCATCGATAGCGGTCACCGCCGTTGCGGCAAACACCAATGCACCATCTTTCACGCCGATTGACACCTCGTCCTTCGGCCCGAACTTGCCTTCCAAAATCAGCTTGGACAGCGGGTTTTCGATCTGCTGCTGAATCGCCCGCTTCAACGGGCGCGCGCCGTAGACGGGGTCGTAGCCTGCTTCGGCGATCTTTTGCAAGGCCAATTCCGACACGACCAGCTTCATTTCCATGCGCGCCAGACGCTGCTCTAAAATTTGAAGCTGAATCTTGGCAATGGCGCCAATGTTTTTCTCGTCGAGCGCATGGAAGACGACGATTTCGTCGATCCGGTTGATGAACTCCGGCCGGAAATAGGAGCGCACCTCGGCCATCACGGCCAGCTTGACTAGGCCCGGGTCGTCGCCCTCCATCGCCTGAATCTTTTGCGACCCTAAATTCGAAGTCATCACGATCACGGTGTTCTTGAAGTCGACCGTGCGCCCTTGGCCGTCAGTCATGCGGCCATCATCGAGCACTTGCAGCAGCACGTTGAACACGTCGTGATGGGCTTTTTCAACCTCGTCGAGCAAGATGACACTGTACGGTTTGCGCCGCACCGCTTCCGTCAGATAGCCGCCCTCGTCGTAACCGACATAACCTGGAGGCGCCCCGATCAGGCGCGCCACCGAATGTTTTTCCATGAATTCGCTCATGTCGATACGGATCATCGACTCTTCCGTATCGAACAAGAAAGTGGCCAGCGCCTTACACAGCTCGGTCTTGCCGACCCCGGTTGGCCCTAGAAACATGAACGAGCCGTAGGGACGATTAGGGTCGCCCAGACCGGCGCGCGAACGGCGAATGGCGTCCGCCACGGCGCTGATCGCCTCGTCCTGGCCCACCACGCGCTCGTGCAGCTTCTCTTCGATGTGCAGTAATTTGTCGCGCTCGCCTTGCATCATGCGCGCGACGGGGATGCCGGTCGCCCGCGACACCACTTCGGCGATTTCCTCGGCGCCGACCTGGGTACGCAGCAGCTTGAGCTTGCCCGGTTTGTCGGCCAGGGCCGCGCTGCTGTCGGCCTTCTTGAGCTGGGCTTCCAGTTCCGGCAGCTTGCCGTACTGTAGCTCGGATACTTTCTGCCAATCGCTCTCGCGCGTGGCCTGCTCCATCTGCAGCTTGACGCGCTCGATCGCTTCCTTTATGTGGGTGCTGCCCTGGACCACGGCTTTTTCCGCCTTCAATATTTCCTCGAAGTCATTGTATTCCCGCTGCAGCTTGACAATTTCCTCCTCAATTAGGGTCAGGCGGCGACGCGAGCCTTCATCTTTTTCCTTCTTCACCGCTTCCTTCTCGATCTTCAACTGGATCAGCCGGCGTTCGAGTTTGTCCATCACTTCCGGCTTGGAGTCGATCTCGATCTTGATCTTCGAGGCTGCCTCATCGATCAGGTCGATGGCCTTATCGGGCAGGAAGCGGTCCGTGATGTAGCGCTGCGACAGCTCGGCCGCCGCGATGATGGCCGCATCAGTGATTTCCACCTTGTGATGCAACTCGTACTTGTCTTGCAAGCCGCGCAGGATGGCAATGGTGGCCTCAACGCTGGGCTCGTCCACCAGGATTTTCTGGAAACGCCGTTCCAGAGCAGCATCTTTTTCAATATACTTGCGATATTCGTCGAGCGTGGTCGCGCCCACGCAGTGCAGCTCGCCGCGTGCCAGCGCCGGCTTTAGCATGTTGCCAGCGTCCATCGCGCCTTCTGCCTTGCCCGCGCCCACCATCGTGTGCATCTCGTCAATAAAGACGATGGTCTGACCTTCGTCCAGCGCCAGCTCTTTCAGCACGGACTTAAGGCGCTCCTCAAACTCGCCGCGGTATTTCGCCCCCGCCAGCAGGGCCGCCATGTCCAGCGACAACACGCGCTTGCCTTTGAGCGAATCGGGCACTTCACCGTTGACAATGCGCTGCGCCAATCCTTCCACGATCGCGGTCTTGCCCACGCCCGGCTCGCCGATCAGTACCGGATTGTTCTTGGTGCGGCGTTGCAAAACCTGGATCGCACGGCGAATTTCGTCGTCACGCCCGATCACCGGGTCGAGCTTGCCTTGGCGCGCGCGCTCGGTCAGGTCAAGGGTATATTTCTTGAGCGCTTCGCGCTGGCCTTCGGCCTCTTGCGAATTGACGTTAGCGCCGCCGCGCACGGATTGCACGGCCGCTTCCAGAGCCTTGCGGGTCAAGCCGCTTTCGCGCGCCAACTTGCCCGCTTCCGACTTGTCCTCCGCCATCGCCAGCAATACCATTTCGCTCGACACGAACTCGTCGCCCAGTTTTTGCGCTTCCTTGTCCGCCAGGTTCAGCAGCCCCATGAATTCGCGGCCGGCCTGCACGTCGCCACCCGTGCCGCTGACTTTGGGCAAGCGCTCGAGCGCTGATTTGAGGGCATTGCCGAGGGCGCCCACGTTGACGCCGGCCCTTTGCAGCAAAGAGCGGGCACCGCCGTCGTCCTGGTTGAGCAAGGCGGCCAACAGGTGCACCGGCTCGATATACTGGTTGTCGTTGCCGACCGCTAGACTTTGCGCATCAGCGAGGGCTTCTTGCAATTTTGTTGTAAGTTTATCTTGGCGCATGGAGTACTCCTGAGTTTCGACCTGTTGCAAAAATTGGGATGGGCGATGCCTTTTCAAGGCGCGTTCGCTCATTTACTTTCTGCTTAGTCTACACCGCGCTTAACGGATCGTTGCATACAAGAGAGTGCGGCGGCCGCCAGGCGGGGGCCCGCCGCCCCCCGGCTCGAGTTGCAGATCAGCCATGGCCCTTGGCCGGGAGGTCGAGGTAGCCTCGGAGGCTGCAATCGGGCGCTGGCGGACGGCTGAAAAAAATGGCCATGGCCGCCCCGCTTGGCAAGGCCTACTGCGATCGCAGCGAATACGCATTCACGCCCACTTGGCCAGTGCCGCCTCGTCCGTCACACGGGCATCGACCCAGCGCGCGCCTTGCGGCGTGTGCTCCTTTTTCCAAAATGGCGCCGCGGTTTTTAGGTAATCGATAATGAACTCGCAGGCCGCGAACGCCTCTGCCCGGTGTGCCGCCGCCGTGACCACCAACACGATTTGCTCCATCGGCTTTAGAGGGCCGACCCGGTGCACCACCAGCGCATCGAACAAGGGCCAGCGCGCCTTAGCCCGCTCGACGATGCTCATGATTGACTTCTCGGTCATGCCTGGATAATGCTCCAACTCCATCGCGGCCACGGCAGAACCGTCATTTAAGTCGCGCACGGTGCCGACGAAGGACACGACCGCGCCCACCTTCGGATTGTTGGCGCGCAACTCCCGCACCTCAGCGCCCAGGTCGAAGTCCTCAGTCTGGATTCGCACCTGGCTCATTTGGCGTCCCGCCCGGAGGCAACTATGCGGTGCAGCAATTGTTCGATGCGGCCGACGGTACGCCCGTCGGCCAAGGCGGCGATGCCGCACAGCTGCAGTAATTGCGCACCCGGCGTGCTCGGCTTCTGGCCCGACTTGAGCGACGATTGCAGCACCGCGACCTGCATCTTGAGCCGCTCGCGCGCAAAATCCGCGCCGCTATCGACACCGGCTACTATCTCCAGGCGCAACACTTCATCTTGAAGGCTGAGGCGGTTACATTCGAGCTGCTGCGCATACGAACTGCGCTGCACCGTGAGCGCGGCGCAGGCCGCGGAAAAACGGGCGTGCAACACTTTTTCGTACTGCGCCGACAAGGTCGGCAAGGCACTCCAGCGCGCACCCCAAATTTCACTGCTGTGGCCGTCGTCGGCCTGGCACACGGCACTTTCGAGCGCTTGGCACAGGCGCAATTTGTCGCGCAAGGCATGGGCCTGCACACTACCGGCGCGCTGGGCGATGGCGTCGGCTTGCGCCTGCAACGCGGCTGCGGCGGCTTGGTAGCGCGCCTCGATTTTCTGCTCGTTGTCGCGCGGCACCGGCCCGATCGCGCTCCAGGCACTTCGCGTCTCGCGCAACAAGGCCGAGAACGCGGACGCTTTGGCCCCGTCATCACCCGTTTCCGGCAATACTGCGTTTTCCAGCCTGGCGCATACTTCTTCCTTGGCGTGCAGGTGGGCGTGGCGTTCATGATTGGCGACGTGGGCCGCTTCCTTGCGCTTGGCAAAGACGTCATCGCAGGCGGCCCGGAAGCGCTGCCACAAGGCTTGCTCGGCGTGGCGCTCGAGGGGTACGGCCTTGGCGTGCTCCTGCCATTTTTCCTGCAGCGCGCGCAAGGCATCGACGGTGTTGCGCTCGTTCGGCTTTAGCAGGCCAACGTCGGCAATGAGTTGGCCGCGGCGCGCCGCTTCGATCTGGCGCTGTTGCTCTAGTGGAGCGAGGAGCAAATCGAGCGCCTTGCCGAACTCGCCATCCAGGCGCTTTTTTTCCTTGCGGTCTATAGGGCCGAGGCGGGTCCAGGCTTGGCGCAGGCGCTGGCTGGACCCGGCAATGCTCTTCCAGTCGTCTGTCGCCTGCGCGCGCAAGCCATCCGTTTCCCCGATCAGCGCTTGCGCTTTGGCCGCGTTGCCATGACGTTCATCGGAAAGGTGCTTGAAATGGACGGCGACGGGCGCGTACGCGGCCGAGCACGCCGTATCGAAGCGCTCCCAGAGGGATTTCGGCGCCGGCCCGGAGAGCGTGTCGAGCGCCTTCCAGCGCGCGCGCAAACTACCGACCTTTTTCGCCAGCTCGCCCAGCGCCGGGCATTGCACGGGCAATTCCTCGGCCGCCTTAACGAGCTCCTCGCGCGAGACGTTGCCGCCCCATCGCGCCCAGTCGGCCAGGCGCTTGAACTCGGCTCGCGCATGGGCCAGGCGATCCGACTGGGCCGGCGACAAACGGCAGTCTTTATTTTCCCTCAGCGTCTTGTCGTGCTCGGACGCCACCTGAAGCAAGCCCTGCTGCAAGGCGAAGTCCATTCCATCGAGCGCCTCCGTGATGTGACGACCGGCCTCCTTGGAGGGTGCGCCGGGATCGATTTTTTTCAATTTGGCGCTAGCGGGGAGGGCCGCCAGCATGAGTTCGAACTGTTGGCGCAGGCGGTCGGCGGCGGCGCCCTCGGGCAGCGCGGGCAAGTTCTGCCACAGGCGCCTCATATCGTCCACATTTTGCCCCGGCGCATCGAGCTGCCACTCAAGGAGCGCGGCTTGGCGGGCATCGAAGGCGGCCTGGTGCTGCTCTAACGCTGCCAGCGCCGTTTGGCTTTTCTCATAGGCTGCCGCGAAATCGCTTAACAGATGTTTAGGCAACGAGCTAAGTTCAGGGGCGGCACTACGAACGGCGTGTTCGCCGGCAAGGCGAGCCAAGGTTTGCGTCGCCTCCTCTTGGCTCAGGTCGCCCGCCGTGAGTTGGCGCAGCTCGGTCACGGCATCGATCACGCCCCGCTGCAGTGTCACCTGGTCTTCCAGACGTTGGCCGAGGCCGGCGCGCACGGATGCAAACTTTGCCGCCAGCGGGGCCGATGCCTTAATCACTTGCCATTGGCGGTCGAGCTCTGCCACTTGATTCGGACTTAAATTTTGGTCGATCAGGAGGCGCTGGCCACTGTCGATGCTGGCCTCGGCACGCTGCTGCTCGGCGCGCTCGAAGCGAATCACGTCGAGGCGCGACTGCATCAGCTTGGCGACGCGGCGGTCCGTGTTGCGCATGGCCTGCTGCACCTGTTCAAGCAACGCCTGCCCGTGCACGTGCTCAGCCGCGGCAAGACGCACGTCCGCGAATTCGCTTTGTAAAACGAATTCGACCGCGCCGGTCTCGTTGCCGGCCAACGTTTTGGCCAACGCCATTTGTTCCGCACGCCGAGCTGCGGCCTGTTGTGCGCTCACGCGCGCCTGTTCGGCGTTACCGTGTGACGCTTGCGCTTCGGCTGGCTTGTTAGAGGGGCGCTTGAAAAGAAAATCGAACATGGCATGTTATGAAGGGCTTAAAAACCACATCATAACAAAGCGAGGCCGCATTTGCCCCAATGCGGAGCTTATTTTCTAGCTGACCTTTTCAAAGGGAACTCGATGGCCGCGTTGGTCGCATCGGGGCGTAACGCATCGATCACTGCCGGGTCCGCCGGTTTGGGGGCGCGCGCGGGCCGCTTGCCGCGCCGCGTTTCGACCAGCTTGGCGTCATGCAGCAAGAACTGGTTGGCAATCGAAAACCATGTATCGCCGCAGATCACGCTGCGCGCGATGGCGAACAATTCCTGCTCTTCCTTCTCGAGGCGCTTTAACAGCATGGCGCAAAAGGCATCGATGCTGCTGCAGATCTGCGCAACATGCTCTTCCGTTTGGGCCGCCACGTTGCCCGCTTGCGCGCGCATGTCATGCACGATGTCGAGCGCGGCGTTGTTTAAGTTGGATAGTTCGTCAAGCAAAACATCGGCCCGCTCGGTGGCCCTGCGGACAGCCGGAATCAAATACATCTCGCTCTTGCGCCAGCGGCAGGCTTGATACAGACGGTTGAGGCTGTCGCAGGCGAATTCCAGCTGCTCTAGAGTGATGCTGTGCTGATGCATCAAAGTTGCATGCACATATTTTTGGAATGACACTAAACTGAACCGGACGCTGGCTTGTTCGACCGATAAGGCAACCAAAGTATAAGTAGCCGATAACATTCTTACTCCAAACTAGCCGCCGACCACGCTGATGGCGACGCCATATTGTTGTGGTTGGAATGACGCGCCATTCACGCCTTCCCACCAATCTGAGACATAATTATAGGTAGTTCCCACATCAGGGGCTTGATCTAACGCAAACCTTGCACCAAGACAGGGCGCCAGTTTCAGGCAGGCAACGCAGGGCTTCGTCCTCCTCGTCGTTTGAACACCAAGCCGCTTGGCCCCAGGTCCTCTATCCCAACGAGGTGAATCATTTTTTCAGGTCGCGCGCCACCTTCGCTGCCGGTCAAGACGGGCCGAGATTGGCGTTGCCGGTTAAGGCACCAGCCCGTATTCGCAGCGCCCGCGAGCCAAACGGACTGTGGGCGACAATGTGGGATGCGCGGACAATGTGCGCCCCACTCCATTTGGCACTCGCCTGCCGCCAGGTCGGCCTTGCGTGCTGCGTGCCAAGTAGCGTTCGGCGCCGTCTCGTGGACGTTCCTGCAGCGTGTTCCAAGCTGGGTGGGCGTAGCGCCACGCCCCGCACGCACGTCCCGCTGCGTTCCTGCCATCTCTGAGGCGAGCGCAAGGACTCGATGGCGTGGCTGTTGCAATTTGACGCGTTGGCGCGAGAGCGCCATTGGCTGGTGCTGTTGCGGCACGGGCGCGCCCGTGCGCACGAGTGCGCAGCCGGGATAAGCTGCAGACGGCTACTCTTTCTTTTTCATCAAGCCAGCTAGCAGCGCGAATGGGCTATGCGTGGCCGGCGGCACAACCGGAGCTTGAAGTCCGGCGCCACGGTCCGCTTCCAGATAGCGTGAATGCTCGTTGTCGTGGCAGTACAAACAAAGTAGCTCCCAGTTGCTGCCGTCGGGCGGATTATTGTCGTGATTGTGGTCGCGATGATGTACCGTCAGTTGCTGCACGTTTGCGCGCGTAAACTCGCGCATGCAGCGCCCGCACACCCAGGGGTACATCTTGAGCGAACGCTCACGGTAGCCGCCTTCGCGCAGCTCAGCGGCGCGGCGGGCATCGGCCACGATCTTGTCCAGGCGCGAAGGATCGGGTTTTTTGGTAGGCGGCATGGCACACTTTCGAAAATCAGTTGGTGACGCTCATTCTAATGAGGAAGTGCTCGGGTTTGTACTTTTTCTGGCGCGCGCCAGGAAGAAAAGAGCGCAAGGAGCGCCCGTTAAATTTTGCCGCCATCCGAACCTGACTGCGCGCAGCGTCCCATCAGTCTATGCGGCCCGCGCACGCCTCGTTTTGAACTTCGCGTGGACTCGCACGCACCTCTTTCAAACCTTACTGCAGGCGCTGCCAGACGGCATCCACCTGAGTATGGCGATTTACCGGGTGCAAGGATAAGGATCGCGTTCCCCTCGAATCAATCCCCATCCTAGCGCGCGCCGAATCCGCTCAGGGTCGGGTGGCGGCCGGCGCAGCTCAAGCTCCAAGCGCAGCCATTGGCGGACGGTTTCCTTGCTCGGTTGTTTAAGATGATCCATGGTGAGGCCTCTTAAAAGCAGGGTTGAAAGCACGGGTGTTGATATTAGAACGCGAGATTGCACTGCTCGTTGACAACTGGGTACAATTGCTCACAGATCTAACATCGGGTAACAACTCAGAGCCCCAGCACCCTGGCGCCAGCACCGCCGCCGATCATTGGCCAGTTTCCCGCTTTGTGCCCAAATTGTGCGCTTGCATGGCGACCCGCCATGGACCCGGTCGGCGCCACCTGCTCAGAGGACAGTCAAGCTGGCGGGTAGCATCACATTCCGATTTTGGTGCGCTCTCAGGTGCCCGGCCCGGCCCAGCCCGTCCCACGTATAATAAAAAGTTCGCCATGCGCAGCCCCCTGCTGCGATTTTTTCTCTTTCCTTTGAACTGACCTACATGCCCTTCCCACTTTGCTGCACCGGCGCGCGCCCCGCTTCCCACCACCCTCAGGAGATGGCATGATGTGCCCCGGTGCGACTGCTTCACTGATCCACTGGACCGAGGCCGGCCAACCATGCTCGGCGCTGTGGCACTCGGCAAGCGGGATGGCGCCCCCCAAGCGCGTCGTCGTTGCCGACGACACGACCAATGCCGATACCGCCTACCGCCTCGCCTGCGAAGGCACGGCGCTGCTATGGCGCGGCGACTTCCAGAATGCGCGCCAGTTGCTGCAGGCGCTGGCGCGGCGCGCCGACCATAAAAATGCCAAGCCGGGCAAACGGGCCAAACCGGCCAAAGTGGCCAGCCCGATGCCAGAAGCCTTCCATCTGTATCGCCAAGCCCAGTCGCAACGCGCGCGCACGCTGGCGATGCTGCTACTGCCGTTCAATGCCGACTACACCATTCCCCTGCGCCGCGCCCCCGATGTGCAACTCGCTTGCAATGAAGCGTATGGCCGCGGCAGTGAACCATTCGTGGCTTCGCTGCGCGAATTACTGGGCCTGATCGGTGCGCACGAATGGCGTCGCACCGGCATCGAAGTGGAGGCGCTCGGACAGAAGATCCATCCGCACTATGGCGTGTTCGCACCGATCCGCAGCGAATACCTTGGCCTGGTGGCGGCGGCCCCGCTCCCGCCGGGCGCCACGCGCGCCTTCGATATTGGCACCGGCACCGGCGTGCTGGCAGCCGTACTAGCACGACGCGGTGTCGCGCGCATCGTCGCCACGGACCAGGATCCGCGAGCGATCAGCTGCGCTCGCGAAAATCTCCAGCGGCTCGCGCTGACAGACAAGATCGACGTGGTGCAGGCCGACCTGTTTCCGGCGGGGCGGGCCCCGCTCATCGTGTGCAATCCGCCGTGGCTGCCGGCGCGCCCCAACTCGCCCATCGAGTACGCGGTGTACGACCCGGAAAGCCGCATGTTGCGTGGATTCCTGTCCGGCCTGGCAACGCATCTGGAGCCGGACGGCGAAGGCTGGTTGATCCTATCGGACCTGGCCGAGCATCTGGGATTGCGCCCGCGCAGCGAGCTTCTGGCCTGGATCGCGGCATCCGGCCTCGCGGTCGTGGCGCGCATGGACGTCAAGCCGAATCACCCGCGCGCCCTAGATGAGAGCGACCCTTTGCACCTGGCGCGGGCGGCGGAAATAACATCGCTATGGCGCCTGGTGCCGAGCTGAGGTTCTGCGCCACCTGCCATCAGATCGGCGCGGCTGGTCGATGGCAGGACCAGTCCAATTTCATGTAAGCATTGCGCAATACTTCGAAGCTCTATATAATTCGTCTGCGGGGTGGAGCAGTCTGGCAGCTCGTCGGGCTCATAACCCGAAGGTCACAGGTTCAAATCCTGTCCCCGCAACCAGAATTTGGTAAGAAAGGGGTTACACGCTTCGGCTTGTGGCCCTTTTTTTCGTGCAACGCGTTTCGGGTGTGCGTGGCATGCCTGCCCTGGTCGGACGGGGATTCCCGACGGCGCGGGCTGCCAAGGCATGGCGGGCCTTGAATCACTGCTTTTCTTCGCAGCAGTTCAGAGGTGCTTTTTTTTGCCAAATTCTGCGCGCTCGCCCGGCCGCGCGAATGCCATCTTAGACGTGGCGCTGCATCTTGCCTGGTGTCCACTTGAGCCGTCCATGCGCCCTGCGCTTGTGCGCCCGCCGGGCCCGGTCATGAATGAATTGTCCCTGGCAGAGCGCGCTTATTTTTGACCTCCAATTTTAAATGTTTCTTGTTGTAGGCGCGAATGACTGCATGCTTTTTAGCGGGAAGGCGCAGGCGGCCAATCCGGTCCCCGCGCACCCGACCTGGTCCTGCCTTTACCTCCTTTTACTAATGCTTGAGTTATAAAATCCCAAAGGAGACGCCAGTGAAAAATCTAGCCATCGAGCCTTGCAGCACTGCTGCTGATCTGCCAACTAGCCCGTCGCGCCGGCGCATCTTTCAGGCAGCCACTGCACTCGGCCTGGGCGGCGGCTTGGCGACCCCTTCTTGCCCCGCCAAAACCGGCACAGGTTCGCTTGATGCGAAGCTAAAGGCCAGCATCAAGCAAGTCGTTGTGATTTACCTCGAGAACCGCAGCTTCAATAACTTGTTTGCCATTTCCCCGGCGTCAGCGCGCCGTTGTCGGATCTGGCGTCCGTCCAATCAATGCAAAAAGACCGCGACGGCTCGACCTTGCCGGCGCTGCCTAGGATCTGGGGCGGCTTGGTACCGACCTTGCAGAACATCGGCGGCAAGGACTATCAGGTCAAAGAAGACCAGATTCGAGACTTGCCGAACGGCCCCTTCAAGCTGAGCGACGGCGATGGCCACCCCTTGCCCGAAGGCGTCGTCACGCGTGACCTGTGGCATCTGTTTTACCAAAACCAGATGCAAATTAACGACGGCAAAAATGATCGTTTCGTCGCCTGGAGCAACACGGGCGGCATGGTCATGGGCCACTATGGCGAGACGAGCAAAAATCTCGACTTGTGGAAGATTGCCAGCCAATTTACCCTGTGTGACAATTTCTTCATGGCAGCATTCGGCGGCTCTTATCTGAACCATCAATTCCTGATCGCCGCCCGCACGCCCGAATACTTCCATGCCGCATCGACGCCGGCAAAACATAAAATCGCCATCCTCGCAGACGGCCAAACGGCGTCCGCTTGGCCGTCGCCGCCGACAGCCCGCCCTCGGCGACCGATGGGAAGCCGATATTTGTCAACGATGGCGCCATCTCGCCGGACGGCTACGCCGTCAACAGCATGGCGCCGCCGTATCAGCCGAGCTATGTGCGGCCGGCCGGCGGCGGCGACCCAAGGCTGGCCGATCCGACCGATCCAAACACCCTGCCGCCACAAAGTCATAAGACCATAGGCGACTTGCGGTCGGAAAAATCGGTAAGCTGGGCCTGGTATGGCGGCGCCTGGCAGGCGGCGCTAGAGGCGAAAGGTGGTGGCCGCAAACCGAATTTTCTAAATTTGCATGCCGGTTATTCCGACGTCGAATCGGGCGACCAGCATGTGGCCAACGTGCTCGAACATTTGAAAAAATCGCCGCAATGGAAGAACATGCTGGTCGTCATCACCTTTGATGAAAACGGCGGCTGGTGGGATCACGTGGCGCCGCCCATGGGCGACCGCTGGGGGCCTGGCTCGCGTGTCGCGGCCATCGTCGCGTCGCCCTATGCGAAAAAGGGGGCCGTCCATCATAGCTTCTACGATACCACCTCCATCTTGCGCTTCATCACCCGGCTGCACGACCTGCCCCACCTCGAGGGCCTGGTCACGCGCAATGCGGCCTTCGCGGCACGCGGCGCGCTGCCGCCCGGCGACCTGACGGGGGCCCTCAGTTTTCGTTGACATGAGGCTGGCCGCCGCCCGCAGCAGGCAGCCGGTCAGCGCCGCGACAGATCGTGCTACACTGCGTGCCGCTTTATCTTTGCCATTTTCCGCCAGGCGGGTGCGGGTTTAGCGGCGATGGGCCGGGCACAGGGTAGCGTAGGCCGACCGCGCAGGCGGGCTCTTCTTGATCCGTTTTGGTGCATACGACTTTTATTTAGCGCGGCAGATGCCAAATTCGTTCCCGCCCTGGCACGCGCCGGCCCTGAGGTAGACCAATGAGAGACAAAAAAGACCACGCGACGCTCGAGTTGCCCGGGTTCGAAACGGCGGCGCCGATGGCGCTGAAAGGCAAGCGCCCGGCCGCCAGCCGCATGGGGACAGCCGGCTCGGGGCAGGAGCAGCTTGAATTACTCGCTGCGACCGACACCAGCGGCCTGCCGCTATGGCGCCGCGACACGGACTCAACAGGCCTGCCGATCTGGCTTCCGGCCTAGGCGCCGGGCACCAAGTCGATTACGGCGCGGCCCGCTTCGCCGCGCGCATGGCAAGCGCCTGTTAGACTGTGTTCTTCCCCCTATTTACGCGGCCCTTTTTTCATATGAACCCGAACTCCTTTTCCAGCTTGCCGCTGTCGAGCGCCTGCCTTGCCAATCTCAATTTGCTCGGCTACTACGAGATGACCACGATCCAAGCGCAAAGCCTGCCAGCGGTACTGCAAGGACGCGACCTGATCGCGCAGGCGAAAACAGGCAGCGGCAAAACGGCCGCCTTCGGCCTAGGCATCCTGCATAAACTCAATCCGTCCTATTTCGCGGTGCAGGCGCTGGTGTTGTGCCCGACGCGCGAACTGGCCGACCAAGTCGCCAACGAATTGCGGCGCTTGGCGCGCAGCGCCGGCAACATCAAGATCCTGACCCTGACCGGGGGGGTGCCGATGCGCCCTCAGATCGCATCGCTAGAACATGGCGCGCACATCGTGGTCGGCACGCCGGGGCGCATCCGCGACCATCTGGGACGCGCCACGCTCAATTTGGGCACGGTGCAAACGCTGGTGCTAGATGAGGCGGACCGCATGACCGACATGGGCTTTTATGACGAGATCGCCGGTATCGTCAGCGCCTGCCCGGCACGCCGTCAAACGCTGCTGTTTTCGGCGACCTACCCCGACGACATCCGCCGCGCCACCGCCGCTTTCTTGCGCGACCCGGCCGAAGTGACAGTGCAAGCACAACATGACAACAGCCAGATCGAACAGCGTTTTTACGAAGTCGGTTTCGACGAACGCAATGCGGCGGTCGGCAAGCTCCTCAAGCATTTCAAGCCTGTTTCTACTTTGGCATTTTGCAATACCAAAATCCATTGCCGCGAGTTGGCGCAAACATTGCGCGAACAAGGTTTTTCGGCGCTGGCGTTGTATGGCGAATTGGAACAGCGCGAACGCGACGAAATCTTGGTCTTGTTTTCCAACAAGAGTTGCTCGGTGCTGGTGGCAACCGACATCGCCGCGCGCGGCCTTGACATCCAAGACTTGGGCGCCGTGATCAACGTCGATGTATCGAAGGATACCGAGGTCCATATCCACCGTATTGGCCGCACGGGACGCGGCAGCGGGCAGGGTTTGGCGCTGTCACTGTGCGCGCCAAACGAAAAGAAATGGGTCAAGCTAATTGAACAATATCAGAGCGGCCCCGTGCAATGGCACCCGCTAAGCGAGTTGGATCCGGATGACGGCACGGCAATGGCACCGCTGCCGGCGCCCATGGTTACGCTCGCCATCATGGGCGGCAAAAAGGATAAGCTGCGGCCCGGCGACTTGCTGGGCGCCTTGACCGGCGATGCCGGCCTGACCAAGGAGCAAGTGGGCAAAATCAATGTGCTCGAATTCATGACCTACGTGGCGCTAGACCGGCACGCGGCCAAATTCGCATTCGAGCGCCTGAACGGCGGCAATCCGCTCGGGCGCGACTTTGGCAATATCAAGGGGCGCAGTTTCAAGATGCGCTTTATCGACGCCGCTTAACCTGGCCTCAACTGTCCGAGCCGCCATGTTCGAATACGAGTAAGCCGCCTCTTCCTTCATGCGCGGACAACACGGACAAATGACGCCGTGGAGCGTCAGCGCTTGCACGCGCTGCTGCGACAAGGGTGACGGGCGCGAGCATGGGGATCAAGTTGTCGGCGTCGACAAGGGCGACACGGAAGCGCTGGTTGACTCTGACGGCACAGCCCATGGCAGGCAGTTGGCGCTGTGCTAACCAAGTACAGCGACCAGACCGCTGCTAGTGGACGCCAGCGCTACTGCATGCGCAAAGCGGTTTCAGGTGACCCTAGTTGCGAACCACTCGTTTGTACTCGTTGGTGCGGGTATCAATTTCAATCACGTCGTCGGTACTCACAAACAGCGGCACTTGAACGACGTGGCGATGCACCTCGAGGGCATTTTCAATCTTGGCTTCTTTCAAGACGTTGCCGGAAGTATTGCCCTTGACTGCGGGCTCAGAGTAAAACACTTGACGCGCGATGGTCGTTGGCAACTCAACAGAAATCGCTTTGCCATCATAGAAAACGGCTTCACATTCCATGCCGTCTTTCAGGTAATGCAGCGCATCACCCAGGTTTTCTTCTTCGATTTCGTACTGATTGTATTCGGTGTCCATAAACACGAACAATGGGTCAGCGAAATAAGAATACGTCACCGGTTTTTTGTCGAGAACAACGACGTCGAACTTGTCGTCACCGCGGAACACGTTTTCCTGAGGGCTGTTCGTCAGGAGATTTTTCATCTTCCATTTGTACGTGAAGCCCGTGCGGCTCGAACCATTGATATCAGAACGCAACACGATCATAGGCTTGCTGTCAATCATAATGATGTTGCCAACACGAATTTCTTTTGCAGGTTTCATAAAGAGTGTACGTAAAAGTGGGTTGCATAAAAATCAACCGTCGCCTCCTGGCCAAAAGAACCATCAGCTCACGTTTGATCGAATAAAAATACGTTATAGATTAACCGAATATTATACCTTCTTTTTCGCGCGACTCGGCGTCCTCGTCACTTACGGAGCGAACAGGCAAACTTGAGCAAATTACATGCGAGGTCCCCATTTTCCAGCATTTCGCGCTCCCACTCAAAACACCTGCACGCAATTTTTGGCATATCAGCTTGAAATTGCAGCCATAGCGCAGACCAGTTGGCTTGCTCCTTCACGTTCTCAGTGCTGGCGCCATTCCAATGCAAAGAAAGAGCAATCAAACTTTCAATATCGGCTGCATAGCGTTGTAAAAATGCACGCAATTTCACGTGATGCAAGTTTTCGTCTTGGGGATAGAGATGCCAGATAAATGGCTTGCCTGCCCACTGTGCGCGCACAAAGGAATCCTCTCCACGCACAAAATTGAGATCGCAAGCCCATAAAAGCTTGTCATAGTCCGGTTGCGCGACAAAGGGCAGAACGCGAACGGTGAGCGCGCCGCGCGTTTGTGCCGCTCCCGCTTTTGCTTGCGTGCCCAGAAACGCTTGAATCGCATCGCCAGCGACCCCTTCGGGGGCCAGGCAAGTGATTGCCGTACCCCCTTTTTGCCATACATCAAACAATGCCGAGACTGGTGCGTGCGGATAACAAAACAAGGACACCTTGAATGCCACCGCCTCCGTCTTGGTCACGCCAAATTGCGCCAGAAAAGCCGCCATGGCCGCTTGATCGGATTGAAATTGCCGGCGCTGTTCTTCCGATGAAGATTCGCGCAGCAAACCGCCCGTTTTCTTTGTGAACCCTGGGAAGAAAAAATACTTGGTCAAAGGCAATCGTGGGTGAGGCGAGGGCAAAGTGTGGCAACCCTCAACCCATTCCTCGGCGCTCAAGCCTTCCAGGTTGAGCCACACCGGACGCGGATGGCATCCTGCCATTGCGGCGATGTAGCCTGCTGGGATATCACAAGCGAAAAATTCAATGACGATATCGGCGACATCGCTCGCCAAAAATACGCCTTCCTGATTGCGCCAGTGGCGCACCGTTACACCGGCAAGCCGTTGCACTTCGGCGTTCAGCACAAGGTCCGGACAAATGCGCTGAAAGCTCCGCAAATCGTCCACCCACAAGGTGACGGCAACGCCATGCTCTTGTTGCAGTTGCCTAGCTAAGCGCCAGCAGATACCGATGTCCCCATAGTTATCGACGACCTTGCAAAATAGGGCCAGGGATGTTGCTTGATTTTTATCGAGAGACATTTTTTGACGATTTAATTCCAGCTGGACGCCGCTCTCGACGCTCCGTGGCAGAGGATTCGCATGCGCCAGATTATCCTTCCACAGCAAAGGGCTGATGATACCGATGCTAACGTGCGTTGCGGACGCAAAAACACGCACACAAAAAAGCCGAAGCACCTATCCGCGCATGCGCGTTGGTCTGCTCCGGCTTTCATACTGGCGTCCCCAAGGGGATTCGAACCCCTGTACTCACCGTGAAAGGGTGATGTCCTAGGCCTCTAGACGATGGGGACAGAAATCTGCCCTGAATGCCGACTGCACACCCGACCCATGTTACCGCGCCAATAAAAAACCCTGACGAATCAGGGCGTTAGCGCTGCTTAACTGCTCATTAATCCTGGCGTCCCCAAGGGGATTCGAACCCCTGTACTCACCGTGAAAGGGTGATGTCCTAGGCCTCTAGACGATGGGGACCCGTTGTAACTGTTTTTAGTTCTTGGTGAACTCTTTTTGAGAGTTTTTAAGCCCTCAAAAAAGCGTGGCCAAATCTTAACACGAAGGACGCCGCAAAATCAATAGTAGCCCGCTCGTCTGCTATGTCGCTGCGAGCGGGCTACCTCTTCATGCGCAGAAACGGGCGGCATAAGGTCACGCGGCGTCGCAACCAACAAGGAGGCACCGAATCGAAACCCGCAAGCAGCTCATATCTTGCGATATTGATGCTTGAATGCTGCCGCGGCAAAGCGCGACGGCGCCGAAGGCGCCATGTTCTATATGGGGACCAAGCAGCGCCGCAGCAGCGCCAAGGACGATGAGCGTGCAGTGCAGCTCATGCGCTAGGCGACGAGCAACGAGTTGGGCCTGCCGGCCTGCACCCGCGGCGGCGCGTGCGAGCCGGCCCGAGGCTGGTCTTGCGTGCTGGGCATGGGGGAAGGCCTGGGAGCGCGCGCGTAAATGCCGCTCATGCGGCAGCGATGGCGGCGCCCGGTCAGCCGGAGAGGCCGGTAGCCCCCGGGCCGGGCTGCGCGGATGCTCCAAATGGAAATTTGGCATGCGCGATGAGCGGGAATTGGAAGTTCTAGAGCGGGCAAAACAAAGGCCGCACACGGCGGCCTTATCGGTCAAACTTTGACACGCGCGATTTAATTCCGCATTTTTTGGTGGAGGTAAGCGGGATCGAACCGCTGACCTCTTGCATGCCATGCAAGCGCTCTCCCAGCTGAGCTATACCCCCCAGAGGCGAAGAAATCAAAGCCGCTTTGAGCGACCCGATCAACGCCAATCTTGTAAACCCCGTTGCCAACACCGCTTACCTGGCGCTGCCACCGCTTTAAAAACTGGCGTCCCCAAGGGGATTCGAACCCCTGTACTCACCGTGAAAGGGTGATGTCCTAGGCCTCTAGACGATGGGGACTTTGAACCATGCTTTGCAAATGAATGCCAATTTGCCTCTTCGCTTTTTGGTGGAGGTAAGCGGGATCGAACCGCTGACCTCTTGCATGCCATGCAAGCGCTCTCCCAGCTGAGCTATACCCCCCGGTGCGAAGAAACAGGATTATAGCAAATATCTTGTGCGATGCAAATGCTCTTTTGCAACACTTAAAAATACTTCGCCAGACGCGCGAGGACGATGTCGCGGCCGAAAATGTGCAGTACCGCATCGATGCCCGGCGTTTTCAGCTGGCCCGTGATGATCAGGCGCAGCGGCATGGCCATCTGCGGCATTTTCAAGCCATTCTCGGCCAACACTTCCTTGATCATGGCCGACAGAGCTTCCTTGCTCCACTCTACGCTTTGGCAGCGCAAGGCGAACTGGGCCAGCGCCGGTTTTACAGCCTCGGTCAGATGCTGGGCCAGTAGCGTGGCATCCGGCTGCGGTTCGCGGTAAAACAGCATCGCTGCGGCGGCGAGTTCGCAAATCGTGTTGGCGCGCTCTTTCATCATGCCGAGCACCAGCGGCAAGCTGGGGGCGCCGTCGAACTGCGCGCCGTCGCGGCTCATCAGCGGGCGTGCCAGTTCAGCCAGGCGGGCGTTGTCGGCCTCTTTGATATAGTGGTTGTTTAGCCATGCCAGTTTTTCGTTATTGAACTGCGCGGCCGATTTCGACAGGTGATCCAAGTTGAACCACTGGCAGAACTGCTCCATCGAAAACACTTCGTCGTCGCCATGGCTCCAGCCCAGGCGGGCCAGGTAATTGAGCATCGCTTCGGGCAGATAGCCTTGCTCGGGGTATTCCATGACGCTGACGGCGCCGTGGCGTTTTGACAGCTTCTCGCCGTCGGCGCCAAGGATCATCGGCAGGTGGCCATACAACGGCAACGGCGCGCCGATCGCGCGCAAGATGTTGATCTGGCGCGGCGTGTTATTGACGTGATCGTCGCCGCGTAGCACGTGGGTGATCTGCATGTCCCAGTCATCGACGGCAACGCAGAAATTGTAGGTTGGAGTGCCGTCCGGACGCGCGATCACCAGGTCGTCTAGCTCGCGGTTGGAGATCGTGATGGTACCCTTGACGACATCGTCCCAGCTGACGTCGCCCTCGAGAGGATTTTTGAAACGCACCACCGGCTTGCGATCGGCCGGCACCGGGGGCAAGGTCTTGCCCTCTTGCGGACGCCACGTGCCGTCGTAACGGGGCTTTTCGCCCGCGGCGCGCATCCTGTCGCGCATCGCCTCGACTTCTTCCGGCGACGAGTAGCACAGATACGCTGTGCCTTCTTTCAACATTTGCGCGACCACTTCGCGGTAGCGGTCCATGCGCTGCATTTGGTAGAACGGGCCTTCGTCATGGTGCAAACCGAGCCAGGCCATGCCGTCGATGATCGCCTGCACCGCTTGCGGCGTCGAGCGTTGCAGATCCGTGTCTTCGATACGCAAGATGAAGGTGCCGCCGAAATGACGGGCGAAAGCCCAGCAATAGAGCGCCGTGCGGGCGCCGCCCAGATGGAGAAAACCGGTCGGGCTGGGCGCGAAACGGGTGCGAACGGGGGTGGCAGATGGAGTGTGCATGTATACAAAGCCTGATGTAAAGGACGCTATTTTACCTCCTTAAGCAGCCTTAGCGCTGACCGGCGCCTACGTACCGGACCGAGCATGGGCGATGCGAACGCGCGCAGCGCGCGCGCCCGTGACAACCCGTTTTGCAAGCCAACGGCGCCCTTAGTCATACGCGTTTTCGCCCTCGGGGCGAGGGGCGTCCGTCAGGTCAGCTTGCGGGCATGCGTTTGGGCGCCCCGCTGATGGTCAATCGTTCTGGACGACGATGTTGGGAAATTTATTCGTCATGTCCTTGGCTTTTTCCGCCACCTTGACCGCAATCTTGCGCGCGATTTCTTTATAGATCGCCGCCACCGGGCCATCCGGCTCGGCCACTACGGTGGGCTTGCCGGAATCGGTCTGCTGGCGAATAGCCATCAGCAGCGGCAAGGCGCCGAGGAATTCCACGCCGTACTCGTCGCACATTTTCTGGCCGCCTCCGGCCCCAAAAATCGCTTCCGAGTGGCCGCAGTTGGAGCACACATGCGTGCTCATGTTCTCTACAATGCCGAGGATCGGGATGCCGACCTTTTCGAACATTTTCAAGCCCTTGCGCGCGTCAAGCAAGGCGATGTCTTGCGGCGTCGTCACGATCACGGCGCCCGTCACCGGCACTTTTTGCGACAATGTCAGTTGGATGTCGCCGGTGCCGGGCGGCATGTCGACGATGAGGTAATCCAAGTCGCGCCAGTTGGTTTGCTCGATTAGCTGTTGCAATGCTTGCGTGACCATCGGGCCCCGCCACACCATCGGCTCGCCCGCATCGACCATGAAGCCGATTGACGATACTTGCAAGCCATAGTTTTCCAACGGCTCCATGGTCTTGCCGTCGCGCGTCTCGGGCCGGCCATTAATACCGAGCATCATCGGCTGGGACGGGCCGTAAATGTCGGCATCGAGCATGCCCACGGAGGCGCCCTCCGCAGCCAGCGCCAGCGCCAGGTTGACGGCGGTGGTCGATTTGCCGACGCCGCCCTTGCCGGACGCGACCGCGATGATATTTTTCACGTTCGGCATGAGCTTCAGGCCGCGCTGCACCGCGTGCGATATGATCTTGGTATAGACGTTGACCGTGACTTGGCCGGCGCCGGCCAAGGCCTGCAGCGGCGCCTGCACGCGGGTCCGGATCGCATCGATTTGGCTCTTGGCCGGGTAGCCCAGCTCGATATCGAGCGTGATATCGCCGCCCTCGACCTTGATGTTCTTCACCGACTTGGACGAAACGAAGTCTTTTGTCGTATTCAGATCGATTACTTTGCCGAGCGCTGCCTTGACTTCTTCTACTGTGATGCTCATGAAAAATCTCCGTATGTGATTCCGCAGTCTAGCGCAAATTGGCTTAAAAAACAGGATGAGCGCGGCAGCGCCTCTGCGCGGCAAGCCCTTCCACTGGTAAAATGCCTTTTTCCCTATCAAAGTGCATCAATCATGACCCGCAAGCTGTTCGTCACCACTGCCCTGCCTTACGCCAACGCCGCCTTCCACATTGGACACATGATGGAATACATTCAGGCCGATATTTGGGTCCGGTTCCAGCGAATGCAACGCGATGGCGACGCGCAACGCGAAGTGCACTTCGTCGGCGCCGACGACACCCATGGCACGCCGATCATGATGGCCGCTGAAAAAGAAGGCATTACGCCTCAGCAATTTGTGGCCAGAATCGCGGCCGGCCGCGCCCAATATCTCGACGGCTTCCATATCGCCTTCGACAATTGGTACTCCACCGATTCGCCCGAGAACGTCGAGTTATCACAAGGCATCTACCGCAAGCTGCGCGACGCCGGCCTGATCGTCACGAAGACGGTCGACCGCTTCTTCGACCCCGTCAAGGGCATGTTCCTGGCGGACCGCAACATCAAGGGCGAATGCCCGAAATGCGGCGCCAAGGACCAGTACGGTGACAATTGCGAATCGTGCGGCGCGGCCTATCAGCCTACCGAACTGGTGAAACCGTTCTCCGTGTTTACCGGGTCGACGCCGATATTGAAGCCGTCGGAGCAGTATTTCTTCAAGCTGTCCGACCCGCGTTGCTTCGCCTTTCTCAAAGAGTGGCTCAACACGCCAGGCCGCCTGCAGCCGGAAATGGTCAACAAGGTCAGCGAATGGCTAGGCGAGAGCGGCGAAAAGCTGGCCGACTGGGACATTTCACGCGATGCGCCTTACTTTGGCATTCCTATCCCTGACGCGCCGGGAAAGTTCTTTTACGTCTGGCTCGATGCGCCGGTCGGCTACCTAGCCAGCTTGAAAAACTACTGCCAAAAGATGGCCATCGATTACGATGCGCTGCTCAACGATCCAGCCACGGAACAAATCCACTTCATCGGCAAGGACATCGTTTCCTTCCACCTCCTGTTCTGGCCTGCCATGCTTAAATTCGCCGGCCACCCGGTGATTGAAAAGCTGAAAGTCAATGTGCACGGCCACCTGACGGTAAACAATGAAAAGATGTCGAAGTCGCGCGGCACTGGCATTTCGCCGCTGCGCTACCTGGATCTGGGAATGAATCCGGAATGGCTAAGGTACTACATCGCGTTCAAACTGAACTCGAAAGTGGAAGACCTCGACTTTACCGCCGATGACTTCGTCGCGCGCGTGAATAGCGATTTGATCGGCAAGTACGTCAACATCGCCAGCCGCAGCGCCGGTTTCATCGCTAAAAAATTCGACGGTAAATTGGCCACCAGCCTGTCGGACGGGGCGCAGGGGTGGCTCCAGCGCGCCTTGACCAAAACGGTGGACGGGGTCGTCAGCGAACGCCAAGCTAGCATCGCCGGCCATTTTGAAAACCGCGAATTCGGCAAAGCACTGCGCGAAATCATGGAGATCGCCGACATCACCAACCAGTATGTCGATGAAAACAAGCCATGGATCTTGGCGAAAGACACCACTAAGATGGCCGAACTGCAAGATGTATGCACCACGGCACTGGTCCTGTTTCGCCAGCTGACGATTTTGCTCTCGCCCGTGCTGCCGCAAGTGGCGGCCGACGTTGCCAAATTCTTCAACGAGGAACGCCTGGTCTGGGCTGCTACCGAAGTGGCCGGCGGCGGCGTGCTGCAATCGATGCTGGGCCGTAAAATTGGCGCCTACAACCACCTGATGACACGGGTCGATGCCAAGATGGTCGAAGCGCTGTTCGATGCGCCCGTGGCGGTGCCTGTTGCCGCAAGGCAGGCAAAGCACGAGGCGGTGGATGCCGCCAGCAACGGGGGCGGCATCATCGAAGCACTAGCGCCCGAAATTAGCATCGATGACTTTAGCAAAATCGATTTACGCATCGCGAAAATCATCAATTGCGAGCATGTGAGCGGCTCCGACAAACTGCTGCGCCTGACGCTTGACGCCGGCGAAGGCCGCCTGCGCAACGTCTTCTCCGGTATCAAGGCGGCCTACCAACCGGACGAACTGGTCGGCAAACTCACCGTGCTGGTGGCCAACTTGGCGCCGCGCAAGATGAAATTCGGCGTGTCGGAAGGGATGGTGTTGGCCGCCTCGGCCGCCGACGAGAATGCCAATCCCGGCATCTATATTCTAAATCCTTGGCCGGGCGCCACGCCCGGCATGC
This sequence comes from Janthinobacterium sp., assembly GCA_003133225.1. Classification (GTDB taxonomy): domain Bacteria; phylum Pseudomonadota; class Gammaproteobacteria; order Burkholderiales; family Burkholderiaceae_D; genus Janthinobacterium. The sequence continues at coordinate 50,120 of PKWL01000135.1, forward strand.
GCATCCGTTAAGGTCGCCCCCACCGCCCCCAGCAGCCTCATGCGCGGGGGATAAGGGCGCGGCCGCGGCCGCCCCGGATGGATTGGGCATCAAGCAGCACGTCGGCGCCAGTGGCGGGCAAAGTGCCGAAAAATCCAGCTGCGCCCGCTTATTCGACGCCCTGCCCGCCACTGGCGCTGCCAACGCTTTCACCCAGAAGAGCGCAGTTCGACCTCACGGGTTGACTGAGACATATGACGGGAACTAACTGGGCGGCAATGATCATCTCGCGCTTGGGCACACGCCACCGGCCAGAAAATCCGAAGTTTGAGATCCCAAAATTGCCCGAGCAGGAATAGGCGGATAGCCCGACCGGGACAAGCCCCGTTTTGGGGAGCAGTTGCAGGCAGACGTTTGCCTAAAATGTAAAAATCCAATCCGCCGGGTTCGGCGTGCAAGGTTCGACGTCGCAAGCTAGCGCCATCGATACGTCTGCGGCGCCAGCGCCGCCAGCCGCTTATTGGACTTGGCTCAAACCTGAAGCACGATTTCAATGCTATTTTTTCACGTGGGCCCTTGCCTGCGACGGTGACACCGTAAGGGACCGAAATCGGACTGATGAGTAAGCCGGTTATTCATCCCATATTCAATCTAACAGCACTGAAAGGGCAACCATTGGCCACGCCAGTCAAGCTAGACGATCTAATTGACGCCTACGAATGGGTCAGTGCGGCGGGCTCGTTTGAAAATTTTGCCTACGTCAACAAGGTGACCGGTGAAATATTTATCCAGAGCGATGAGGCCGATGAAGAACCGCCAAACGATTACGAAGACGCCAGCGTGTATGTGGCGGTTCCCCATAAAAATGACCTGGGCCTAGGGAAAAGTCTAGTCATGCAATACGTCGATGAAATGCTCCCGGAGCGCTCTGAAGATGTATGGGAATTTTTCAGAAGGCGCGGAGCGTACTCCCGCTTCAAGGATCTTCTTGAACGAAATGGCATCCTGAATGCTTGGTACCAGTATGAGACCCGAGCCATTGAACAAGCTTTGCGAAAATGGAGCCTCGAAAATGGCTTGCAGCTGGCATGCGACAACGATTAAGAATTGACGGCGCCAGCGTCGTTTCAAGGCTCGCTCGCGCTTTTTTTAACGGAAGGCGCGGCGCCGGTTGCCAAAAGCGAGCCTAGGTGGCGCGCGTTCCCAGCCCGGGCGCCAGGGCGGACGCCCGCCAAGCCATCCAGCCGTCGGCACTTGCGGTTTTTTGCTACGCGTTTGCACCGACGACTCCCGCTTGCTCTTTTTCTGCACATTTTTAGGGTAGAATTACCGTCGCAGCGCTGAGCGCGGTAAAATGTGCATTGCTGATTCCTTTCTCAAAGACAATATGAAACTGACCAAACAATTCCAGTTGTACGAATCCGATCACACGCTATTCATCAAGGCCTTGAAAGAAAAAAATCCTGGCATGGAAGAACGGCAACGCGAAGGCCGCGCCTTGTTGTGGGATAAGGCGCCTGTCGGGCTCGATGAACAAGAACGGCAACTCAATTCAGCCGTCAAACAGCAAGCTTACGTCTACCAAAACAAGATCTAACCGGCCTGGGCGATAACGTGCCTGAAGGCGGCGCGGCGCGCACATCGGCTGGCGGCGTGGCGGCGGGCGCGGTGCTGGCCGACGCCGGCGGATTTGCGCGTCTCTATGGCGAGCCGCTGATGCGCATGCCAAATGACCTGTACATTCCGCCCGACGCGCTTGAAGTCTTTCTCGAAGCGTTCGAAGGGCCGTTGGACTTGCTGCTCTACCTGATCCGCAAGCAAAACTTCAACATCCTTGACATCCCGATGGCGCAGGTCACCCTGCAGTATCTGAAATACGTCGACCAAATCCGCGTACGCAACCTAGAGTTGGCCGCCGAGTATCTGCTGATGGCGGCGATGCTAATCGAGATCAAATCGCGCATGCTGCTGCCGTCGCGCAAGAGCGAGGCGGAAGACGAGGCCGGCGACCCGCGCGCCGAGCTGGTACGGCGCTTGCTCGACTACGAACAAATCAAGCTGGCCGCCCACGAACTGAACGCCCTGCCCCAGCTCGACCGCGACTTCGTGCGGCCGCAAATTTTTATCGAACAAAGCCTTGTCCCAAACTGGCCCGAGATCGACGTGGCCGATCTGCAGCAAGCCTGGCAGGCTGTATTAAAGCGCGCAGTACTGACCCAGCATCATAAGATCAGCCGCCAGGAATTGTCCGTGCGCGAACACATGTCAGGCATCCTGCGCCAGCTGCAAGGGGCCCGTTTCATCGAATTTGCCGACCTGTTCGATCGGGCGGCCGGCGTGCCCGTCCTGGTAGTCAACTTCGTGGCCCTGCTGGAACTAGCCAAAGAAACCCTGATCGAACTTACCCAGGCCGAACCATTTGCGCCCATTTACGTGCGTCTCGCATATTCGCCCGCCTGAGGCCGCGCCATTCTTACCTTTTTTTAGCGCTGATAGCGAAAGCAAAGTCATGAAAATTATCTCCTCCATTGAAGAATTGCGCGATCAACTGAGCGGGCAATTGCGCACGGCTTTTGTGCCGACGATGGGCAATCTACATGAGGGCCACCTGTCCTTGATGCGTCTGGCGCGCAAACACGGCGACCCGGTGGTCGCCTCGATTTTCGTCAACCGCATGCAGTTTGGGCCAAACGAAGACTTCGAAAAATATCCGCGCACCTTTCAGGCCGACGTCGAAAAACTGGAAAAAGAAGGCGTCTACGTCCTGTTTGCGCCCACCGAAAGAGATCTCTATCCCGAGCCGCAAGAATTTCGCGTGCGCCCGCCCGACGACTTGGGCAATACGCTGGAAGGCGAATTTCGTCCCGGCTTTTTCACCGGCGTGACCACCGTCGTGCTTAAACTGTTCTCCTGCGTCCAGCCGCGCGTGGCCGTGTTCGGTAAGAAGGATTACCAGCAACTGATGATTGTGCGCAACATGAGCCGTCAGTTCGCGTTGCCAACCGAAATCATTGCCGCCGAAACCTACCGCGCCGCCGATGGCCTCGCCCTGTCGTCGCGCAATATGTATCTGTCGGTAAATGAGCGGGCGGAAGCGCCTGCCCTATTCCAAACTCTCAATTTTGTGGCCAACGAAATGCGCAGCGGTCATCTCGACATTTTCGAGCTCGAACATGCCGCGACAGCGCAGCTGAAACAGCGGGGCTGGAATCCGGACTACATCTCGATTCGCAAGCGTCTCGACCTGCAGCCGCCAACGGCGGGCGATTTGGCGCAGGGCGCGGCGCTAGTCGTGCTCGCTGCGGCCAAGCTCGGCGCCACCCGCCTGATCGACAATCTGGAAATTTGATGGCGCCCCGTTGATTCACGCGTTCTTGCAAGTTTCGTTCTTGGCTTTAACGGGCCCCCGCTCGGCAACCATGCATGCGTGAGCCATTTTCCTCAACTGGCAAGCTGGCGTCATGTTACTCGGGTGTGCCAGCCCCGCTCCTGACTTGACAGCGGTGACTACGCATGCCCTCGCAAAGCGCGGGGCGGCATCTTTGCGGATGCGGAATCGGAGCGGCGCACGCCATGTGGGCGGGCCTCGCTGTTTTAGGTTTGGGGCTGATCTTAGCCAAGCTGGTGTGGCTGTACGGTCCGATCCGGATCGCCGGCGCCGTGTATTTGGTCTACTTGGGCGTAAAAATTCTCGTCGCCCTGCGTTTGCCCGTCAGTCAGACGCCGCTGCCACTCCCGTTCGCAGCGCGGCGCACGCTTACCGGCGCGCCCTGGTGGTCGGTCTCACTGCGGACCGCGCCGCTTTCGCTCCCACCGGGCCCGGCTGTGCCACTCAGGGTTGCGCAGCTACTCCACCAGTCCCGTACTGGGTTGGGAGGGCGCGGAAGGCGCGCTTGTCATGGCGCCTCCAGACCCAGGGCGCCGCCTGCTAGCAGGCGATGTTTTGCGCCCATGCCAGCGCCGACAAGTGCGCCTTGTTGACGTCGAGCGGGCTCAGATGGAGCGAGGCGGCCAAGGACGAGACCAAATTGGAATTGAGCTCGCATGCTTCGGCCAGCGCCAAGTAGGGCCCACATGCGCCGCCGCGCGTGAGCAACGCTGCCACCACCTCGTCCGACAGCTGGATCGTATCTAGCACCTGCGCCATGGAAATACCGAGCAGGCGGTCGAGCAGCGAGAACATGCCGGCCACAAACAGGTTTTCCGCATCGCTCTTAGCGAGCGCTGCTTGCCCCAGCAATTCGACTAGACGACCGCGCACGACAGCCGTTTCCATCAATACCGGCGAGTAGCCGCTGGTGCTGGCCGTGGCCAGCAACAAGGTCAGCCAGCGGTACAGCGGTGTATATCCCAACAACGCCAAAGCTTGACGCAAGGACTGGATCTCGCGCCCCACGCCAAACCCGGCCGAATTAATAAAACGAAGCAGCTTGTAGCTGAGGGCCGCATCGCGCTTGAGCACCGCTTCGAGGCGGCCGATGTCGACATTTTGTTTCAGCATCTGCATCAGCTGCAAGATGACGGTCTGGGCCGGGTTCATTCCTTTAACGACGTTGCCGGGACGCGGCGTCAGATGCAACTTGCCGACGAAAGCGTCCAGGCCCAGCGCGGCGCAGGCGTCGAAATCGGCCCAGGTTGTGACGGGGCGACCGACCATGCGCACCGACGACTGTTTAAGCGCAGCGTAAGCACGCGCTTGCGCTGCCACGTCGGCACCGGAAAAACGCACTTCGATGTAGGTGGCGCTGGCCAGCACCGTTTTGCTCAGTCTGGTCAAGTCGGCGCCGCGCAAGGCAATGCCGACCCCGCCCGCGCGCAAACCCTGGACTGCGGCCAAGGTGTCCGGATTGGCCAAATCGCTCGTCATAACGGTCAGCACAGTGTATTGCGGCGGCATGGCATGCAAGGCGTCCGTCGACAACAAGGCCGGGACCGCCTCGAGGAACAAGACTTTGTCACGCAAAAGCCAGCCTTGCTCCTCGTCGTTGAGCTGGCCGGCAACGAAACCGACGAGCGCTTCCAAGGCGGCATCGGAGGAAGGCTCAGGGGCGTCGGCCTGCCACGACAGCTCGTAGCCGATCACGCGCTGTTGCGGATCGAGCAGCGGTTCGCGAACGATAAAATTGGTGAGGTGCATAATGCTCGTGTAAGGTGAAGGGCCGGGGCGGCAGTGTCGACTGGCGCCCCGTATTAGAAGCCCAGGCTGTCCAATAGATCGTCGACCTGGCCCTGATCGGCAACGACATCGTTGCGCCCCGGGTCAATTTGCGGCCCGTTCAACAGGCCATTGTCCAATTCACGCTTCATGTCGGCCGGGGCGAAGTCGATCAGCATCTGCACCAGTTGCTGCTCCAGATTATTGGCGATGACGGTCACCTTCTTGATCACTTGCCCGGTCAAGTCCTGGAAGTCTTGCGCCATCATGATGTCCATCAAATGGGCCTTCGTGGCACAGGTATCGGCACTCGTGCGGCTCAGGATGTGGACCGTCTGCAGCGCCAGGGAACGCCACTGTTCTTCGCTGGCGGGAGCGGCGAGCAGCTCCCGCCAGGATGCCGTAAGCTGCTTGGCGCCCGCCCCGATTTGGTCTTGCATCGGGCCCGCCGCATCGGTCGCATTCAAGACCTTCTGCGCTGCCTGCTCGCTCAGGCGTGCCACGTAATCGAGGCGATCGCGCGCATCGGGAATGTCGGTGGCCGCCTGTTCGATCAGCTTGTCGAGCCCCAGCCCGCGCAAGCTGTCGTGAAGCGAGCGCGTCATTTGGCCGATGCGGCTCAAAAATTCGTCGGTCGGCGTCACTGGCGCGGCTCCGGTCATGTCGCCGCAACGGGTACCGACCATATTAAGCTCCGGCTTTAGCGAGTTTTTCGAAAATTTTGTTGAGTTTTTCGTCCAGCGTCGCCGCCGTGAACGGTTTGACGACATAGCCACTTGCGCCGGCCTGGGCGGCGGCGATGATGTTTTCCTTCTTCGCTTCAGCTGTCACCATCAGCACCGGCAGTTTGGCCAGCGCGGGATCAGCGCGAATGTGCTGCAACATCGTCAAGCCATCCATGTTTGGCATGTTCCAGTCGGACACGACGAAATCGAACGTTTCAGCGCGCAGTTTGGAGAGCGCCATCACGCCGTCTTCGGCCTCGTCGACATTGACATAACCTAGCTCTTTCAACAAATTTCTGACAATGCGGCGCATCGTGGAAAAATCATCAACGACTAAAAATTTCATCTTTGGATCAGCCATGTATTACTCCGTTGTTACTTTACGTGGTTATTAATAATGTTAATACGTCAACAATGTCAGCGCTAAGTTGTAGGATAGCATTTTCGTTCCTGTTAGGCGACAAAACTCACTTCAAAAGATCAAGCGCGGCGTTAAACGCGCACAGCGCGCATGCTGTGCGCGGCCAAGTAGGCGAGCACCATGCCGGGCAGCGCGCAAAGGGCCCCTACTTCATGGGCGCCGCCCAACGCGATCGCCTCGCGCGGCATGCCAAACACGACGCAGCTCGCTTCATCCTGGGCAAAATTGTGGGCGCCGGCTTCTTTCATCTCCAGCATGCCGGCCGCGCCATCCTTGCCCATGCCGGTCAGGATCACTCCGACCGCGTTCTTGCCGGCGCCCTGCGCGGCCGAGCGAAACAAGACGTCGACCGACGGCCGGTGTCGGTTGACCGGCGCGCTTTGCTCGATCTTGGTCATATAGTTAGCGCCACTGCGCGTAAGTAAGAGGTGCGAGTGGCCCGGCGCAATGTAGGCGTGACCGGGCAACACCCTTTCATTGCCCTCGGCCTCCTGCACCGAAATTTTACAAAGCGAATCGAGGCGGCGCGCGAACGAGCGCGTAAATCCTTCCGGCATGTGCTGCGTGATCAGGATGCCGGGACAGTCGGGCGGCATCTGTATCAAAAATTCGCGGATGGCCTCGGTGCCACCGGTGGAAGCGCCGATGATAATTAATTTTTCGCTCGAAGTCAGAGGATTGCGCAAGGCCGGCAGGGGCGCCGCCCCTTGCGCGCCGGGCAGCGGCAGGGTGCGCGCCTTGATGCGGGCCTTAGAGGCGGCCCGGATCTTATCGGCGATCATCTCCGTGTATTCCTGCATCCCGCTCTCGATCGATATTTTGGGCTTGGTCACAAAGTCGACCGCGCCCAATTCCAGCGCGCGCATCGTGATTTCCGAGCCGCGCTCGGTCAAAGACGACACCATGAGCACCGGCATCGGGCGCAGCCGCATCAGTTTTTCCAGAAAATCCAAGCCGTCCATTTTCGGCATCTCGACGTCCAGGGTTAGCACGTCCGGATTGGTTTTCTTGATCAGTTCGCGTGCCACCAGCGGATCCGGCGCCACCGCCACCACTTCCATGTCCGGCTGGCTGTTGACGATCTCGCTCATCACGCTGCGGATCAGCGCCGAGTCATCCACGATCAACACTTTGATTTTCATACGCGCTTCCTTCCGGGACAGACCCATTTCGTTCATTGTCGCAGCCACCCATGTGGCGGCGGGCGCGGCGGCGGCGCCTAAAACAGCTCGATCGCACCACCGACGGACTGCGCTTTGAGGCGTATGGCGTAGTCCTCTTCGCGCTTGGCCAAGGTATCGTTATGCGTTTGCATCAGTTTTTTGACCAAGACCTTGCCCGTATGCGGGAAAAAATAGACTTTACGCGGATAGATGTCGTTCAAGTCCTCGGCCAGCACGCGCATTTTTTCCGCGCGCAGGTAGTTGATGACGAAAGCGGCATTGCGTTCGCCCACGTTGATCGCCGTGAAACCGCGCAGCACGGCGCCGCCGCCGAACACCTTCGCTTCCATGTTCTCACGCCGCGCGCCCGCTTTGAGCAATTCGTTGATCAGTACTTCCATCGCATAGGTGCCATACCGCATTGACGCCGATACCGGGCTATTGCTGTCGCCGCCGTCGGGCAGCATGAAGTGATTCATGCCGCCCAAGCCGCTGACGCGGTCGCGGATGCAGGCCGACACGCACGAGCCCAAGACCGTTACAATCAGCATATCCTTATTGGTGAAGTAGTACTCGCCCGGCAAAATCTTGGCGGCCTCGCAATTGAACGTCCTGTCGTAATAGACGTTCATGGCAAACTGTTCTTTAGGTTCCTGAATCATGTGAGTGTTCTCATGTTCGGCGCCAGGCCTGGACGAGGGGCCAGCACATACACCGTTTTGCCGCGCAACTTCAATGCTTCCGATACATAGAGAAAATTTTCCGAATGTCCGGCAAACAACAGCCCGTCCGCTTTCAACAAAGGGACAAAGCGGCTCAAAATCTTGCGCTGGGTCGGCTTGTCAAAGTAGATCATCACGTTACGACAGAAAATGACATCGAACTGACCGCTTAACGGCCAGCCATCCGCCAACAAATTGAGCTGCTTGAAGGTGACCATCTGGCGCAGTTCCGGGCGCACCCGAACCAACCCTTCCTGATCGCCCTTGCCCCGCAAAAAAAACCGCTTGGAACGTTCGGCCGACATTTTTTCAAGGCGGTCGATCGCGTAGACGCCGCAAGCCGCCGTCGCCAGCACGTTGGTGTCGATATCGGTGGCGATGATGTGGACCGGCGGCGTCAGGGTGCCGAAGGCCTCGCAAACGGTCATGGCAATCGAATAGGGCTCTTCTCCGGTGGAACTGGCGGAACACCAGATCGCGAGCGGTGCCGTGACCTGCAACACATGCTCGGCGAGCAAGGGGAAATGGTGCGCCTCGCGAAAAAAAGAGGTCAGATTGGTGGTTAAGGCATTGGTAAACGATTCCCACTCGTCGCCGAGGCGGCCGGCATCGAGGTCATCGAGATATTGGACAAAAGATGAGATGCCGATGGCGCGCAGGCGCCGCGCCAGGCGGCTATACACCATTTCCTGCTTGCTCGCGGCCAAGGCGATGCCGGCGCGCTTATAGATCATGGCACGCACCCGTTCGAAGTCCGTGCTCGTGAAACCGAACTCTTTGACGCCATCTAATCTATTCTGCGGCATTTGTTTCACCTTTAACCTGACTGCTCGAACAATGCCCGACCGTTTGTTGATGCTGCCCCACTCTGCCTACTTGTAGGTAGGATGATTTCCCCTTTTTTCCCGTCGGGAGCGACGTGCTTGAAGATGCCGGGCGCTGTCATGCTCGAATTCCCGGCAGCGGGCGCGTGCACTCACCCCAAGGCGACGCCCCGGCGATTACTCCGGGACACCGCGCCGGCCACCTTGCCCCTTATGCTGCCAGCTTATCGATCAGGCCCATTTCGCTGCTAGACATCAGCTTATCGATGTCAACCAAGATCAGCATGCGCTCGTCGATGGTGCCCAGACCGATGATGTAATCGGAATTGAAGGCCGTTCCCATTTCGGGCGCCGGCTTGACCTGGTCGGGCGTGAGTGTGGTGACGTCCGATACGCTATCGACCACCATGCCCATGATGCGGCCGCCGATATTGAGAATAATGACGACGGTAAACTGGTCATACACGGGGGTGCCGAGCTGGAACTTAATGCGCATGTCGACGACGGGGATGATGATGCCGCGCAGATTAATGACGCCCTTGATGAATTCAGGGGCATTGGCAATGCGGGTCACCGCCTCGTAGCCGCGGATTTCCTGCACTTTCAGGATGTCGATGCCGTATTCCTCGGAACCGAGCGTAAAGGCCAAAAATTCGCGGCCGGCGATGTCCTTGCCATCGTCCAATTTGAGTCCGGAAGTGTATGAGATCTCTGCCATGGTGGATTCCTATTAAATTCAAGAAAAAATGGATTCGTCGGCAAGCTGACGAGAACAACGAATGAGCGCGGCCACGTCCAGTATCAGCGAGACGCCGCCGTCGCCCAGAATGGTGGCGCCGGAAATGCCAATCACCTTGCGGTAATTCGACTCCAGGTTCTTGACCACTACCTGCTGCTGGCCCACCAGGTCGTCGATGAACAAGCCGGCCTTGCGGCCTTCTGCCTCGACGATCACCACGATGCCCTGGCACGGGTCGGTAAAGCGCGGCGTGATGCCGAACATCTGGTACAGCGAAACGAGGGGCAGGTACTCGCCGCGCACTTTGATGACTTGGCCCTTGCCGCTGATGTCCTTAATGTCGGCAGGTGCCGGCTGCAGCGACTCGACGACAAAACCGAGCGGCACAATATAGACTTCCTCGCCGACTCGGATCGACATGCCGTCCAAGATGGCCAAGGTGAGCGGCAGCGCGATCGAGATGGTCGTGCCAAAACCCTTGGCCGAGCGGATCTCGACGGTGCCGCCCATGGCCGTGATGTTGCGCTTCACCACGTCCATGCCGACCCCGCGCCCGGAGACATCGGTCACGCTTTCGGCGGTCGAAAAACCCGGCGCAAAAACGAGCTGCCAGACCTCGCGGTCAGTCATGGCGTCCGACACATTTAAGCCCTGCTGCAGCGCCTTCGCCAAAATGCGCTCGCGATTTAGGCCGCCACCGTCGTCCACCACCTCGATCACGATATTACCACCTTGGTGGCTGGCCGAGAGGAGCAATCGGCCCGCTTCGCTTTTACCGGCCGCAAGGCGAGTGGCCGCTATTTCGATGCCGTGGTCGATGCTATTTCTGACCAAGTGCGTAAGCGGATCGACGATGCGCTCGATCAGACCTTTGTCGAGCTCGGTGGCAGCGCCATTGGTCACGAAATCGACTTGTTTGCCCAGCTTGGCGGCCAGGTCGTGCACCATGCGCGGGAAACGGGAGAACACAAAGTCCATCGGCATCATGCGAATCGACATGACCGCTTCTTGCAGTTCACGCGTATTGCGCGTCAGATGGCTGACACTGCTTAGCAGGCGCTCGTGCAACATCGGGTCAAGGCCGCCGGCGCGCTGCTCGATCATGGCCTGGGTAATGACGAGTTCACCGATCAGGTTAATGAGCTGGTCGACTTTTTCGATCGAGACCCGGATCGAGGATGATTCGGCGCCCGCCGCCCCGCCCCGCTCGCTGTCCTTCTTGTGCATCTTCCGCTCGTGCTCGGCCTCGACGGACGGCGCGTGGGCGCTTCGCGTGGCGGCCGCCGCGGCGCGGATTTGTTCGATCGGCTGGAAAAAACCATAACCGCGGGCGGCATCGCCCGCCTCGCTGGCGGCGGCGCGGATTTCTTCGAGCGGCTGGAAGAAGCCGTAAGCGCCGGCGCCCCCTTCGGCCGGCTGGGCCGGGTCGATGACGCCGCCCTGTTCGTTTTTCCCGCCGGCGCCGGGCGCGCGCTCTAGCTCCTCTGGCGCGGCGCTCGCGGGCGGCACCTGCGACACCTTCAGATCAACAGTATCGATCACAAATGAGCAGATCGCGATGATGTCGTCCAAGCTTTCGTGCGTGGTGACGAGCATGGCGTGCCGCTCGCCGTCTAGCGCCAGCACCGTCACCGCGCCCAGCAAACCCAGTTCGGCCGCCAGCGCGGCGAGCTCGCGCTCGACCATCGGCGGCAGCTCGAGTCGGTAGCAACGCGCGCCCGCCTCGCAAAAAGGGGCGCTCTCTTCGGGCTGCGGCGACGCCGGCGCAGATAGCGTTAGCGCCGCTGGCGCGGCCAGCGACAACTTTTGCAGCATCACGCGCACATTGGCCACCGCGTCTTGGTCCACTGGGGTGGCCAGATGGTGGCCGTCGAGCTGCATCTTCAAGATGTCCTTGGCGGCCAGGAAGGCTTCGACGTGCTCGCTCGTGAGCGCCATCTGGCCCTGGCGGATGCGATCGAGCAGCGACTCTAGGATGTGCGTCACTTCCGTCATATCAGTGAGGCCAAACGTGGCGGCGCCGCCCTTGATAGAGTGCGCCGTACGGAACACGGCGTTCAGGTCTTCGGCGTCGGGCGCCGTCACCTCGACTGCCAGCAGTAGGCGCTCCATTTCCGCCAGCAGTTCCTCGGCCTCATCGAAAAAAACCTGGAAGAACTGGCTAATATCGATGGTCATGTTATGGACTCCTCCCTGTCGTTTGCTGTCATTGGGCTTAACCGATGACCTTATTGACTACCTCGATTAGGCGCTGCGGATCGAATGGCTTCACCAGCCAACCATTCGCTCCCGCGGCGCGGCCCTTCGCTTTCATCTCGTCCGACGACTCCGTGGTCAGCATCAGGATCGGCACTTTTTGGTACCCGGGCAATTCGCGCAAGAGTTTAATCAGCTGCAGGCCGTCCATGCGCGGCATGTTCTGATCCGTCAGAACCAAATCCACGGTATGCAGTTTCGCCTTGTCCAGGCCATCTTGGCCATCGACGGCTTCGACCACCACGTGACCGGCCGCCTTCAGGCTGAATGCGACCATTTGCCGCAGTGAGCTTGAATCATCAACTGCAAGTATTGTTTTAGCCATCTGTCTTCTCACTTTGATTGAATTTTGGGCAGGACTGCCCCTGTATTGCAGGGCCCCTAAAACAACTCGATGTCGCCACTTTCCAAATGCTGCTGACAAACAACCTGGCGCAGCTCGCTGCGCAATTCCAAGCTCTGGTTGGTCAAGGCGATGCCGACTTCGCCCAGCAGCACGGCAATTTCCTCGTGGTTGCTATCGGGCGCCATCTCGGCGCCATGCACCCCTAGCGTGCCCAGAACGTCGCGCATGCCGCCCACCCGTTTTAGGGTGCGCTCGAGCAGCTGGCTGGTCATATCCTGAAACTGCAAGCTGGTGATGGCGGCGTTGACATGTTGGCCCACTTCCGCTTGCACCGCACCAAGGCTGGCGCGCGCGGCCATGCTTGGTGCGCCGCCAGCGAGCAGGAAATCGATCGTGGCCTGCTGGGTGCAAACGGCAGCATGGATCGCCATGAAATTGGCCGACAGCTTGTCGATCGCCTCGTCTAGTAGCAAACTTGTCTGTATCAGATCAGTTTCCACTTCGGTCAAATGCTTAGTGCCATGCGCCGACATGCATGACAACAGGCGTTTCACGTGGGAACCGAGGATTTTTTTATTCGTCATTGAAAGTCTCGTTTGTCGGGCTCACCGTGGCAGCGCGCGCTATTTTTTGGCGGCGGCCGCAGCGAGCGCCGGCCGTCCAGCGGCCACCTGCGCCGGCACGTCGAGCGCCGCGCCATCGCGCAACACGTTTTCTTCCGTAGCCTTGTTCATGACGATGATGCTGATGCGCCGGTTAATCGGATTAAAGGGATTCTTGCGGTCCAGATGGGCCGCAGAAGCCAAGCCCACTACGCGCAAAATCTTCGTTTCATCCATGCCGCCGAGAATTAGCTCGCGCCGTGAGGCGTTGGCGCGATCTGCCGACAGCTCCCAGTTGCTGTAACCAACGTCGCTCAAATAGGGTGTCGAATCCGTGTGGCCGGACAGTCCCACCTTGTTAGGCACGTCGTTTAGCACCTGCCCGATCGCATGCAAAATTTCGCGCGTGTACGGCTGCAAATCGGCCTTGGCCAGTGCAAACATCGGTCGGTTCTTCTCGTCAACGATCTGAATTCGCAAGCCTTCGCTGGTAATGTCGAGCAACAACTGGTTCTTGAACTTGCGTAGGGCCGGATTGGTCTCGATGGTGGCCTCGATCTTCGCTTTCAGCGTCTGCAGGCGCTGCCCTTCCTCGCGCTCGAGAGCCGCTTTGGCCGCTTTCAAGTCGTAGGTTTTTTTTTGCAACGGGTCCTCGGCTTTTTTGACCTGCCCGTCTTTGCGCGTCAGGTCGGTGCCGCCGCCCTGGATCACCGACGAGCTGTCACCGCTACCCGAACCGCCCCCCATGGCCACTTTCAGCGGCGTCTTAAAAAAATCGGAAATGCCGCTCAAATCGCCCTTGGTGGTGGACCCAAGCAGCCACATCAGCAAGAAAAACGCCATCATCGCCGTCACGAAATCGGCATAGGCAATCTTCCATGCGCCGCCGTGATGGCCGCCGTGACCTTTTTTGATGCGTTTGACAATAATTGGCCGCAAGCCCTCATCTGCCATCACAATTCCTAACTGTCGAGGTCAATCCATGCATGGAGCGGGCTCATTTTGCTTTTGCTTTTTTAATATGAACTTCCAGTTCGCTAAAGGTGGGGCGTTCCGTCGAAAAGAGAACCTTGCGGCCAAACTCAACCGCCAAGGCGGGCGCGTAGCCATTCAGGCTGGCCAAAAGGGTCACTTTGACGCAATGAAACATCTTGCTCGACTCCTCCAACTTTTGCTCCAACAGCGTGGCGAGCGGCCCGACAAAGCCGTACGCTAGCAAAATACCGAGGAAGGTGCCGACCAGGGCGTGCGCAATTAAAATGCCCAGTTCGCTTGGTGGAATGCCGACCGACTCCATCGTGTGCACCACGCCCATGACGGCAGCGACGATACCGAACGCGGGCAAGGCATCACCGAGCTTGGCGATGCAGGCGGCCGGGACCATCCCTTCGTGGTGATGGGTCTCGATTTCATTATCCATCAAGTTTTCGATCTGAAACGCGTCCATGTTGCCAGAGACCATCAGGCGCAAATAATCGGTCATGAATTCCACCACATGATGGTCGCCCAAGACGCCCGGGTACTTGCTAAAGAGGGGACTTTCCTGGGGGGCATCAATGTCACCTTCGATCGACATCAAGCCTTCCTTGCGCACCTTGCTTAGTACCTCGAAGAGCAAGGACATGAGCTCCATGTACAGGTCCTTGTTGTAGACCGACCCCTTGAACAAAGTCGGCAGAGCTTGCAAGGTCGCCTTGATCGCCTTGCCATTATTGCCCACCAGGAAAGAGCCGACGGCAGCGCCGCCAATCATCAACAACTCAACTGGCTGCAACAAGGCGGCCAAGTGGCCACCGGCGAGCGCAAAGCCGCCAAACACCGCGCCGCAAACGAGCACGTAACCAAGAATGACTAACAAGTGCGTGGACTCCCAACGTTAGAACGAGCACAAAGCTCAGAGGGTTATTTATTTGACGGCGCAAAAATGGCAAACACAAGATGCAAAATGCATACCAAAAATGGCTCAACATCAATAAATTTACACGTGGAACTACAATAACGTGAGAAAGGCCCCCGGGCAAGCAAATATCGCGGATTATTGCTTAAAAGTACCAGACATGCAGGGCTGGGGATGCCGATGTGGCGGCAATGGTCTTATCGGGCGCCTTGGCGTCAATCGTGAACTCATGACTTAGCAGCATGGTGCCAGGTCGCATTTCACGCTCGGCCTTGAGCCACAGCGCGGCCATCGCCGCCGGCGACAGGTAGGCAAACACCACGTCAAAGGCGCCGAAATTGAGACTTTCATAATCGCCCCATGCAAACCTGGCGGCACTCCCCGACAGGCGGGACCGCAAGCGGCTTAGCAGCCACGGCAAGGGTGCCAGCTCGATGCCGCTAAAGTGGGATTCGGGACGGCGCCGCGCCAGCTCTAGCACCAGGCCGCCCATACCGCTGCCGATATCGATCAAACGCAGGCTGCGCCCGGGCGGAAGCAATTGGAGAACCTGGCGCCAAACAGCGGGGCCGGACGGATAAAACGGCACTTGGGTGCGGAAAGTCGCGCCGTACAGGCCCAGCAGAAAAAGAAAACCAAGCAGGAAAACGACGGGCGGTAAGCGCAGCCCGTTGGCTGCCAACAGCGCCACGGGGAACAGGAACTCGATGGGCCGCCACCAGGGCGCGAGCCCGAATTGATAAGTCAGCAAGGTGGCAAACGCCCCTTGCACCAGGGCGCAAGACAACAGGGAAACGGGGAAACCGAGGCGAGAGAACAAATAGCTTACAGCCAGCATGGGCAGCAAGGCGAGCGCCTGAATCAAGGCGGCCCGCAGGGCGGGCGGGCGCGCAATGTGCGCGGCAAGGCTCATGCCAAGCCCCGTGCGCCGCTGCGCCAACCAAAAATCACGTCGCTGGCGCCAGCGTCCGCGCACTGGCGTCTTTGGATTTTTTGGTTTTGCCGGCGCGCGACGGCATGTGACACAGGCCGCACACATAATCGGCGTGCAAGTCGAGGCTGTGGACGACAAATTTGCCGCTGCACTTGCCGCAAGGCGCCATCGCCATCATTTTGCTGCTAAAGAAGCGCACCAAGGTCCAAGCCCGGGTCAGCGACAATAACGGCTCTTCACCGGACTCGGGCGGCATTTGCTCCAGATAGAGTTTGTAGGCCTTCATGACCGCTTCGATCCCGCTGGCCTCGGTATGCTCGATCAGAAATCGATGAATATTGATAAACAGCGAGGAATGAATGTTCGGCTGCCAAGTGATGAACCAGTCGGTCGAAAACGGCAACATCCCTTTGGGCGGCGAGACGCCTTTTAATTCCTTGTACAAATTGAGCAGCCGTTCGCGCGAGAGGCTCACTTCCGTTTCCAGCAGTTGCAAACGAGCGCCAAGCTGAATGAGTTCGATGGCAACGCGGATTTCATGGGCTTCCGACACAACACTTTTTTTGGCCATCTTTTCTGCTCCGGGCGATGCAGTTGCTACTGCATGACACTATTAATTTTAGGCAATTTCTTCGACGGCTTGGCCAGCCATCAAGATGGCGGCGTGGGACTGGGCCAGCACGCGGTCTTTATTGTAGTTCGTCAACATCGACAGGATCGCGCCATCGTCGAAGCGGAAACGCGCCAGCATCATGTTACCGCCTGCCAACTTGAGGATTTGGGCGTTGCTCATGCCTTCGATTAATTCTGCGATGTCGGCCGCGATGCCCAGACGAAAAATAGCCGTGACCTTGTCAGAGCGGATCATTTGTTGCGCCAGCATCAGGTAGCTTAAGTTTGCGTCGCGAATTTCAGCCATCATGTCGTTAGCAGTCATTTCCATCTCCTTGGTGCCGTTGTTTATATTGCCAATGAGATACATTCTGATGGAGAACGTAACTATTGAATATAGGCAACTCCCTGTATTTTTGGTCAGACAACGGCAGACGCGACCCGTCAGTGTTTGTCTTACAAACACCGACCGATCATGGTCGCACGCCCCTGGGGACGCGGAAATAGCGCGGGTGAAAGGTCAAAATCGAACTTCCAGCCTGAAGTGGGAAACGGCATTTCTTGCAACGTTTTTGTCTTAGCTCAACTCTATATCGACATGAATTCGGAGAACTTTAGGGTCAATTTGAAAATAATTTAATCATTTCCCGCTCTCCTAGTATTCTTTACGGCGCCGACGACGGGAACTTTAGGAAATTTTTTAAATTTTTTAAATTTTTTCCGCACGCCCCCGCATGGAGCAGCGAAGCGGCGGTGGGCATGGCGAGCGCCGGGACCGCCCCCAGGTGGAGCGGGCGACTCGCCATGGGTAGGCTATAGGCCACAGGCCGCGCGCCGAGAAGCTCCAGCTTAGCGGCAGGCGGGGCGTCCGCCAGACTGTGCGCCGCACGCACCAGAAAAACGTGGGCCGACGCCGAGCCGCCAGTGAAAAACGCCGAGGCATGGGAAAACGCAGGAAAACGCAGGAAAATGCAGGAAGGTCCCCGAAGCCAAGTGCTGCCGCTGGCAACACCCGTGCTTGGGTCTTTGAACCGCGATCAATTCCTGGGCCGTCGCAGGAGATGAGGCGCCAAGCGCCAGATTGATCGAAACAGGGGCGGCTGCGGCCGCCCCACCCAGCCAAAATTACTTGGCCAGTATACTAAGCAACATTTCGTTCAAACCCTTGACGAAGGAGGCCGGGTCGGACAGCGAACCGCCTTCGGCCAGCATGGCCTGGTCGAACAGGATGTTCGCCCAGTCGGCGAACTGGGTGCCGCTGGCCGCATCGTCGTTTTTCAGGCGCATCACAAGTGGGTGATTCGGGTTGATTTCCAAAATCGGCTTCGAGTCCGGCGCGCTTTGGCCTGCCGCCTTCAGCATGCGCAGCAAATTGCCCGATAATTCGTTGTCGTCGGCCACCAGGCAGGCCGGCGAATCCGTCAGGCGGAAGGTCACGCGCACATCCTTGGCTTTATCGGCCAGCGCAGTCTTCATTTTGCCCACCAAATCGGCGCATGCCGTTTCGGTCTCTTCATGCACCTTTTTCTCCGCTTCGTCTTCCAGTTTGCCCAAATCGAGGCCACCTTTTGCCACCGACACGAGCTCCTTGCCTTCAAAGTCTTGAAGGAACGACAGCATCCATTCATCAACCCGATCCGTCAGGAGCAGCACCTCGACGCCTTTTTTGCGGAAAATTTCCAAGTGCGGACTGTTCTTGGCAGCCCGGTAGTTTTCGCCAGTCGCGTAGAAAATCTTGTCCTGCCCTTCCTTCATGCGCCCGATATAGTCGGCGAAAGAGGTGCCTTGCTCTTCGCTGTCGGCTTGCGTCGACGCGAAGCGCAGCAGCTTGGCGATGCGCTCCTTGTTGCCCGCGTCCTCGCCGATGCCTTCCTTTAGCACCTGGCCGAATTCTTTCCAAAACGTGGCGTACTTGTCCTTTTTCTCCTGCTCTTCCGCATTCGCTAGCTCTTCTAGCATCCCCAGCACGCGTTTGGTCGAGCCTTCGCGGATCACTTTGACGTCGCGCGACTCTTGCAAGATTTCGCGCGAAACGTTGAGCGGCAGGTCACTCGAATCGATCACGCCTTTCACGAATCGCAAGTAGGCCGGCATCAGTTGTTCGGCGTCGTCCATGATGAAGACGCGCTTGACGTAGAGCTTGATGCCGCCTCGCTTGTTGCGGTCCCACAGGTCAAATGGCGCCTTGCTCGGGATATACAGCAGTTGCGTGTATTCGCTGCGTCCTTCGACGCGGTTGTGGGTTAGCGTGAGCGGCGCCTGGAAGTCGTGCGAGACGTGCTTGTAGAATTCGTCGTACTGTTCCGGCGTGATGTCGGCCTTGTTGCGGGCCCAAAGCGCACTGGCCTGATTGATGGTCTCGAATTCCTCCTTGACGACGGTTTCTTTTTTCTCTTCGTCCCATTCCTCTTTCTGCATCACGATCGGCAACGAAATATGGTCGGAGTATTTGCGGATGATCGATTTGATCTTCCAGCTCGACAGCAGCTCGTCCTCGCCTTCGCGCAGGTGCAAGGTGATGTCGGTACCGCGCCGCCCCTTGTCGATCGCCTCGACGCTGTAGTCGCCTTCGCCAGCCGATTCCCAGCGCACGCCTTCGGATGCGTCTAGGCCGGCGCGGCGACTCTCGACCGTGATCTTGTCGGCCACGATGAAGCCGGAATAGAAGCCGACGCCAAATTGGCCGATCAGGGCCGCGTCTTGCTGCTGGTCGCCGGACAGTTTTCCAAAGAACTCCTTGGTGCCGGACTTAGCGATCGTACCCAGGTGCGAGATCACTTCGTCGCGACTCATGCCGATGCCGTTATCGGAAATGGTGATGGTGCGTGCCGCCTTATCAAAACCGACCTTGATTTTTAGCTCATGGTCGTTGCCGTACAGTGCGTCGTGATTGATCGCTTCAAAGCGCAGCTTGTCGGCGGCGTCGGACGCGTTGGAGATCAGTTCACGCAAAAAAATTTCCTTGTTGGAGTACAAGGAATGAATCATCAGTTGCAACAGTTGTTTCACTTCAGCCTGAAAACCCAGGGTTTGCTTTTCGGAGACGGCCATTTTTACCTCGTAAGTCTTGGATTGATTGAACGAATCAAATGAAGATGGGGGCCATAATAGCGATTTCAAGCTATTTGGCGCAAGATATTAGCAATTCCAAATGACTTTGAATTGCCAAAAACAGCGCCCGCGCCTTGCAGCAGCATGTTGCGCGCATTTCGCCTATTAATGGGCTTCCTGAGCTACAGGACGTACAATATCGCTACCGCGGCGCAGTTGCCGCCTTCGCATCCGCTCCGTGGCAACCAGGCATTTCGCCCATCGATCCGCACCATTTTATGGAAAACCCCATGTCAGTGTACGAAAAACTCAAAGCGCTCGATATCACCTTGGCTGTGGCTGCCGCTCCAGTTGCTGCCTACGTCATGTACGTGCAATCGGGCAATCTGGTGTTCGTTTCCGGCCATATCGCGAAAAAAGCCGACGGTTCGATCTGGACCGGCCAGCTGGGCAAAACCATCGGCACCGAAGAAGGCCAGCTGGCCGCGCGCAGCATTGCGGTCGATCTTTTGGGCACCTTGCAAGAGGCGTGCGGGGGCGACCTTAATCGTGTCAAACGCATCGTTAAGGTGATGAGCCTGGTTAATTCGACGCCTGACTACACGGAACAGCACCTGGTCACCAATGGCGCCTCCGAGCTGCTGGGCGCCGTGTTTGGGGAAGCGGGCCGGCATGCGCGCTCCGCGTTTGGCGTGGCCCAAATTCCCCGTGGCGCTTGCGTCGAGATCGAATTGATCGCTGAAATCGATTAAACCCGTTTTTCCGCGCTAAAGCTCCATTAATGCGAACGGCATTTACCCAATGCCTTTTTTTTGAAGCCGCCACAAGCGTGCTTGTTTATGGACCAGGTACTGCCCGGTCCTTCCTTCTGTGAGACTCGTATGAAAATTGAAAATCCAAATCCCATCCAATGGCGTTTTGCCGAGCGCGCCGAGCAACTGCAAAGTTCCTTTATCCGCGAAATCCTAAAGATCACGCAGCAGCCGGAAATTATCTCGTTTGCCGGCGGCCTGCCCTCGCCCGCCACCTTTCCCATCACGGAAATGAAGGCCGCGTTCGACAAGGTCTTGACCCAAAACGGCAAGCTCGCCTTGCAATATGGCCCAACCGACGGTTACCTCCCTTTGCGTCAATGGATTGCCGATTCCCTGTCGACCCAGGGCGCCAAGATCATCGCCGAACAAGTACTCATGACCTCGGGCTCGCAACAAGTTCTCGACTTGTTGGGCAAGGTCTTGATCGACGAAGGCAGCCGCGTGTTGGTGGAAACGCCGAGCTACCTCGGCGCACTGCAGGCGTTCTCCGTCTACCGTCCGCAATTTGTCTCGGTTGCAACCGATGCGCACGGCTTGGTGCCGCATTCCGTGACTGGCGTCGCCGACGGCGCGCGCTTCTTGTATGCGCTGCCCAATTTCCAAAATCCGACCGGGCGCAGCCTCTCGGTCGAGCGCCGCGTCGAATTGGTCGAGACCTGCGCCCGCCACGGCTTGCCGCTGATCGAAGACGATCCCTATGGCGCCTTAAGCTATTCTGGAGCGCCTTTCCCAAAAATGCTGAACATGAACCCGGCCGGCGTGATTTACATGGGTTCCTTCTCCAAAGTGCTAACGCCTGGCATCCGCCTCGGTTATGTGGTGGCGCCGTTGGCGCTGGTACGGCGCCTGGAATTGGCGAAGCAGGCATCCGATTTGCACACATCGCAACTGACGCAAATGGTGGTGCATGAAGTGATCAAGGACGGCTTCCTCGATACCCACATCCCCAGCATCCGCACCCTGTACGGCAAGCAGTGCCAAGCCATGCTAGCGGCCATGGACGAGCACTTCCCGGCCGGCGTCAGCTGGACCAAACCAGAGGGTGGCATGTTCATTTGGGTCACGCTGCCCAAGCATATCGATGCCATGAAGCTGCTCGATGAGGCCATTGCCAACAAGGTCGCTTTCGTACCGGGTGCGCCGTTTTACGCCAACGCCGCGGAAAGCAACACGCTGCGCCTGTCGTTTGTGACGGTGCCGCCAGAGCGCATCCGCGAAGGCATCGCGATTCTAGGCCGGTTAATCTCCGCCCTCGTGTAAGGTCAGGCCGGCGCCTGGAACGGGCCGGCCGGACCGATCCAGCTTACGGTGAGGCGCGAAGGCCGCGTCCAAGTGGCGCCGCCGGCCCTTCCGTGCGCCGGCAACGAGCGCCGTCGTTGGCGTGTTGCAATTTCGAGCGTGCGCTGCCGGCGCTGGCATCGCACGCTCGAAATGCATCGTCCAAAGCGCGCCGCGCCGCCATTTAGGCCAGGGCTTCTTTGGCCGCCTCTTGCGGACTCAAGCCGTCATAAAACTGGTCGGTGAACCACTCCACCTCCTCTTCGATATGTTCTTGGGCCTGGGCCCGCGTCGCGCCGCCGCCAATTAAAAACTCTTCGACTTCGGTACACCATTTAATCAAGGCCAGCGTTTCCGCATCCAGTTTTTCTTTCTTTGCCATCATCCCACCTTTTATGCAACGAGTTCCACGCCAGCCCTTAGTGTAGCAGCTGGTGAAGGCTCAGCGCGCGTAATAGCCGACCGTGCTCTGGCCGCCCAGCGCATGGCCTTTAAGTGTGGATAGCAGTTCGTCACGGGTTAGGCCCGGCGGCAAGGCGCCAGGCGCGAGGTCAGTGGCGATGACGGTAAAGAGATAATGATGCGGCGCATCGCCTGGCGGCGGACACATGCCCTGGAAGGTGTTCAGACCGGCCACGTTTCTACCCACCGTGGCGCCAGCGCCATCGGTCTGGCCCTCACCTTGTTTTAGCTGGCCACGCTCGGCGCCAATGTTATAGGCGACCCAGTGCGATACGCCCAAGCCCTTTGCGCCGTCCGGGTCAAAGGCCAACACCGCCACCGACCGGGTTCGGGGCGGCAGGTTGCTCCAAGATAGCTGAGGCGAAATGCCCTTGCCGCCACAGTCGCCCGTGGTGCCGGCATGTTGGGACGGGATCATTCCATTTTCGGCAAAAGAGCTCGATGCCACGGTCAGAGGCGCCGCTCTAACCGTGCTGGCCGACCAACACAGGGTTGCGGCCGCAACGACGAAAAGTGTTTTCATTTTTTCCTCGGCCAGGCACGCTTTAACGCGCCCTGCTTTTATTAAAATCCTATCGATCTCACGATTTTCCGTGATTTTTGACCTTTTGCGCCTTGACCTTGCAAATGACTGGCGAGCGCGCCTTGCTCCGTGACGGGACCTCCCGCCGGTCAAGCGCAAGCAATTCGTGCCGCCGCTTCGCGCAGTTTGTCCTTTTTGCTCTTGCGCCTGCCTTTGACGCCGCCGTTGACGGCGTCGGTCGCCAAATGGGCCATGGGAGTTGCCGTTCCGGTCGCTTCGAATCCGGCGATCGTCTCCCGCTCCAGCAGCATATTCCGGCGCTTTTCTATCAGCCGGAAATGGGCTTCCGTGTCAGCACTGATGAAGCTGATCGCGATGCCGCTTTCGCCGGCGCGCCCGGTGCGCCCAATGCGGTGGGTGTAGTCGAGTGCTGAGCGCGGCAAATCGTAGTTGACCACGACAGGCAGCTGAGCGATGTCGATGCCGCGCGCAGCCACATCGGTGGCCACTAGCACTTGCAAAAGGCCGGCCTTGAAGTCCGCTAGTACCTGGCTGCGCATGCCCTGGCTCGCCTCGCCGTGCAAGGCGCCAGCCTTAATGCCATTACGCTGCAGCTTGTCTGCCACGTGCATGGCGGCGTATTTGGTGGCGACGAAGACCAGCACCCGGCTCCACTGGTTTTCCAAGATCAAATGCTTGAGCAATTGGGTGCGCCGCGGCACATCGACGGCAAGCGCGCGTTGCGTGATGTCCGGCTCGTTAAGCGGGGTCGCTTCGACCTCAATTCGGATCGGCTCGCGCAGCATGCGCGTGGCCAGAGCATGCACCGCTGCGGGAAAGGTGGCCGAGAAAAAGAGAGACTGGTGTTGCGCAGGCAGCAAGTCGAGAATGCGCCCGATTTCATCGGCGAAGCCCAGGTCGAGCAAGCGGTCCGCCTCGTCAAGTACCAAGGTCGAGATGGCGGAAAGCGTCAACGCATGATGTTCTACCAGGTCGAGCAAGCGGCCCGGCGTAGCGACCAAGATATCAGCGCCGCCGCGCAAACCCATCATTTGCGGATTGATGGACACGCCGCCAGACAGGACCGCCACCTTCACCGGCGCCGGCATGAAGCGCGCGTAATGGACGATAGCGGCGCCGACCTGGGCCGCTAGTTCGCGGGTCGGCACCAAAATGAGGGCATGGCTGCGGCGCGCGCCCGCTCGCCCGTCAAGCAAGGACTGCAGCAGCGGCAGCGCAAACGCCGCGGTCTTGCCAGTGCCGGTCTGCGCCGAGCCAAGCACATCCTTGCCGCGCAAAATCGCCGGAATGGCGGCCGCCTGGATCGCGGTTGGCGCCAGATAAGCGCTGGCACTGACGGCACGCAGGAGGCAGGGAGCAAGACCCAAAGAGGAAAATGACATAGGCAGCCCTAGGAACACGATCGAGGTGGCGCTGCTGTTCGAGGGGAACGGCCGCACGAAAAAAACAATGAGGCCGCCAGTATAAGGCCGCCGCGATTGAACTGAAACGTCGCGCCCCATTTAACCGTGCGGCCGATGCGACTCTGCCTGCCGATACCGCTTGAATCGCGCTTTGCCGGCCTGCGCGCCGTCAAGGCGAGGCGCCGTTGGCGCGCGCGGGCGCATTGGCACTCAGGCAAGTCCAACGGCGCTATAATGCTCGGACATTGGCGGCCTTGTGGGCGCCACTTCGCAACCGTTTCTGCCTTGGCCCGACCCGTGAATCCACATCTCGACAAACTGCAACCCTATCCGTTCGAAAAACTGCGTCAATTGTTTTCCGGCGTCACCGTCGATCCCGCCTATTGCGCCATCAGCCTGGGCTTAGGCGAGCCGAAGCATCCGACGCCGCCCTTTATCCAGCAAGCGCTGGTCGATAACCTGGGCGGACTGGCCAATTACCCGAGCACGATCGGCTCGGAGGCGCTGCGGGGCGCGATTGCCGGCTGGCTCGAACGGCGCTATGACTTGCCTGCCTTGGACCGGGAGACCCAGGTATTGCCCGTGAATGGCTCGCGCGAAGCGTTGTTCGCGCTGGCGCAAACCGTCGTCGATCCAGCGCCCGGGGCGCTGGTGGTGTGCCCGAATCCGTTTTATCAGATTTATGAAGGCGCGGCCTACCTGGCAGGCGCCGAGCCCTATTTTGTCAATTCCGATCCCGCGCGCAATTTCGGTTGCGATTACGACAGCGTGCCAGCCGCCGTCTGGAAGCGCGTTCAATTGCTGTACCTGTGTTCGCCTGGCAATCCGACCGGCGCCACGCTCACGCTGACGGACTGGGAAAATTTGTTCGCGCTATCCGAGCGCTACGACTTCGTCATCGCCGCCGACGAGTGCTATTCCGAAATTTACCATGGCAGCGAAGCGCCGCTGGGCGCGCTGGAAGCAGCGCACCTGCTGGGCCTTAGCCTAGGCGAGCAGCCATATGCCCGTCTGGTGGTGTTTTCCAGTCTGTCGAAACGCTCCAACGTGGCCGGGATGCGCTCCGGTTTTGTGGCCGGCGACGCCGATGTCTTGAAAAAATTCCTGCTCTATCGCACCTATCATGGCGGAGCCATGAGCCCCCCCGTGCAGGCGGCCTCCGTCGCAGCCTGGAACGACGAGACCCACGTCGAAGAAAACCGGGCAAAATACCGCGCCAAATTTGCTGCCATCACGCCCCTGCTACAGCCGGTAATGGAGGTTGAATTGCCCGACGCCGGTTTTTATTTGTGGGCCGACATCAGCCAGACCGGCTTGTCCGACACGCAATTCGCGCAGCGTCTGTATGCCAAATATAATGTAACGGTATTGCCAGGGAGCTATCTGGCGCGCGACGCTCACGGCATCAACCCGGGCCGCAACCGCATCCGCATGGCGCTCGTTGCCGAAGTGGACGAAGGTCTCGAAGCGGCACACCGCATCGTTCAATTCTGCAAACACCTGTCCGCCTTTTGATTCACCCCTCATTTTTTAGACCATCATGACTCAACTACTTGAACACATCATCAACCAGGCCTGGGAACAACGCGCCGACATTAGTCCGGCCAGCGGCAGCGCCGAACTGCGCGAAGCGGTGGGCCATGTCATCGCCGGCCTCGACGACGGCAGCGTGCGCGTCGCGCAAAAAACGGGCACTGCCTGGGTCGTCAACCAATGGGTCAAGAAGGCCGTCCTGCTCTCCTTTCGCCTCGAGGACAACCGGGTGATGACGGCCGACTCCAGCATGCA
This sequence comes from Janthinobacterium sp., assembly GCA_003133225.1. Lineage (GTDB taxonomy): Bacteria > Pseudomonadota > Gammaproteobacteria > Burkholderiales > Burkholderiaceae_D > Janthinobacterium. The sequence continues at coordinate 75,836 of PKWL01000135.1, forward strand.
GTTCTACGACAAGGTACCCACCAAGTTCGCCCACTACACGGCCGACGATTTTGCCCGGGGCGGCTTTCGGGTGGTGCCGCCAGCCGTCGCCAGGCGTGGCAGCTTCATTGCCAAAAACGTGGTGTTGATGCCCTCTTTCGTCAACATCGGCGCTTACGTTGATGAAGGCACGATGGTCGATGCGTGGGCCACAGTCGGATCGTGCGCGCAGATCGGCAAGAACGTGCATCTGTCGGGCGGGGTCGGCATCGGCGGCGTGCTCGAACCGATGCAGGCCAATCCCACCATTATCGAAGATAATTGCTTCATCGGCGCCCGTTCGGAAATCGTCGAAGGCGTGATCGTCGAAGAGAACTCGGTGATTTCGATGGGCGTATACATCGGCCAGTCGACCAAGATCTACGATCGCGCGACGGACGCTGTCAGCTACGGTCGCGTGCCGGCCGGATCCGTCGTGGTGGCGGGCAACTTGCCGTCTGAGGATGGCAAGTACAGCCTGTATTGCGCCGTGATCGTCAAGCGGGTGGACGCCAAGACGCGTGCCAAGACGGGCATCAACGAACTGCTGCGCGGCATTTAATCAGCCAGCCGCGCCCCATGGAAGCGTTGCGGCCCTGAAACTTCGGCCCCGGACAGCTGTGGCGAGGGCCTAGGCGGCCGCAGTCGGGTTGCGGGCGGCGCTTGGGTTGCTGGAGAGAAACGGCGCGACACGCCTTGGATGGGTCAGGGGGCCGGAAAGTGTACGATGACGGGTGGGACCCGTCCTAATTTGAGGAGAGCATGATGGCGATGGACCGTTTATTTCAGTTGATGAAGGAAAAGAATGCGTCGGACATGTTTTTCGCGGTCAATTCCCCTGTCCATTTGAAAATCAATGGCAACCTGATCCCCATCAATCAGCAAAAATTGGACCCGGCAAACATCACCTCGCTGCTGGCGGAAATTTGCACGCGGGCGCAGATGGACGAATTGGAACGCAACAACGAACTCAATATGGGCGTCCCGGTAGCCAATCTGGGCCGGTTCCGCCTGTCGGCCTTCCGCCAGCGCGGCAGCATTTCTGCCGTGTTCCGTTTCGTGCCGAGCACGATCCCGCCCTTGGCCGACCTCGGCTTGCCGCCCGTGTTGGCCGAGCTGATCATGGAAAAACGGGGCCTGATGCTCATCGTCGGCTCGACCGGCTCGGGCAAGTCGACGACGATCGCCTCGATGCTCGACCATCGCAACGAATTGCGTTACGGCCATATCCTGACCTTGGAAGACCCCATCGAATACCTGTTCAAGAACAAGCGCTCGATCGTCAACCAGCGCGAGATTGGCAGCGATACCGTGGATTTTTGCACGGGGCTGCGCAACTCGATGCGCCAGGCGCCCGATTGCATCTTGATCGGCGAGATCCGCGACCAGGAAACCATGGCGGCCGCGCTGGCCTACGCCCAATCGGGCCACCTTGTGTTGGCGACGCTGCATGCAAACAACAGTTACAACGCGCTGAACCGTATCATCAGCTTTTATCCAATAGAAAACCGCGCCGCATTGCTGCAAGATCTAGCCTCCTCCATCAAGGCCGTCGTCTCGCAGCGCCTGGTACGCTCGATCAATGGCGGCGCCCGCACGGCGGCCGTCGAGATCATGGTCAACACCCGTCATGTCTCTAGCCTGATTGAAAAAGGCGAATTCGCCCAGATTAAGGATGCGATCGAAAAAAGCATGTCACCCGGTTCGCAATCGTTCGAACTAGCACTGCTACACCTGGTCAAGGATGGCTTGATTAGCCAGGAAGAAGCGCTGGCCAACGCTGATTCGGCTACCAACTTCTTCTGGCTGCTCAACAATGGACCCGACTGCAAGAGCGCGGGGGCCGAGCCGCAGCCGGTCGCTGAATCAACATTTACCGAATTCGCGCTCAACCCCTAGCCCGTCGGCTTCTAAGCTGATCAGCCGCGGCGCCCCCCTCTTTGGAGCCGCAGCAAATGAACGGCGGTGCATGGCGCCGGGCACAACTGGACGGACTTCGTGCGCGAGCCTTGGCACGCGGGAAGTGGCGTCCAATCGGCAGTTTGTCGTCGCAGCCAGTTATAATGCGCACTACGTCCACCCATCCTATTCGTATTAAGGAGAGCCGCGCAGGAGAGCCGCGCGTCGTATCCGTGCAACGGCCCACCCTGGCCGCGGCGAAAAACGTCAGCCAATCCATGATGATCACTTTGTACGGCATACCCAATTGCGACACGGTAAAAAAAGCCCGGGTCTGGCTCGCCGCACAACAACGCGACGTCCTCTTCCACGATGTTAAGAAACAAAGGCTGGAGCGAAGCACCATTACCAACTGGCTCGACCATCTCAATTGGGACGTGCTGGTCAATCGCAAAGGCAGCACCTGGCGCGGCTTGCCGGAGAGGCGCCGGGCGGCCATCCTGGACGCGCCCAGCGCGCTCGAGCTGATGTTGGAATTCCCGTCGGTCATTAAGCGCCCCGTGCTGGACTATGGCGGGCAGTTCCATGTCGGTTTTTCCGACGCCTTGTACCGACAAATTTTTAATAGCTTAGACGAAACTCCATGACGACCTCCAAGACTCTTGCGCTGGCGGAAAAACTGATCGCCCTCTCGTCTGTGACCCCCGATGACAAGGGTTGCCAGCAGCACTTGATCGACCGGCTGACGCCGCTCGGCTTCGTTTGCACCACCATCGCCTGCAACGGCGTCACCAATCTGTGGGCGCGCAAGGGCGCCAGCGCCCCCCTGCTGGTCTTTGCCGGCCATACCGACGTGGTCCCGGCTGGCGCTCTCGGGGACTGGCAATCGCCGCCGTTCATCCCGCAACAGCGCGCCGGCAAATTGTACGGACGCGGCGCGGCCGATATGAAAACGTCGATCGCAGCCATGGTGGTGGCGTGCGAGGAATTCATCGCACAGCGCCCGCAGCATCCTGGCTCGATTGGCTTCTTGCTCACCAGCGATGAGGAAGGACCGGCCACCGATGGGACCGTGATCGTTTGCAATATGCTCAAAGAACGCGGCGAGCAGATCGATTATTGTCTGATTGGCGAACCGACCTCGGCCCACACGCTGGGCGACATGATCAAGAATGGCCGGCGCGGTTCGATGTCGGGCAAGCTGACCATCAAGGGAGTGCAAGGCCATATCGCCTATCCCCAACTGGCAAAAAACCCGATCCACCTGGCCGCCCCGTTGCTGAGCGAATTGGTGGCCCAGCAATGGGACGCCGGCAATGAATATTACCTGCCGACGTCGTGGCAGATGTCGAACATTCAAGCCGGCACAGGCGCGTCGAACGTGATTCCGGGCGAGGTGGTGATCGATTTCAATTTCCGTTTCTCGAGCGCCAGCACGGTGGCCGGTTTGCAGGAACGCGTGCACGCTATCGTCGACAAATACGATGTCGAATATAGTCTGAAATGGACCGTGAACGGGCGCCCTTTCCTGACGCCGCGCGGCCCTTTGAGCGACGCTGTAGCGTGTGCGATCTTCGAGGAAACGGGCATCGAAACGGAATTATCGACGACCGGGGGCACCTCGGATGGCCGTTTCATCGCCCAGATCTGCCCGCAGGTGATAGAATTCGGGCCGCCCAACGCCAGTATCCATAAAGTTGACGAGCACATCGAACTGCGCTTCATCGATCCGCTGAAAAATATCTATCGGCGCACTCTGGAAAATCTGCTGCGCTAACGTCCATCCAGGCGGCACTTTTCCAAAACATTCAACGCCGCGGGATGAGGAAGCACCGCGGCGGACGACGCATTTTAAATGCTTTACCATGTACCGGCGCGCCGCGCTACGCTCTACGATACACCGCCCTACCGAGAAAGTTATGAATCAAACCATGTTTACCACGCCGCGCGATTTGCTGCGTTACGCCGTTACCCGCTTTAATACCGACCAGCTGTTTTTCGGCCACGGCAGCGCCGCAGCGATGGACGAGGCGGCTTACCTCATCTTGCATACGCTAAAGCTGCCGCTCGATCAGCTCGACCCGTTTCTCGACGCCCGTCTCTTGCCGGAGGAAATAGCTGGCGTGCTGGCCGTGATCGAGCGCCGCAGCGTTGAGCGCGTGCCGGCCGCCTATCTGACGCAACAAGGCTGGCTCGGCACCTACAGCTTTTATGTCGACGAGCGCGTGATCGTGCCGCGCTCCTTCCTCTCCGAACTGATCCCGGACTTTTTTTCGCCCTGGGTATCGGAGCCCGAGTCCGTCAGCAATATCCTGGAACTTTGCACGGGTTCCGGTTGCCTTGCGATCATGCTGGCCGACACATTTCCAAACGCCCACGTCGATGCGCTCGATATCTCGCCCGATGCGCTGGCCGTGGCGCGCCGCAATGTGGCGGACTACAAGCTGGAAACGCGCGTGAACCTGATCGAATCGGACCTGTACCAGAATGTACCGCAGACGAAATACGACTTGATCATCAGCAACCCGCCGTACGTGAATTCCGCCTCCATGGGCCAGTTGCCGCCCGAGTATCTGCGCGAGCCACGCATCGCGCTCGATGGCGGCAGCGATGGCATGGACCTGGTGCGCACAATCATCAAAGGCGCCGCCGAGCGCTTGAGCGACAATGGCATCTTGATCATCGAGATCGGCAACGAGCGGGCATTCGCCGAAGCCGCGTTTGGCAAGCTGGGCCTGACCTGGCTGACCACCAGTGCCGGCGACGATATGGTGTTCTTGCTCACGGCCGACCAATTGAAGCAATAAAAACAGGGTGCATGGTGCGAGCCGCCCTGCGCCGAGTCAGCTCAACGCCGGCATATCGGGGTTGTTCCTCACCCCCCTAAAAAGCATAAAATGATACGTTTTCTACAAGTTAGCCTGATGCGCGGCATCAAACCGCTGTTAGAGCAAGTCGACGTCACCCTCAATCCGGGCGACAAGATTGGCTTGATCGGCGCCAACGGCGCGGGCAAGTCCAGCCTGTTTGCCCTGCTGCGCGGCGAATTGCACCCGGACCAGGGCGAAATCGACTTCCCCGCGAAATGGCGGATGGCCTATGTGGCGCAAGAAACGCCGGCGCTCGAGCGCGCCGCGCTCGACTATGCAATCGACGGCGACATCACCTTGCGCAAGCTGGAAGCCGAGCTGGCCCGTCTGGAAAATGAACCGGCAACGGCCGAGAACGGCTTGGCCATCGGCGAAATCTATAGCGCGCTGGCCGACGCCGACTCCTACACCGTACAGTCGCGCGGCGAACAGCTGTTGCTGGGCCTCGGTTTCACGCTTGACCAGATGCAGCAATCCGTGTCGAACTTTTCGGGCGGCTGGCGCATGCGCCTCAACTTGGCGCAGGCCTTGATGTGCCCGTCCGACCTGCTGCTGCTCGATGAACCGACCAACCATTTGGATCTGGATGCGATTATCTGGCTGGAAGACTGGCTCAAGCGCTACGCTGGCACCTTGATCATCATTTCCCATGACCGCGATTTCCTGGACGAAGTGGTCAACGTCATCGTTCACATCGACGAGCGCAAGCTCAAGCGCTACTCCGGCAATTATTCCGGTTTCGAGCGCCAGCGCGCGGCCCAGATGATTCTGGCCGCTGGCGCCTTGGAAAAGCAAACCAGGCAGCGCGCCCACCTAGAATCGTTCGTGAATCGCTTCAAGGCGCAGGCGTCGAAGGCGCGTCAAGCCCAAAGCCGCATGAAGGCCTTGGCGAAGATGGAAGAGCTGGCGCCGCTACGTGCGGCCGCCGAGTTTTCCTTCGAGTTCCGCGAGCCTTTGAACGCACCGAACCCGCTGCTGGTGCTAGAGGACGTGGCCGCCGGCTATAAGATGGAAGACCCTGACACTGGCAATGTGACGGAAAAAACCATCGTGACGGGCATCAATTTCTCGCTGCAAATCGGACAGCGCATCGGCTTACTAGGTGTCAACGGCGCCGGCAAATCCACCTTGATCAAGACCATCGCCGGCGAACTCGATCCTTTGCGCGGCGACGCCGTCATCGGCAAAGGTTTGTCGATCGGCTATTTTGCCCAACACCAGGTGGAGATGCTGCGCCATGACGAATCGCCATTGTGGCATCTGGCGAAGATTGCGCCGACCGTGCGCGAGCAGGAATTGCGCAACTTCCTGGGCGGCTTCAATTTTCCCGGCACCATGGTCACGAGTTCGATTCGCCCTTTCTCCGGAGGCGAAAAAGCCCGTCTGGCACTGGCCTTGATCGTGTGGCAGCGCCCTAACCTGTTGCTGCTCGACGAACCGACCAATCACTTGGATCTGGAAACGCGGGAGGCCTTGACCATGGCGCTGGCGCAGTTCGAAGGGACGCTGGTCGTCGTATCGCATGATCGCCATTTGCTGCGCGCCACGACCGACCAGTTCATCATCGTCGCGGATGGCAAACTGCAACCGTTCGACGGCGACCTCGACGACTACAAGGACTGGCTGTTCAAGACCAAGCTGGGCAAAGGCACGAGCGTGCTGCCGGCCGCCGGCCACGACAACAAGACCGACTTCCCGCTCGCGCCGGCCATTGCCGCAGCCACACCGGCGGTGGACAAACGCGATCAAAAGCGCCTGGAAGCGGAAGAGCGCCAGCGCCAAGTGGCGCTGCGCCGGCCGCTGGAAAGCAAAATCAAGCAACTCGAAGAGCAAATTAGCAAGCGCCATGGCCAGAAAGCGGAAACCGATGCCAAGCTGGGAGAACCAAAGGCCTACGACGCCATCAATAAGCCGAAATTGAAACTGTTGCTGGCCGACCAAACGTTTTTCACCAAGGATCTGGCGCAACTGGAGGCGCAATGGTTGGACTTGCAAGAACAGCTGGAACGTCTGGCAGCGTGAGGGCGGGCTGCGGACGACGTTGATGAGAATCAACTTTCCTAGCTACAATGTCCGGCGCAGGGAAGAAAACGTTACAATTGGGCTTCGACTGGCACTCTTGGAAATTTTCATCCCGTGTAGCGAGGTATGCACGATGCATCAGTGGCTCCAGCGCCTATTTTCCGCGTTCTCAGAACCGCGTTTTTTCCAAGCCCAGCCTGGCGCCGTCCCCCTCGTCATGCCGGCGCGCCCGGCGCCGCCCGCGCCCGACGCCACGATCGCGTATAGAGACGACGTGTCGGCGGCCTATTACGGCTGGCTGTTTGACCGGCAGGACGATAGCAACCTCGAGCTCACCCCCCAGGAAATCGACGTCATCAACGCCCTGGAAGCCGTGGTGCACTCGAAGCAATCGGGTGCCGCCCTGGTCGGCCGCCTGCCGGGCGTGATTCCGCAACTGCTGCAAAGTTTGCGCAGCGATAATTTCTCCGGCACTCAAATCGCGCGCAAGATCTCGAGCGACGTGGTCCTGGTGGCGGCGGTGATCCGCTTGGCCAACAGTGCCATGCAAAACAGGAACAACACGATCACGAGCGTCGAACACGCCGTCATCGTCATTGGCCAGGAAGGCTTGCGCCAGTTGGTGGCGACGGTCGCTTTCCGGCCCATTGTCGATCTCAAAAGCGGCCACTTCACGCGCACGCTCATGCCGCGCATCCAGAACCAGTCTGAACGTTGCGCCATTGCCAACCGCGTGCTTGCCGAGCAGCTCGGCATCGATCCTTTCCAAGCTTTCCTGTGCGGGCTGGTACAAAATGTCGGCCTGGTCGTCTCTTTACGCATGATGGACAAAATAGCCAAGGACAAACGGCAGCTGGGCTCGGCCGTTTTTTGCGCCAGCCTGGCCTACAATGCGCGCCTGCTCGCTTGCAGCATCGGCCGCGAATGGCACTTCCCGGACGCGGTGATCGTGGCCATCGAGGAACAGCTGGGATCGCACGTCAGCTATTCGCCGCTGGGACGCCTGCTGTCGATGACCGATTATTTCAGCAAGGTGAGGATCCTCGTTCAACAGTCCCGCCTGGCAGACGATCCGGACTTGTTCCAAGGCTTGCCCGACCCGGTACAACGCTGTTATTTAACACTCAGCGCGCTCGAGGAAAACACCCGCCATGAGCGACCCTGACCCTGTTAAGCGGCCGTCCAAGCCGCTATGCGGAATCGTCGTGCTCGATCTGACGCGTTTGCTGCCCGGCCCGGTCGCCACCATGCATTTGGCCGACCTCGGCGCTGAAGTCATTAAAATCGAGGACCGGGGCGCGGGCGACTACGCGCGGGTGATGGGGCCGGTACGCACGGAAGTCTCGCAATTTTTCGTCGCCGTCAATCGCGGTAAACAGTTCCTGCGGCTCGACTTGAAGAACGCCATCGAGCGCGAGCGCATGCTGGGCATGGTCGACGGCGCCGACGTCCTGGTCGAAAGTTTCCGCCCCGGCGTGATGGATAAGCTGGGGCTGGGCTGGCAAGTGCTAAAGCGGCGCAATCCGAAGCTAGTCATGTGCGCCATTTCCGGTTATGGCAAGGACGGCCCGTTGGCCCAGCACGCAGGGCACGACATCAATTACGTCGGCTACGCTGGCATGCTCGATCAAAATGCGGGGCCAGATGGCACGCCGGCCCTGCCGAACCTGCAGGTCGGCGACTTGCTGGGGGGCGCGCAAACTGCGCTGCAAGGCATCCTGGCCGCCCTGGTCGCCGTCAAGATGGGCGGCCCCGGACGTTTCATCGATGTTTCCATGACCGATGCCGTGCTGGCCCACAACATCATGCCGCTGGTCGCCGTCAACAATGGCAGCACGCCGGCGCCGGGGCGCGATCTGCTGACGGGCGGCGTGCCTTGCTACAATGTCTATCGCACCAGCGACGGCCGGTTTATGGCGGTGGGTGCGCTTGAGCTCAAATTCTGGCACCCCTTCTGCGACGTGTTGCAGCGCCCCGACCTCAAGAGCCGCCACTGGCAACTCGGGCAAAGCGTGGGCGGCGCGGATGCGATGGCGGTGAAAGCCGATCTCGATGGCATTTTTGCGCAGCACACCTTCTCTACATGGAGCGCCCTTTTCGCTGCCAGCGATTGCTGCGTTAGCCCCGTGCTGCGCATGGAAGAAGCGTTACGGCACCCGCTGTTTCAGGCGCGCAACATGGTGGCGCAGGACCAGCATGCAACGGAAGGGCCATGCTGGGCGGTGGCGCACCCGATTAAGTTTGAGACCTGATGTACCTGGTCGATCCGTCCGAAGTGGAGTTGAGTGCTATCCGGGCCCAAGGGCCCGGCGGCCAGAACGTCAACAAGGTGTCTTGCGCGATTCATCTGCGCTTCGATGTCGCCAGTTCGTCCATGCCTGACGCCTACAAGGAACGCTTATTGGCGCTGCGCGACCAGCGCATTACCAAGGATGGCGTGATCGTGTTGAAAGCACAGCAGTCGCGTAGCCGGGAGAGGAACAAGGAAGAGGCGCTGCGACGGCTGCAAGACATCATCGACAGCGTCGCGGTCCCGCCGTCCGTGCGCAAAGCGACGAAACCGACCCGCGGCTCGCAGCGCAGGCGCCTCGACAGCAAAGTGACGCACAGCCAGCTCAAGCAATCGCGCGCCAAAGTGAGCAGCTAAGGTTGCGCCGCATCGAAGAACCATTCCAGCGTCCCGCTGCTGCCGGAAAAAATGGTGCCGGCGCCGGAACTGGTGCCGCGCAGCTTGCGCTTGATCTCGCGCGGCGAAAAATGGTACACGGCGCCGCCATCGGGATCGAATTTCATGCTGCGCACTAATGTTTCTCCGCAAATTAAGCGCACGATACAGCATGCCTGGCCGGCTGATTCCCGTTTTTCCCGGGCCACCTGTTGCGCGAGTTCGATCATTTGCGTCCGTGCCAGCTCCATTTCCTTGACGTTCAACACCAGCTGGCCGAGCGCTTTCAAGGAGGGCCCGACCTGGAGCGCCATTTTTTGAAACTGCGGCAGCTGCTCCGGCGTTAGCACGACTTCGAGCTTGCGCACCTTGGTGGCCAAGGTCATGTAGTTACCCACCTCCGGCGCGCCGGTGATGCGCTCGATGTTATGGCGGCCCTTTTGCACCGACTGCGCCAGCGCGTCTGCCTTAGCGTTCAGCTCGGCTATTTTTTGCTCGAAGCGGGCCGTGTCGGGCAGCAAGGGATGCACCAGCATTTCACTTTGCTTGCGCGGACCAGCGCTGTCGATCTCGATTTTGCGGCCAGCCACGGCGCACCCTTTGGCCACCTTAATGACGACTTCGTCGGCAATAATTTCACAGTTGAAGGCTTGCTCGATCACCACCCGGGTACCTGAAATCACGCAATTGTCGGCCCACTGTACGAGCACCTCGCCGCAGACGGATTGCAGCACGGCGCCCGAAGCGCGCCCCTTCACCTTGATGTTGCCGCCGGCATTGAAGGCGCCCCCGCCCATCACATTGCTGTCGAGGATGATATCGCCGCCACGTGAATTGACTTGGCCAAACACATCGCCATGAATCGTGATGTCGCCCCCTTCGACCACGCGCATTTCCTGCACTTCGCCAAACTCTTCGTAGGCCCCCGTCAATTGCAAATTGCCCGTGGTGCGGCCGCTGACGCCGTCGCGGCTGACAATCTTGGCATTGATCGAAATCTGACTGGTCTTTGCGTCGACGCTTAAAAAACCGTCCTGCTGCGCGACCAAGAATTCACCATCGCGCTGATGCTCGATCGCCGTGCCCGGGCCGGCCATGGCGCTCAGGTCGATATCCTGGGGCGCGGCCGGCTTCACTAACAGGCCCGACAATTCACAGCCAGGCAAGCCGGCCGTGCGCGCCACCTTCCTTAACAGGCTCACTTTTCTTTTCACTTGGGGAAAGCGGTTTTTAAAGCAGAGCAGGTTGAAACGGCCATTGGCCAGCTCAAGCGGCGCATCGTTGCGGTGAATGTCCAGCGAGACTTCCACGATCGCCGCATCCTGCCCCGGCGTCGCCTCAAGGCGCCGTGCCACGACGATGCGCTCGGCCGCGCCCGAGGCGATCGCGGCCTTGACTGCGGCCGGGAGGATGCCGAAACAAATTCCCTTGCACCACAGGTCGGCCACAAATTCGTCAAAATCGAGAGTGGCCGCCGGCGCGTCCTCGGCCCCACCCAAAAACACGGGCTCGAAATAATATTCGGCCTCGCCATCGCTGATCTTGACTGACTTGTACAAGGTCCGGCGCAGCGCATCGAAGGGCGCGATCGCAGAGGCAAAACGGATCAGCAGTTCGCCGTTGAACACCTGCGGCAAAGCGGGGCCAATATCGTACAGGGCCTTGATGAAGACCGCGTAATCAAGCTCTTGAAAATAGGTATTGGCAAAAAATATCTGTCCGACTGCCGCTTGCAAGGTGGCCGCCGTCACGCCGGCATCAAAGAATAGGCCGCCCGCGCTCTTGACCAGGCCAAGCGGCAACGGCGGCTCCTCCTGCCAACCCGCCGCAGCGGCCGCAGAATGCAAGTCGAGCGCACAAAAATCGATTGACATGACATTCCTCTGAATTTCGCCAGGCACACCGAACGCCGGACTATGACGCCCCAGCACGCGAAGTATAATATTTTTTTAGCATAACATGTTGTGTTGACGCAAATACATCAACATAGCGAACTGTTGTGTTTCACGTTACCGGTGCGCCGTAAAGCACGTCCAAGTGCGCCTGCCGCGTAGCGGCACCAAGGCGTAGCAGACGCATTTGCGCGGGGATATAAGGCGCGGTTTTGGTAGGTTAGAGCGGCCGTTGCTCCCGCGCTCCCTGACAGTACCTGCCAGGTGAACTATTAGTATCGTAGAGAACGGGACAGTTCACACTCAAGATTGCAAGCGGGTGTGATACGGATTAACTATATTGGGCGGGTATTCGACCAGCAAATGCACATGGTCAGCCTCGCCATTGGTTTCGACACCCGTAGCGCCAACGTCACCCGCCATGCGCTCAAAGTGTTTGGTGAGTCGATCCATTGCGTCACCGTCGAATATTTTTTTGCGGTAGGCTCTGGCAGCAGCCTAGCGCCGGGGAGGATTGGCGTAGATGGCCTGGCCTGCTTCGTTGATCTGGCGCCGCAGGTCACGCCGCTCGTCGGCTGTCATGCGGCCCCGTTTGTAGGCCTCGGCGCGACCCTGATCTTGCGGTTGCTGCACGCGCCGGTTCTCGCCCGCACGCGGCTCGGCTTGACGTTGCTCGGCTTGACGTTGCTCGGCTTGACGCGGCTCGGCGAACCGGTTATCGCCGGCGCGCTGTTGCGAACGCTGCTCCATGCGATTGTCGTGCTGCGCTTGCTGCGGGCGCCCGCCCTCCTTGCGTGCTTGACCATCGGCCGGCGCCGCCACGGCGAAAACCAACACGCCACCCAATAGGCAGCTCACGGCCCAATCACGCACGGAAAAGCGGACGCAAAGACGGGTCCTAGTTGGCGCGTGATTTTTTTGGGGCGCGATATTCATCTGTGTTCCTCTTCCGCAGTGCCGCGTAATCGTATAAGCTTAAATTGCGCCGATACCCAAGTGTATTATGGTTAACACGGTGGGGTTAGCGTAATTGGGTAAAGTTTGTAACAGTTTGTAATGGAGCATGCCGAGCCTGGTGCGCGTGCGTTATGACGTTACCATAGAGACATAAATATGATCGATTTAACAGCCAAATGACGACGATAACCAACTCAGCTAGCAGTACGACGGCGCCACCTGTTCTCGGCCACCAGGCCAAAATCATGGTGGTCGATGACGATCTGCGCTTGCGCGATTTGCTGCGGCGCTACCTGACCGAGCAGGGCTTTAACGTGGTGACGGCTGAAAGCGCGCCGGCCATGAACAAGCTGTGGCTGCGCGAACGCTACGATCTGCTGGTCCTTGACTTGATGCTGCCCGGTGAAGACGGCCTGTCGATCTGCCGCCGCCTGCGCGGCGCCGGCGACCAGACGCCGATCATCATGCTCACGGCCAAGGGCGAAGACGTGGATCGCATCGTCGGCCTGGAAATGGGCGCCGATGACTACCTGCCCAAACCGTTTAATCCACGCGAGCTCGTTGCCCGCATCGGAGCCGTGTTGCGCCGCAAGGGCCCGGACGAAATCCCCGGCGCGCCTTCGGAAACTCCGCAATCGTTCGAATTCGGCCAGTTCGTGCTCGACCTGGGCACGCGCACCTTGAAAAAAAATGGCGACACGGTGCCCTTGACGACCGGCGAATTTTCGGTACTGAAAGTATTCGCACGTCACGCGCGGCAACCCCTGTCGCGCGAAAAACTGATGGAACTGGCGCGCGGGCGCGAATACGAAGTATTCGACCGCAGCCTGGACGTGCAAATCTCGCGCCTGCGCAAGCTGATCGAGCCTGATCCGTCAAGCCCACTGTACATCCAGACCGTGTGGGGTCTCGGTTACGTCTTTATCCCCGAGGGCCAGCCGCGCTAGAGCGCCCGTGATCGCCATCGCTTCCCAGCGCCCGGGCTGGCTGAAAAGCGGCTTGTTTTGGCGCACCTTTTTCCTGCTCGGCGTGCTCACCGCCCTCAGCATGGCCGCCTGGGTCGGCATGATCAGTGTCGTCCAGCGTGCGCCGCAGGCGCAGCAAATCGCGGCCCAGGTCATTTCCGTGGTCACCATCACGCACGCCGCCTTGACTCATTCGGCGCCGGAATTGCGGCGCGAATTGCTGTTTGACCTCGTCAGCAACGAAGGCATCCGCATCTTTCCGCTCGAGCCCGACGACAAGGTGGAAGCTGCGCCCGACAACTGGTTGATGTCCGACATCGAAAGTCTGGTCAAGGCCAAACTGGGCGCCGATACGCGTTTTTCGGCGCGCGTCAACGGCGTGGCCGGCTTCTGGGTCAGCTTCAAGATCGACGACGATCAGTATTGGCTGATGCTCGAACGCGAACGCATCCGCGGTCTGACCGGTATCCAATGGCTGGGCTGGGCCAGCCTGGTGTCGCTGTTATCTTTGCTGGGCGCCGGATTCATATCGCGCCTGATCAACCTGCCGCTGGCGCGCCTGACCGAAGCCGCGCGCGCGATCGCCAAGGGCAAGCTGCCGGCGCCCCTGCCCGAAAAGGGGCCGACTGAAATCATCGAGGCCAACCGCAGCTTCAACCAGATGGCAGGCGACTTGCAACAGGTCGAGTCGGACCGCGTCGTGCTTCTGGCCGGCATTTCGCATGACTTGCGCACACCGCTGGCGCGCATGCAACTGGAAGTGGAAATGGCGCACCTGTCCGACGATGCGCGCGAAGGCATTCAATCCGACATCGCCCAGATGGACGCCATCATCGGCCAGTTCCTCGATTATGCCAAGCCAACCGAGGCGGCCAATTTCATCGAGGTCGACTTGGGCGCCTTGCTGGCCGACTCAACGCGCGAGGCGACCCGCATGCCTGACGTGCGCATCACGACCGATATCGCGCCCAATGCGCGCGTGTTGGGCAACCCGACCGACCTGAAACGCGTCATCAACAACCTCATCGAAAATGCGCGCCGCTACGGCAAAACGGCTGGCAGCGAGATCAGCGATATCGATATCGACTGCCACGTTAAAGGTGGCCACGGCAGCCGGCACGTGATCGTCCGGGTGCAAGACCATGGCAGCGGCGTGCCGCACGAGAGAATCGACGATTTGCTAAAGCCGTTCACCCGCCTCGATACCGCGCGCGGCCAGGCCAATGGCGCCGGGCTGGGCCTGGCGATCGTGCACCGGGTGCTGCTGCGTCACGGCGCCAAACTGCTGGTGCGCAACCGCGCTGGTGGCGGGCTGCTCATTCAAATCACGATGCCCGCCGCGAACGCATGACTGCAAGCTTGAAATTCCAGGAATGAAACCCCAGAATATGCGGTGGCGCGGCCGGTGATGTTATTCGTAGTGGTAGGGCGCGACGATGGGCCCGGCCTTGAACAGCACCGCCTTCATGTCAATGTCGAACTTCACATCCCGGCGCCGCATCCACTCGAGCAGCATGGCGATCTGGCGTTTACCGGCATCGCGCCCATGCGCGAGCAGCAGTCGCAGTTCGGGATCGGTGCAGCCCTCATGGCGCTGATTTTGCGCGTCGAGCTCTTGCAGTTTTTCGATCAAGGCGGCGATGGCGCGATGCATATCCATCGTCGGCGCCGACAGCTTGTCGAGCGGCTCCTGGTAAGCTTGGTGGGACATCGCCATCTCCTGTCTTAAATCCTACGCTAGGTCCTCATTCTCGCCGTCCGCCGCCAAAAACTCAAGCGCCGAAGCGGCTTTTTTGCCGGAACCAGCATCCAAGCGCACCGCCTGCAGCGTTGATCTGCCGCCACTGGCGGCGACACCATGCCAGGCCAAGCTGCAGGCAGTCGTGTGCAGCCGCTACGCCACAAACGTTCTGCCCGAAGCTGCCCGCCCTCAGCTTGCCAAACTTGGCAGTCGCCGTCCTTGCCCCCCGCCCCCGGTGGCGCCGCCGCAAGAAGTTTGGCTGCGAGGTTTCAGATTTATTTCTCAAGATGGCTGCCGTTGAGCGCGTCCGCATCCGGCAATTGGGCGACATTCCATCCCCCGCCCAAAGCCTTAATGAGCAACACGTTGGCGCCTAGGCGCCGGTTGAGCAAGTCGACGGCGGCGCGTTCGTTACTTAGCGCCGTCGTCTCAACGGTGATGACATCGAGGTAGTTGACGATGCCGGCCTTGTACTGGTTGATGGTGAGCTCGACCGAACGTTTCGATAGCGTGACCGCTTCATCTTGCTTCAATGCCTCTTGTTCAAGGATGCGCAGCGCCGCCACGTTGTCTTCCACCTCTTGAAAGCCGGTCAGCACGGTCTGGCGGTAGCCGGCCACGCTGGCATCGTAGGCGGCGATCGCAGAATCCGTCTGGGCGCGGCGGGCGCCGCCGTCGAACAGGGTTTGCGCCAAGGCCGGCCCCACCGACCATAATCGGTTGGGCAGTGAAATCCAGTTGGCCAGGCTGCTGCTTTGGAAGCCGCCCGACGCGGCGATGGTCAAACTGGGAAAGTAGGCGGCCTTGGCGACGCCGATCTGCGCATTGGCCGCCGCCATCAGCCGTTCCGCGTTGGCGATATCGGGACGCCGTTCAAGCAGGGCCGACGGCAATCCCAGCGGCAGGACCGGAACCGCCGTGTCGAAGGTGGCGCGGGCGATGGAAAAAGTGGACGCCGGCTGGCCCACCAGGAGCGCGATCGCGTGCTCCATTTGCGCGCGCAAGACATCGAAATCGATGGCCTGGGCCTCGGTCGTCTTGAGCTGAGTTTGCGCCAACACGACGTTTTCTTTTGGGACGATCCCGGCTGCGTACTGGTTCTGCGTCAATTGCAGCGATTTGGCATAGTCGGCCACCGTCTTGTCGTACAACTGCCGGTCCGCATCCAGGTCGCGCAATTGGAAATAATCTTGCGCCAGCTGGGCCTGGGTGCTAAGGCGCGTCGCCTGCACCAGGGCGGCGCTCGCTTGCGCGCTCGCCTGGCTACTTTCGACCGCTCGTCCGACGCGGCCCCAGATGTCGGGCTCCCAGCTGGCATCGACCGTGAGCAGATTGGACGTCGCGGCTCCGGACGAGGATGGGCTGGACGAGCTCGGGGCGCCGGAGCGGGTGTGCGATACGTTGGCCGACACCGTGGGAAAGTAGGCGGCGCGCGCGCCTTGTACCAGGGCGCGCGCCTGGCGATATTGGGCCTCGGCCTGGAGCAGCGTCTGGTTCGAGATGTTGACCTGCTCTTCCAGCGAGTTCAACAGCGGGTCATGGTAGAGCTCCCACCATTTTTGCGCAATTTCCAGATCGGCCGGCTGGGCAATTTTCCAGGCCACCTGTTCCTTGAACGCGGCCGGTACTTCTGCCCGTGGCTTCACGTAGTCGGGCCCCACAGCGCACGCGCAAAGCAAAAATAGGGGCGCCAGTTGCGCCACGCGTTTGACTCTATGTAATTTCATGCGGTTTGGACTTTCCTATGCTGTGCCATGTGCGCCCCGGGGACGCATCGGTTCGACATCTTAGAGTGGTTCTAAATTGAGATTCGCTGCCGGCGCCAGGCCGCGCCATTCGCCCCAGACACGGCGCCACCATGCCCCGAACCGATCCATATACAGGTACACCACCGGGGTCGTATACAGCGTCAACATCTGGCTGAAGATCAAGCCGCCGACAATGGTCACTCCGAGCGGGCGCCGCAGCTCGGAGCCGGTGCCGCTGCCAAGGGCCAGCGGCAAGGCGCCCAACAGGGCAGCCATGGTCGTCATCATGATGGGACGGAAACGCAACAGGCACGCCTGCCGGATTGCAGCGAGCGGAACCAGGCCCTCCGAGCGCTGCGCCACCAGAGCGAAATCGATCATCATGATGGCATTTTTCTTGACGATGCCGATCAACAGGATGATGCCGATGAAGGCCATGACGCTCAGGTCCATCTGGCACAGCAACAGGGCCAACAGGGCGCCGACGCCGGCCGAGGGCAACGTGGAAATAATGGTGATCGGATGCACATAGCTTTCATACAGAACACCGAGCACGATATAAATCGAAATGAGGGCCGCCAAAATCAGGAACGGCAGGCTGGACAGGGAGGTCTGGAAGGTTTTTGCCGTACCCTGGAAACTGGCGTGGATGGTGGACGGCATGCCGCTTTGCGCCACCGCATCATCGATGGCCTTCACGGCATCGCTCAGTACGACATTGGGCGGCAGGTTAAACGACATGGTCATGGCCGGGAACTGGCCCTGATGGTTGACGCTCAAGGTCGTATTGGTCGGTTCGAAATGGGAGAACGCGCTCAGTGGAACCAGCGTGCCGAGCCGGCTGCTGACATAGATACCGCGCAGTGTCTCGGGCCGCTGCCAGTATTCGGGAGCGACCTCCATGACGACGTGATATTGATTTTTCGCCTCGTAGATGACGGACACGAGGCGCTGGCCAAAGGCGTCGTACAGGGCGGAATCAATGGCCGTTTCGGTCACACCGAGTCTGGCCGCAGTAGCACGGTCGATCGTCAGCGTGATTTGCAAGCCCTTGTCTTGTTGATTGCTATTGACGTCAACGAGTTGCGGCAAATCCTGCAGCACCTTGAGGATGCGGGGCGACCAGGTATTTAATTCGGCCAAACTATCGCCTTGCAAGGCATACTGATATTGCGAATTTGATCCCCGTCCGCCGACGCTGATGTCTTGCGCGGCCTGGAGGAAAAGGGTGGCGCCGGGAATCTTAGCCAGTTTGGAACGGAGTCGGTTGATCACCTGATCGGCGCTGACCTTGCGTTGTTCGAGCGGCTTTAGCGCAATATACATGTTGCCCGTGTTGCGTTGACTGCCGCCCGTAAACCCGATGACGTTCTGCACCGCAGGATCGGCGCGAATGATCTCGATGTAGCCCGCCAGCTTGGGCCGCATGGCCTGGAACGAAGTGGCCTGGTCAGCGACGATGGATCCTTGGATCAGGCCCGTGTCCTGTTGCGGGAAGAAGCCCTTGGGAATGACCAGATACAGGAAGACGTTCAAGCCGATCACGGCGAACATGACTAGCATCGTCGTTTTTGGATGTTTGAGCACGCGTTCGAGGCTACTCTTATAGCGCGCCAAGAGCCACTCAAAAAAACGCTCGCTGGCCAGGAAAAGGCGCCCGTGTTGACGCTCCGGTTCCTGTTTGAGCAGGCGCGCGCACATCATCGGGGTGGTCGACAAGGACACCACGAGCGAGACTAGGACCGCGGCCGAGAGGGTGACTGCGAACTCGTGAAACATGCGCCCGACAATGCCGCCCATCATCAACAATGGAATGAAGACGGCCACCAGGGAGATGCTCATCGACATCACGGTGAAGCCGACTTCGCGCGCGCCGCGCAAGGCGGCCTGCATTGGCGATAAGCCGCGCTCGATGTGGCGCGACACGTTTTCCAGCACGACGATCGCATCATCGACTACAAAGCCGGTCGAGATCGTCAACGCCATCAGCGAAAAATTATCCAGGCTATAGCCGCACAGGTACATGATGCCAAAGGTGCCAATCAAGGAAATGGGCACCGCCACACTGGGGATGAGCGTGGCGCGGCCATTGCGCAGGAACAGGAACACCACCATGATCACCAGCGCCACCGAGATGCACAAGGTGCGTTCGACGTCATGCAAAGAAGCGCGGATGGTGGTGGTTTTATCGAGCGAGACGGTCATGTCGATCGCGCCTGGAATCGATGCCTTGACCTGCGGCAAAATGGCCCTTATGTGGTCAACCGTATCGATGATATTGGCATTCGGCTGTTTGAAAATGATGATCAAGATCGACGGCTTGCCGTTGGCCATGCCGGCGTTGCGCAAGTCTTCCACCGAATCGACGACCCGGCCGACGTTGCTGATGGTCACGGGGGCGCCGTTGCTGTAGGAGACGATCAAAGACTGATATTGTTCGGCCTTTTTGGCTTGATCATTAGTCGCGATCTGCCATTGCCGATCGCCGTCCTCGACGAACCCTTTCGGCCGGTTGGCATTGGTGTTCGCCAGTGCCGTGCGGACCTGTTCCAGGGAGACGCCATAATGATTTAAGGCATCCGGATTGAGCTCGACGCGCACCCCGGGCAGCGAGCTGCCGCCCACATTCACGTTGCCAACGCCGGCCACCTGCGACAGTTTTTGGGCGATGATGGTGGATGCGGAATCGTACATCTGCCCCTGCGTCAAAGTGTCCGAGGTGAGCGCCAATATCATGATCGGGGCGTCGGCCGGATTGACCTTGCGATAGGTGGGATTGCTGCGCAGAGTGGCCGGCAGGTCGATGCGGGCCGCGTTGATGGCCGCCTGCACGTCGCGCGCCGCACCATCGATATTACGATCCAGATCGAATTGCAAGGTAATGCGAGCCGATGCGAGAGCGCTGTTCGACGTCATCTCGGTGATTCCGGCAATCCGCCCGAGCTGGCGTTCGAGTGGCGTCGACACGCTCGTTGCCATGGTTTCCGGATCGGCGCCAGGCAAGCTCGCCGATACGGAAATCGTCGGGATGTCGACGCGCGGCATGGGCGAGACCGGCAGCAGGTTGAACGCCAAAATGCCGGCCAGCGCCACGCCGACCGTTAGCAGCGTGGTGGCGATCGAGCGCCGGATGAAAGGGGTGGACAGATTCATGGCTGCTCGGGCAGCGCCAGGCTCGAATCGTCTTCAATGGCCGCTTCGCGGGGTTTGCCGAAGCGTTTGCCGAGGCGGTCGAATGCGAGATAGATGACCGGCGTCGTAAAGAGGGTCAGCATCTGGCTCAAGATCAAGCCCCCGACGATGCTAATGCCAAGCGGATGGCGCAATTCGGAACCGACACCGGTCCCTAGCATCAAAGGCAAGGCGCCCAGCAATGCCGCCATGGTCGTCATCATGAT
>PKWL01000102.1 GCA_003133225.1 Janthinobacterium sp.
CAAAGTCCGACAGGCTCCTAGAACTAAGTTCTTTTTAGAAGCATTAACACAAGGTAACTTGAGGGGCCGAATTTTTCGAAGTTGAGAAATTTAGGTGTGAGTTGGTGTGACCTTTTTCACGGCAACACCTAAACGTTTTCACGCGGTTTTTCGCTTAAGCGTGGCTTGACAAGATAAGGTGGTTGTTTTGGCGCTAACCCCCACCCCTTCGGATTTCGCTCTCCAATGCAGGACTGCAGATGTCGCTCAGGTCTCGAAAGGCCGGCGACAGCCGGTCCAGCAGTTTTCCGGTGGAGCCCATGCCTTCAAACCTTGCCTTCCATTGCCTCAGTTCGCCCCAAATACGCCCGAGGATGGCGACCGCCGTCGTCCTTTGCGGCACGAACGCGCTATAGGCGGACATCGCATTGTCCAAGGTGGCTAATTTGCCTTGCTTGCCTACCTGCAGGTGAAGGTAGCGTTCGAAGGCGACGCCAGGCCGGGGAACCACATCATAAAGCGGGCTCAATCGCCATCCGGGCAACCGGGGGTCCCGGACAAATCCATGGTTTCGCAGATGGTCATCGTCGTTGCTGACAAAGATGTTGAAGACCATTCGGCCGAAAAGTTCTTCGTTATTAGCACGGGTGAGGGTGGGGTGAGCATGCGCTCGCACCGACCGCGCCAAGTCGCCGTAGCCCTTTAGCCGGGACTCGAACTCATCGCAGCCAACTAGTGTCAGGCCGCTGACAAACGGCAGGCGCTGCTCATCTCTTCGCTCGCCGGGGAGTGTCTCGTAGAGCTCGACGCCGGCGTCAACCTGAGCGCCCGCTGCCTGCCAGTACCTGTCAAAACGGCGAATCATCATCACCGACTTGCCACCAATGTCCAGGACCTTTACCTCGGGCACGGTCAGGCCAGCGAGCTTGGCCAATTTAAGGGTGAAGCACTCGGCATCGGCGACACTAAACGTGTCGCCTTCTGTTGGAAATTTGGCCAGCCAAAGCAGACCATTTTCATCCCGAACGGATGCCTTTGGCCGGGCGCCGCCCGCGCCGGTCCCTGCGCCAAACACGTCAGCAAGCCTGGCGGGAACTGGCAGTCCTTGTTCAATACGTTCTGCTGCTTCAAGAATGTATCCTAGCGACTGAACACTGGAAGCACCGGGTCGCTCGGAGCTTTTCAGGGATGCGCGGACATCCAGAGCACCGACACGGTCACTACCTGCGCCCAACAGGTATTCAGCCTCGGTGAGGCTATTGGCCGGCACTTTTCGTTCGGCCTCGAGGACGCGCCGACCCCAGGCATCCGGTGCGGCATCCCGAATACCGCCGAACTGGGTCAGCTGATTGGCTGGAAATATCTCCGCGCCGCGTACCAGTTGCCGGTCGGCAAGGCTCAAGCTCACAGGGTCGAGTTCAAACCCGTCGGGACGGTCGAGGTAGCGTGTCCCGTAGGCAAAGCTGGAAGCAATGACTTCCTTCTCTTCCGTTAGGACAAGACGACCCGCAGGTACAAACCCGCCCGACAGATGACCAAAAACAAAAAGTTCACGTTGAGGCATCAAAAATCCAATTTCTTAAGTTCTGCGCTCGACAGGGGACGCACGCGTCGGGTCGCCTCCAATTGCATGAGGGCCTTCAATGAAGGGTCGTTTTCCAACAGCAGCGCTTGCAGCGAAAGCTTCGGAGCAATGGCCTCAAGATAGCGAAAAATCTGTGCCAGGGTACGGCCGGGGTCCCCCTTTTCAATGAGCGCCGCCGTCGACCGCGCCATACCCGCACGGGAAGCGGCGTCTATCTGACGAATTTTGCGAGCCACCCGAAGACGAGCAAGCTTTGACCCCAATGCCTTTACTTCGGACAGACGGCCGGGTGTCATCAGTGGGATTTCGTTGTGCTTCATGTCCGTAATCAAAGTCCTAAATTGTATATGGCTTGGTATTGCGGACATTATACCCTGTCTAATTTTGTATGGTCCGTAATTACGGACCATAATAAGATAACGACTTTGATTGCGGACACTGGAATTGAATCCATCGCGCTCAGGCAGAGTTGTTGCTTTGTAAGGGATTGGGCTAGCTGAATAGCTAGATTTTGCAAGCGAGGTACTTCTTGAGTCGGAAACGCCAGTCGATTTCGCGAAGTTTTCAGTTCTTTGACCAGCCGCTCTTGGCGCTCGCGGGCGCGGGCTATGCCCCCGGCGGCCGTAGCACGCTCCAGTAGGAGTCATTTCAGCAATGGCGGGGTTACGGTTCTCATTTTGGGCGCTCAGAAGAATGACGATACCAGAGTAAAACGGCCTCATGGGACCGATTTTGTGCTGCGCCGCAGCACAAATGGCCAAAAATGCCCCTGTTTTTGAGGCTTTGGGCCATCAGCTTATTAACACCCTTCTTTAAGGGTTTATAACGTCCAAGTCCATTGACTTCCGGGATTTTTTGGAGCCACTCTCTGGGGCCGGCCCCAGAGAGTGGAAATGGATGCCCCCAAAATGCCCAAAGTCGTCCTCCCCCTCGCCGATATACAGTTTAAAAACGCAAAACCCAAAGACAAGTCCTACAAGCTCGGCTAGCGAGCGCAAAGCTGGCAGGTTGATCGTTTGCGGCCCTAATACGATTTGATTTTTTATTTCTGGGTCAGAAAACCAAACCGCAGTAAGTTAAATTCGTCTTGAATCATTAAATTGTCAAGCTAGCGGTTGCTTACCATTTCGACGTCGGGGAGCCCACTGGCGACTTTCGCTGCATAAACGACCATGAGATTGGATTTGATCGGTCGATATGTGGGTTCTTCAGGCGCACGCGAAACAGCTCTTGCCGCCTCCCGGAGGGCCTGGTCTGCCGGGCCAAGGCCGGCCAGGGGCCGACACCAGTTGTTTGGCAGCCGGCATTCGTCTCATTTTTGAATCCGCGGCGCGTGCATGTTGGCGCCGATGAATTTGTGCCGCAGGCTGCCGATTTTCGGTGGCCCACGTCGGGGGGCCACCGAACTCGTGCGCAGTGACGGTTCCAAAGGTCTTGTGGGTCAGTTGGGATCGGCATTCTGGTTCAATTTGATGTCGGCGCCAGCAGCTCGGTATGCAATCGAACGGACCAAACGCACTATCCTGAAAGAAATCAGGCAGTGAGCGCGGGGTAATCCGTGTAACCTTTTGGACCGGGCGTATAAAAGGTCGCCATGTCCGGCGTGTTGAGCTCCGCATTGGCCTGCATGCGCATGACCAAATCGGGGTTGGCGAGGAATGGTCGGCCAAAGGCGATCAAGTCGGCCCGCTTTTCGTTCAACGCTTTTTCTGCGCTCGCGGCATCGAAGCCGCCTGCCAGGATGAAAGGGCCGTTGAAGGCGTCGCGCAGGCTTTTCTTCAGGGTGGCGGGCACCGGAGGCGCACCCATTGCGGAGTGATCTAGCACGTGAACGTACAGCAGCCCCATTCCCGAGAGTGCTTGTACCAGCGCGATGGTTTGCTCCTCGACTTCCGGAAACGCGCCGGTGCCGTTAAAGACGCCGAAAGGCGACAATCTGATGCCGACGCGTCCGGCTCCAATCGCCGCCGAGACTGCGCTGGCTACTTCGAGTGCAAAGCGGTTGCGTCCCGCAATGCCAGCTCCGTACGCGTCGGTTCGATCGTTGACATGCGGGTTCAGGAATTGCTCGATCAGGTAGCCATTTGCTGCATGCAGCTCGATACCGTCAAAACCCGCTTCGATGGCCAATGCGGCTGATGTTGCGTACTCCTTGACTGCAGTTGAGATATCCTGGTCATTCATTGGCCGTGGCACGCTATACGGCTGCATCCCTTGTGAATCGGTATACATCTCGCCTGGGCTGATCGCCGCACTCGGGCCGACAACTTCAGCGCCGGCCGGTAGGTTGGCGACATGGGTCACGCGGCCGGTATGCATCAATTGAAGCACAATCTTGCCACCTTTGGTGTGCACAGCATTGGTGACGAGTTTCCAGCCACGCGCCTGGTCGGCATTGAAAAGACCGGGAATGCGCGCATAACCCAAGCCATTCGGTGATGGCGATGTGCCTTCGGTCACGATCAACCCCGCCGTCGCGCGTTGGCTGTAGTATTCGGCCATCGATGCGTTGGGGACATTCGCCTTAACGGCGCGGCTTCGCGTCATCGGGGACATAACGGCCCGATTACTCAATGTGAGCTTGCGGGCGGTAAACGGTTCAAATAGCATCGCATTTCCTTTTCATGAAAGTGGTCGGGTAGATTGTAGGGACTTTGGTCACCTTGCGCTTAGTTGTGGCTAAGGCTGGCATCGGCAGCTCAACGATCAGCTAAACGTCGGCGGTCCAGGATCGTTGGTTGACGAATTATTTTACCGGGCACCAAACGCGGTGCGTTGCCCGGTTTATTCATCGCTTGCTTGATTTGGTGTTCAAGCTCTGCGTAAATAGGCGGAGAATTCTCCTTGGATGTGTCAATGTTCTCCGTCGTTTGGTTCATCCAGGGAATATATACTGAAGCATTCGCCTGATCTGTACGTTGACGAACAGAATCACCGTCTTGCAAGTGACGCAAGAATCGGTTGGTTATTAACGAGGTTCAATGTTGTGGCGCGGATCCGCACTTGGAAATGGAAATCGGTGACTGTTTCGCAGCAAAAATGCCCCAACTGTAACTTGGATTGTATGCACGGTGCACTCGAACTGCGGCACGAGCGGCGCCGTGGAAAAGTCTCCGAGGCCCCGCACACAAAGAAACTGACACTCCCCCTGTCATCCATCTCACGCCGGCGGATACGGCAATTCTGTTAAAGTAACATTCCCTATTGAGGCAACACGACCGGCCATGATAATTTATATGGACGCCGGCGCCTCTTCGCACCACATCGATGGCCTCGTCAATTTGAAGGAGAGATAGATGTCATTTTTGACATTAAACGGCGCTTGGCGTTCGTCGCTTTAGCCGTGCAGATGGCGCCTTGCCAACCAGCGCTGGCCGCCCCGACAACGCTTGTCTGCACCCGCCCTCCACCTAATGACAGGAAGATCACCATTGACTTAGACGAAGCCAAAGGCACGGCCATCGTCAACTATGCCGCGTGGGACGCTATGCCCGCGTTTTCGTTCGGACCGGTCGCGGCGACATTCGGCTCCAAAACCGTTGCGTTTAACAGCAAAATCGGCGCACGGTATGAGCAATCCACGATCGATCGCATGACGTTAGATTTTGCAGCTTACTTTAGCGAAAATTCGCCGTTCGACCAAGCTGCGCAGCGGGATAGAGTCATATACGAGTATTCCTGCCAGGTCGGCAAGGCGCAGTTCTGATTTCAATGGGAGAAGCCGCTTAACGCGCTAGCCGAGGAAGGCTTGCTGGAGCGCCATCTCCACTGCATGACCCCGGTCGGTCAGATAATTGTCGCTCAACAGCTTGTCATATAATGCCATGGTCCATACGGCTCAGGTCACGGCCTGCACCATACGCAGCAGGGTTTTGTTGATCGCGTCGCGATTGCCGTATTGAGCTAAGTGCCGGCCGCGGTTGCTAAGCGCCAAAGCGGATTTTTGGTGGAATCGCGCTGGTAGCCGACTCAGCAAAGCAAAACAGCAGTCTAATTTTGCCCGAGGTTTTTTTGGATGCGTATCACGTCGTCTGTCGCATCACTGATGCCATGGGCGAGCAGACGGACTTCACCTGCGATCACTGCGAAACCGCGGCCGACATCGCCAGCCCGCGCGGCTTCCACTGCAGCATTAAGCGCGATCAGATTGGTCTGGCGAGCGATTTGCTGAATACTGCCGAAGGCTGGAGTGGTGGTGGTCCGGGCCGCCGCCAGTGAGGTTCTTAGAATCCCACGCGCAAGCTGTTTCCCGGTTTTCAAAATGATCATAGTAGCGCTTGCCGTCCGCCATTTCTCAGACCACGAAGCGCATCGCCAACGGCTTGCCGCGGATGACGACGGGCGTATCGTAATAATGAGTTGCATTGATCTCGGGATGTGCTTTCTTATCAGGCACGCTTTCCGCCAAAGTCCCATGCGCGATAATCTGGTCGAGCTTGGTGGTGGCGATCGCCGTCTCATAGCTCATTTTTCGAAAAAAAGCGTGCTTAGTGCCACGCCAAGGAATTTCAATTTCCTTTCCATCGGAAGCGACCGTCACCTTTGTGGCGGCAAAATTTTGCCGGGCGAAGTCACGCGCCTTCGATTTTAAGTCCGCCATCGGCTGATTTTTGCCGCCCAGCTCGTCGCCCGTAAACTGCACCGGCTGCGCGCTGTCGTCGAGAAGGAAGCGAGCAACTATGTGTTCCGGTGAACGTGACGGCCGGATCGGGTCTATCGTGACCGCTACGCATCAAGTGGTTTTGCCCGCGTTACGAATCTGCGCGCATTTTCTCATTTAGGTTCTTTGTTGGGATCCAGGTATATTCCTGCATGTCTGCGGCTTTTTTAGGAAACGAAATCGGTAAAGCTGCGCAAAAAGCTGCTCATATAGAAATGTTGATGGTTGCGGCAAACAACAACCTATACCACGGTATGCTCAATGTACTACGTTGCGCATTTGCCGGCAATCCTATCCAGCCCGCAGCATAGCGGCTAAATAGTCACTCTTACGGTTAGTACCGTAATCGCGCGAATTCTCCGAACGTCTTTTCGAAAAATGCAATGCGCATTCTCTGCCATGGAAAATTTAATCGGCGGATTCCGCGGCCCCGGAAACTACGCCATCTACCCTTCTTGTCGGCGCTGCGGACGACATGCAAAATTGGTTTCTCCCCGACGCTTTGGCCTTATATAACGCGGCATCAGCCTCCTTAATCAACGGGGTCCACGCTCGCATTTTATTTTCGGCCGGCAATACCGCAATGCCTATGCTTACTGTTACGGTTAAGTTATTCTGAAAGCGGTGATACCGAACCGCGTTGACCACTCGCTCGCCAATAATTTCTGCTCTTTCGTCGTCAGTACCTGGGAAGATAATGCAAAATTCTTCACCGCCGAAGCGGGCTACTAAGTCGATATTGCGGCACGTTTCTTTAAGCACTTTGGAAAGTTCGACAAGCACGGCATCACCCGTTTCATGCCCTTGCTCGTCGTTAATCCGCTTGAAAAAATCAATATCGATAAATGCAACAGCGAGCGACTGATGCAAACGCATTGCGACATTAATTTCTCGTTCGGCTCCGGTAATAATGGCGCGCCTGTTTAGAAGGCCGGTCAACTCATCATGTGTGGCAAGACGATGTTTTTCCTGCACCACCCGTTCAAAATACAGCATTAGCAATGCAACCGAGTACAGCAGCGTTCCGACCAATGGCACAAGATACACATCGACAACCCCAATTGATGAAAGCGTGGCTGGCGAAAAGTCTGGGTTGCGCCAGAGGCTCGCGACGGCCCGGAATGCCGAGCTCCCAATCAATAAAGTAAGAGCACACATTGCCAGCACTCTCGCGAATGAGGGGCGGGATGTTTGCGTCTTCCACAGTTCGCGGAAATTCAAAAGGAACACCAGCGTCGTCGTAATCGCCGATAATGCGACACGGTCCGTGATTTTTGCATTCGTTGCGAGAAGCAGAGCATAAAGGAGAAAGAAACTCGCCGCAATGCCCCAGCCCCAATTGCTCGGTCGCCTTTTATAAAACGACTGGAGCCCCCACCACTGGAAAATCAAGCCCCCAACCAGACTATTGTTGCCAATGATGAGTAGGCCGTAGTTTGGCGCACCGGCATTTATGATTAAAATCAGCACGCCCACTCCGACGAGTGCGCCTGATTGTGCCCAATAACGGGTGCATTTTTCGTTCGGTGTGGCGTAAAACGTGCCCGCCATGAAAAGCGCGACACAAAGTTGAACCATAATCAAGGCAACGCCGGCAGTTAGCACGTCCATCTTTTGAGAATCCTATTAGATTGCCATGTGATTAACTTGGTCGGGGCAGGAAAAACGTCGAGGTCGCTCGGAAGCGCTGCGGCGGATTGGACATTAGTTCGTTCCGCGCTTTTATTCAATTCATCGAAAATACATACTACCGGTTAATTTTAGTGACGTAAAGGAACAGTGACTACTTAGCGTGAATAGTTGTCATAATGAAATTGTAAACAGTGCCCCAAACCAGTTCCTCATGCTGGTCATGGTAAAAAGCCGTCACTTCCCAACCTTTCGACACTCACAAACGAGGCGCGCTACAGCACCGGACGGCGCTAGCACAGCATTATGGGTCTTGCTCCTGGTTTGATCAGCTGGGATAGTCCGCGCAATACTGTGGTGGCGGTGGCGGACAGAGCATCGAGCGCGACCAGCCACTGCGCTGGGGTTGCTCAATAAGCTACTGAATCAGGGCCCACGGCGCCGGCTGAGTCCACGCCGGCTGAATCCACGCCACTACCGAGGCCAGATCGTCACCGCGCTAGTGGCCACACCTTGCCAGCCGGCGGGTCAAGAACGAGTAAACAAAATTTTTTGCGAGTATCAGTGAGGGTATCTACAACAACTAAAATATAAAAACCAAGTATCGATGCATGTTTCAAGGCATTATTCAATTCCGCTTATCCACCAAAAACACGTTTCAAGAAGTTCAGCAACGTACAAAAACCCGCACGTCTCCCAGTGAGAATGCGGGTTTTTTGTTCTCTAAGGGTACTAATAAGCTGATGGCCCAAAGTCAATAGAAGCAAGTATTTAGCGTGTATTTTCTGCATCGCACCAAATAAATTAGCGTCGGCCTAAATTGACACGCTTCGCAAGAGCCTCCGTCGCAGCTAAACACGGTTGCTGCTGACCGGTGCATTCAATGCCGGCTTAGCGATGCGTGTGACAGTGCTGATTGGATAAAAAGATAAAATCGACGACCTGTCGGTATGGCGCCCAAGCACCTTTCCACTGTGCAAGCAATAGCCTGTCAGATATTCGTAGCCCATCTTTTTCCCATTTTCCACCGCATATGCGCGACACCAAGAATCAAGACGCTTTCTTCGTTCAAAGGAAATCAACCAATACTTCTAAAAATGGGTATGCGGATTTAGCCGTGTTTGCGAGTGCGGCCATGTTCCGGAATCAGTTTAGTTAAGCCGCTTGTGTTCGCTCGCACGCATCAAAATCTCCAGCGTCACTTCCAGGCGGATAACTCGTTCAGTCAGACCCTCTATCTTTTCTTGATGCGCCTTCAAGTTCGCGCTATGGCGCTCCACCTTGTCCTCCAGCTTAACAAGCGCCGTCAGCGCAGCCCAAACCCGCTCTGTTACTGCCATTACCCGCCCGTCCGTTGTTTTGCTGCCGTGGCTTCCATTGCCGCGATGCGCTTGTTGCTTACCTCGATGAACGCATCAACCTCATCTATCGAAGCTGACATCCGATTCGCCGCTGCCAGCGCTGCATCCGCCAACACGCCCAGTTCCGCATCTTCATTCGGCGAGGTGTACGCTGCTGCTGCGCGGCGCAGCAACTCTCCTGTCGAAATACCAAACCGCTTGGCCTTGGCGCTAATCGCCTGCTTCTCTTTCGGCGTGGCTTGCAGCACAATTCGCTCTGTCGCTGTTGCCACCATTATTTCCCCCGTTAGTCATGCATGTACATGCCATGTGCATATCGTACACCTGGCATATTCAGTGTCAAGCCGCGGTGGTGCGCCTCTTTCCATCAACAAACAGTATGTCGAACAACAGCAAAGGCCGCTCTAACCTACCAAAAACCGCGCCTTATATCCCCGCGCAAATGCGTCGGCTTCGCCTTTGCGCCGCAGGCGCACTTGGACGGGGCTTTACGGCGCACCAGGTAAGCGGCAGTTAAAAGCGTGGAACCGTTGTCGGCGTGAGGATGGTTTCCGCACAACCGCCAACGGCGGGCACGCTGTGCAGAAGAGCCTGCCTATCCTTCTGAGGGCACCGGTGATTGATGAATTTGGCCGACCCACCAGTTCCCGTATTTTCGCGCCACGGCTCCCGTTCTGGTCGGTATTTAGAACCTCCGCCGCTGGCAGTGGCGAGCCGTCGAATCTGGAAAGTGCTGGCGAAATTCGGACTCGTTGGATTTGCGACGCCGTCGTAGCGCATGACTTGGCGGCGGTCATCGAAAGAAAGTGAATGACTTAGGAGAGGTCATGCCAGCGCACCGCGCAAATGACGCGCTCTACTTGCTGTTATTTGCGCTTGGCCGGGTCCATGGCGCCTTTCAACTTATGTGCTCCGGTGTCAATATCTGCCTTTATGCCTGCCATCGAATGCGGAGGCCGGTGGACTAGATGATTCCATGTATTGGGAAACAGCCAATAGATGCACCCAGCAATCAGCATGAGCACAAAAAAAATTTTGATGGCAAATCTAAGTAGGATGACGGCGACAAAAATGCACAGGACGATAATTATGATGCTGGAGAGATTCATTGCTAAGCCCAAAATTTATTAATTATTGATGATATAAGAATTTAGATCTGTGCTTGTTGGGCATCCAGCTAGATGCCCGCTCACGCTGCGTTGCCAACCTCCGCCGTGCATCGATCGTCGGCAACTCACGCCCCAAAGCTGTCGGCGTTTTTATTGGAAGTAGCCGTAGGCGGGTACCCGCTGCGGCCAACTTGACTCGAAGTCGCCATATTCAACGCCGCATCTATTCCGTGATTCTCTTTGAAACTGCGAGCCGTCCGTCCGGGGTTTGAACATCCTCAAGGATCGCGTAAAAAGTGACATCGGGGATATTGCCCGCAGCGCGGTGTTCGGAAAGCGCAGCCACGAGAAAACCCGTAATCACCTTATCCGGATCGAATATTCCGTCTCTCGACGGATTCTTCATGAGGGCGTTCACAATTCGCCGCTGATCCAGATGTTCCGACGGGAGGTGGGCACCAAGAGGAAACAAACCGGGCGTGATGGAGCTATAGTCCGCAGACAGGGTCGCCAAATTCCAACGAAGCGCCGCCTCTTCCTCCGGGTCCAAAGGAATATGGCTGACTGTCATGCATTTACTACAAGATCCCATCTCTTCTCCTTTTACAGCGCTGTATTCTGTGCCTAGGCCACTGCGCTTATACGCAGTTCGTTGCTATGGAAATACCCGTCCTGCAGTTTGATCGCGACGTCGTTTTCAACAATCAGTACCTCTATAGCGCGGTAGCAGCTTCCACTCGTTTCCGACTTCTTAACGAACCGCCAACGGGTAGGCGATCGGCTTTGAAGAATGAGTACAATCGGCTGCGTTTCACCGATTGTACTCGGTCACGCGGAGACATTGAACGACAGGTTTCACTTTGCACTGCCGTCATTCGCGGCGGCTCGAACGTCGGCACCGCCGACGTTCGGGGCGTCACCCATTGTCACCCTCACGACCCGAAGCGATCCTATGGCCGAGGGCATTCGAGCCTCTGCTTATCTAATCGCGTTGAGGCCGGATGCTTTGGTCGGCATTGTGCTCGACGTGGCCCAACGCGACGATCGGCTTTACCAGTCATTATTGGTCAAGGCTGACCGTAGCGCCGGCGGTGGGAACCTGTCTGAGACACTACACCAGGCGATTGACCGGGCAACGCAAATCGACGACTTTGTCGACTGGCGCGAGGCCGGCACCTTCGCCGGAAAATTCGACCAAGCGACGGATTCACCTGCAGAACTGCTGAAGCCGGCCACGGCCGCCATGCTGGTTGACCTTGCCGAGTACGCCATGGCGCGCGCCGAAAATGCACTGGAGCATATTGACGATTCGAGCGGAGAGATGGGCGAAATCATCTCCACCTGGGTCAATTGCATCTCAAAACTTGCATCATGGCGCAACCCGATCCGGCAGAGCTGGCCGAACACCTTTTCCGTCTAGGAGCCTGTCGGACTTT
>PKWL01000039.1 GCA_003133225.1 Janthinobacterium sp.
TAGTCAAGGATGCGGCATAGTGGCCGAATTTGGCGCCGCGGATCATCAATACGCCCGCCTTCAGGTCGACGTCTTGAAGTTCCAGATTGCGCGCCTCGCCCAGACGCAGGCCCGAGACGCTCAGCAATCCAAACAAACAGTGATAAGTGAAGCACCGCAGTTCATCACGCTGGAAGCGGCATGGCATGTCCAGGGCGGCGCGCAGCAGGCGTCGAATTTCGTCGTCCGAGTACAAATATGGTCGCGCCCGCTTCGGCTGGAACGGCAACACGGCCGGCGAAGGAATCTGCGTGCGGGGGTCGGTGGCGCTGCGATGGAGGGCAAATCCGCGCACAAAACCCAACCGACGCGCCCAGCCAGCGGGTTGAACGTTTTTAGGTAGTTGAGCCCAGGCGAGCGCCAGGACTTGGGTGATATAGGTGGCATGGTTCCGTTTCATGAACGCGGCGAAATCTGGCAATTCCCTGCCTGCCTCCTGTAACTTGAATCCCAAGCCGCGCCGCATGTTCAGGTATTCATCGACTGCCTCCCGGAGCGTATTCATCGCACACCTCCCGGCCATGGCAAGGCCAGCGTACGCAAAGCCTTGAGATCAACCTTCGTGTAAATCTTTGTTGTCTGCGGATGGCGATGTCCCAGCAGATCGCCGATCTCGCCCAGCGAGGCGCCATGGCGTAGCATCTCGGTGGCCAGTCCATGACGAAATTGGTGAGCTCCTTTAGTAGGCGCATCGATTCCGACGCGCTCGAGCGAATGCCGAACGATGGACCCAACGCCAGATGAGCCAAGAAAGCCGTAGATCGGCGCTTTGGCGCGCAAAAAAATGCGGCGACAAGTACTATGCGGTCGCCCCCGCCGCAGATACGCCGCGATTGCCTTGCCGACCTCCGCAGACAGCGGCAACTCGCTACGCTGTCCACTTTTGCCCCGCACGGTCAGTTTCCCGACGGTCCAGTCAATGTCATCGAGTTCAATGGATGTGACTTCGCCTGCACGCAAGCCCAAACGCGCAAGCAAAAGCAAGATGGCATAATCGCGCCGTCCCATCGCAGTATTTCGATCAATGCTGGCCAGCAATTGACGTATCTGGTCAGGTTCAATTCCACGCGGGATCGTAGACATTGACCAGTTCGGCACGACAGGAACGGCGGCGGCCAAGTCCAGCGTCACGTCGCCGCGATAACGCGCGTAGCGAAGAAACGATCGCAGCGCGCTGGTCATGAGCTTGGCACGCTTCCGGTGAAGGTGCGGCACCTGGCGCTGCACAAATTGGACGACATCGCAGGCGGTCACACGCGACAGCGCAACCGATCCACCCCCGAAACGGCCTGTGAGAAAGGTGCGAATGAAGGGCACGTAATTGACGATTGTTGCCCGGGCCAAGGCCCGTGCCTCGCGCAAGTATTGTTCGTACGCTTGAATACAGCGCTCAACAGCGCTCAGTTTGCATGTTGATCTCCTCTCGACTGGGATCACCCCTTCACGGCGCAAGAGCACAATGACGCGCGTGAGAGCGGCATGATCACCTCCGTAAACAGGTGTACGCCGTGCGCGATATCTTATAAATTGCGCTGCGTGTTCAGCACGGATACTGCGCAGTGCAATCCCTCTTTGCCTCAGCCATCGGCTAAAGCATGCAACGAGGTGGACTTGCCGCTTTATTGAATACAAGCAGTATCCCTGATCGCTTACCGATTACTGATTAGCGCTAATCTTCATTTACCATCCTGAGCGAAGCCTCAGTTCGCTTGCCAGTCGCGGCGGCGGCATACAAGAGGCGCCGCAGGATGGCCGACAGGTCGAAGCGCCGGTTGAAACGGTACTGCGCCTCCGCCAGATAGCGGCGCCCGTACTTGCCGAAATTGAACGCGTGATAGGTGCCGCTGGTGGCCGTCTTGAGGTTGCCCAGCACGGTGTTGATCCATTTGAAGCACGGCATGTCACTGCTCTTGCGCTTCGTGCCGACGACCTTGGGCACGTGACTCGCGCCGGCGGCGGACACGGCGGTGAAGCAGTCCAGCCCGTCCGATACTACGACGCAGGACGCCTCCAGGTGCCGGTCGGCCCAGGCTTTCACGTCGGCCCTGCCAAATGTCCTCACCGGCGAGAATACGGCCAGCTGCGGCCGCCCGCCGGCGTCTGTTTGCACGGCGGCTATGAACGGCACCTTGTTCTGTGAGCCGCGCCCGCGCTTGCCGCCCGGATGGACCCCGCCCAGATAGGCGTCGTCGACTTCGACGCGGCCCTCCAGTTGGCGATCCGCCTCCCGCTGCGTCATCACCTCTAATACTTTGTGCTTGATGCGCCAGGCACTGCGGTAGCACACGCCAATCAGCCGTTTCAGCTCCAGAGCCGACACGTTGTTCTTCGCTTGGGTCAGAAAATACATGGCCTGGAACCACTTCGTCAGCGGCAGTTTGCTTGAATGAAAGATCGTCCCGCCGGTCAGCGTGGTTTGGCGGGCGCACGCGCAACACTGGAAGGTCTTCGCTTTGCCGTGCCACACGATGTAGTGCTTGTGCGTCCCGCAGTGGGGGCAGGCGAATCCGCCGGGCCAACGGCAACGCGCCAGTGCCTCTTCACATTGACTCTGCAACCCGTAGAGCGCCATAAACTGCTCCAGGCTCATACCGGCTTGAAATTGAACTTGATTCATCTTTGCCATGATCCGCCTCCGCTCATGTCCGCAGCCTTGCACCCACATCAGGTTTGACCATTGCCAGACTGGTCAGTTCGGCGAAGATGAAGATCAGCGCTAATCAGTTACCGATTTGGCGAAATCGGCGATATGGCTTGCTAGCGGACCTTCCGGCGGCCGCAGCAACACAACCTGGCTGTTGACAACGTATCGCATGATGGACTCCTTCCCCGACTGCGGGAGTTAATGGAAGAAGTCAATACTATGTCTCTTTGGAACCCCGCCTATGCAAGCCAGGGCCACCCTGTCAGCGCGGTACAAGACATAGTCAGGAAGGGCAGATAGTGTCGCAAGGAATGGGGCGTTATACGGCGATCACGCAATTGCGGAAATTGTTTTGTCGCAGAAGCTACCGCCAGAGCTATCCGCTCGGCCACGTTGGCCCTGGTCATTGGCCGGCCGTGTCGATTTGGAATGAGCGGCGCATCTGCCGACGAACACCACTGTTGCAGCCATCGACGAATCATCGCAACCGTTTCCGTCCAAAGCGGCACGGTGCGCTGCTTGCGTCCCTTTCCGTGCAGCCGGACGCACGGGGCGCCGTCGAAGTTCAGGTCTGCGATGCGAATGCCGACTATTTCCGAAACGCGGGCACCAGTGTTGTACAGCATTTGAAGTAAAACCCGGTCACGCTGGCCAAACCAGGTATGCGGGTCAGGCGCCGCCAACAGACCGCGGACTTCGTCTCTGGACATAAAGCTGAGCATCGGTTTCTCGTACCGTTTCACTGGAATGGCGAGAATTTGCTGGGCCAGATACAAGGCCGGCGGGCATTTCAGCGCCATGTAACGACAGAATGAATGCACGGCGGCAAGCCGCGCATTACGGCTCCGAATGCAGTTGTGGCGCACCGCTTCGAGGTGGTCGAGGAAGCCAAGAACCAGTTTCGTATCGAAATCCTTGAGGGACAGTCGCGCGGGCGGCTTGTGCAGATGTTGCTCGGCGTAGCTCAGCAACAGCCGGAACATGTCCCGATAGGCCTCGATGGTCCTCGGACTTACGTTCTTCTGTTGCATGAGTCGTTCGACGAAGAAACGCTGGATCAGGGCGGCAAATTCGGCAGGATCTTCAAGTACTGAGCTCATTTTGATGCCTCCTGTGCATATTCTTCGAAACGTTTGGCGGCAATGCTCATCAACTCGGGAATGCCGGTGACGTACCAGTAGGTATCGCCTACGTGGGCATGACCAACATAGGTTGCCAGCGCAAGAACAGCCCGATCCACCTCGATCCCTTTCTGGTAAAAGCGCAAGATGCTGCGAACGATATAGGTGTGGCGCATGTCTTGGAGCCGGTGATGGAGATAGTCGCCACGCGGTTGCCAATCCAGGTGCTTGCACAAGCAACGCAACGCATAGTGGATGTGATATTGGCTGATCCGACTACCATCATCGAACAAGAAGAAATGATCGCTTTCTGGGTTCAGAACGATTCGGTCGCGCAGTTGGGCGTATGAACGAAGCGCCGCGCCCACGCTTGGATCGAAGGGGACCAGTCGGCTCTTGTAGCTATGCCGCTAGCGGC
>PKWL01000040.1 GCA_003133225.1 Janthinobacterium sp.
ACACCGGGGCCCACCTTAGTCTTCAACTATGTTCGTCGCCGCACAGTTTAAAAATTACTGAGAGCCTATTGTGACCATGTCGCTCAAACCAATTGTGCGGCATGTACATTGGATTTCAATTCATCTAACCAAGGAACATATCATGCAAAATTCCAAAGACGCTAGCGGTCTCCATAAACAAGCT
The DNA here is from genome assembly GCA_003133225.1 of Janthinobacterium sp. Lineage (GTDB taxonomy): Bacteria > Pseudomonadota > Gammaproteobacteria > Burkholderiales > Burkholderiaceae_D > Janthinobacterium. The sequence goes on from PKWL01000040.1 coordinate 185, forward strand.
GCAAATGACCATCAAGAAGCGGCCAAGAATCATCTCAAAGCTGCTGAATGCCACGACAAGAACAACCTCAGCGATGCCAAGGACAGTTCCAAGAGTGCAATGGGTTGTTGCAATACCGCACAAAAGAGTACGGAAACTGCCTGCAAGAGCTCCGGTCATTAACCAGACCTGAGCGACCACAGGCGCTGGATGCGATCAGAGATCTAATTTGGTCGTAATTCAAAAGGCTGATAGGAACTGAACTAGCAGTTACGAAAAGGGCCAGCCTCGTGCTGGCCTAGTTACATTCGTCAGGCTCAGCAAGGCCACTTGAGCCTAGGTCAGATCAAGGCTGGGTCATCCATCGAACCGTAGCGAGGCACTGGGTGGGCATGTGCTGTCCTGCGAGAATTGTAAACAGACCAGACCGATATCGCGTATAACCTAAAGCGTCTGGCAGGCGATAGACAGTATCGCATCTGGCGCGTCTATCTGGCAGGTTGCGCCTATGTTTTCAACCAGGATTGGATTTCATTGTATCAAGTGGTGTGTGTCAAGGCCGGTCGTGGGATCCATCTGGCCTGCCGTGGTCCCGTCGCCACATGTATGGATGGAACCGGTAAGCCAGTGGCGATATTCCTATTGATAACCAATGATCGCGGCTTGTCGCCAGCGCAGGTACTCGAGGCGTGCCAACCCATGATCGAAAAGTGCTTTGATCAAGTCAAGACTAAACACGAGAACCCCTTCTTTTTCAGGAATGAATGTCGCCTCGATGCATCTTTCACAATGCGCCTCTTTGCACTGATTGTGCAGGCTCTGATCCAACGCGAACTACCCCCTGCAACTCGCTACAGCGTGAGAATATCGAGAAGTTGCCGCTTTACCCGGAGCAAAGGGCAAACCTCACGACCTGCGACCGTATAGGTCCTGGGACTGTTAAGCATGACGGTGCTCCACAGACTGCGGCACCGTTGTTCAGGCCTTCGACCACGAATTCACCGACTTGCAGCGTCAGGAGCATATACTACTCGGTGTCACAGCACATGCGTTTCAAAAAGATGAAGTTTGAAACTGACTCGAAAATGTATCTGCGACCTGCGGGCTGTAAATACCGAGGCTAGGAAAATTAGGGTATCCATATTTCTGGATTGATTTCTTGTCGTGCAATACAGCGATGGCCGCTACCATCTTGTGGCAAAGGTAATGACCATCTTCAATCGGCCAATATTTACTTACGATGAACGTTCGAACCTACCATATTTTCCTCACTTGGGATACGACTTGGTGTCGATGTCACTTGGATTTCGACGCGCGATCAGCACAATTTCTTGAGCGATATCTTCTGGCGACAGCACAAAATCAATGCACCCGCTAGCAATTGCGCTCTCCGGCATGTCTGGATGGCTCGCCGTACTAAGCTTCTGCGCGATTGTAATGCCACCTACTTCTTTGATGCCGCATAAAGCTGCCGCCCCGTCGCCATCGTAGCCAGAGACGATTACCGCAATAAGCTTACCATCCCAGTAACGGGTCAGTGAACGCAGGAAAATCGTGATTACATCGGGCCAGCCCCGAGGCTTTGATATTGGCTTTAGACGGAACTCTCCATTTCGGACGTGCAAATCCCGATTTTCAGGGATGATAAATACACGGTTAGGTTCGATTTGCAATCGTTCCGTGATTAGATCAACCGGCATAGTTGTGTGATGGGGAAGAATCTCATGCAGTTGTGTAGGGAAGTTTCTGATGTGATTAACGATGACGATCGCGACACCCATGTCAGCCGGGAGATTTTGCAATAGCCGAACATAGGCGTCGAGCCCACCGGCCGAACCGCCAACACAAACAATAGGGATATCTTTCGCCAAGGGACCCACTCTAATCGACATCTACATCACCTTTCGCATCGCCCATTCCTATGGCAACGTAAGTTACAGATCCGACACGGCTAAATTATAAAGCAATATCGCCGCTTTGCATTTTTCAAAGAAGTCATGTCAAAACACCCGCTTTGCCTATTTGTATCGCATTGCCACCAATTCGCACGATCTTGCTACCGATTCGCATTTCGACGCTGCAGCCACAAATTCGACAGTCGATGCAGGAAACAGCCGACTTAGAGATGCAGCGATTTTACCATTTAGCTGCAGTTTGCTTTTTTCTTCAGTGGGTGCATTGAATTTCTGTTCAATTTGATTGCATAAGAACTTGCATAATCTGGTCCAATATCGCAGGCTCTATGCCGTTTTCAGTGGAACTTGGCGAGGGCTCGAAATGGCTGACCGTCGTTATAAAGGGATTCCCCACCCCTAACCCCGCCCCGAGGGCGGGGAAGTCCTTGCCGCCGGACGGGCTCAGGGGCTGGCTGCAAAAAACTGCACCCAACCCTAAGCCCTTGAGCGTAAAGGCTTTTCTGTTGCCCTCAAGAGTACGCTTCGCCGAGCTTCGCCGCCCTTGACCGCAACAGAAACGCCAACATTCCAGCGCTCTGGGCGGCATCTCGCGATGCGTGCGGGTCGGCAACCCTATGTCAAATTCCAAACAGAACGGCGTGGGGCCATATCGCATCGGCCACAGTTTTGCTGCCGATTGTATTATGTCACCGATCCATTTCTGCCGTGAGCCGGTAGCAGCGGGGCAGGAGGCGCGGCCGTTCTACGCAGTCGTCAACGGTACGGAGTTTATCGATACGCTGTATGTCGCACTGCACTACGCGATGGAAAATGGTTTGACAAGCAAGGAGACAATAAAGGAATGACGCCAAATGCTATTAGGTTAGCTTCATGCGATTGTTTTGCTGTCCATAACGACTATTGATGCCCAAGATAGCCCGAAAGGCGGCGTGGATAGGTGGCTGTATATTGATTGCCAAGTGGAACAGTTGGCCGACCAAAATTTCCCACGCCGGCCGGCCCGCGTGGCCAATCGCTCCGAGCTAGCGGCACACCCTAATTACATCGTTATCCTGGGAGAAATACTACGAGGACGGTTTCCATGGTGTACTATTCTTTAAGAAGTGCGCCAGCCTGGCGCCTGGGGGGAAGCATAATCGCCGGCAATGTAACAAAGAAAGCCAAGTCCCAATCTTTGGTGCCTCTGGTCAATCCCGTCGCTTCGGCAGAAAATGTCGCAGACGCATCCTTCCCCATCGTCGGCATCGGCGCTTCGGCCGGGGGGCTGGCGGCGTTCGAGGCCTTCTTCTCTGGTATGCCCGCCGACATCGATCCGGACATGGCCTTTGTGCTGGTGCAGCACCTGGCACCGGACCACAAAAGTATCCTCTCCAACATCATCCAGCGCTTTACCCGCATGCAGGTCTTCGAGGTCGAGGACGGAATGGTGGTGCGACCCAATTGCGCATATATCATCCGGCCAAACCGCGACATGGCGTTTATGAACGGCACGCTGCAATTGCTGGAACCCACCGAGCCGCGCGGCCATCGCATGGCGATTGATTTCTTCTTCCGGTCGCTCGCCCAGGACCAGCGCGAGCGGGCCATCGGCATTGTGCTCTCTGGCACGGGCAGCGATGGCACCCTGGGCGTGCGGGCCATCAAGGGGGAGGGCGGCATGGTCATGGCCCAGAACCCCAATTCCACCGAGTTCGACAGCATGCCACGCAGCGCCATCGCCACCGGCTTGGTGGATTACGAGATGCCACCGGCCGAGATGCCCGCCCAGATCATCGCCTATGTCGCTCACGCCTTCGGCAAGCTTCACCGTGCCGCCAGCGCCCCGGTGCCGAAGACCGAGAACGCTCTGAAGAAGATTTTCATCCTGCTGCGCGCGCAGACCGGCCATGACTTTTCTCAATACAAGCCGAGCACCATCAACCGGCGTATTGAACGGCGTATGGCCGTGCACCAGATCGAAGCAATAGACGGATATGTCAAGTATCTGCAGCAGACGCCGCCTGAAGTGGAGGCGCTGTTTCGCGACCTGTTAATCGGAGTAACCAATTTCTTCCGTGATCCAGAGGCCTTCCAGGTGCTGGAGGAGCAGATCATTCCCAAGCTCTTTGACGGCAAGCCCGCAGGCGCCTCGGTCCGCGTCTGGTCGGCCGGATGCTCCAGCGGCGAGGAGGCCTATTCCATCGCTATTCTGGTGCAGGAACGCATGGAGACGCTCAAGCAAAATTACACGGTGCAGGTCTTCGCCACCGACATTGACAGCCGGGCGATTGCCACGGCCCGGGCCGGCCTCTACCCGGCCAGCATCGCCGCCGACCTCTCGCCGGAAAGACTAGCGCGCTTTTTTACGGCCGAGCCAGAGGGCCGCGCCTATCGCATTCACAAGGGCATACGCGACATGCTGGTCTTTTCCAAGCAGGATATGATCAAAGACCCGCCTTTCTCCAAACTCGACCTCATCAGTTGTCGCAACCTCCTGATCTATTTGGGCGGAGAGTTGCAGAAGAAGCTGATTCCGCTGTTCCACTACGCGCTGAAACCAGGCGGCATACTATTCCTAGGTACCTCCGAAGGCGTGGGCGGGTTTGACGATCTGTTTGCGATACTGGACCGCAAGTCGAAGCTGTATCAGCGCAAGGAGAATTATAACGGCATACAACGCGCGGCACTGGGCCGGTTCGTCGAGCCCATGACCGCGAACGATACGGCGCACCTGCAGGGCACCGGAAAGACGGCATCCCCCGTGAAACTGGCGCCGCGCGAGCTGACCGAACAGGCACTCTTGCAGATCGCCCCATCCAGCGCTCTGGTCAACGACCAGGGCGATATCCTCTACCTGCATGGCCGCACCGGGATGTTCCTGGAGCCGGCTCCAGGCGTAGCTGGCATCAGCAATATCCTGAAGATGGCCCGCGCAGGGCTGCGGCCCGGTCTGACCACGACCCTGCGCAAAGCAGCGGAGACCAGGAAGATCGTGCGCTGCCCGGGACTGCGCGTTAAAACCAACGGTCACTTCACCATGGTCAACCTGACGATCCATCCGGTGACGGCAGACCCTGCCGCGACGCCAGGGTCGTCGCTGTACCTGGTCACGCTGGAGGAAGCGCCGCTGGACGATCCCGAACTGGCGCAGCAGACCGCCGTCCAAGAAAAAGTAGCAGCGGACGGCCCCAAGTCGGACGTCGAAGCGCGCATCGCGGCGCTCAAGCAAGAATTGCGGGCGAGGGACGAATACATCCAAAGTGCCCATGAGGAACTGGAAACCTCCACCGAAGAGATCAAATCATCGAACGAGGAAATGCAGTCGATCAACGAGGAACTGCAATCCACCAACGAAGAGCTGGAGACCTCCAAGGAAGAATTGCAGTCGGTCAATGAGGAACTGGCCACGGTCAATACCGAGTTGCAAACCAAGGTGGCCGATTTGTCGCGGGCCAACAACGACATGAACAACCTGTTCGCCGGCACCGGCATCGGCACCATCTTTGTGGATCATCAATTGCGCATCCTGCGTTTCACCCCCGCCGCCAGCGCGATCATCAACCTGATCCTGAGCGACGTGGGGCGGCCCGTGAGCCACCTCGTATCCAACCTGGCCGGCTACGACCGCCTGGTCGCGGACGTGCAGCAGGTGCTGAATACGCTGGTGCCCAAAGAGGTGGACGTGCAGACCGCGGAGGGCAAATCGTACACGATGCGCATCCAGCCCTACCGCACGCTCAACAACGTGATCGAAGGTGCGGTGATCTCTTTTGTTAACATCACGGAGACTGTGCAGATACGGGATGCGCTGCGCAAAGCCAATGAGCTGCTCCGACTGGCAGTAGTCGTGCGCGATGCGCACGACGCCATCACCATGCAGGACTTGGATGGCCGCATCCTGGCCTGGAACCCGGGAGCCGTGAGAATGTATGGTTGGAGTGAATCCGAGGCGCTGCTGATGAATGTGCGTGACCGGATCCCGCAGGGGCTGCGCGAGGAAGCTTTGTCCAAGGTACATCAGCTTGGCCAAGCTGAAGTTCTGGAGCCGTATCGTACACAGCGGATCACCAAAGACGGTACTGTCGTGGAAATCTCGATGGTCGCGACCGCTTTGCTGAACGAGGCCGGGAAAATGTATGCGATTTCGACAACGGAACGGGCGAAAGTATCATAGATCGATCGATGGAGGTGCACAATGCACGACAAGGAAAAACTTCCCGTTCTCGATGCCCCTTTGGCAATCTCAGGGCAGGCGCTGCGTCAGCGGGCCGAAGCGATCTTTCTGGGAAAAGTGACACAGTCGCCTGAGCTTATCGCGGAGATGTCGCCAGATGCAACACTCCAGATGTTACATGAGCTGCGCGTGCATCAGATCGAGCTGGAGATGCAAAACGAGGAATTGCGCCGAACACAGGGTGAACTGGACGCCGCGCGGGAGCGCTATTTTGACCTCTATGACTTGGCGCCAGTGGGCTATTGCACCGTCAGTGGAACGGGTCTGATCCTGCAAGCCAACCTCACCGCCGCGATTCTGCTTGGCGTATCCCGGGGGGCGCTGGTCAAGCAACCGCTCTCTTGCTTCATCCTCAATGCAGACCAGGATATCTTCTACCTGCTCGGTAAGCAGCTTATTGAGTCGGGGGAAGCGCAGTCGTGCGAGTTGCGGATGGTGATGAAGGACGACACGCAATTCTGGGCGTCTCTGGCGGCCACGGCCGCCCTGGATTCCGATGGCACGCCGATACTTCGTGTCGTGCTGAGCGATGTCACCGCGCGCAAGCAAGCGGAAGAGGCGCTGCTCAAGGCGGGCGCGCTGCAGAACGCGATTTTTAACAGCGCCAATTTCTCGTGTATCGCCACTGACGCAAACGGCGTGATTCAAATTTTTAATGTCGGCGCCGAGCGCATGCTGGGCTATACGGCAGCCGAAGTGATGAACAAGATCACGCCGGCCGACATTTCCGATCCGCAGGAAGTGATCGCGCGTGCCAAAGCGCTAAGCGGCGAGCTCGGAACCCCGATTACGCCAGGCTTTGAGGCGTTGGTGTTCAAGGCCTCGCGTGGGATCGAGGACATCTACGAGCTGACCTATATCCGCAAGGATGGCAGCCGCTTTCCGGCGGTCGTGTCCGTTACCGCGCTGCGTGACGCGCAAGACAGAGTTATCGGCTACCTGTTGATTGGCACCGATAACACGGCACGCAAACAAGTCGAAGTGGCGCAGGCGCGGCTCGACCAGCGTTTGCGCGATCAGCAATTCTATACGCGCTCGCTGATCGAATCGAATATCGACGCGTTGATGACGACCAATCCACACGGCATCATTACCGACGTTAACCGGCAGATGGAAGCGCTGACCGGTTGCACCCGCGATGAGTTGATCGGGGCTCCGTTCGAAAACTATTATACCGATCCGGAACGGGCCAAGTCGGCCATCACGCAGGCGCTGCGCGATGGCAAAGTGACCAACTACGAGTTGACCGCCCGCGCCATCGATGGCACGGAAACGGTTGTCTCGTACAACGCCTCCACCTTCCATGACCGTGACCGCAAGCTGCAAGGCGTATTCGCGGCGGCCCGTGATGTCACCGACCGGAAGCAGTTTGAGCATGCGCTGCAAGAAAATAACCTTGCACTGAAAAGTGCGACCGCTGCAGCGGAAAAAGCCAATCTGGCGAAATCGGAATTTTTGTCCAGTATGAGCCATGAATTACGCACGCCGCTCAATGCGGTGCTTGGATTCGCGCAGTTGATGGCTTCCGGCGCGCCACCGCCCTCATCGGCGCAGAAACTCTCGATTGACCAGATTATCAAAGCTGGCTGGTATCTGCTTCGCCTTATTAATGAAATCCTCGATCTGGCAATGATTGAATCTGGCAAAGTGACGATGTCGCAGGAATCGATGTCGCTCAGCGAGGTGCTGCAAGAATGTCAGGCGATGATGGAGCCGCAGGCGAATCAGCGGGTGATACAGATGACGTTCCCTCGCTTTGAGAATCTGTTTTACGTCTACGCCGATCGCACCAGGAGCAAGCAGGTGATCACAAACTTGCTGTCGAATGCGATCAAATATAATCGCGCCGGCGGCTCGATCATAGTCGAATGCGCGACGAGTGGTGAAAATCGAGTGCGGGTAAGCGTTAAGGATACCGGAGCCGGCCTGGCGCCAGATCAGTTGGCGCAACTATTCCAACCGTTCAATCGGCTTGGGCAAGAGGCCAGTACCGAAGAAGGCGCCGGTATTGGCCTGGTTGTCACCAAGCAACTGGTCGAGTTGATGGGCGGTGTCATCGGCGTCGAAAGCACGGTCGATGTTGGCAGCGTATTTTGGGTCGAATTGCCCATATCGAGCGCGCCTGAGCTGGGGTTTGACAGCAGCGGCGAGTATGGTACCGATCGACCGGATCATGTGACGGCGCATGAGTTATCGCCCCTACGCACGCTACTCTATGTTGAGGACAATCCGGCCAATTTGGCCTTGGTCGAGCAATTGATTGCGCGGCGCAGCGATTTGAAATTTTTGTCGGCCGTCGATGGCCACATGGGCATCCAGTTGGCGCGCGCCCATCAGCCGGATGTGATTTTGATGGATATCAATTTACCCGACATCAGTGGTTATGACACCTTGAAAATCTTGCGCGAAGATCCGGCAACCGCCCACATTTCGGTCGTGGCACTGTCGGCCAACGCCATGCCAAGTGACATCGAAAGGGGTATGGAGGCTGGGTTCTTCCGCTATTTGACGAAGCCAATCAGGGTCAGAGAGTTTATGGAGGCGCTTGATGTCGCATTACAATATGCGGCGGAAAATGGATTGGCAAGCAAAGAGAGCAGTGGAACAATTAGCAGTTCCAGTGCTTCCTAGAACAGCACCGCGACACGCTAATCATCGGTGTAAAACGAAGTAATTGCATTACTACTTCTCCGGAGTGTTAAAAAATGCATGCTCACCCACTACGTTGAGCGGCATCGGCGTATCGCGTTCAAACTGATGCTGCATGACGATGAGGAACTCGCTTCGCCGCGAGATAACCTAGCCAATCCGGTCGCCATCGCCCCGACTCTCCGCTCTGAAACTGCGAAGCCCAAGGCCGCACATCACCGCACAGACGATAATCTACCGGCGCATAGACTTCGTACCATGTTGCTCGATTTCGCTACCTTGACGTATAACGTAGCGTCCATACCGATCAACGCCGAAGCCAAAATTTTCATCACCAGACATGCAACGCCTGTGCAGGCCAAAGCCTACCCCTCTTGGGCATTGACCCCACTTGCTTCCGGTGTCGATACTTATCGTTTTAAGAAATTTCCAATCAAGGCACTAGCGCGTCCAAGCCGCCAAACTTCGCCCTAAAAGGGGGTAGGTTTCGGTCGGCGGCAACATCTTTGGCGTGGAATTCGCAAACATCCTTATAGCCGTGTTGAGCGACAATTATCTTGACGGGCGTATTGACGCGGACCATAGCCGCCGACCGAGGCCTCGATGACTTCCCGTGCGATCACGGTCTCCTGCTCTGTCCGGGTCTGTCCCTGTGTTACGCCTGGCCCAGGCTTGTCAAATGGCACA
>PKWL01000107.1 GCA_003133225.1 Janthinobacterium sp.
GCCCACTCACACGGGGCGGTTTTCGCGCACCTTGAGCGGGCCCATGATGGTCAAGCCTTCGGCGAAGCTGATTTCCTTGAACTTGCCGTTGAAGCTGGCGGCGCCAGCGGCAACTGCGCTCAGCTTGCCGGCGGTGTCGAGCTTTTTAAGGTCGCCGCGTTCGATATGGAACAATTCCAGCAATTCGTTGTAGACGGTGGCTTCCTCCAGCGGCAGGACCCAGAAGGTGGCGCCGCCGTAGGCGATCTGGTAGCGCTGCGAAATGTCGAGGTTGCTGGCGAAGAAAAAATATTTGCCGCTCGGCGAGAGTCGCTCGCCCACGACTTGGCACAGCAGTGTCAAGTGCTGTAGCGAGTGCGCCACCCCGGCCAGGAAGGAGAGGGCGGGCGCGCCTGCGTCGGCCACGGCCATCACCTGGTCGAACTTGATTTCGGGCGGACGTTTCTCGTCGGCCATGGAAACTTGGAACTTGAGCGCGATTTCGCCGCGAAAGCCGAAGCGTCCGGGCGTGCCGAGCGCGCCTTTGAATACGGGACTCAATAGGCGGCCTTCGGCCTCGAGACCGGCGAATGGTGTGTCGGTGATGCTGGTCATGTGAATTTCCCTTGTCGAATGAAAAAAATAGCGCTGGGAAAGGGCTTAGCAAGCTTTGTTCCAGCCGTGGTCGGGGGCGCCGCGGCAGGTGGGCCCCCGTGGCAGAGCGTGCGGGCGCATGTGGAACGGCAAAATGCACCATGCGGGCCTTGTATCGTTCCCTACATTGAGTGCCGTTTGTGCGGTTTGCGACAGCCCTCATGAACCTGTGCGCCTTCCGCGCAAATAAGATAAATACGCGTGCAATCAATGACTTAGCCAAGCTGCGCGGAGTTGGCACAGCAATTGCTGAATGGAAGGTGCACCGAACATGTTTTGCCGAGCGCGACACTTGAGGCGAAGAGCCTGTTTGAGTTTCGTAGCGCCTTCAGCCCGGATGCAAACATCGGCAACTGCTTACACATCGACACAAGGAGATTCAAATGGCTGCACTTAGGCAAATCGCTTTTTATGGGAAAGGTGGCATCGGCAAATCCACCACCTCGCAGAACACGCTGGCGGCGCTGGCTGAAATGGGACAGCGCATTCTGATCGTCGGCTGCGATCCGAAAGCGGACTCGACCCGCCTGATCTTGCACGCCAAAGCCCAGGACACGATCTTGAGCTTGGCCGCGGAAGCCGGTTCGGTCGAGGATCTGGAACTCGAGGATGTGATGAAAGTGGGCTATCAGGGCATCCGCTGCGTCGAAGCAGGGGGCCCGGAGCCAGGAGTGGGCTGCGCCGGCCGCGGCGTGATCACCTCGATCAACTTCCTGGAAGAGGAAAACGCCTACGACAACACGGATTACGTCTCCTATGACGTGCTGGGCGACGTCGTGTGCGGCGGCTTCGCCATGCCGATCCGCGAGAACAAGGCGCAGGAGATCTACATCGTCATGTCCGGCGAAATGATGGCCATGTACGCCGCCAACAACATCGCCAAGGGCATTTTGAAGTATGCCCATTCCGGCAGTGTGCGCCTGGGCGGCTTGATCTGCAATGAGCGCCAGACCGACAAGGAACTGGAGCTGGCCGAAGCTCTAGCGGTCAAGCTCAATACCAAGCTGATCCATTTTATTCCGCGCGACAACATCGTCCAGCATGCGGAGTTGCGCCGCATGACGGTACTCGAATATGCGCCGGAATCGAAGCAGGCCCAGGAATACCGGGATCTGGCGGTGAAGATCCACGCCAATGCCGGCAAGGGCACGATCCCGACCCCGATCACGATGGATGAGCTGGAGGACTTGTTGATGGAGCATGGCTTGATGCCGGTGATCGACGAGTCGAAGGTCGGCAAGACGGCGACCGAACTAGCCGCTGCGTAATGCGCCGCCCCCTGTCGCCGTTTTTCGCTATGGGGGGTGAAGGGCGCCCTTGCGGGGCTCTGATTCACCGCGCCGCGATCGAGTTTTATTGGAGAGTAAAAAAATGAGCCTCACTGTTGAAGAAACCAAAGCACGCAACCACGAATTGATCGGTGAGGTCTTGCAGGCCTATCCGGAGAAAATGGCGAAAAAGCGCGCCAAGCATTTGAATGTGTTCGAAGAAGGCAATAGCGATTGCGGCGTCAAATCGAACATCAAGTCGATCCCCGGCGTCATGACCATCCGCGGCTGCGCCTATGCCGGTTCCAAGGGGGTGGTGTGGGGACCGATCAAGGACATGGTGCACATCAGCCATGGTCCGGTCGGCTGCGGCCAGTATTCGTGGGGCACGCGCCGCAACTATTACAACGGCATCACCGGTGTCGACAGTTTCGGCACGATGCAATTCACCTCCGACTTTCAGGAGAAGGACATCGTCTTTGGCGGCGACAAAAAGCTGGAAAAAGTGATGGACGAGATCCAGACCCTGTTTCCGCTCAACAATGGCATCAGCGTGCAGTCGGAATGCCCGATCGGCTTGATCGGCGACGACATCGAGGCGGTGTCGAAGAAGAAATCCAAAGAATTTGACGGACACACCATCGTGCCGGTGCGCTGCGAAGGCTTTCGCGGCGTATCGCAATCGCTGGGCCACCATATCGCCAACGATGCGATCCGCGAGTGGGTGTTCGACAAGGCCGACGGCAAGCATGCAACATTTCAGAGCACGCCCTACGACGTGGCCATCATCGGCGACTACAACATCGGCGGCGACGCCTGGTCCTCGCGCATTCTGATCGAAGAGATGGGTTTGCGCGTGATCGCGCAATGGTCGGGCGACGGTTCGCTGGCGGAAATGGAAAACACGCCCAAGGCCAAGCTCAACTTGTTGCACTGCTACCGTTCGATGAACTACATCTCGCGCCACATGGAAGAAAAGTACGGCATCCCCTGGGTCGAGTACAACTTCTTCGGGCCGTCCAAGGTCGAGGCCAGCCTGCGCGAGATCGCCTCGCACTTTGACGACAAGATAAAGGAAGGCGCCGAGCGCGTCATCGCCAAGTACAAGAGCTTGACGGCGGCGGTCATCGCCAAGTACCGTCCGCGCCTGGAAGGCAAGACGGTGATGCTGGTCGTGGGCGGCCTGCGTCCGCGCCACGTGATCGGGGCCTATGAAGATCTGGGCATGGTCGTGATCGGCACCGGTTACGAGTTCGGCCACGGCGACGACTATCAGCGCACCACGCATGACGTGAAGGACGCCACGCTCATTTACGACGACGTCACCGGCTTTGAATTCGAGAAGTTCGTCGAAAAAATGCGGCCCGACCTGGTCGGCGCCGGCGTCAAGGAAAAATACGTGTTCCAGAAAATGGGCGTGCCGTTTCGGCAGATGCATTCTTGGGATTACTCGGGTCCGTATCACGGCTATGACGGCTTCGCGATCTTCGCGCGCGACATGGACATGGCGATCAACAGTCCGGTGTGGGGCCTGATCAAGGCGCCGTGGAAAAGCTAACGTTTTAGAAAAGGAGTTATCAATCATGCCTCAAAGCGCCGAGAAGATCCTCGATCACGAAAAGCTGTTCCGCGAGCCGGAATATGTTGCCCTCCTCGAGAAAAAGAAAGAATTTGAATTTGGCCACAGCAGCGCCAAGGTGCAGGAAGTGTGCGACTGGACCAAGAGCATGGACTACCGGGAAAAGAATTTTTCCCGCGAAGCGTTGACCATCAATCCGGCCAAGGCGTGCCAGCCGTTAGGGGCGGTGTTCGCCGCCGTCGGCTTCAAAAAGACGCTGCCGTTCGTGCATGGATCGCAAGGTTGCGTGGCCTATTACCGCTCGCATTTCTCGCGCCATTTCAAGGAACCCACCTCGGCCGTATCGTCGTCGATGACGGAGGACGCGGCCGTGTTCGGCGGCTTGAACAACATGGTCGATGGCATGGCCAACGCCTACAGCCTGTACCAGCCGGAGATGATCGCCGTTAGCACCACCTGCATGGCGGAGGTGATCGGCGACGACCTCGATTCCTTCATCAAGACGGCCAAGGAAAAGGGCAGCATCCCGCGCGATTTCGACGTGCCGTTCGCGCATACGCCGGCCTTCGTGGGCAGCCATATCACCGGCTACGACAACGCCCTAAAAGGCGTGCTGAGCTATTTTTGGGATGGCAAGGCTGGCACCGCGGCGGCGCTGGAGCGAGTGCCGGACCAGTCGATCAACTTCATCGGTGGCTTCGATGGTTTCGTGGTCGGCAACATTCCCGAAGTGCGGCGCATGTTCGCCTCGATGGAGGTCGAGCACACCATCTTGTGCGATCCATCGGACGCCTGGAACACGGCGACCGATGGCGAGTTCCGCATGTATGACGGCGGCACCAGCAAGGAGGAAGTCGGGCGCGCGTTGAACGCCAAGGCCACTGTCGTGTTCCAGGAACACAGCGCGGAGAAGAGCGGCAAATACATTGCCACCAAAGGGCAGGAAGTGGTGTTCCTGAATCACCCGATGGGCGTGGGCGGAACGGACAAGTTCCTGATGGAAGTGGCGCGCCTGAGCGGCAAGCCGGTTTCGGCCGAGCTGGAGCAGGAGCGCGGGCGCCTGATCGACGCCATCGCCGACTCCCAGGCCTACCTGCATGGAAAGAAATTCGCACTGTACGGCGACCCTGATTTCCTGCTCGGCATGACCTCCTTCCTGCTCGAACTCGGGTGCGAGCCGGTGCATGTGCTATCGACCAATGGCGACAAGGATTGGGCGCTCAAGGTGCAGGCGCTGCTGGACGCTTCCCCGTTCGGCAAGGATGGCAAGGTGTATCCGAAACGCGACTTGTGGCACCTGCGTTCGCTGTTGTCCACGGAGCCGGTCGATTTCCTGATTGGCAACACCTACGGCAAGTACCTCGAGCGCGACTGCGGCGTGCCGCTGATCCGGCTGGTGTTCCCGGTCACTGACCGGCATCATCATCACCGCTTTCCGACCTGGGGCTATGCGGGCGGGTTGCGCGTGTTGGTGACGATCTTAGACGAGTATTTCGAGGCGCTCGACTTGAGCACCGGGCAGGCCGGGAAGACTGATTACAGCTACGACTTGGTGCGCTAAACAAGGCAAGACGGGCGCCGGCGCTGCCG